>NZ_JBJUVW010000004.1:0-576293 GCF_046236355.1 Massilia sp. BHUDP2
ACAGCTCAACAGTTCAAGATCTTCAACACCTAACGGTGACAGCGCCAAAAAACCCCGGACGGTGCCGGGGCTGGAATGTCAGCGTGCGCGCTTACCTGGCCAGTTCGACCAGCACCGCCGTGTACATCTGCAGGTTCAGCAGCAGCTGCTTCTCGGTGATGAACTCGTGCTCGGAGTGGCCGGTGTAGACCTTGCCCGGCATCGCCGGACCGAAGCTCACTGCCCCCGGGAACAGGCGCGAATTGGTGCCGCCGCCGATCGCGATCGGCTGCGGATCCTTCATGCCGGTGAAGTACGAGAACACGTTCATCAGGGTCGGCAGGTGCGGCGCATTCTTCTGCACCCAGGGCTCGCCGATGCGGACCTTGACGTTGGCCAGCGGCAGGCGGCGCGCCTGCCACTGCGCCAGCGCGGCATTGACTTCATTGGTCAGCTGCTCGCTGCTCTTGCCCTGCGGACGGCGCAGGTTGATCTGCACTTCGATGCCGTCGTCGTTCTGCTTGATCACGGTCGGCGCGAAGCTCATCGGACCCATGAAGCTGTCGCGGTAGGCGATGGCGCCGAACTTCTCGCCGTAGATGCCGGTCCCCACCATCTCGTTGAGGTAGTTCACCGCGCCGCCGGCGACCGTGTTGGCCCAGGGGCGCACGGCCAGCGCATCGGCCAGCATGCTGACCGCGTTGACGCCGTCTTCCGGCTTGGACGAGTGGGCCGATACCCCCTTGGCCTTCACGCTCAAGCTGCTGCCTTCCCAGTTGAAGCTGTACTGCATGCCTTCTTGTTTGGCGCCGCGCGCGCGGATGGCCTGCTCGATCTCCGGGGTCGCGTTGGCGATCACGGCGCTGGCATCCTCGGGAATCTGGGTGATGAAGAAACCGCCGCCGAATTCCGCCACGTAGGCTTCGCCTCGCGGCGGCGCGACCGCGCCCGCCTTCGGGATCGTCACCGCGACCAGGCCGGAGCCCTTCTCCGCCGTCACCGCCGGGTATTCGGCGTCGAGCGTGATGTTGACCTGCGGCGGCTGGTGGGTCTTGAGGAACTCCACCAGCGGCTGCCAGTCGGACTCCTCGCCCATGTACACATAGAGTTCGATGCGCTTGGACAGCGGCAGGCCCTTGTCCTTGATCGACTTCATCGCGTACATGGCGGTGGCGATCGGGCCCTTGTCGTCCTCGGCGCCGCGCGCCAGCAGCTTGCCCGGCTCGCTGATGCGGTCCAGCACGAAGGGCGACTTCTTCCACTTGCTCGGGTCGACCGGCTGCACGTCGCCGTGCGTGATCACGCCGACGCGTTCGCTGCCCTGACCCAGGCCGATGATCACGGTCCAGCCGTGGTCGGCGTAGTCCAGTCCCAGGCGCTGGGCTTCCGCCTTCAGCGCTTCCTTGAAGGCGATGTGGACCGGGTTCTTGTCGGACGGGACGTTCTTGTCGGCCACCGTGTTGTAGCTCACCAGCTTGGCCAGCGTGTCGACGATGTCCTTGCGGTAGGTGCTGGCCGCGTACTTGGCGGTCTTGACGGCGACCTCGCTCGGGGCCTTGACGGGCGCCGGGGCCGCTGCGGCGGGCAGCGTGAAGGAAGCCAGCAGCAGGCTGGCCAGCAGTGTTTTTCGAATCATGAGGTCCCGTCTCCAGTGCAAAGCGATGGTTGCAAAAGCGCAAGAAGTCTAGCACAGGCGTGTGCGCCCGAGACGGGGCCTTGGAGTATCGTTAGGACCAATGAACCATAGGAGCGACCCACCATGACAGCCCGCAGTGTCCACCGCCTGCATCCCGCGATGCGCGACGATATCGGCGACCTCATCACGCAGCGCCCGCTGCCCGGACGCCTGGTCGACCAGATCGATCCCTTCCTCTTCCTCAATCACCACGGCCCGCAGACCTACCCGCCGCACAACCGCGGCCTGCCCTTCGGCCCGCACCCGCACCGCGGCTTCGAGACCGTCACCTTCATCCTGGAAGGCATGCTGGCCCACCGCGACAATGCCGGCCACGAAAGCGTAATCCATGCCGGCGGCGTGCAGTGGATGACGGCCGGGCGCGGCATCGTGCATGCCGAGGTCTCGCCACGCGCATTCCTCGAGCAGGGC
Organism: Massilia sp. BHUDP2; assembly: GCF_046236355.1. Lineage (NCBI taxonomy): Bacteria > Pseudomonadati > Pseudomonadota > Betaproteobacteria > Burkholderiales > Oxalobacteraceae > Massilia > Massilia sp. BHUDP2. The sequence continues at coordinate 2,087 of NZ_JBJUVW010000004.1, forward strand.
GGCCCGATCGAGATCCTGCAGCTGTGGGTCAATCTGCCCTCGCGCCTGAAGATGAGCGAGCCGGCCTACACCGGCCTGCAGCGCGCCGACATCCCTGCCCTGGCGGTCGACGAGGGCAAGGTGTTGCTGAACCTGATTGCGGGGGAATGGGAAGGCAGCACGGGCCCGGTGCATTCGCTCACCGGCGTGTTCATGAGCACGCTGGAGATGCGCGCGGGCGGCAGCATCCGCTTTGGTGGACTGGAGGGGCGCAACGTGTTCCTCTACGTCGCGCGCGGGGTGGTCCAGGTGGGCAACCATGCCGACCTGGTCAGCCCGATGCACCTGGTGGAGCTGGACGAGACCGGCGACACGGTCGAGATCCGCGCCAGCCAGGACGCCCTGGTGGTGTTCGGCCATGCGGAACCGATCCGGGAACCGGTGGTTTCTCACGGCCCCTTCGTGATGAGCACGCGCGAGGAGATCGCGCAGGCCATCGACGATTACCAGGCCGGGCGTTTCGGCTCAGCGCTGGGCTAGGGCGACCTGGCGGCCGGCCAGGTTGCTGACGCGGACCGTGTCGACCACGCGGCGCTCGTTCGGACGGTCGAAGGACAGGCGCAGGTCCTTGTTCATCGCCACGAAGCGGTTCTTGCCGACGTGGACGATCTCGGTGGCGCCGTCGCCGAGGTCGGCGTACAGCTTGCGGGCCTGGCCATCGCGCTTGCCGCTCACGGTGAGGACGCGGCCGTCGTCGAGCTGGTATTCGCCCTGCACCCGGTCGAACATGAAGGCAGCCATCTGCGCCTGCTTCGGCTGGGCGCCGACCACGTCGACGCGCTCGGAGACGGTGCCTTGCGGTGCCGCGCTGGCGGTCAGGGTGAAGAAGGTGGCGGCGGCGGCCAGCAGCAGTTTGGTGCGCATGATGTACTTCCTTTCAAGTCGAAATTGAATGGGTTCGGACCTGTGCGACTCAGGGCTGGTTCTGCTCGCGCCGCTCGGACCACGTTGTTCAGTTTCGCCAGCGTTTCTCTCGGTTTGTCTGGCGATGAGGGAAGTGTAGCGACACGCCGTGCAGGCTCAAGCCGGAAGCGCTGGAACGCGGAAAACGCGCGACGAAATGCAGAAAACAGCTACCAGGCGGGGCATGCATATGGGCGCCGGTTCTGGACGTCTGCACGCCGTGCAGATGTCCCGGAAAGCCTGGATTGACGGGCGAAACGCGACGCTTCCATGCATATGCGGGAACGTGCGTCTGCATGTTGCGCAATGCCTTACATTAGGGTTCCGATCGCTTTCCACACACCTTTTGCCACGACACCATGCACGCCATTCCCCTCGTCGCCACCACGCGCGGCTACCCCGATTCCGGCTACGTCATCGAGAACATCCATGCCGGCTCGATCGCGGTCGTCGACGTGCAGGGCCGCCTGCTCTACGCGAGCGGCGACCCGCTCTACCCCACCTTCACGCGCTCGGCCCTCAAGCCCTTCCAGGCCCTGCCCTTCATCCTGTCCGATGGTCCCGCGCGCTTCGGCCTGAGCCGCGACGAGCTGGCGCTGCTGTGCGCCAGCCACTCCGGCGAAGAGAAGCATCTGCAGGGCGTGGAAGCCATCCTCGACAAGATCGGCCTCGATCCCGGCCACCTGGAATGCGGCTGCGCCACGCCGCTGTTCTACGAGTTCACCGGCCAGCCGGTGCCCCAGGACCGCAGCTGGACCCCGCTGCATCACAACTGCTCGGGCAAGCACAGCGGCTTCCTGGCCTGGTGCCGCCTGCACGGCGCGCCCACCCGCGGCTATGTCGAGCGCAGCCACCCGCTGCAGCAGGCGATCCGCAGCACGCTGTCCGAGGTGGTGGGCATGCCGGCCGACTGGATGCAGGTCGGGCTCGACGGCTGCTCGGCGCCGAACTATGCGATGCCCCTGTCGACCCTGGCGCACCTGTATGCGCGCCTCGCGCAAGGCGCCGCCGACCCGCAGCTGGGCGGCGCCATGGGCATGCTGTTCGATGCCATGACGGCGCGGCCCGACCTGGTCTCGGGCACGGCGCGCACCGACCTGGCCTGGATGACGGCCGGCGGCGGCGACTGGGTCGCGAAGATCGGCGCCGACGCGGTGCAGGCAATCGGCATCCGCTCGGCGGGGCTGGGCATCGCGATCAAGATTGCGGACGGCAACAGCCGCGCCCTGCACCCGGCGGTGTACAGCGTGCTCGACCAGCTCGGCCTGCTCGACGAGAAGCGGCGCGCGCAGCTGGAAGAATTCCGCCAGCCGCCGATCCGCAACGCGCGCGGCACCGAGGCGGGCGACATCCGCACCCTGTTCACCTTGATGCCGCAGGCCGATCCGCTGTCCTAGGCGGCCAGGCGGCGCAGCATGGCGGCGATGGCGGCGACGACGGTGGCGTCGTCCCAGTAGCTGTTGTGCGAGAACGGGTTCCAGCTGCGCAGCAGCAGGCTGGCGACACCGCCGCTGGCGTTGACGATGCGGTCTTCCACCAGTTCGTTGTAGCCGCCCGGCAGGGGCTGCAGCGGCCAGCCCAGCACGTCGTCCGGATCATAGAAGTTGATCCACTTGAAGAGCGAGGTCGGCCGCTCGATCGGGATGATGTGCATGATCTTGTGCGCGGCGATGAACACCGGGATGTTGCAGCCGGTCGTGACCAGCGCAGCGCAGGTGCCCGCGCCCAGGAAGGTCTTCTCGCTCGCGGTAAGCGCGCGCCCGATGGCAGCTAGCGCCCAGGCATCGATGTTGCGCCAGATGCCGGCGCCGACGGGCTGGCCCCTGGCCGCCTTCTGGGCGTCATAGATGTAGCTCGACAGGACCTGGCAGCCGAGCGACTGCGCCACGAACACCACCGGCATGCCGGGCCGCAGCGCGTGCGCCGACAGCAGCGTGCGCGCGATCTCGCCCTGCGCCAGCTCGTAGACCGAACCGGGGATCTCCTTGCGGTTCTCGAGCCCGGCCGCGTCGCCGAAGCCGAACAGCACGAACTTGCGCAGGTCGGGGTAACGCACCATGCTGTGTTCGCGGGTACGCTCCCACACATAGTTCTGGTTGTCCTGCAGGATCTTCTGGTAGTACACGGAGCGCATCACCACCTGCCCCGCCAGGCTGCCTAGCTGCCCGCGCAGCCGGTCCATCAACCCATCGGCATAGGTGGGCGGGGTTTCCCCCATCCCGTGCACCGTGATCAGCGCCACGTCGGCCATGGCATCCTCCCCTTCCCGGGCCGCGTGTTTTTGTGAATCCTGCGGCCATCCATCGATGGAGACAGCGTACCAGTTTTCGTGGCAATGCATGCGTTCGCGCTGCCGTACCGGGGTGCGCTACCATGAGGCTTTCAGCGACCGCCGATCCCGATGCCAGAACCGCTCTTTCCCCGCTACCGCGAAGCGATCCGCAAGCTCGACCTGGCGCAGGTGGCGGCGCCCGCACAGATCCCCGAGACCTTCCTGCTGGGCCGCGAAGGACGCTACAGCGCCTACTACATTCCCTTCGAATCGATCCACCCGCAGGCGCGCATCGTGGTCGCCGGCATCACGCCCGGTTTCGTGCAGTGGAAGAACGCGATGCGCGAGGCGCAGCGCCAGCTGGCGGCAGGCAGTGGCGACGCCGAGCTGCTGCGCGCGGCGCGGCTGGCGGGCGCCTTCAGCGGCGCGATCCGGCCCAATTTCGTGGCCCTGCTCGATGCGATCGGCGTGCAGCGCTGGCTCGGCATCGCCGGCTGCGCCACCCTGTTCGGCGAGGATGCCGGGCTGGTACAGGTGAGCGCGATCCTGCGCCATCCGATCTTTGTGGACGGCAAGAACTACAGCGGCTCGCCCTCGCCGCTGCGTAACGCCTTCCTGCGCGAGCAGGTACTGCGCTGGTTCGCGCAGGAGGCGCGCCAGCTGCCGGACGCGCTGTACATCCCGATGGGCGCCAGCGTCAGCGAGACGCTCGACTGGCTGGTCGCCGAAGGCGTGATTCCTGCCGGACGTGTGCTGCACGGGCTGCCGCATCCGTCGGGGGCGAATGCTGAGCGGGTGGCGTACTTCCTGGGGCGCAAGGAGCGTGCTGCGCTGTCCAGCAAGACCAATGGGGCGCAGATCGATGCGGCGAGAGAAGGACTGCTGGCGCAGATGGAGGCGCTGATCGCCGAGCGCATCACGCGATCGACAACGCGAACTCCGTGACCCCATCCACGCCGCCGCGCACCCGGTCGCCCGGCGTCAATGCCGCAACACCCGCCGGCGTGCCGGTATAGATCAGGTCCCCGGGCGCCAGCGTGACCAGGCGCGACAGGTGCGCGATGACATCCGCGATCGGCCAGATCATCTCGTTCAGGTTTCCCTCCTGGCGCAGCGCACCGTTCACCTCGAGCCAGATGCGCGCATCCTGCGGATGGCCGAGCTTCGCTGCCGGAATGAGCGGGCTGCACGGCGCCGAGGCGTCGAAACCCTTCGCCATGTCCCAGGGCCGGCCGGCATCCTTGGCCTGCGCCTGCAGGTCGCGCCGGGTCAGGTCCAGGCCTACGCCATAGCCCCACACGAGCGACATGGCATCGCTCGGGTCGATGTTGCTGCCTCCGGCGCCGAGCGCCACCACCAGCTCGACCTCGTGATGCAGGTCCTGGGTGGCGGGCGGGTATGGCACGGCGCCGCTGGCCGGCACCACGGCGTCGGCCGGTTTGGTGAAGAAGAAGGGCGGCTCGCGGTTCGGATCGCTTCCCATCTCGCGCGCATGGGCGCCGTAGTTGCGGCCGACGCAGAACACGCGGCGGATCGGGAAGCGTTCCTGGCTGTCCGCCACGGCCAGCGAGGGCCGGGCCGGGGCGGTGATGACGTAACTGGACATGCGAATCCTTTCATGGACGAGCGCCCATGATAACCGCCTGGCCGGCGCTTCGTCAGGGCGCGGTCGCCAGCGACTCCGCGCGCGCCGCGCTGGCGCCGACCGATTCCAGGACGCGCCCCAGCGCCGTCATGTCCACCGGCTTGACCAGGTGGTGGGCGAAGCCGGCCTCGATGGCGCGCTCGCGGTCCCTGGCCTGGCCGTAGCCGGTGATCGCCACCAGCACCGTGTGGCGCGTTTCCGGCATCGCGCGCAGCTGTTGCGCCAGGTGGTAGCCGTCGATGTCGGGCAGGCCGATGTCGACCAGCATGGCATCCGGGCGCTCGGCGCGCGCGCGGCGCAGGGCCGAGCGCGCGTCGTACTCGACCGCCGTGTGATAGCCCTGCACGCCCAGCAGCTGCGACAGGCTGTCGGCCGCATCGGCATTGTCGTCCACCAGGACCAGGCGCAGCGGCCGGCCCAGCCGCGCGCTCTCTTGCTGCAGCGGCCCGGTCGCCACGCCGGCGTCGGGCGCCGCCTCCACGCAGGGCAGCGCGAGCGTGAAGCGGCTGCCCAGGCCGACGCCGTCGCTGTGCGCGCCGACCTCGCCACCGTGCAGCTCGACCAGGCGCTTGACCAGGGTCAGGCCTAGCCCGAGCCCGCCCTGCGAACGCGCCAGCGTGCGTGCGCCCTGGGTGAACAGGTCGAACACGCTCGGCAGCAGCTCCGGCGGCATGCCGGAACCGTTGTCGCTGATGTCCAGGCACATGCGCCCGTCCCTGCTGTCGAGCGCCAGCGCGATGCGTCCGTCCTTCTGGGTGTACTTGGCCGCGTTGTTGAGGATATTGGTCACGCTCTGCACCAGGCGGGTCTGGTCGCCGCGCACGTACACGGGAGCGGGCGGCAAGGCCAGCTGCACTGCATGGCTCTTTTCTTCGAGCAGCGGGCGCGCCTGGTCGAGCGCGCCCGAGACGATGTCGCGGAAGTCGACCACGTCCAGCTTGAGCTTGACGAGCCCGCGCGTGACGCGCGACACGTCCAGCAGGTCGTCGATCAGGCGGCTCATGTGGCGCACCTGACGGCTGATGATGGTGCTGGTCTGGCGGATGCGCGGCTCGTCCTTGAACTGCATCGACAGCAGGCTGGCCGAACTGCTGATCGGCGCCAGCGGATTGCGCAGCTCGTGCGCCAGCATCGCCAGGAACTCGTCCTTGGCGTGGCTCAGGCGCTCGGCCTGCACGCGCGCCGCGCGCTCGCTCTGCAGCAGCGCGTCGCGTTCCTGCGCCGACTTCTGGGCCACCTCGTACAGGCGCGCATTGTCCATCGCGATGGCGGCCTGGCCGGCCACGCCGGCGACGATGCGTTCGGTGCGCTCGGTGAACACGCCCGCTTCCGGATGGCCGAAGAACAGCCCGCCCAGCACCCGCCCCGCGCGCGACACCACCGGCACCGCCAGGTAGCTGCGCACCGCCAGGTGGCCGGGCGGCATGCCGCTGCCGGGGCCCAGCTGCGCATAGCGCGGATCGGCGGTGATGTCGTCGCTGCGGATCGCGCCTTCGCCGTCGAAGGTGGGGCGGAAGATCTCGGTGGCGCGCGGCTTGCCGAGGCGCTCCATGTCCTCGCGCAGGGCGCCGGACAGGGTATACAGCTGCAGGCGCTCGCCATGCTCGTCTTCTGCGTTATAGAAGAAAGCGCCGAAGCGCGCCCCCGCCAGCTCGGTGCCGGCGTCGGTGATCGCCTGCAGCAGCGTGCCCAGGTCGAGGGTCGAGGCCAGCGCCTGGCCGGTACGGTTGACCATCTCGAGCACGCGCTTCTCGTCGCGCAGCGATTCCTCGACGCGGGCGCGTCGCACCACCTCGCGGGTATGGCGCGCCACGTCCTCGGCCAGCGCGGCTTCCTGGTCGCTCCAGTGGCGCACGCGCTGCTGGTGCAGGTAGAAGATGGCCGCCAGGCGTCCCTCTTCGATCAGCGGCACGATGATCATCGAGCGCGCGTCGATGCTGGCATAGCCGGCCGCATACGGCGCCGCGTGCTCGTCCAGGGAGATATCGTCAAGGCGCAGGGTGCGCCCACGGCGCAACTGGTCGATGATGGCCGGCCCGAAGCTGTCGAGTTCGCGCGATTCTCCGGCCAGGCTGGCGATGCCGCCGTCGGTCCAGTCGCGGTCCACGCTCACCATGCGTCCGGAGCTGTCGATCTCGCCGTAGCCGACCCGCGCCACGCCGAGGTATTCGCCGGTCAGCCGGCTCGCGGCCTGCATCACGTCCACCGCATCGATCAGGCCGCGCAGCGTGTCGCTCAGCTTCAGGTGGAAGGCATGGCGCTGCTCGGCGAGCACGCGCGAGGTGCAATCGGACAGCACGAAATACACGCCGATGATCTCGCCATTGTGGCGTACCGGGGTGATCGAGGACGAGAAGTAGCGCCGTTCCAGCTTGCCGTTGCGGTGGAACTCCAGCAGCGCATTCTCGAACTGGGCCGGCTGGCCCGACAGGGCTTCCATGACGTAAGGCTGCAGGCGCGGCCAGAGTTCCGGACGCACCAGCGGGAGCGGCTGGCCCATGGCGCCGGGATGCTTGTCGCCCAGCAGGGAGGCATAGGCGTCGTTATAGAACAGCCTGAGTTCCGGCCCCCAGGCGATCGCCATCGGAAACTGCGAGGCGACGATCAGGTCGGCGATGGCTTGCATGCCTTCGGGCCAATTGTCGGGTTTTACGGAGGGGAAGACGGGCCAGGGTCGTTCGATCGCCTGGCCGGGCAGCGTCGCGCTACCTTCCGCGAGAAGGGAGAGACTGCTTTCGTTACTCATCAGGATAGTCCCGGTTCGATTCCACGCGGCGCCCGGTCGCAGGAGTGGGAAACCTGTCGCCGTGGTTTGTTGTATCGCCGCTAACTTTTTGTAAGCGGACGATTATAACGAGCTATCCGGATGAGCCGCGCGCGATAGCGCCGGACTAGCTGAAACGCGACTGGTACTCGCTGGGCAGGACGCCCAGCTGGGTGGAAAAGGCGCGGCGCAGCTTGTATTCCGTGCCATAGCCGCTGTCGCGCGCCGCCCGCTTGACCTGATCGAGCGGCTGGACATCTCACTGGAGTGATCAGCCTTGGCGATCGACAGAGAAGCGAAAGCGCGACTCGGTCTGGTACACCTCGCCCGGACGCAGGATCACGTTCGGGAAATGCGGCTGGTTGGGCGAATCGGGGAAGTGCTGCGGCTCCAGGCACAAGCCGCTGCGATGGGCATAGGCCTGCCCCTTGCCGGTGAGCGAGCCGTCCAGGAAGTTCCCGCTGTAGAACTGCACGCCCGGTTCTTCGGTGAACAGCTCCAGCACCCGGCCGGAGTTCGGCTCGAGCACGCGGGCCGCGCGCGTCATGCCCTTGCCGTTCGGCTTGTCGAGCGCGAAGCAGTGGTCATAGCCCTGGCCGTTGCGCAGCTGGACGTCGTCTTCCTCGATGCGCGAACCGATCGGACGCGGCGTGCGGAAATCGAAGGGCGTGCCCTCCACCGGCGCCAGCGCCCCGGTCGGGATCGATTCCTCGTCGATGGCGACAAACGCATCGGCATCGATGGAGAGGACGTGGCCGAGGATGTCGCCGCCACCGGCCAGGTTGAAGTAGCTGTGCTGGGTCAGGTTGACCGGCGTGGGCGCGTCGGTCACGGCATGGAAGCGGACGACGAGTTCGTTGGTATCGAGGAGTTCATACACCACGATGACGTCCAGCGTGCCCGGGTAGCCCTGCTCGCCGTCGCGGCTGGTATAGGCCAGGCGCAGGCTGTTGCCTTCCACCGTGGCGCTCCACTTCACCCGGTCGAAGCCGGGGACGCCGCCATGCAGGTGATTGTTGCCGTTGTTGGTCGGCAGCGCATATTCCCGGCCGTCGAGCGTGAACCGGCCCTTGGCGATGCGGTTGCCGTAGCGCCCGATCAGGGCCCCGAAATACGGGCTGTCGGATCCGTAGGGTGCGAGCGTGTCGAAGCCCAGCACGACGTCGGCCAGCCTGCCGTCACGGTCCGGGGCGTGCAGCTCGGTGATGATGCCGCCGAAGTCGATGATCCTGGCTACCATGCCGCCGGCATTGGTGAGCGTGAACTGGGTGATGGCCTCGCCGTCCGGCAGTGTGCCGAAGGGGGCTTGTGTGATACCGGTGCGCACGTTGTTCTTGTCCTTGGATGTGGGTCGATGAACCGATCCTAACATGGTGTGCAGACAGTCCTGCGCAACGTAGCCCGCCCGTCCGGCATGGCGGTTTCGTTACCTAAATACAACAGCACCCTAAGTAGAACCACTTAGTTTGCGCTGGATCGTGCAGCTTTTTGGCGACGCGCACATGCTTTCCAAAAACCGAATAAGCAAAGAGCTAACGAATCGTGGCATCATTTCGAGTGCACTGGTAATGTAAGCTTTTTGCAACTGTACGTTTCTGTCAATATTTTAAATCGACAACAAGAACGGCGTTCGGAAACACCATTCATCCACACTGGAGATATCAATGAAAAAGAAGAGTCTGGCCATCGCCATGCTGTCCCTCCTGCCGTTGGCAGCCGCCCAAGCGCAAACCAGCGTCCAGATCTACGGCATCGCCGATGCCTCGGTCGGCATCGAAGACACCGACGCACCGGGTGAAGACAGCCGCACCGTGATCAGCTCGGGCACCCAGTCCACCAGCCGCATCGGCTTCCGTGGCACCGAGGACCTGGGCAATGGCCTGAAGGCGCTCTTCAACATCGAAGCCGGCGTCGCCCTCGACAGCGGCGCCCAGGATGCCGCCGGCACCTTCCAGCGCCGCGCCGTCGTCGGCCTGCAGGGTTCCTTCGGTACCGTGACCATCGGCCGCGAGTACGGCCCGATCGCCGCGGTGGCCCAGTCGGCCGACCCGCTCGGCCACGGCTTCTACGGCTCGACCCTGACCAGCTTCGGCAACGGCCGCCTGACCCGCCGCCTGTCGAACTCGGTGAACTACAAGAGCAACGACCTGAGCGGCCTGACCTTCCTGGCCGCCTACAGCGCCGGCGAACGCCAGACCGACGACCCGTCGGGCAACCTGGTCGGCGCCGCCGTCGAATACAAGAACGGCCCGCTGTACCTGGGCGCGGGCTACCAGCAGACCGAGCGCCTGGCCACCGGCGACGACAAGGAATACGCACTCGGCGCCGGCTACAACTTCGGCGCCTTCGACCTGCGCGCGGCCTACTTGGAAGCCGACCCGACCGGCGCGAACAACGAGTACAAGTTCATCACCCTGGGCGGCGTGTTCACCTCGGGCCCGAACAAGTTCTACCTGTCGGGCCACCAGCAGAAGCTGGCAACCGGCGCCAAGGGCAATGGCTTCTCGGTCGCCTACAGCTATACCCTGTCCAAGCGTACCAACCTGTACAGCTCGTATGGCCGCGTGCGCAACAACGGCCGCGCAGCCTTCGGCCTGGCTTCGGCAGGCGGTACTTTCGCACCGCCGGCCACCGCGCTCGGCGCCGATCCGTCGGTGTTCAACGTGGGCGTGCGTCACTCGTTCTAAACGAGCGTCCCCAAGCAAAAACGGCAAGCCCATGCGGCTTGCCGTTTTTTTTGCCCCGGGCGTTCTTACGCCGCGAGCGCCTTCAAGGCACGCTGCGGTGCGCGCACGGGTTCCGGCGCCGCCTGTTCGCCGGCGCCGATGCGGAAGGCCGCCATCGCCGCGTTCAGCTTGGCCGCCTGGTCCTTCATCGCTTCGGCGGCGGCGGCCGCTTCTTCCACCAGCGCGGCGTTCTGCTGCGTCACGTGGTCCATCTCGACCACGGCCTGATTGATCTGCTCGATGCCGGCGGTCTGCTCCTGGCTGGCCGAGGTGATCTCGCCCATGATGTCGGTCACGCGGCGCACGCTGTCGACGATCTCCTGCATCGTGGCGCCGGCTTCGGCCACCAGCTTGCTGCCGTTCGCGACCTTGTCGGTCGAGTCGTTGATCAGGGCCTTGATTTCCTTGGCCGCCGCCGCCGAACGCTGCGCCAGGTTGCGCACTTCGGTCGCCACCACCGCGAAGCCGCGGCCCTGCTCGCCCGCACGCGCCGCCTCAACGGCGGCGTTCAGGGCCAGGATGTTGGTCTGGAAGGCGATACCGTCGATGACGCCGATGATGTCGCTGATCTTGCCGGCCGATGCATCGATGTCGGACATGGTGCCCACCACCTGGCCGATCACGGTGCCGCCGCGCAGCGCCACCTGCGAGGCCGCTTCCGCCAGCACGTTGGCCTGGCGCGCATTGTCGGCGTTCTGCTTGACGGTCGAGGTCAGTTCTTCCATCGAGGACGCGGTTTCTTCCAGCGAGGACGCCTGCTGTTCGGTACGGCTCGAGAGGTCCTGGCTGCCGGCCGCGACTTCCGAGGCGGCCACGGTGATGGCATCGGTGCCGCTGCGCACTGTGCCGACGGTGCGCGCCAGGTTCTCGTTCATGGCCTTCAGCGCCTGCAGGAGCTGGCCGGCTTCGTCACGGGTCGTCACCTCGATGCGGCTGCTCAGGTCGCCGGCGGCGACCGTATTCGCCACTTCCAGCGCGCGTTGCACCGGGCGGGTGATCGAACGGGTGATCCACCATGCCACGCCTGCCGCCAGGGCCAGGGCGAGCGCGCCCAGTGCCCACATCATGCGGACGGTGTTGTCGTAGGTACGCTGGGCTTCGCCAGCCTTGTCCATGGCGATCGATTTCTGCAAGGCCGCCTGCTCGTTGATGTCCTTCTTCAGCTCCGCCAGCCTGGGACGTAGCTCTTCGGCCAGGTATTGGCGCGCTTCCTCGTCCAGTCCGTCGTTGACGAGCTTGAGCAGCTGCTCCTGGCCCTGCAGGTAGCGGCCGGCCTGCTGCTTCATCCGGTCCAGCAGCGCGCGTGCCTGCGGATTCTGCAGGGTCTTGTCCAGTTGGGTCATGTCGGCCTCGATCGCCTTGCGCGCGGCGGCGATTGCCTCGATCTGCTTGGTACGGTCGCTGCGCTCTTCGTTGAGCATCATGTTGCGCAGTGCGATGGCGATCACGTCGACCTGGCCGAGCAGATGACCGGTCATCTCGAGTTTCGGCATGCGGTTGTTGACGATTTCATCGGTGCCTGCATTGATGCGGCCCAGCATGGTCGTGCTCATCACGATCATGCACACGAGCAGGACGCAGAGCAGGCCGAAGCCGAGGCCGAGGCGCGTGCCGATTTTCAGGTTGGCGAGGTTCATGTGGTTCTCCTTATGGCTGGATGTCCTGCCCGGTGGGTGGTATCCGCTCAGGCGGCTTTCTGTACGTTGGTGATCAGGCCGAGCTGCTCGGAGCTCATCAGCTTGTCGATGTCGAGCACGATCAGCATGCGCTCGCCGACCGTGCCCAGGCCGAGGATGGTGTCGCCGTCGGTGGTAGCGCCCATGTCGGGCGCCGGACGCATCTGTTCGTCCATCAGGGTGACCACGTCCGAGACGCTGTCGACCACCATGCCGATCACGTGGTTCCTGATGTTCAGCACGATGACGACGGTGAACTGGTCGTAGCTCGGCTCGCCCAGATTGAACAGGATGCGCATGTCGACGATCGGCACGATCGAGCCGCGCAGGTTCATGATCCCCTTGATGCAGGCCGGTGCGTTCGGCAGCATCGTGGGCTCTTCGTAGCCTCGGATTTCCTGCACTTTCAGGATGCTGATCGCGTACTCTTCCTTCGCCAGGCGGAAGGACAGCACTTCGTTGTCTTGGTTGGTCTTGTGGGTATCCATCGTTGTCACTTTCTGGTTTCTTGCGCAAGGTCATATTGCCTGAGCGCAAGATACATTACGTCCAATCTGGTGCGGATTCGATGGCGAAACGGCAAAACAAGGCGATTTATTTGCCAAAACGGTGCACGGTATGGCGCCTTTGCAACGCCTTTGTCCCGCTTCACCGCTGAGTTCTTATTGTTCAGTAAACATATCGCACGACCGTTCGCCCCCTCCAGGGCTGGCACGTATCCTGCATGGACCAAGGGTGTCAACACCATGAGAGGCAGGCATGATCATCCGCAGACTCGATGCGCGCGCCATCGGAAAGGTGCGCACCCAGCTCGCCACCCTGTTGCTGGACGCGGTCGCCGATGGCCATTCGCTCGGCTTCCTGGCGGGCCTCGACGACGTGCAGCTCGAGGCGTACTGGTGCGGCGTGGAGCGCGAGGTGGCGCGCGGCACCCGCGTGCTGCTGGCCGCCGAGCGCACCGGAGTGCTGGTCGGCAGCGTGCAGCTGGACCTGTGCCAGAAACCGAACGGCAGCAACCGCGCCGAACTGCAGAAGATGCTGGTGCATTGCACGATGCGCCGGCGCGGCATCGGCAGCGCCCTGCTGGAAGCGGCCGAGATCGAGGCGCTGTCGCTGCGCCGCGGCCTGCTGTTCCTCGAAACCGAAGCCGGCGCCACGGCCGAGCAGCTGGTCGGCAAGGTCGGCTACGTCCGCGTGGGCGAACTGCCCGAGTACTGCTCGACCCCGAACGGGCACTGGCGCGCCGCGGCGATCTGGTACAAGACCCTGTTCTCGCGCGTGCGCCCATGCTGATCCTGAATACCCGCATCGACGCGGCCGCGCGGGTGCACGGCACCCTGGCGCTGCCCTGGGAGCGGCGCGAGCGCTGCCGCATGCGCGCCACCCTGGCCTGCGGCGAAGAGGTCGCGCTGTTCCTGCCGCGCGGCGCCCCGCTGCGCCACGGCGACCTGCTGCGCGGCGACGACGGCCGCGTGGTGCGCGTGGCGGCCGCGCCGGAACCGACCTATGCGCTGCGCTGCCGCGATCCGCTGGTGCTGGCGCGCTGCGCCTACCAGCTCGGCAAGCGCCACGCCCGGCTGCAGGTATGCGCCTGGGGCCTGCGCATGCGCGCCGACCCGGTGCTGCGCGACCTGGTGCTGGAGCTGGGCGCCGCGGTGGAGGAAGAGCTGGCCGCGTTCGAACCGGAAGCGGACGCCGGCACGGACCCGCCCGCAGGCGTCGCCAATCGGCCGGCAACGCTGCCACGGAAACACCATCGCCCGGTCGAGGTGGACGGCGCCTGAACGCCCTCGGGCACATACTAAGTCGGTGCTCATGTGAAATGTCACGTAGAATCAGGCATTACCAAGTGTCCAGAATACAACGTGACCGGCACCAGCTCCTCGATCGTCCGCAGGCCCCTGCGCGCCTACCTGCTCTGGCTGGTGCTGGCTACCCTGCTGCCCGGCGTCATCGGAGCGTCGATCCTGTTCGTCCACCAGTACCAGAAGGCGCGTGCCCAGATCGAGAAGAACACGCTGCAGACGGTGCGCGCCCTGGTGCACAGCACCGACAACAAGCTGCGCGAGGCGCGCTCGATCGCCCAGACCCTGTCCACCATCGACGCCCTCGCGGCCGAGGACTTCGCCCGCACCCACTACCAGGCGCGCGAAGCGCTGGCGCTGGCCGGCGGACGCATGAACGCGGTGCTGCGCGACCGTAGCGGCCAGCAGCTGATCAACACTGCGGTCGACTACGGCACCCCGCTGCCGCGCCACCCCACCCCTTCCATCGAGCAGGTCTTCGTCACCGGCCGGCCGGCGGTGTCGGACGTGTTCCAGGGCCAGCTGCGCAAGAGCGCGCTGGCCAGCGTCGACGTGCCGGTGCTCGTGCGCGGCCAGGTGCGCTACGTGCTGAGCATCGGCCTGGGCCCGGAAGAATTCGACGGCCTGCTGGGCCCGACCTCGGTGCCGGAAGGCGCCGTCGCCTCGCTGTTCGACCGCAAGGGGATCATCTTCAACCGCAACATGAACCGCGACAAGTCGATCGGCCAGCCGGTCAACCCGCTGTTGCGCGACGCGGCCAGCCGCCAGCAGGAAGGCACCATCGCCTCGCGCTCGCGCGAAGGCAAGCCGCTCCTGACCAGCTTCGCGCGCTCGCCCCTGAGCGGCTGGGGCGTGGCGATCGGCATCCAGCGTGAATCCCTGCGCACGGAGTTGATGGACCAGCTTGCCCTGATGGCGGGCGTCGCCGCGGCGCTGTTCGCGATCGGCCTGTGCCTGGCCTGGCTGATCGGCGGCCGCCTGGCGCGCTCGGTGCAGGCGCTCACGGGCCGGGCGCAGGCGCTCGGCATGGGCGACACGCTGCCGCCGCTCGAAGACGTGCACGTGCGCGAAGCCGCGGAAGTGGCGTCGGCCATGGCCGATGCCGCCACGCTGCTGTCGGAACGCTCGCGCCAGCTGGCCGCCAAGGAATCGGCGCTGCGCGAGACCCACATGCTGGCGCGTTTCGGCACCTGGCAGTGGAAGCTCGGCAGCGAAGAGATCGAGGTCTCCGATTCGGTCCCCCACATCTTCGGGCGGCCGATGCCGCCCTTCCCGCAGCAGCGCGGCACCGTGCTGAGCGAAGAGTCGTGGCTGCAGGTGCAGCGCCTCACCGGCGAACTGGTGCGCCAGGGCGGCAGCGGCAAGCTGCAGCTGCATGCCTTCCACGCCGACGGCCACCGCATCTGGCTCGACTACCGCTGCGAGAGCGTGCATGGTTCCGACGGCCGGGTGGTGGCGCTGCGCGGCAGCATGCAGGACATCACCGAGCGCGTGCGCGCCGAGGAAGCCCTGCGCCAGGCCGACCAGCGCAAGAACGAATTCCTGGCGATGCTGGCGCACGAACTGCGCAACCCGCTGGCGCCGATCTCCTCAGGCGCCCAGCTGCTCGGCCAGGACAGCCTCGAGCCGGCGCGCGTCAAGCAGATCAGCGCCATCATCGCGCGCCAGGCGCGCCACATGGCCGGCCTGGTGGACGACCTGCTGGACGTCTCGCGCGTCACGCGCGGCCTGGTGGTCCTGACCAAGGAGCGCATCGACATCAATGCCGTCGTGCAGGACGCCGCCGAACAGGTGCAGGCCCTGGTGCACGGCAAGGAGCACCGCCTCGAGGTGCAGCTGCTGCCCCAGCCCTGCTTCGTGCTGGGCGACCGCAAGCGCCTGGTGCAGGTAGTCGGCAACCTGCTGCACAACGCAGCCAAGTTCACCGAGCGCGGCGGCCGCATCGCGGTGGCGGTAAGCAGCGCCGGCGAGACCGTAATGGTGGAGGTGCGCGACAACGGCATCGGCATGCTCCCTACGGAACAGGAGCGCGCCTTCGACATGTTCGTGCAGGGCGAGCGCACGCCCGACCGTTCGCTCGGCGGCCTGGGGATAGGCCTGGCGCTGGTGCGCAGCCTGGTCGAACTGCATGGCGGCAGCGTCCATGTGAGCAGCGCCGGCCATGGCATGGGAAGCAGCTTCACGGTGCGCCTACCGCGCTGCCAGGAACGCGCCGGTGACGCGGACGGCGCCGCCGGCGACGCGGCGCCAGGATCGAGCCTCAGGGTGCTGGTGGTGGACGACAACGTCGACGCGGCCCAGATGCTCTCGATGTACGTGGGCGCGCAAGGGCATGAGGTGCGGGTCGAACACGACTCGCTCGAGGCGCTGGCGCAGGCCGCCAGCTTCGCGCCCGAGCTCTGCCTGCTCGACATCGGGCTGCCGGAGATGGACGGCTACGAACTGGCGCGCCGCCTGCGCCGGCACCCGGCCACCGCCGGTGCGACCCTGGTGGCGGTGACCGGCTACGGCCAGGACCAGGACCGGCGCAACAGCGCGCAAGCCGGCTTCGACCACCACCTGGTGAAACCGGTGGACATGGTGGCGCTGGAGAAGATCCTGGCGGGCGCCGCGGCCGAGCCTTCTAGCGTTTGACGCTGCCGAAGGGGTCACCCTTTTTCCAGGACGGCATGGTGGGCGCGTTGGCCACCGCATAGCCCAGGTTGAGGGTGAACTGGGCCTGCTGCACCATGCCCGACAAATCCCACTCGGGGCGGTACTCGTCGCTCACCTGGTGGTAGTCCTTCTTGAAGCCCACCATCTTCTCGCTCGAGGCGGCGTGGTCGTGGGCGAACTCGAAGTGGCCGTCGCCCGAGAACACGGCCGAGCCCACATTAAAGGCCGGCACGCCCGCCTTGGCGAAATTGAAGTGGTCGGCGCGGAAGTAGGCACCCGACAGGTCGGGGATGGTCGGGGCGAGTTTCAGTCCCATTCCCTTCGCCACCTGAGCGGCGGTGTCGTACAGAGTGCTGCGTTCGGCGCCCGGTACACCGATGTCTTTCGTCTTGCCGACGAAGTTCAGGCTGTCGAGATTCAGGTCGGCGGCGGTCCGGGCCAGCGGCACTGCCGGGTTCTTCACGTAGGCGGCACTGCCCAGCAGGCCCTGCTCCTCGGCCGCCGGCCACAGGAACACCTGGGTGCGGCGCGCCGGCTTTTTGACCGCCTCGGCGGCCATTGCCAGCAGCGCGGCGGTGCCGGAAGCGTTGTCGATGGCGCCGTTGTAGATGCGGTCCGTTTTACCGGGCTGAGGCTTCTCGTCGATGCCCATGTGGTCCCAGTGCGAGGAATACACCACCGCCTGTTCCTTCAGTTTCGGGTCGGTGCCCGGCACGATGCCGGCCACGTTGTACTGCTCGACCATGCGGATGGCGGACTTGATCTCGACGTGGGCGGCAATCTTGAGGTCCACCGGACGGAAGTCGCGCCGCTCGGCCTGGGCGCGCAGCGTGTCGAGGTCGAAGCCCCCAAGCGCGAACAGCTCGCGCGCAGTCTCTTCGTGCAGCCAGCCTTCGATTGGGTTGCCGGGGCCCGCCAGGTGGAAGCGCTCGTGCGAGAAGCCGTTGGCCGGCACGCTCCACGGGTAGGACGAGGACGGCAGCGTGTGGATCAGCAGCACCCCGGCCGCGCCCTTGCGCACGGCTTCCTCGAACTTGTACAGCCAGCGCCCATACCAGGTGTAGGCCTTGCCGGCGAAGCGCTTCGGTTCTTCCACGGTGGGCTGCGGGTCGTTGACCATCATGACCAGGATCTTGCCCCTGACGTCGAGGCCCTTGTAGTCGTCCCACTTCTCCTCGGGGGCCGATACGCCATAGCCGACGAACAGTAGCGGCGCGTCAAACGACAGCTCGGTGCGCCCGCTGGCGGTGCCGAACACGATGCCCTTGCCGATCTCCGGCACGATGCGCCTGGATCCGGCCTGGAAGCTCACCGCGCTGCCCGGCAGCAGCCTGGTGCCTTCGATCTCGACCTTCTGGCGGTAGCCCTCGCCCTTGGGAAAGGCCGGTTTCAGGCCGATGATCGCGGCCTGGGTCTCGAGGTAGCGCACCGCAAGCTCGCCGCCGCGCTGGCCGGTGCCGCGGCCTTCGAACAGGTCGTCCGCGAGGAAGGCCAGGTGGCCGCGCAGGACCGGTTCGGAGACCGCGGGCGCCTGCTGGGCAACAGCATGGGTGGACAGGCCCAGCGCGGCGGCCAGGGCAAGGCGGGAAATTCGCATCGAAGAATCCATTGTGGAATGCCGGCTCGGCAAAAGCGCCATCTTAACCCGGCAACCATATTCGGCGCGGTTGCCTTGCGGCGCCCTGCCTCGCGCGCCTATACTTGCCTTCTACCGAACAGGGACATGCCATGACCATCACCCGCCGCACCGCCGCTACCACACTGGTTGCCCTGGCCGCCCTGCCCCTCGCCACCCGGGCCCAGGCCGGGAAAGACAAGAAGGAAGCTTCGCCCATGTACGGATTGATCGGAAAAATGCGCGCCCATCCGGGCCAGCGCGATGCCCTCATCGCCATCCTGCTGGAGGGCACGGCCGCCATGCCGGGCTGCCTCAGCTACGGCATCGCCAAGGACAAGCTCGATGCCGACGCGCTGTGGATCACCGAGACCTGGGTCGACCAGGACAGCCACAAGGCCTCGCTGTCGCTGCCCGCGGTGCAGGCGGCAATCGCCAAGGGACGCCCGCTGATCGCCGGCTTCGGCGAGCGCTTCGAGACCGAGCCGGTGGGCGGCCACGCCACGATGTCGAAGAAGTCCGCGTAGCGTTCAGGCGGCGGTGGGCGCCCCGGCAAAGGGCCGCGCGTCAAGCGGGATGTCGATGACGAAGGCGGTGCCTTCTTCCAGGGAACTGGACATCATCACGCTGCCTCCATGGGCTTCGGCCACGCGCCGCACATAAGGCAGGCCCACGCCCCAGCCTTCGCCATTGCACTCCGCTAGGCCCTGCTTGCCGGCGCGGCGGTACAGCTGGAAGATGCTCTCGCTGTCTTCCGGCGCGATCGGCGGGCCCTGGTTATGCACCATCAGCTGCACCCGCTCGGCCGTGGTCGATATTGTCACCTGGATCGGCGCCTCGTGGTCGCCGTACTTGATTGCATTGTTGACCAGGTTCTCGACGGCGCGCCGGATCGCTTCTGCACACCACCAGCCTTCGAGCGGCTCTGCATCGATCGCCAGCGCGATCGGGTGGAAAGCCTCGGCCGACTGGACGACGTCGCGCACCAGTGCTGCCAGGTCGACGCGGTCGATCTGCAGCCTCACCTTGCCGGTCTTGCAGAAGGCGATGCGGTCGAGCAGCTCGCGCGTCATGCCGTCGATGCGCTGGGTGCTGGCCACGATCTTGTCGGCGAAGCGGCGCGCGTTCGGGTCCTGCGAGGTGTGGTTGATCATCTCGGCCGCCATCTGGGCCGTGGACAGCGGCGTGCGCAGGTCGTGCGCCATCGCCGCGACAAACTGCTCGCGCAGGGCCGCCTGCACCACGGTGAAGGCGTTCGCGCTCTCGCGGATGGTGGCGTCGATGTGGGCGAACAAGGTGGCGCGCTGCCCTTCGTCCAGCAGCACGCCGTGATGGACCAGTTCGCGGAACAGGACGTTGCGGAAGATCTGCATCTCGTGGATGACGGCGGTGGCATCGTAGCTCGTCATGCGCGCACGCTCGCCGCCATGCTCGCTGGCGAGCGCGCCGAGGTCGGTGAGCAGGCGCGCCGAATGGCCCGGGGTGAGCAGCGCGGCCAGGGTATCGAAGTAGGCCGGCAGGGTGTTCTCGGCGATCGGCGGGGCCAGTTCCTGCGCCTGCGGCACCGCGGCGCGTACCTCGATCATCCAGGCGTCGATGATGGGGCGGCGCAAGGCCACCATCGCCCGCGTGACGGGCGACAAATCGGGATCGTCCGGGGACAGGTGTCCGGTCAGGTTGGCGCTCATCGGGAAAGCGGTCGCGTTGTCAGATTAGAACGTGACCCCAGTCTACACGACGGTCTTTACGGGCGGCGCGTGAATGAATTGGCTCCGGCTCCAGCGTTCCTGGTGCGGTACCGGCCTACTGGCCGAGCCAGAGGCGGTAGCCGACTCCGGTTTCGGTCAGCAGATGGCGTGGCTGGGCCGGGTCGTCCTCGAGCTTGTGGCGCAAGTGGCCCATGTAGATGCGCAGATAGTGGCCGCTTTCGGCATGGCCCGGTCCCCAGACCGCGCGCAGCAGCTGCGGATTGGTCATGACCCGGCCGGCACTGCCGACCAGGACCGACAACAGCCGGTACTCGGTCGGGGTCAGGTGCACGTGCTTGCCGTCGCGCGTGACGCTGCGCTCCTGGGGATACACGGCGACGCTGCCGAAACGCACGCTACCGTCGTCACGGGTGACGGGCTGGCGCTGGCGCCGCAGTGTAGCGCGCACGCGCGCCAGGAGTTCTCCGGTACCGAAAGGCTTGGTGAGATAGTCATCCGCGCCGGCGTCCAGCGCGCGAATCTTCTCGCTCTCCATCGAACGGGCCGACAGCACGATGACCGGGGCCGCCGACCATTTGCGCAGGTCGTGGATGAAGTCGATGCCATCGCCGTCAGGCAGGCCGAGGTCGAGCACCACCAGTTCGGGGCGGCGGGTGCCGGCGTCGATCAGGCCGCGCGCCATGCTGGCGGACTCATGGACCTGCCAGCCCTCCTGCTCCAGCGCGGCGCGCACGAAGCGGCGGATGTGGGGCTCGTCCTCGACCAGCAG
Organism: Massilia sp. BHUDP2; assembly: GCF_046236355.1. Taxonomy (NCBI): domain Bacteria; kingdom Pseudomonadati; phylum Pseudomonadota; class Betaproteobacteria; order Burkholderiales; family Oxalobacteraceae; genus Massilia; species Massilia sp. BHUDP2. The sequence continues at coordinate 22,665 of NZ_JBJUVW010000004.1, forward strand.
GGCACTCGGTTTGTCACTCATTGCTTGCTTTCATCGAAGCCGTCGGGCAGTTCGGCGTCCGGCATGTCGGGCGGACTGCCTGCCGGCAGCGAAAACACGAAGGCGGCGCCGCCCAGCGGCGAAGCACAGGCGCGGATGCCGCCGCCGTGCGCCTCGACGATGGCGCGGCAGATGGCCAGCCCCAGGCCGACGCCCGGCAGCGCCGATTCGCGCTCGCCTCGGGTGAACTTGTCGAAGATCCGATCCTCGCTCCCCGGGCTCAAGCCAGGACCGCTGTCGCAGACCATGACCTCCACCACCGCGCCGCGCAGCGTCGCCGACACTTCGATGCGCGAACCCGCCGGCGTATATTTTGCGGCATTCTCGAGCAGGTTGCACAACACCCGCTCGACCAGTACGGCGTCGAAGCGCAGCAAAGGCACGTTGTGCTGCAGGCGCACCATCACGTGGTGACTGCGCAAGGCCGCGCGGCTAGCGCGCAGCGCGCCCCCGACCGCCTCTTCCAGCGCCTGCCAGTCGAGGTTGACCTGCACCTGGCCGCTCTCAATGCGCGCCATGTCGAGCAGGTTGGTCACGAGGGTGCTCATGCGCAGCGCCTCCTCGTGCAGCGCCCCGGCCAGGCCGGCGGCCTGCTCCGCCAGCGGCGGCTCGCCGCGCAGGAGCGATTCCGACAGGCCAACCAGCGACGTGAGGGGCGTGCGCAGGTCGTGCGAGAGCGCGGCCAGCAGCGAATTACGCAGGCGCTCGGACTCCATGCTGACCAGGGCCGACTGCGCGACCTCGACGTAGTGCACGCGCTCGAGCGCGATCGCGGCCAGCGCCGCCAGGGCGTCGAGCTGGCGGCGTTGCTCGGGAACCAGGACCCAGCGCCCCGCATCCGGCTCGATCGCCAATACCCCGCGGGTACGCATCGGCGCCACCAGCGGCAGGTAGAACACCGGGCTGGCCGGCAGCGTATCCGTGCCCAAGCCGGCGCTTTGCGCATGATCGAAGGCCCACTGGGCAATGCCCGCATCGAAACCCGGCGGCACGGCGCCGGGCACGGCCAGCCTGCCGTCCGCATCGGGCGCGAGCAGAACCGCTCCGGCCCCGAACGAGTCGCGGACGACGGCCTGGGTAGCCTCGACCACCTGGTCCGCCACCAGCACGCCCGAGAGATCGCGCGCAAATTCGTACAGCGCCCGAACGTGCTGCTCGCGCTGGGCCGCGACCGTCGCCTGGAAGCGCAATCCGGCCGTGAGATGGCCCGTGATGAGCCCGACCGCCAGCATGACCGCGAAGGTGATCAGGTACTGGAAGTCGGACACCGCGAAGGTGAAGTGCGGCGGCACGAAGAAGAAATCGAAGCAGGCCACGCCGACGCAAGTGGCGGTGACGGAAGGGGCGCGGCCGAAGCGCACCGCCACCAGCAGCACCACCAACAGGAACAGCATGGCGATGTTGGCCAGGTCGAGCCAGTCCTGCAGCGGCATCAGGACTGCTGCGGCAAGCAGGCCGGCGCCGGCCGCCGCCAGATGCGGCAGGGGCCGCAGCGCGCGCGGAGCGGCGTCGCGCGAGGCGGACGCCGTTTCGGGCTTGGCCGCGACGGCCGGGGCGCCGACCTCGATCAGGTCGAGCCCGGGCGCCAGCCGCGCCAGACGGCGCGCTACCCGGCGCTGCCAGGGCCAGCGTGCGCCGGAACGGCCGAGCGCGATCTTCGACAGGTTGTGGCTGCGGGCATAGTCGACCACGGCCAGCGCGATGTCGTCGCCAGCGACCGTGGACGTGTCGGCCCCGAGCTTGGCGGCCAGCCGGAGTGCGGCCAGCGTGCGCTCGCGGGCGCGGCCCGGCATGCGCGACAGGCCGGGCGTCTCGACGTAGAGCGCATGCCAGTTGGTGCCCAGCTGCGAGGCCATGCGCGCGACGCTGCGCACCAGGTGTTCGGCTCCGCCGTCCGGCCCGACGCAGGCCAGCAGGCCGGCGCCGGTCTTCCAGATCGCCTCGACTGACTGCTCGATGCGCCAGGCGCGCACCTCGTCCTCGGCACGGTCGGCGGTGCGCCGCAGCGCCAGCTCGCGCAGCGCGATCAGGTTGCCCTTCCTGAAGAAGTTGCCGGCCGCGCGCTCGGCCTGGGCCGGCTGGTAGACCTTTCCCTGCTTGAGGCGCGCCAGCAGCGCGTCGACCGGGAGGTCGACCAGCACGATCTCGCTCGCCGCGTCGAACACGCCGTCGGGCACCGTCTCGGCCACCCGCACGCCGGCGATGCCGCCGACCACGTCATTCAGGCTTTCCAGATGCTGCACGTTGACGGTAGTGAGCACGTCGATCCCGGCGTCCAGCAGTTCCTCGACGTCCTGCCAGCGCTTGGGATGGCGCGAGCCGGGCGCATTCGAATGCGCCAGCTCGTCCACCAGGATCACCCCTGGCCGCCGTGCCAGCGCGGTATCGAGGTCGAACTCGGCGATACGCACGCCGCGATCCTCGACCTGGCGGCGCGGCAACACCTCGAGGCCGTCGAGCAAGCGTGCGGTCTCCTCGCGCCCGTGCGTTTCGACCACGCCGACCAGCGGGCTTGCGCCTTCCTCCCGCAAGCGGTGCGCTTCCTGCAGCATCGCGCAGGTCTTGCCGACGCCGGCCGAGGCACCGAAGTAGATGCGGAGCTTGCCGCGCGCGGCGCTGCGCTCCTGCTCGCGCAGCTGCGCAAGCAGGACATCGGGGTCGGGTCGTTGGGAAGCGTTGTTCGGCATCGTTCAGCGAGTATCGCGCACCTGCGCGTCCAGCGCCAGGTTCAGGGCCAGAACGTTGACGCGCGGGGTGCCGAAGGGACCGGGCGCGTTGCCCTCGGCGTGGGCATCGATCAGCCGCTCGACGTCGGCGCGGGCCAGGCCGCGCGCCCTGGCCACCCGGGCCGCCTGCCAGCGCGCGCCCGCCAGGCTGATCTCGGGATCGAGCCCGCTGCCCGATGCGGTGACCAGGTCGACCGGGATCGGCGCATGGTTCCCCGGATCGCCGGCGCGCAAGGCTTCGATGCGGGCCTTGACCGCATCGTGCAGGGCCGGGTTGAGCGGCCCCTGGTTGGAGCCGGACGAGCCGCCGCCGTTGTTCGGCATCGGGCCGGTAGCGGAGGGACGGCCCCAGAAGTATCGCGGGGCGCTGAAATGCTGGCCGATCAGGCGCGAGCCGACCACACGGTCGCCCTGCTTCACCAGGCTGCCGCCGGCCTGCCCGGGAAAGGCGGCCTGGGCGACGCCGGTGACCAGCAGCGGATAGGCGACTCCGCAGACCAGGGTCAATGCGCCGAACAATACCAGCGCGGGACGAATGACAGATTGCATGCTCGGTTCCTCAAACAAGGTTCAGCGCGGTCAGCGCCATGTCGATCAGCTTGATGCCGGCGAAGGGCAGAACAATGCCGCCCAGGCCGTACACCAGCATGTTCCGGCGCAGCAGGCTGGCGGCGCCGATCGCGCGGTAGCGCACCCCTTTCAGGGCCAGCGGAATCAGGAACACGATGATCAGGGCATTGAAGATCACCGCCGACATGATGCTCGACGCCGGGCTGGCGAGCTGCATGACGTTGAGCGCCTGCAGCGCCGGATAGGTGCCGACGAAGGCCGCCGGCACGATGGCGAAATACTTGGCGATGTCGTTGGCGATCGAGAAGGTGGTCAATGCGCCGCGCGTCATCAGCATCTGCTTGCCGATCTCGACGATCTCGAGCAGCTTGGTCGGGTTCGAATCCAGGTCGACCATGTTGCCGGCCTCCTTGGCGGCCTGGGTGCCCGAGGCCATCGCCACCGCCACGTCGGCCTGGGCCAGCGCCGGCGCGTCGTTGGTGCCGTCGCCGGTCATCGCGACCAGCTTGCCCTCGGCCTGGTAGCGCCGGATCAGCGCCAGCTTGTCCTCGGGAGTGGCCTCGGCCACGAAATCGTCGACCCCGGCCTCGGCCGCGATGGCGGCGGCGGTCAGCTTGTTGTCACCGGTGATCATCACGGTCTTGACGCCCATGCGGCGCAGTTCCGCGAAGCGTTCGCGGATGCCGCCCTTGACCACGTCCTTCAGCTCGACCACGCCCATCACGCGACCGCCGTCGGCTACTACCAGCGGCGTGCTGCCGCGGCGCGCGGCGGCGTCCGCGAGCGCCGCCACCTCGGCAGGATAGGCCTGCCCTAACGCCTCGACGTAAGCGTGGATGGCGCTGGCGGCGCCTTTGCGCAGGCGGCGCGCGCCGACGTCGACGCCGCTCATACGGGTCTGGGCCGTGAAGGGCACGAAGCTGGCGTCCAGCGCCGCCATGTCGCGCTCGCGGATGTTGAAGCGGCTCTTGGCCAGCACCGCGATGCTGCGCCCTTCCGGGGTCTCGTCGGCCAGCGACGCGAGCTGCGCGACGTCGGCCAGTTCCCGTTCGGTGACGCCCGGCGCCGGCAGGAAGGCGCTGGCCTGGCGGTTGCCGAAGGTGATGGTGCCGGTCTTGTCCATCATGAGCACGTCGACGTCGCCCGCCGCCTCGACCGCGCGGCCCGAGGTGGCGATGACGTTGGCGCCCATCATCCGGCTCATGCCGGCCACGCCGATGGCCGACAACAGGCCGCCGATGGTGGTCGGAATCAGGCAGACCAGTAGTGCCACCAGCACCGTGATCGTCACCGGCGTGCCGCTGCCGGCCGCCTCCACCGCGAACAGTGAGAACGGCAGCAGCGTGACAGTCACCACCAGGAACACAATGGTCAATGCCACCAGCAGGATGGTCAGCGCGACCTCGTTCGGAGTCTTCTTGCGCGAGGCGCCTTCGACCATGCCGATCATGCGGTCCAGGAAGGTCTCGCCCGGGTCGGCGGTGACGCGCACCACCAGCCAATCCGACAGCACGCGGGTGCCGCCGGTGACGGCGCTGAAGTCGCCGCCCGACTCGCGAATCACCGGCGCCGATTCCCCGGTGATGGCGCTCTCGTCGACCGATGCCACGCCTTCCAGGACTTCGCCGTCGACCGGAATCACGTCGCCCGCCTCGACCAGGAAGTGCATGCCCTTGCGCAGCTCTTCCGACTTGACCGGATACCAGGTGGCGCCATGCTGCGGCGACGGCAGCTTCTTGGCCATGACGGTCTGCTTCAGGCTGCGCAGCGAGGCGGCCTGCGCCTTGCTGCGGCCTTCGGCCAGCGCCTCGGCGAAGTTCGCGAACAGCACCGTGAACCACAGCCAGGCGGCGGTGGCGGCGATGAAGCCGGCCGGCGCCTCGCCCTGCCCCGCCAGCGCGTCGAGCGCCAGCAGAGTGGTCAGGATGCTGCCGGCATAGACCACGAACATCACCGGGCTGCGCAGCTGGACGCGCGGATGCAGCTTGCGCAAGGCATCGACGACGGCCGGACCGACCAGTTTCGCGTCGAACAAATTCAGGTTGCGGCGTGCCGGCAGGGCCTGGGGAATGGGTGTTTCGATGAAAGGTGTATCCATGATCACTTTGCGAACAGCTGAAGGTGCTCGACCACCGGGCCCAGTGCGAGCGCCGGCACGTAGTTGAGGATGCCGACCAGCAGGACCACGCCGGCCAGCAGGCCGACGAACATCGGCCCGTGGGTCGGCATGGTGCCCGCGTTGGCGTCGAGGCGCCGGCGCGCGGCGAGCGAGCCGGCGATGGCCAGCACCGGGACGATCACGCCGAAGCGGCCGAACCACATCGCCACCGCCAGCAGGGTGTTGTAGAACGGGGTATTGGCGGACAGTCCGGCGAAGGCGCTGCCGTTGTTGTTGGCGGCGGAGCTGAGCGCATACAGGATCTCCGAGAAGCCGTGCGCGCCAGGATTGGCGACACCGGCCCTGCCGGCGTCGGCCACGACCGCGACGGCAGTGCCGAGCAGGACCAGGCAGGGCGTGATCAGGATGACCAGCGAGGCCATCTTCATCTCGTAGGCGCCGATCTTCTTGCCCAGGTACTCGGGGGTCCGGCCGATCATCAGGCCGGCAATGAAGACCGCCAGGATGGCGAACACCAGCATGCCGTACAGGCCGGTGCCGACGCCGCCGAAGACCACTTCGCCGAGCTGCATCAGCACCATCGGCACCATGCCGCCGAGCGGCATGAAGGAGTCGTGCATGGCGTTCACTGCGCCGCAGGAGGCGGCGGTGGTGACCGCCGCGAACAGGGTCGAGGCGGCGATGCCGAAGCGGGTTTCCTTGCCTTCCATGTTGCCGGCCGAGGTATCGGCCCCGAGCGCGCCCAGCAGCGGATTGGCCTGCTGCTCGGCCGCGAAGGCCAGGCTGGCCGCGACGACGAACAGCACGGTCATGGTGGCCAGTACCGCCCAGCCCTGGCGCATGTCGCCCACCACGCGTCCGAAGGTGAAGCACAAACCTGCGGGTATCAGGAAGATGGCGATCATCTGCACAAAGTTCGACAGCGCGTTCGGGTTCTCGAACGGATGGGCCGAGTTGGCGTTGAAGTAGCCGCCGCCGTTGGTGCCCAGCAGCTTGATGGCTTCCTGCGACGCGACCGGTCCCATCGGGATGGTCTGCGTGACGGCCTGCGCGGTCCCGGCGCCGTCCGGAAGCGCATAGCTGGCCGGATCGAGCACCTGCGCGTCGACGTGCGCGGAGAAGCCCTGCACCACGCCCTGGCTGGCGAAGAACAGCGCGAACGCGATCGACAGCGGTAGCAGCACGTACAGGGTGGCGCGGGTCAGGTCGACCCAGAAGTTGCCGATCGCGCTGCTCGAGCGCGCCGCGAAGCCGCGGATCAGGGCGAAGGCCACGGCGATGCCGGTCGCGGCCGAGAAGAAGTTCTGGCAGGCCAGTCCCAGCATCTGGGTCAGGATGCTCATGGTCTGCTCGCCGCTGTAGCCCTGCCAGTTGGTGTTGGCGACGAAGCTGACCGCGGTGTTGAAGGAAGAGTCGGCGCCGACGTTGGGCATGCCCTCGGGATTGAGCGGCAGCCAGGCCTGCACGCGCTGCAGCGCATACACAGCCAGCGCACCGACGGCGTTGAAGGCGACCAGCGCCAGCGCATAGCTTTTCCAGCCTTGCGCGGCCGTGGAGCCGTGGCCGGCGGCGCGGTAGAACAGCGCCTCGACGCGGCCCATCCAGCGCATGCCGGGCACCGCCGCGCTATCGGCGACACGCGCCATGAACAGCCCTAGCGGATAGCCAAGCAGGAGCAACACCAGCAAGAAGACCGCCAGCAGCGGCAGGAAGTCGGAGAACATGCTCACAGTTCCTCCGCCATGAACAGGGCCGCCAGCAAATAGGCCAGCAGGCCGGCGGCGACCAGGGCGCCGACGAGATAAAAGGTGGTCATTGCTTGCCTCCCAGGCGGTGGCAGCCGGCCAGCAGCAGCCAGGTCAGCGCGAAGAGGAGGAGGAAGGCGCCGATGAAAAGGAAGTCCATGTGCACTCGTACCCAGTGTTGTGATTGGATGGAAGGTAGGGGCGCCACGCGAAATGGTGCGTAAAAAGCGCGCGGCGCCGTGTAAACGGGGTGTAAATGAGGTGTATGTCGGGGATCGGGCGTGACCGGCTTAGAAGCTGGCCGCGACGCTCAGCACGAGCGCAGTCTTGCCCATGAATTTGCCGTTGACGGGCGAGGCGTAGGCGCTCTTGCCGGCGTTGGTGCCGACCACCGCCAGCGCGACGCTGGCGGCGCCGAACGCGCGGCTGGCGCCGAGCTTCCAGTCGGTATAGCTGGCGGCGCCGTTGTTCTCGACGCGCTGGCGGCCGGCGTGCAGCTGCACCGTGACGCCGTTGCCGGCATCAAGGTTGGCGCCGAGGTCGAGATAGGACGTGTTGTCGCTGCCGACAAAGCCGAACAGGTTGCTGGTAGCGTGCGAGTACTTGAGGTAGGCCGGCCCGTAGCCGAGTTGGGCGTAGATTTCGGTGGTGTTCGCGTGGGCGAAGCCCGGTACGCTGCCGAGGTCATTTCCTGCGTACAGGTAGCGCAGCACGCCGACGTCATAGCTCAGGCCGCGCGCGAGTTCGCCGCGCTTGCCGCCGTAGAGGTCGAGTTCGACCTTGCCGTCGCCGCCGGCGTCCTCGATCCACTTGATGGTCGAGGCCCAGGCGCCGGCGTACCAGCCGGAGGAATGGACGTAGTCGGCGCCGCCCTGCAACGCGGGCTGCAGGCGCGTCTGCGAGATGCCGCGGTAGCGATAGTCGCTGGTGGCGGCGAGGTTGAAGGTGGTGGTCGATGCCGGCGCATCGGTTTGCGCGTGGGCGGCCGGGGCCAGGATGGCGGCGGCGAGCACGGAGGCTTGGATCAATGCTTTCATGGTGTCCTGCTGTTGTCGTTGGAGCAGGTGAAAGCCTAGGTGATCGCGTGTAAAAACGCGCTAAAAGCTGGGGGACAGAGCGTAAACGGGATGTATCGGACTGCGGGGAAACTGGCCCCCGCCTGCGCGGGGGCGACGATGCCGGCTTAGCGGGCCGTTTTCAGATACTGCATGTATTTCGCGACGCCGGTTGCGACGTCGGTGAAGGGCTCGGTGTAGCCGGCGGCGCGCAGCGCGCCGATGTCGGCCTGGGTGAAGCTCTGGTACTTGCCCTTCAGCTTGTCCGGGAACGGGATGTATTCGAGCAGGCCCTTGTCCACGATCTGCGCCAGCGTGAGCGGCGCATTGCCCTCGTTGGCGAGCGCATTGACCGTGGCCACCGCCAGGTCGTTGAAGGGCTGGGCGCGGCCGGTGCCGAGGTTGAAAATGCCGCGCTTGTCCGGATGATCGAGGAAGAACAGATTGACCTTGACCACGTCTTCCACGTAGATGAAGTCGCGCATCTGGGTGCCGGCATCATAGCCTTCGTTGGCGCCGAACAGCTTGACCTTGCCCTCTTTCTGGAACTGGTGGTATTGGTGGAACGGGACCGAGGCCATCGTGCCCTTGTGCCCTTCCAGCGGTCCGTACACGTTGAAGTAGCGCAGGCCTACCACCTGGCTGCCCTTGGCCATGCCGTGCTGCGCCCAGTAGCGGCGCATGTACTGGTCGAACAGGAACTTCGAATAGCCGTAGACGTTGAGCGGGCGCTCGTGCTGGCGCTCTTCCTTGAACACGCTGCCGCCGCCATACACCGCGGCCGACGAGGCGTAGATGAAGGGAATACGCTCGCGCTGGCAGAACTCGAACAGCGCGATGGTGTACTCGTAGTTATTCTTCATCATGTAGCGGCCGTCGGTCTCCATGGTGTTGGAGCAGGCGCCCTGGTGCAGCACGGCGGAAAACTTGCCGTCGAATTCGCCGGCCTTCAGGCGCACGATGAAGTCTTCCTTGTCGAGGTAGTCGGCCACTTCGGCATCGACGATGTTCAGGAATTTCTCCGGACGCGCCATGTTATCGACCGCGAACACGCTGAAGGGTTTGCGCTTCGACAGGGCGTGGACCAGGTTGGCTCCGATGAAGCCTGCAGCGCCAGTAACCAGTATCATTTTCTACCTCGTTTCAATAATCGTTCAGGCTGCGAGCATGGGCTGCAGCGGTTGCCACACATCCTTGGGCAGGATCTGCTTCATGCAGTTCTGGTGCCCCAGCGGACATTCGCGCTGCTGGCAGGGCGAGCACTCGATGTGCAGCCACAGGATCTTCGCCAGTTCGGACAGCGGCGGCGTGTGGCGCGGGTCGGTCGGGCCGTAGATCGCCACCACCGGGCGGCGCAGCGCGGCGCCGATGTGCATCAGGCCGGAGTCGTTGGTCACCACCGCGGCAGCAACCGAGATCAGCGCGATCGCCTCGCTCAGCGAGGTGGAACCGGCCAGGTTGTGCGCTTGCGGCACGATGGCGGTGATCTCGTCGCAGACGGCGCGGTCCTTCGGCGAACCGAGCAACAGGATCTGCGCGTCCGGCACATTCGCGCGGATCATCGAGGCCAGCTCGGCGAAGTATGGCGCCGGCCAGCGCTTGGCCGGGCCGAACTCGGCGCCGGGCGCGAAGGCCACGTAGGTGCCCGGCGGCAGGCCGAGGCGCGCGATGGCGGCGTCGGCCTGGCCTGCTTCGACCCGCATTTCCGGCTCCGGCAATTTTTCCGGACGCGGCAGGTGGCGCACCGGCTCGTCGGCCAGCGCCTGGTAGAACTGCGCCATCGGACGCGGCGCGGCCTTGTCGTCGTGGTGCATCACATTGACCAGGCCGTAGCGCATCTCGCCCTTGTAGCCGACGCGTTTCCTGATACCCGCCAGCCAGGGGATCAAGGCGAACTTGAGCGTGTTCGGCAGCACATAGGAGTCGGCATAGCCGCGCGCCTTCAGCATTTTCGCGAAGGCCTTGCGTTCCTTCCACTGCAGCGAACCATGCTTGAAGGGCGATTCGATGACCTCGTCCACTTCGCGCATGGCGCGCCAGACCGGCGCGACCCAGGTCGGCGCCAGCACGTCGATCGGCCGCTCGGGATGCTGTTCGCGCAGGCGGCGCAGCAGCGGCTGCGCCATGACGGCGTCGCCGATCCAGTTGGGGGAGATGACAAGCGTGCGCAACATGGGGCTTTCGTAATCCTGCAATGGTGATCCGCGATTATAACAATCGCTGCCGCCAGCCGGCGGCCGTCGCCTCGAGCCGGTGGGTCAGCCCCAGGCGCTCCAGGAAGACCTCGTCGTGCGAGACCACCACCAGCGCCCCGGCATACTGCCTCAGCATCGCTTCCAGCGCCGCCATCGACGCCAGGTCGAGGTGGTTGCCCGGCTCGTCCAGCAGGAGCAGCCGGGCCGGCGGATCGGCGTACAGGGCGCAGGCCAGCGCCGCCTTCAGGCGCTCGCCGCCGCTCAGCTGCCCGGTGGGCTGCGCCACCTGGCGGGCGTCCAGGCCGATCTGCGCCAGGTAAGTGCGCAGCCGGTCCTGGCCCGTGCTGCGGTTCCGCGCCAGCAGCTGCTCGATCGTGCTGCGGCCCGGGTCGAGCGTGCCCAGGCGCTGGTCGAGCCAGGCGCAGGCCGGGTCGCGCACGGCGCGCCCGGATAGCGGAGCCAGTTCGCCGGCGATCACCTTCAGCAGGGTCGACTTGCCGCAGCCGTTCGGGCCGGTGATGCCGATGCGCTGCCGGCCGGTGACGACCAGGCTGATCGTGCGCAGGGCCGGGGCGGCAAACGGAAGTTCGGCATCGATCAGCTCGACGACGCGGCGCTGGGCAACGGCGGCGACCTGCGTGGCGTGCAGGCGCACGGCGCCGTCCTCGCGCAGGCCGTGCGCGGCCTCGCGCACGCGCTCGTGCAGCTGCCGGCGCGCTTCCTCATGCTGCTGGCGCAGGCGGCCGCTGCTGTTTTCGCTGCGTTCCTTCTGCCGTCCCAGCAGGATCTTGGCCTGGTTGGCGGCCTTGCCTTCGCGTGCTCCTTGCGCCTGGCGGCGCTGCTGGAGTTCGTGCTGCTCGCGCATGGCGCGCTCCTCGCGCTGCAATGCCTGGCGCGCGTGCCCCAACTCGTGCAGGGCGCCGGCCTGTTCGGCGGCGCGCGCCTCAAGGTAGAAATCGACGTTGCCGCCGTAGCTGCGCAGGCCCTGGGGCGAGAGCTCGACGATGCGCTCCATCTGTCCCAGCAGGGCGCGGTCGTGGCTGACCACGATCAGGCCGCGCCGCCAGGCGCGCAGCTGCGCCGCCAAGGCCTGGCGGCTGGGGCCGTCGAGGTGGTTGGTGGGCTCGTCGAGGATCAGGAAGTCGGCATCGGAGAGCATGGCGCCCAGCAGCGCCACGCGCATCGCTTCGCCGCCGCTCAGCCGGCCGGCGGGCGTGGCGGCGTCCAGGTGGCCAAGGCCGGCCTGGTCGAGGGCATGCCGCAGGCGCGCGGGCAGGTCCCAGCGTTCGCCGACCAGCGCGAAGTCGGCCTCCGCGATGCTGCCGGCCTCGATGCGCGCCAGGGCGTCGAGGACGTCCTGCACGCCGGCCAATGCGGCCACCGTGCCATCGCGCGCCTGGTCGACCTGCTGCGAGAGGTAGTGCACCCTGCCCTCGCGCAGGCAGCTGCCCGAGGACGGCGCCAGCATGCCCGCCAGCAGCTGCGCCAGCACGCTCTTGCCGATGCCGTTGCGGCCGACCAGGCCGGTGTGGCGCGTATCAAATGCTTCTGTAAGCCCCGACAGCAGGGGGCGACCGTCGGGAAGAATGAAAGATGCGCTGTCGAGCGCAAGGAAAGGGTGTGTCATTGAACCTCCATGGATGCCGGAACTCCCCTGCTATTGCGGGAAGGTGGGAAGAACTGGCCGTCAAGCAGACGGCGGCATCAATGGCGCATGGGACGACACCTCCAAAGTAAATGTGCTGGGAATGATAGCAAACTTCGCATCGACGATCTAATCGCGTGCCGGCAAGTCCATCGACAGCAGCATCTCCAGTTCCGTGTGATTGACCGGCTTGGTCAGGTGAAAATCGAAGCCGGCCTCGCGCGTCAGCCGGCGGTCGTTTTCCTGGCCCCATCCGGTGACGGCGATGATGCGCGGCGCCGGCTGGGCCGCCCGTCCCCGCAGTTCGCGCGCCACGTCGAAGCCCGACATGCCGGGCATGCCCAGGTCGAGCAGGACGACTTCCGGCGCGAATGCCAACGCGATCTCCAGCCCTTCCCGTCCGTCGTGGGCCTCGCGCACCTGGTGGCCGGCGGCCTGCAGCAGGGCGACCATGCTGGTGGCGGCATCGCGGTTGTCGTCGATGACCAGGACGCGGCGCGGCTGCTGCCTTGCCGCGTGGCCGGCATCGTGGCCGGCGAGCGGCGCCTCGGCCGGCGATGCGGCCGGCCGCTCGATCAGCGGCAGGCACACCGTGAAGGTGCTGCCGCTGCCGGCGCCTTCGCTCGTCGCCTCGACGCTGCCGCCATGCAGTTCGACGAAGCCCTTCACCAGCGACAGACCGATCCCGAGGCCGCCCTGGCTGCGCTCGAGCGCGGGGGTGACTTGCGAGAACAGGCCGAAGATATCCTTGATGTGTTCCGGCGCGATGCCGATGCCGCTATCGGAGATCGCAATCTTCGCCTGGCCCGGCAGCCGCTCGGCCGATACGCTGATCACCCCGCCGTGGGGGGTAAACTTGATCGCGTTGTTCAGCAGGTTGAGGAAGCATTGCACCATGCGGGTGGAGTCCGCATACGCATACAAGGGGTCGCCGGGCAGGTGCACCAGCACCTCGTGCCCGGCCGCCTTGAGCGCGCCTTCCACGGCGTGCAGCGCGTCGGACAGGCAGTCGACCAGCGACACCTCGGTCTTGCGCAGGGCAATCTTGCCCTGGGTGATGCGGGACACCTCCAGCAAATCGTCGACCAGCCGCGCGAGGTGGCGCGACTGGCGGTCGATAATGGCAAAGGCCCGCTCGACGTTGCTCGGCAAGCCGGGCATGCGCGCCAGCAGCGCGGATGCATTGCGGATCGGCGCCAGCGGATTGCGCAGCTCATGGGCGAGCGTCGCCAGGAACTCGTCCTTGCGCTGGTCCGCCAGCTTGAGCGCCTGTTCGGCCTCGGTCTGCGCGGTGATGTCGGCATTGACCCCGAACCAGTGGATGATCTGCCCTTCGCTGTTGCGCAGCGCCACCGCCCGGCTCAGGAACTGCCGCCAGCGCCCATCCGTGCCGCGCAAGGGCACCACCATTTCATACGGCTCGCCGGTGGCGACCGAATGCTGCCACCTGGCGACGATGGCCGGCACCAGCGTCGGTTCGTTCACCTGCCGCCAGCCCCAGCCTTCGGCCTCGCCTTGCGACAGTCCGGTGTACTCGTGCCAGCGCCGGTTGAACCAGTAGATCCAGCCGTCCGGCCGCGCCATCCAGGCGATCTCCGGCAATTCGTCCGCCAGCGTGTGGAAATGCATCTCCATCTCGGCCGCCGCGGCCTCGCCGCGCTTGCGCTCCGTGATGTCGGCAAGGACGCCGAATACCACCGTCGCCCTGCCATCCTCGTCGTAGCGGGCTTTCCCGCGCGCGGACGCCCAGCGCGCGTGTCCCTGCGCGTCGCGCAGGCGGAACTCGACGTCGCATTCGCGCCGCTTGCCGATGCAGTCGCGAATCTGCGCACGCAGGCGCTCGCGGTCCTCGGGAAAAACGTAGGGCGTGAGCGCGCCCGGCTCCTGCGCCAGTTCCCCGGGGCGCAGCCCGAGGATGTTGTGCTCCACCTCCGGACTCCACCAGGCGCGATCCTTGACCAGGTCCCAGCTGAATACGCCCATCCTTCCCGCTTCCAATGCCAGGCCCAGCACCTGCTGCGTTTCCTGGAGCTTGATGGCGGTGCGTGCGGTGGCCTGGGCTTCGGCCAGGTCGCGGTACATGCGCCCGTGCTCGATTAGCAGCATGATAAGGACGAAGCTCGAGGCGACCAGCCCGTATACCCTGCCGGCGTAGAACCCGAGGTCCCAGCGGCCGGCGTTGAACACGCTGACCAGCCCGATCTCGAAGAACCACGCGGACAGCACCACCACCAGCCACATGTCCATGGTCGAGGCCGAGCGGCGGCTGAACAGGATCACGAGGGCCAGCCCGGTAACGATCCATTGGCCGTAGCGCCCGATGTTGAAGGCGGACGAGTAACGGTCGTCCTGCAGCATCTGCGGCAGCCAGTCGCCTCCCACCGTTGCCAGCGTACCGAGCAGGGCGGCGCAGGCGAGCGTCAGCCCTACCGCCTTTGCCGTCGCCCAGCCCGGCCTGGCGGCACGGCGGTCGGCCTGCTTGAGGAAGGAATAGGCGATAACCGAAGCGGGGAAGCCAAGGTGCCAGAAAACGTGCAGGTAGCCGGTGCCCTGCGCGCCGGCGCCGAGCAGCCCGCCGGGCGCGAATACCCCCGGAAAGGACAACAGGTGGACCGTCGCCATGACGGCCGAGTACAGGTAGCCGCAGGCCAGGATCAGGATGCTGTGCTTGCGGGTGAGGTTAAAATAGCCGAGCAGCAGCGTCGTCGTGATCAGGTCGTTGATGACGAGAACCGGTTGGTGCAGCGGGATGAACCAGGGCGCCGCTGCCAGCGGCGTACGCGCGAAAGGGATGAGCGTGATAAACATCCCGAGCGATACCGCAACGATGATCAGCGCCAAGCGCACCGAAGCCGGTCCGGCCTGGTATTCGAACAGGGTTCTTGCTGCTTGGCTGTCAGCAGGAGCTGCGCGTTCGCGCAGGATGCCTGACAACTCGGATGTGTCGTTCATGCGCAATAGGCGTCACCCAAGTTTTTGCAGTATTTATCGTATGTCAGCTAAAGCAGAAGCGGAGCACGGTACCGCGCGCCTCATACGCTGCTTATAATGCTGGCATGTCCCGCTCACCGACAAGCCAGCTCATCCGTACATGGATCGCCCTCGTGGCCTTCGTGTTCGGCCTGTTTGCGCCTGCGCTGTCGCATGCCCTCGCCCCGCCGCAGCTGGTCGCGCACACGACCGAGATCTGTACTGCCGCCGGCATGGTCATGATGCCCGTGGCCGACGAGGTGGACGGGGCTCGCGGCGCGATGCCCGACATGACCCACTGCGACCTGTGCTGCTCGCACCATGCGCCGGTCGCGCTGCCCTCGCCGCCCGACCTGCCGCCGCTCCTCATCCTCGCACGCGATACCTATCCGCCGCTCTTCTACCAGTCCCCTTCCCCGCAGTTCGCGTGGACGCCGGCGCAGTCGCGTGCGCCGCCCGCCAGCTTCTCCTGACCATTTCCCTCGTGCCGGTGTCGAACACCGGAAGAATCGCAATCGCGTGTGACCCGCCACGTTCGCGCCGTCACGCGCCAAGGAAACGCCATGAAGAAGCTAGCAATCACCCTGCTCGCCGCGGTCACGCACGCCGCGCTTGCGCAGGGACAGGACGGCCCGGTCAAGCAACTGGGCACCGTTACCATCACCGGCTTGCGCCCGACCTCGCTGCCGACGCAGATCCCGACCACCATCGAAGGCATCACCCGCGCCGAGATCGAGCGCAGCATCAACGCCACCGACGCGGAAGACGCCCTGAAATACCTCCCCAGCCTGCTGGTGCGCAAGCGCTACATCGGCGACTACAACCACGCCGTGCTGTCGACCCGCGCCTCCGGCACCGGCAACAGCGCGCGCTCGATGGTGTACGCGGACGGCATCCTGCTGTCGAACTACCTCGGCAACGGTGCCAACTTCGCGCCGCGCTGGGGCATGGTCACGCCCGAGGAAATCGAGCGCGTGGACGTGCTGTACGGGCCGTTCTCGGCGGCGTATGGCGGCAATTCGGTGGGCGCCGTGGTCGACTACGTGACGCGCATGCCGACGAAGTTCGAGGCGCATGCCAAGTTCGGTTTCACCCACCAGCCTTTCGACCTGTACGGGACGCACGAGCGCTACAACGGGCGCCAGGCGAGCGCCTCGCTCGGTAACCGCGATGGGCGCTGGTCCTGGTTCATCGACGTGAACCGGAGCAGCAACGAAGGGCAGCCACTGACTTTTCCGACGCGCTACCTGAGCGCCGGTGCGGCGCCGGGCGGCACGGCCGTTAGCGGGGCTGTCCTCGGCCAGGACCGGACCAATCGCGCGTGGTACCTGTTGGGCGCGGGCACGCAGTACGACACGGTGCAGGACCATATGAAAGTGAAGCTCGCCTACGACCTGACGCCGACGCTGCGGGCCAGCTATACGCTGGGCGTGTGGCAAAACGATTCCAAAGGCCGGCCGATGTCCTACCTGCGCGACGCTGCCGGGACGCCGGTGTACAGCGGCCGCATCGATATCGACGGGCGCGGCTATACCCTTGGCGCCACCGACTTCAATGCGTCGAACGAGGAGCTGCGCCATCTCATGCACGGGCTGTCGGTGAAGAGCCACAGCAAGGGCGTGTTCGACTGGGAGCTGGCGGCGAGCCTGTATGACTATGACCAGGACCTGCTGCGCGCGCCGACCACCGCCCTGCCCGCCGCGCTGAACGGCGGCGCGGGGCGGATCGTGGACATGTCGGGGACCGGCTGGAATACCTTTGCGGCCAAGGGCACCTGGCGGCCGTATGGCCTGGCCGGGGCGCATATCGTGGAGTTCGGCTACCAGCGCGAAGCCTACAAGTTGGCCAGCATCGAGCATGCGACGGGTGATTGGCTGGGTGGTGCGCCCGGTGCCCGCAATCAGGCGTTTTCGGGCCGCACGACGACGCAGGCCTTGTGGGGACAGGACACCTGGAAGTTCGCACCAAGCTGGAAAGCCGTGCTGGGGGTGCGGGTGGAACACTGGCAGGCGCGGGATGGGCGGACGTCGAATGCTGCTACCACTGTCGCGCACGGGGAACGTTCAGGAAGCTATGTGTCGCCGAAGGCGGCACTGGCCTGGCAGGTCCTGCCTTCCTGGGTGTTGAAGGCATCGGCCGGGCGGGCGGTGCGCATGCCGACGGTGTCGGAGCTATACCAAGGGGGCATCAGTGGCAGCGGGACCCTGATCAACAATGATCCGAACCTGCAGCCGGAGCGGTCGTGGACGGGGGAGCTGAGTGCGGAGCACCAGCTCGACAAGGGATTGCTGCGCTTGACGGCGTTTGCGGAGCGGACCTCGGATGCGCTGTACTCGCAGACCAATGTGCTGGTAACGCCCAATGTGAGCAATGTGCAGAACGTAGGGCGGATCGAGACCAAGGGCTTGGAGCTGGCTTACGACGCGGACGACGTGGGGGTGGATGGGCTTGATCTGCAGTCGAGCGTGACCTGGACGGAGTCGGAGATTACGCGCAATGACAAGTTTCCAGCCAGTGTGGGCAAGTGGCAGCCGCGGATTCCGCGCTGGCGGGCGACGGGAGTGGCGACTTACCGTGTTGGTGATCGGCTGGCGTACTCGCTGGCGGCGCGCTATTCAGGAAGGCAGTTTTCGACGCTGGATAATTCGGATCCGAACGGGTTTGCTTATCAGGGGGCGAGCAGGTACTTTACGGTGGATGCGCGGGTGACGTGGAAGCCGGTCAAGCGCTGGACTGTGGCGGTGGGGGTGGATAATCTGAACAATTACCAGTATTGGAATTTTCATCCGTATTCGCAGCGGACTTGGGTGCTGGAGGCGCGTTACGACCTGTGATGGATGCGCAAGTATACGCCCCCCCCAAGCGCCGGACAGGTTGAGCACACGGTGGGTCGACTCTGAATGGCTGTAAGAGTATGTTTGCTCTCTACCTGTAGCTTTAGTAACACTACCTACGCTCTTACAACGCAGGTAGTGCTACCAGCTTGCAAACTGTAGCAAATGCTCCTATACTCGACTTGTACAACTTACAGTACAAGTACTAATTTATTGCATGTTTTACTACGGGCCACATTGACGAAACAGATAGTCATCATCGAACTACCTCATCACGCACGAGACTAAAGGCAACAACATGTCTCTCTACAATATGATTATGCGGAGTAAAGAAATGCGGATCGTTAACTTTTCCGATGCTCGCAACAGTCTTCGGACTGTTATCGACCAAGTAGTCGAGGACGCTGACGTTACCATTATCTCGCGCCGCGATGCGCCTGATGCGGTAGTGATGTCCTTCGATTATTACAGCAGCCTCATGGAGACTGTGCACCTGTTGAGCTCACCTGCTAATGCGGCTCACCTAGCCAGATCCATTGCTCAGGCACGTTCGGGTCAAGCGCAGCATCGGGAGTTAATAGAAACCTCTGAAGCTGAGGAACAGCAGCATGCTCAACCTGAAGTTCACACCTGAGTCCTGGGAAACTTACGTTTACTGGCAAACTCAAGATAAGAAGACGCTCAAACGCATCAACGATCTGATCAAAGATGCACAGAGAAACCCTTTCGAGGGAATCGGCAAACCCGAAGCTTTGCGTTACAGCCTGAGCGGCTTTTGGTCACGCAGGATTGATGAAGCAAACCGTCTTGTCTACGAAGTACGTGATGAGGAGTTGGTTATCATCTCGTGCCGCTATCACTACTGATCGCACCAGGGAGCGGAAACGCTCCCTTTGCACAATGCGAGTCGCCTTTGGTGCGCCGCTTCTACAAAAACAAATGGCCACCCGAGGGTGGCCGACTTCGATTCCGTTGACGGCGACGCAAGCAGGGATTCGCCCACGTTCCGCGGGCCGCCCTAGCGCGAGTACGCGCAAGGCTTGCCGCCTTGGCGACCACGCAGAGGCCGCGTTGCAGGGCGCCCCACGCCCTGCAACCCTTGCTTCTCTCCGCCAGGCAACAAAAAAAGGCCACCCGATGGGTGGCCGGCTTCGATTCGTTCACGGCAGAGCAAGCAGGGATTCGCCCACGTTCCGCGGGCCGCCCTTGCGCGAGTACGCGCAAGGCTTCGAATCCCCCACGCAGAGCCCGCAGGGGCTCTGCTTCTCTCCGCCATGAAACAAAAACAAATGGCCACCCGAGGGTGGCCATTTGTTTTTGTATTCCTGGCGGAGAGAGGGGGATTCGAACCCCCGATAGGCTATTAACCTATACACGCTTTCCAGGCGTGCGACTTAAACCACTCATCCATCTCTCCTGATGGGGTCTCGTGTGTCCACGAAGCCGCCTATTATAACAAGGTTTCTCTGCTATACAAGACTGTTCTGGCAACAGTCACCACGTAAGCTCAGGCGTCCAGCCGCCGGCGCCACGGCCGCAGCACCTGCCGCACCGGGTTCACCTGCGTCCCAAGCTCGTCCTCCGCCACCAGCCCGCGCCGCTTCAGGTGCCGCAGCGCCACCTGCACTGCCGACTTCGACAAGCCGGTCTTGAGCGCGATCGTCTGCAGGCTCGCCGGCACCTGGTCGCGGCCGAGCGCCTCCGCACTGTGGAGCAGATAGAGATAGACGACAAAGGCGGCAGGCCGCCGGTCATGCCCGACCAGGTCCGGCATCAAGACCTCGAACACATAGGCATCAAGCGAAGACTGTCGGGTAGTCATGAATACTATAGTCATTAAAAACACACTCAACCGCGAGTCTGCCACGATAATGCTCGCCACCACAACCACAAGAATCCACCATGATCACCCAACTGAAATTCGTCAGCATCCCGGTCTCGGACCAGGACCGCGCCCTCGCCTTCTACACCGACAAGCTCGGCTTCGAGATTTCGACCGACCAGCCAATGGGCCCGGGCAAGCGCTGGATCGAGCTGCGCATCGCCTCGTCCGGCACGCGCGTCGTGCTGTTCACGATGGACGGCCAGGAAGATCGCATCGGTACTTTCTTCAACGGCGCCTTCGCCTGCGACAACGTGGAAGCGACCTACCGCCAGCTGAGCCAGCGCGGCGTCGAATTCATCGAGCCGCCGACCGTGCAGCCGTGGGGCTCGTTCGCCAAGTTCAAGGACCCGGACGGCAATACCTTCGTGCTATCGTCTTCCTGATAGAGCCGCGAACAGGAGAGCACCATGGAAATGAAGAAGATCAACGCCGGCAAGCTGCGCGCCATCGGCTATGACGCGCGCGAACGCATCCTGCGCGTGGAATTCGACGACGGCAGCGCCATCGACTACGACGCCGTGGGCCTTGAAGTCTGGCGCAAGCTGTCGAGTTCCGGCTCTCCCTGGAGCTATTACCGCGACAACATCGAGGAAGAGTTCACTGGCCGCCGCGGCCGCGCCGCCGTCAATCCAGACAAGAAGGCCCTCGACCGCGAAGCCCTGATGAAAGCTTTTGGCGGCAATCCGGACGACGCCTGAATAAAAAAGCGCCGCCCTGTCAAAACAGGGCGGCGCTCTCAAGAATCTTTCCGCGCCCGCCGGTTCAGGCGGACGCGCCCGCCATCAGGCGGTTTCCTTCAGTTGCTCCAGGATCGCCGGATTCTCCAGCGTCGACACGTCCTGGGTGATGGTCTCGCCCTTGGCCAGCACGCGCAGCAGGCGGCGCATGATCTTGCCGGAACGGGTCTTCGGCAGGTTGTCGCCGAAGCGGATTTCCTTCGGCTTGGCGATCGGGCCGATCTCCTTGCCCACCCAGTTGCGCAGCTCGGTCGCGAGCTTCTTGGCATCCTCGCCGCTCGGGCGCGCCTGCTTCAGCACCACGAAGGCGCAGATCGCCTCGCCGGTGGTGTCGTCAGGTTTACCCACCACCGCGGCTTCCGCCACCATCGGGTGCGCCACCAGCGCCGATTCGATTTCCATCGTGCCCATGCGGTGGCCCGACACGTTCAGCACGTCGTCGATGCGGCCGGTGATCGTGAAGTAGCCCGTGTCCTTGTTGCGCACCGCGCCGTCGCCGGCCAGGTAGTACTTGCCGCCCAGTTCGTCAGGGAAGTAGCTGGTGCGGAAGCGGTCCGGGTTGTTCCAGATCGTGCGGATCATCGACGGCCACGGACGCTTGACCACCAGGATGCCGCCCTGCCCGTTCGGGACGTCGTTACCGGCTTCGTCCACGATCGCGGTCATGATGCCTGGCAGCGGCAGCGTGCACGAACCCGGCACCAGCGGGGTCGCGCCCGGCAGCGGGGTGATCATGTGGCCGCCGGTCTCGGTCTGCCAGAAGGTGTCGACGATCGGGCAACGTTCCTGGCCGACGTTCTTGTAGTACCACATCCAGGCTTCCGGATTGATCGGCTCGCCGACCGAACCCAGCAGGCGCAGGCTCGACAGGTCGAAGTTTTTCGGATGCACCTTCTCGTCCACGTCCGATGCCTTGATCAGCGAGCGGATCGCGGTCGGGGCGGTGTAGAAGATCGAGACCTTGTGCTTGGCGATGGTTTCCCAGAAGCGGCCGGCATGCGGGAAGGTCGGTACGCCTTCGAACACGATCTGGGTGGCGCCCACCGCGGTCGGGCCGTAGCAGATGTAGGTGTGGCCGGTGACCCAGCCGATGTCGGCGGTGCACCAGAACACATCGCTTGGCTTGATGTCGAAGGTCCACTTCATCGTCAGCGCGGCCCACAGCAGGAAGCCGCCGGTCGAGTGCTGGACGCCCTTCGGGGTGCCGGTCGAGCCCGAGGTGTAGAGGATGAACAGCGGATGCTCGGCATCCACCCATTCCGGCTCGCATTCGGCCGGCTGGCTGTCGACCAGCTCGTGCAGCCAGAGGTCGCGGCCTTCCTTGAAATTGATGTTGCCGCCGGTGCGCTTGTAGACGATGACGTCGCGGATGGTGTCGCAGCCGCCCATTGCCAGCGCCTCGTCGACGATGGCCTTCAGCGGCAGCGACTTGCCGCCGCGCTGCTGCTCGTCGGCGGTGATGACGGCCACGGCGCCGGCGTCGATGATGCGTTCCTGCAGCGACTTCGCCGAGAAGCCGCCGAATACCACCGAGTGGGTGGCGCCGATGCGGGCGCAGGCCTGCATCGCGGTGATGCCTTCGATCGACATCGACATGTAGATGATGACGCGGTCGCCCTTCTTGATGCCGCGCGACTTCAGGGCGTTGGCGAACTTGCAGACGCGCGCGTGCAGTTCGCGGTAGCTGACGCGGGTGACCGTGCCGTCGTCCGCCTCGAAGATGATGGCGGTCTTGTCCGCGTTGCCGTTGGTGAGGTTGCGGTCGAGGCAGTTGTAGGACGCGTTCAGCTGGCCGTCGGCGAACCACTTGTAGAACGGCGCATTCGATTCGTCGAGGGTGCTGGTGAAGGGTTTCTGCCAGTCGATGTTTTCGCGCGCCAGGCGGGCCCAGAAGCCTTCGTAGTCGCTGGCCGCCTCGGCGCACAGTTTTTCGTAGGCTTCCATGCCGGAAATGGCGGCCTTGGCGGCGAACTCGCTCGGCGGCGGGAACACACGGTTTTCCTGGAGGGTGAATTCTTCTTGCTGGGTCTCGTTCTCGGCCATGCTAGTCTCCATAGTTTAGTAAGTGTTTTACCGAACACCTTAGGGGCGCTCGCTTACTGAGCCCTTACATGGCTCCGCAAGCATGCCTTCTGCTGGAATGCCATTCTACCAACCTCGCCGCAAAGCGGCGAAGAACCCGCAAAGCCGTGCAAGCGGGTGTAGAATGCTCGGCTGTAATTTGTCCAGCATCCAGGAACCCAGATCCCGATGGCGCAGTTAATTCCCCCAAACGAAGCAAAAAAGCTCAGTCCGCTTAACAACCTGATTTTCGCCAGCCGCTGGCTGCAGTTGCCGCTGTACCTGGGCCTGATCCTGGCGCAGTGCGTCTACGTGTTCCACTTCTGGGTCGAGCTCAAGGACCTGATCGGCGCCGCATTAGGCAATGCCGCGTCGCTGGAGCACATCCTGGACGTCGTCACCGTCCCGGGCGCCGCGCGTCCGACCAAGCTGACCGAAACGACCATCATGCTGGTGGTGCTCGGCCTGATCGACGTGGTCATGATCTCGAACCTCTTGATCATGGTCATCGTCGGCGGCTACGAAACCTTCGTGTCGCGCATGCACCTCGAAGGCCACCCGGACCAGCCCGAATGGCTGTCCCACGTGAACGCCTCGGTACTCAAGACGAAACTGGCGATGGCGATCATCGGCATCTCGTCGATCCACCTGCTGAAGACCTTCATCAACGCGGCGAACTACAGCAACAATACGATGATGTTCCAGACCATCATCCACATCGCCTTCCTGCTGTCGGCGATGGCCATCGCCTACACCGACCGCATCGTCATGACCACGCATTCGAAACATTAATACTTCCTCCTGATCGAGAAATCCATGGCAACCGTTATCACCCAGAGCGACCTCATCGAATCGGTCGCGGCAGCCCTCCAGTACATCAGCTACTACCACCCGGCCGACTATATCCAGCACCTGGCGCGCGCGTATGAGACCGAGCAAAGCCCGGCCGCGAAGGACGCGATCGCCCAGATCCTGACCAACTCGCGCATGTGCGCCGAGGGCAAGCGCCCGATCTGCCAGGACACCGGCATCGTCAACGTGTTCCTGAAGATCGGCATGGGCGTGCGCTTCGAAGGCTTCACCGGCACCGTCACCGACGCGGTCAACGAAGGCGTGCGCCGTGCCTACGCTTTCGAGGACAACAAGCTGCGCGCCTCGATCGTGGCCGACCCGCACTTCGAGCGCAAGAACACCAAGGACAACACCCCGGCCGTGGTCCACATGGAACTGGTCGAGGGCGACACCGTCGACGTGAAAGTGGCGGCCAAGGGCGGCGGCTCGGAGAACAAGACCAAGTTCGTGATGCTGAACCCGTCCGATTCGCTGGTCGACTGGGTCATGAAGACCGTGCCGCTGATGGGCGCCGGCTGGTGCCCGCCGGGCATGCTGGGCATCGGCATCGGCGGCACCGCCGAGAAGGCGATGCTGATGGCGAAAGAGTCGCTGATGGACGACATCGACATGTACGAGCTGAAGCAGCGCGGCCCGCAGAACAAGCTGGAAGAACTGCGCATCGAACTGTGCGACAAGATCAACGCGCTGGGCATCGGCGCCCAGGGCCTGGGCGGCCTGACCACCGTGCTGGACGTGAAGATCAACATGTACCCGACCCACGCGGCTTCCAAGCCGGTGGCGATGATCCCGAACTGCGCCGCCACCCGCCACGCCCACTTCGTGCTGGACGGCTCGGGTCCGGCCTACATCGAACCGCCGGCGCTGTCCACCTGGCCGGAAGTGCACTGGACCCCGGACACCGAGAAGTCCAAGCGCGTCGACCTCAACACGCTGACGAAGGAAGAAGTCGCCTCGTGGAAGCCGGGCCAGACCCTGCTCCTGAACGGCAAGATGCTGACCGGCCGCGACGCCGCGCACAAGCGCATCCAGGACATGCTGTCCAAGGGCGAGCAGCTGCCGGTGGACTTCACCAACCGTGTGATCTACTACGTCGGCCCGGTCGATCCGGTGGGCGACGAGGTCGTCGGCCCGGCAGGCCCGACCACCGCGACCCGCATGGACAAGTTCACCGACATGATGCTGGAGAAGACCGGCCTGATCTCGATGATCGGCAAGGCCGAGCGCGGCCCGGCGGCGATCGAATCGATCCAGAAGCACAAGTCGGCCTACCTGATGGCGGTGGGCGGCTCGGCCTACCTGGTCTCCAAGGCGATCAAGTCGGCCAAGGTGGTCGGCTTCGAGGACCTGGGCATGGAAGCGATCTACGAATTCGACGTGACCGACATGCCGGTCACGGTGGCCGTCGATTCGACCGGCACCTCGGTGCACAACACTGGCCCCAAGGAATGGTCGGCCAAGATCGAGTCGCTGAAGGGCATCCCGGTCGCCACCGCCTGATTGAATCGCGCGGGCGGATCGATCGATACGCCCGCGTTTTCAACCATGACCACACCCACCCTCTCCCCTGGCGCCCCGGTCGGCATCTTCGACTCGGGCGTCGGCGGCTTCTCGGTACTGCGCCACATCCAGGCGCAGCTGCCGCACGAACACCTCCTGTACTTCGCCGATTCCGGCTTTGCTCCCTACGGCGACAAGCCGGAAGACGTCGTCATCGAGCGCGTGCTCGGCATCGCCGCCTTCCTGGTGTCGCGCGGCGTCAAGGCGCTGGTGGTGGCCTGCAATACCGCCACCGTCGCCGCCGTGCGCATCCTGCGCGAGCGCTATCCCGACATGCCGATCGTCGGCGTCGAGCCGGGCCTGAAACCCGGCGCCGCCAGTACCCGCAAGGGCACGGTCGGCGTACTGGCTACCGAGCGCACCCTCGCCGGCGAAAAATTCCTGCTGCTGCGCGACCAGATCGTCGAAGCGACCGGCGCGCGCTTCCTCCTGCAAGCCTGCGTGGGCCTGGCCGACCAGATCGAGTTCGGCGAACCGGGCGCACCGGCGCTGGACGCCATGCTGGAACGCTACATCGCCCCGCTGCTGGCGCAGGGCGCCGACACCCTGGTGCTCGGCTGCACCCACTATCCGCTGGTGCAGGCCTCGATCGAGCGCGTGATCCGCCGGCATACCGATGCCGAGGTGACGCTGATCGATACCGGCGAGGCCGTGGCGCGCCAGCTCGCGCGCCTGCTCGAGGCCGCGGGGATGTTGCGCCCAGCCGGGGGCGCGGCTGCGCACCTGGAAGGATTTACCAGTGCCAGCGGCACCGCCCTGGGCGCCACTTTCGCCAGCCTGCTGGGGCAAAATCCGCCCGTGCACGAGGTCGCGATCGGCGCCACGCTCTCGAACCCGGCAGGCACGCACATTTAGACTTGCCAGTTCGGGAAGCGCTTTGTATAATCTTGTTCTGTCTCGGAAACAGCGAGACAAGCAGTAAGACAGTGGTGGCTGTAGCTCAGTTGGTAGAGTCCAGGATTGTGATTCCTGTCGTCGTGGGTTCGAGTCCCATCAGCCACCCCAAAGAATTCGACAAGAAGGCCTACATGTTCCGCATGTAGGCCTTTTTTGTTTTCCGCGCGCCAAAGGACGTCTGGGCGGGTTACACGCCCTTTGCTGCTCGACTTTTCCACGCACCATGGCTATTCTCGGGGCTCCGGCAACCCTGTCACGCAAGTGGCGCCCCTGATGACGCAATTGCACCCGGCCCCGACTCCCATCACCAGCCTCACGGCCAAGAAGCGCCCGGCCGTCCTGTACGCCATCCGCCTCCTGCTGCTGTTCTGCATGCTGCTGGTCGCCGCCCAGGTCTGGAGCGCCTGGAGCGCGCGCCAGAGCCGGCTGGACGAGCATGCGGCCGCGACCTCGAACATGGCCAATGCGCTCGCGGCCCAGGCCGAGAGCTCGGTGAGGATCGTCGAAACGGTGCTGGCCGGCGTGGTCGAGCGAGTCGAGCGTGACGGATCGACCCCGGCCCTGAACGAGCGCCTGCGCGCGCACATGCGCAACATGGTGCTGCAGGTGAACGAGCTGCACAGCCTGTCCATTTATGGCGCCGATGGCAGCTGGCTGGTGTCCTCGATCGACCATCCGCTCGCCGGCACCTACGCCGACCGCGACTACTTCCAGTTCCACCTGAACAATCGCAGCCGCAATGCCTATGTCGGCAAGCCATTCCGCAGCCGCTTGTCCGGGGTCTGGCTGCTGCCGGTGTCGCGCCGCCTCGACCAGCCCGACGGCAGCTTTGCCGGGGTGGCGCTGGGCACCATCCAGATCGCCTTCTTCGCCGACCTGTACGAAAGCTTCGACGTCGGCCAGGAAGGCGTGGTGATGCTGGCGCGCGACGACGGCACCCTGATCTACCGGCGGCCCCTGAACGAGAAGCTGATCGGCACCAGCATCGCCAACGGGCCGGTGTTCACGATGTACCGCTCTTCCGGTCCGGTCGGCACCGCCATGCTGCGCTCGAAGATCGACGGCGTCGTGCGCCTGTACAGCTACCGCCACCTGGGCGCCGTGCCCCTGGTCGTCGCGACCGCGCAATCCAAGAAGGAGATCCTGGCCGAGTGGGAGCAGTCGACCCTCGTCATGACCGGCGCCACCGTGCTGGTGGTGCTGCTGCTGGCCGGCGTCGGCGCGCGCCTGGTGCGCCAGATCATGATCCGCGACCAGCTCGAGGCCGAGCTGCGCATCGCGGAAGAGCACCTGCAGGAGCGCAACCAGGAACTGACGGTGCTGGCGACCCGCGACGGCCTGACCGGCCTGGCCAACCGCCGCCATTTCGAGGAGACGCTGCGCCTCGAACTCAAGCGAGCCGGGCGGACCGGGGCGCCGCTGTCGCTGGTGCTGCTGGACGTCGATTTCTTCAAGAAGTACAACGACCGCTACGGCCACGTGGCCGGCGACGACTGCCTGCGCCAGGTGGCGGCTGCCCTGCGCGGCGGCCTGGCCCGTCCCACCGACCTGGCGGCCCGCTATGGCGGCGAAGAGTTCGCCGTCATCCTGCCCGCGACCGGCCAGGTCGGCGCGCGCTACGTGGCCGAGCGCCTGCGCCTGGCCGTGTTGGATCTCGGGATCGCGCATGCCGCCAATCCCCCCGGCCTGGTGACGATCAGCGCCGGCGCCTGCACCTTCCACGGCAAGCCGGGCGAAGACGAGGATCCGGATGCCTTCGTGCGGCAGGCCGACGCCCTGCTCTACCGCGCCAAGGACGAGGGCCGCAACCGGGTCGCGACCGATGCCAGCGACAGCGGCATGGCGCCGCCCGCAGCCACATAAAAAAACCGCCTGCGATGCAGGCGGTTTGGTGGCCGAGCCGGTGAAGCTTAGTAGCGGTTCGGGTTGTTCGGACGGGCGTCGTAGCGGTTCGGGACGCCGTCGCGGTCACGGTCGCGGCGCGCCAGGCGGTGGTCGTCGCGGACCCAGCCGCCGCGGTCCATGTACCAGCCCTTACGGTCCTGGCGCCACACCGGCTTCTGGTAGACGTAGCCGGCACGCACCCGCTCGTAGTGGCCGCGTTCCCACACGTAGCGGCGGCCGTTCCAGTTCCAGTAGCCCGGCACCCATTCGTAGCCGCGGCGGGCGGCGGGGATGCTTTCGTGGCGTAGCGGCGGCGGCGCCTTGTGCACCACGATCACTTCGGTGCGGCCCTGGGCCTGCGCCTGGATCGGCGCGAAGGCTGCGGCACTGATCAGGACAGCTGCGGTAGCGGCAAGAATCGTTTTCATGGTACTTCTCCTTTCGGTTGGTGTTGGAACCACTATAGCCAGCCTCGACCGCACACGGGAGAAATGAAAAACCTGCTTACACTCGAAACATGCCGCCACGAAAATGTAACCGAGGGTAGAAAACAAAACAGCCGGCGCAAGGCCGGCTGCTTGTAAAGGGAAGAAAACCCGATCAGTCCAGCTTCCAGGCGTAGTCGACCTTGGTCCAGGTCGCGGCCGGCGCGCCGTCCTTGGTGCCCGGCTTGAACTTGCACGAGGACAGGCCTTTCAGGGCCGCCTTGTCCAGGTTCTTGAAACCGCTCGACTTTTCCAGCTTCGATTCGGTCACGGTGCCGTCGGCGCTGACCAGGAACGATGCCGAGGTGGTGCCCTGCTCTTCGTTCATCAGCGAGGCCTTCGGGTATTCGACCGCGCATTTCTTCGGGTCGAACGATGCCGGCACTTCGGCAGCGAAGGTGGCGCCGGCGGCGGTGGCGAGGGTCATTGCAGCGATCAGTTTCACGGTCAGGTTTTTCATGGTTTCCCCAAAAGGTTTTTGTTTAAGCTCCGCCTGCCCGGGGACCGGCGGTCTTTTCTCTTAGAATTCTTCCCACTCGTCGCTGGCGACGGTGGCGGCTTTCTTGGCTTTAGGAGCCGGTGCGGCCGGTGCATCTTCCTTCGCCGCAGCCGGGGCTGCGGCAGGCTTCTTCACTGCCGGCTTTTTGAGGGCCGGAGCCGGACGCTTGACGGCGGCCGGGCGCACCACTACCGCGGTGCCGGTGGCCGGAGCAGCGACTGCCGCCTCGGCCTGGTACTGCTCGCCCTCGCTCAGCTTGAAGATGCTGACGACGCGGGCCAGTTCGCTTGCCTGGTCCTGCAGGCTCTGCGCGGCGGCAGCGGCCTCTTCCACCAGGGCGGCGTTCTGCTGGGTCATGCTGTCCATCTCGATGATCGACAGGTTGACCTGTTCGATGCCGGCGCTCTGCTCGGCGCTGGCGTTGGCGATTTCGCTCATGATGTCGGTCACGCGCTTCACGCTCGTCACCACTTCATCCATCGTCACGCCGGCCTGGCCGACCAGCTTGCTGCCGCGCTCGACCTTCTCGACGGAGTCGCCGATCAGGGTCTTGATCTCTTTGGCCGCCGCAGCCGAACGCTGGGCCAGGTTGCGCACTTCCGATGCCACGACCGCGAAGCCGCGGCCCTGTTCGCCGGCACGGGCCGCTTCCACCGCGGCGTTCAGCGCCAGGATGTTGGTCTGGAAGGCGATGCCGTCGATCACGCCGATGATGTCCGAGATCTTGCTTGCCGAGCTGTTGATCTCGCCCATGGTGCCCACCACCTGCGACACCACTTCGCCACCCTTGCGGGCCACGTCCGAGGCGGTCGCGGCCAGGGCGTTGGCCTGACGGGCGTTGTCGGCGTTCTGCTTGACGGTCGAGGTTAGCTCTTCCATCGCCGAGGCGGTCTTTTCCAGCGAGCTGGCCTGCAGTTCGGTACGCGAGGACAGGTCGATGTTGCCGGCCGCGATTTCACGCGAGGCGGTGCCGATGGTTTCGGTACCGCGGCGCACTTGCTGGACGATGCCGACCAGGCTGTTGCGCATCTCCTTCATTTCCACCAGCAGGCTGCCGCGGTCCGATTCTTCGGTCTCGATCGCCACGGCGAGGTCGCCGTGGGCGATGCTGGCGGCGATCTGCGCGGTGTAGGCCGGCTCGCCGCCCAGCTGCTTGCGCAGGCTGCGCGAGATGACCCAGGCTGCTGCGATGCCCATGGCGACGGCGGCGACCAGCATGCCGATCATGAAGTTACGGGCATTGACGAATTCCGATTCGGCGTCGGCCTTGCTCTGGGCATTCTGCTTCTCTTCCAGGGCGGCCAGCTGGTCCAGTGCGTCGGTCCACTTCTTCTGCACCGGACGCACTTCGCGGATCATGACGCGGGTGGCGTCCATCGCGTTGTTCGACAGGTACAGTTCGGATGCCTTGGCGATGGCCGGCATGGCCAGGCCTTCGGATTCCTTGATCTGGGCCAGCAGGGATTTTTCCTTGTCGCTGGCGTGGGCGGCGAACAGTGCCGACAGCTTCTTCTGGGCTTCTTCGTACTTGCGGGTCTGTTCCTTGAACTTGACCATTTCCGGTTCCATGTCGGCCGGATCGGTCATCAGGGTCAGCACGCGCAGCGAAGCGATGCGGTCGCTCACGTTGTTGCGCATCTCGATGACCAGGCCGGTCGAGACGTTGCTCACGCTGACGACCTTGTCTAGGCGGTCCTGGATCTGCGCCATGCGCAGGATGCCGACCACCGTCACGGCGATCAGCAGCACCAGCACCAGTGCGAAACCGAGCGCGAGGCGGGTACCGACCTTCAAGTTATTCAAAAAAGCCATTTTTCCTGTTCATCCCTGTATCTATTGATCGAAATTCGCCCGGATTCTTGCGCCGTGCGACGCGTGTCACAAGCCGTTCATGCGCCTATGGTATTTCCAAGAGGATAAATCAAAAGTTCCACCCGGAAAGTTGGAAATCGACTGTAACATCCGAACTGTTTCAGCTCAACAACAGAGTTGATGTTCATCAACGCGTAGGGAGCGGAAGAAATTATGCGTCCATACTTTCCACACGGCAAGCTTTTCACAATTCAGCTATGCGCTTTCGGCAATAAATGTATCTATTTGCCGACAGGAAATGAAAAAGGCGTGCCGAAGCA
This sequence comes from Massilia sp. BHUDP2, assembly GCF_046236355.1. NCBI lineage: Bacteria > Pseudomonadati > Pseudomonadota > Betaproteobacteria > Burkholderiales > Oxalobacteraceae > Massilia > Massilia sp. BHUDP2. The sequence goes on from NZ_JBJUVW010000004.1 coordinate 53,555, forward strand.
CGCCTTTAGAAGAGGGAAACCGCGTCTCAGGTAGCGACCGGCATGCGCCCTGCCGCCTCCAGCAGCAGGGCCGGATCGGCGCCGGCCAGTTTCTTGGGATCGGACAGCATCTGGCGGAAGGCGCGCGCGCCCGGCAGCCCGGTCATGATGCCCAGCATGTGGCGCGTGATGCTGTTCAGCTTCAGTCCATGCTGGCCGTACAGGCGCAACTGCTCGGCGATATAGGGAATCATGGCTTCCAGCACCTGTACCCGGGTTTTCAGCTGAGCCTCCTTGTCGCCGTAGAACAGGCGGTCCCAGGACGCCATGACCCAAGGGTTGTGGTAGGCCTCGCGGCCCAGCATGACCCCGTCCACGTGCTCCAGGTGCAGGGCGATCTCCGCGTCGGTCTTGATGCCGCCGTTGATGATGATTTCCAGTTCCGGGAACTCGCGCTTGAGCTGGTAGGCGACTTCGTAGCGCAGCGGCGGGATCTCGCGGTTTTCCTTCGGCGACAGGCCCTTCAGCACGGCATTGCGGGCATGCACGATGAAGGTCCGGCAACCGGCGTCGGCGATGGTGCCGATGAAGTCGCGGACAAAACCGTATTCCTCGTTGTAGTCGATGCCGATCCGGTGCTTGACCGTGACGTCGATCGAGACCGCGTCGCGCATCGCCTTGACGCAGTCGGCCACCAGCTGCGGCTCCCCCATCAGGCAGGCTCCGAAGGCGCCCTTCTGCACCCGCTCGGACGGGCAGCCGCAGTTCAGGTTGATCTCCTCGTAGCCCCACTGCTCGCCCAGCTTCGCGCTTTTCGCCAGATCAAGCGGGTCGCTGCCGCCCAGCTGCAGGGCGATCGGGTGCTCTACCTCGTCGTAGCGCAGGTGGCGCTCGACGTCGCCGTAGACCAGGGCGCCGGTGGTGACCATCTCTGTATACAGCCAGGTGTGGCGGGTGATCTGGCGATGGAAGACGCGGCAGTGGCGGTCGGTCCAGTCCATCATGGGGGCGACCGACAGGCGGCGGCTGCGGTAAGGGGAAGTAGCGGTGGTCACGGCGGCTTCTATGTATATATATGCGGTTGCGAAACGAGGGCGACATCATAGCGCTAAACCCGTGCTGCCGTCCTTCGCATGCTGTCCCATCAAAAAAATTTCCGTACGGCACTTAATAACCACCCGAGGACGGTCGTCTTGTACTCCTGAGAGCGCAATAAACCTAGCTCTGAAACGCTAACCCAACAGGAGTTCCCATGCTGAGCCTTCACACCAACAATGCTGCCCTGTCCGCGCAGAACTCGATCGGCCGCACCCAGTCGGCCCTGTCGACCTCGATGACCCGCCTGTCGACCGGTTACCGCATCAACTCGGCGATGGACGACGCCGCCGGCCTGCAGATCGCCACCCGCCTGAAGTCGCAGACCAGCGGCATGGCTGTCGCGATGCGCAACGCCCAGAATTCCACTTCGATGCTGCAGACCGCCGGCGGCGCGCTGACCGAAGTGACCAACATGATGATCCGCATGAAGGACCTGGCGACCCAGTCGGCCGACCAGTCCTCGAGCGATGCCGACCGTACCGCCATCCAGGCCGAGTTCTCCAGCCTGGCGTCGGAAGTCAACAACATCATGACCAAGACCACCTTCGGTGGCCAGAACCTGTTCACCGGCACCCTCGCCGCCGACATGCAGTTCCAGACCGGCGCCGCCGACGACGACATCTGGACCCTCGACGTGCACACCAAGGAACTGGCCGACGTGACCGACGCCGTGGCCGATATCGTGGCCGACGACGTCAGCGACCTGGCCGGCTCGACCGCGGCCATCACCAACCTGACCGACGCGCTGAACGCCGTCGGCGCGCTGAACTCGGCGCTGGGCGCGGCATCGAACCGCCTCGAGCACGTGTACAACAACCTGTCGAACATCAGCACCAACGTCCAGGCCGCTACCGGCCGTATCATGGACGTCGACTTCGCCGCCGAAAGCGCCAACATGTCGTCCAAGCAGATGCTGATGCAAGCCGGCACCGCCATGCTGAAGCAGTCGAATAGCATGTCCTCGATGGTCATGTCGCTGCTGCAGTAATCGCCTCTTGCCGGCCCAGCCGGCAAAAATACCGGGCCAGGCGTACGCACGCTTGGCCTTTTTCATTTTTAGCGAAAAAATTTCCATACGGCATTTAATAAATGTCGAAGAACGGTCGTCTTGTATTGATGAGAGCGCGATCGACGCTGCTCCGAACCAATAACCAGAACCAGGATCCTCCATGCTGAGCCTTCACACCAACAACGCTGCCCTGTCGGCGCAGAACTCGATCGGCCGCACCCAGTCGGCCCTGTCGACCTCGATGACCCGCCTGTCGACCGGCTATCGCATCAACTCGGCGATGGACGACGCCGCCGGCCTGCAGATCGCTACCCGCCTGAAATCGCAGACCAGCGGCATGGCCGTTGCAATGCGCAACACCCAGAATTCCACCTCGATGCTGCAGACCGCCGGCGGCGCGCTGACCGAAGTGACCAACATGATGATCCGCATGAAGGACCTGGCGACCCAGTCGGCCGACCAGTCCTCGAGCACTGCCGACCGCGGCGCCATCAAGGCCGAATACGACAGCCTGCGCTCGGAAGTCAGCAACATCATGACCAAGAGCACCTTCGGCGGCCAGAACCTGTTCAACGGCACGCTGAGCGCGGGCATGCAGTTCCAGACCGGCGCATCGGCCGGCGAAGTCTGGGCGCTCGACCTGAGCGGCAAGCTGACCCCGGTCACCACCGCCGTCAACACCAACATCAACAAGGACGTCGGCACCCTGACCGGCGCAACCGACGCGATCACCGAACTGACCGCTGCGATCGACGCCGTCGGCACCCTGAACTCGGCCATCGGCGCGGCATCGAACCGCCTCGAGCACGTGTACAACAACCTGTCGAACATCAGCACCAACGTCCAGGCCGCGACCGGTCGCATCATGGACGTCGACTTCGCTGCCGAAAGCGCCAACATGTCGTCCAAGCAGATGCTGATGCAAGCCGGCACCGCCATGCTGAAGCAGTCGAACAGCATGTCCTCGATGGTCATGTCGCTGCTGCAGTAATCGCCTCTTGCCGGCCGCGCCGGCAGCAACACCGGGGCCAGGCGTTCGCGCGCTTGGCCTTTTTACTTTTAGCGAAAAAATTTCCACACGGAATTTAATGAACGGGACCGAACCGTCGCCTTGTACAGATAAGAGCGCGACAACCGTTGCTCCGAAACGCTAAAACCCAACAGGAGTTCCCATGCTGAGCCTTCACACCAACAACGCTGCCCTGTCCGCACAAAACTCGATCGGCCGCACCCAGTCGGCCCTGTCGACCTCGATGACCCGCCTGTCGACCGGCTATCGCATCAACTCGGCGATGGACGACGCCGCCGGCCTGCAGATCGCTACCCGTCTGAAATCGCAGACCAGCGGCATGGCCGTTGCGATGCGCAATACCCAGAATTCCACTTCGATGCTGCAGACCGCCGGCGGCGCGCTGACCGAAGTGACCAACATGATGATCCGCATGAAGGACCTGGCCACCCAGTCGGCCGACCAGTCCTCGAGCGGCGCCGACCGTACCGCCATCAAGGCCGAGTACGACAGCCTGGCCTCGGAAATCAACAACGTGATGACCAAGACCACCTTCGGCGGCCAGAACCTGTTCGGCACCACGCTGGCCGGCGCGATGCAGTTCCAGATCGGCGCCTCGTCGACCGAAACCATGAGCCTGAACCTGGGCACCACCCACGTGACCCCGGTGACCAACTCGGTGACCGCGATCAGCGCCCCGGCCGTCGACGTCAGCACCCTGGCAGGCTCGACCGCCGCCATCGGCGCCCTGACCACCGCCCTGGACAACGTCGGCGCCCTGAACTCGGCCATCGGCGCGGCTGCGAACCGCCTCGAGCACGTGTACAACAACCTGTCGAACATCAGCACCAACGTCCAGGCCGCTACCGGCCGTATCATGGACGTCGACTTCGCCGCCGAAAGCGCCAACATGTCGTCCAAGCAGATGCTGATGCAAGCCGGCACCGCCATGCTGAAGCAGTCGAACAGCATGTCCTCGATGGTCATGTCGCTGCTGCAGTAATCCTCGCTCCCGGGCACAGTTCGGGGTAGTATCGAAAGGCCGGCCCGCAAAGGCTGGCCTTTTTTTCATAGGTAGATCCTCATGTCCAGCATCCCGTCCATCGTCCCTCTCCTGCCGCCCACGGCAACGCCGCTGGGCGTCGGCGCGGTTGCGGCGGCGGCGCCCGTCGCGCTGGCGCCGTTCGACGGCGGCGAGCCGCCCCTGCCGGTGTCCCAGCTGCTCGCGCCCGCCCCTGCCGCGCAGGGCGAGCCGGGGCCGGAGGGCCTGGCCATGCGCCCCGACCAGGTCTTCCTGGCGCGCCAGATGCATTTCCAGGCGGTCGACGGCCGCACACTGGCCACGTCCTGGCAGGCCATGGTGCGCCAGTACGGCAAGCAGATGACCGATCGCGAGCTGCGCAACCAGGCGGGCCAGCTGCCGCCGGCGGTGCTGGCGGCCAGCCAGGAGGGACGCGTGCTGCGCCAGCCGGACCATCCGCTGCTGCTGCAGGACGCCTGGCGCTTCACGGTGCATGCGGGCGGCGCCAAGGACCAGCACCTGGGGGTGCTGCAGGAGCAGCCCGACGGCGCGTCCGGCCGGCGCAAGCGCAGCCGGGCCGCGCTGCGGCTCGAACTGGAACTGGCCGATGGCACCGCGGTCGTGCTGCAGGTGGAGGCGATCCCCGGCGGACTGGCGGTGGAGCTGTGCGCCCCCGATGCGGCGGCCTTGGCGCGGCTGCGCAAGCTGCAGCCGGAACTGGAAGACGCGATCGCGCGCGCCGGCCTGCAGGTGCAGCGCTGGCGCTATCGCGACAGCCTGCCGCTGGCGCCGGTGCACGCACGGATGGCGTCGAGCGACGTGGTGCAGGTGCTGACGCTGCCCGTGTTCCGCGCCGTGGCCGAACTGGCCCTGGTGCTGCCGCGCCTTGATGCGGCGGAGACGCAGGCGCGCGAAGGCTGAATATTATTTCAGCAAGACCCTATTGGTGAAATAATATTTCACCACCTACCGCAGCGGATTAGCCGACGGTACCGACGATCGACACGTCACGGTTCTCGGGAATCTCGTTATACGACAGCACGTGCAGCCCCGGCGCGAACAGCTTGGCGTAGCGCGCCAGCAGCGGGCGCACCTGCGGCAGCACCAGCAGCAGCGGCGGCGTACGCTGCTGCTTCATCTGCTCGCGCGCCACCGGCATGTTGATCTGCAGCTGGGACAGCAGCTGCGGGTCAATCGGGTAGTTGTCCAGCGCGACCTTGCCGCCATTGTTCTGGCGCGCCTGGTTCAGGGAGCCGAGCAGCATGTTTTCCAGTTCGGCCGACAGGTTAAACGCCGGCATGTCCTTCTTCTTGCCGAACAGGCCTGACACGATCTGGCGCCGCAGCGCGCAGCGCACCTCGGCCGCCAGCAGGATCGGGTCCTTGGTGCTCTCCGAGCTGTCCAGCAGCGTGGTGGCGATCACCACGATGTCCTTCAAGGACACGCCTTCGGCAAGCAGCACGCGGAACACGCGCAGCAGCTGGGTGTGGGTGAGCGCCTTTTCCAGCGCCCCTGCCAGCTTCGGCGACAGCGCCTGCAGGCGCTCCAGGATCGCCGGCACGTCCTCGTGGCGGAACAGCTCGTGCAGGTATTCGCGCACCACCTTCGAGGTATGGGTGGCGATCGCGCTCGCCACCTCGACCACCTGGTAGCCCAGGCCCAGCGCATCGGCCTTCTGCTCGGGCGTGATCCAGGTGATCGCCATGCCGTAGGCCGGCTCGATGCCGGGGATGCCGTCGATCTCGCCGTACACGTTGAGCGACGGGATCGCCATCAGGTGCTCGGGCATCACCTCCGCCTCGGCCACCACGACGCCCGACAGGCTGATCGCGTACTGCGAGGGGCGCAGCGCCAGGTCGTCGCGCACGCCGATGCTTGGTAACACCATGCCCATCTGCTCCGACAGGCTCTGGCGCAGGCCCTTGATGCGCTTGGTGAGGGGCTCGCCCTGGGCCTTGTCGATCATGCCGACCAGCTTGTAGCCCACCGCCACCGTCACCGGCTGCACCACCGGCAGCGCCTGCCAGTCGAGCTCCGGCGCGCGCTCGTCGCGCAGCGCGGCCTCGATCGCGGCCACGCCGGCATTGTCCGGCGCCTGCACGCGCTTGGTCAGCTTCCAGCCGACGTAGCCGACCACCGCCGCAAAGGTGAAGAAGGTGAACATCGGCATGCCCGGCACCAGGCCGAGCACGACCATCACGCCCGCCACCGAGAACAGCACCGCCGGCTGGGCCAGCATCTGGCCGCTCACCTGCTTTTCGAGGTCGCCGGATTCGCCGATGCGGGTCACCAGGATCGCCGCCGCCGCCGACAGCAGCAGCGCCGGGATCTGCGCCACCAGGCCGTCACCGATGGTCAAGAGCGCATAGACCTTGAAGGCTTCTCCCAGCGGCAGGCCGTGCATCAGGGCGCCGATGGCGATACCGCCCACCAGGTTGATGATCAGGATCAGGATCGAGGCGATGGCGTCGCCGCGCACGAACTTCGAGGCGCCGTCCATGGCGCCGTAGAAGTCGGCTTCGGCCGCCACGTCCTTGCGCCGCTGGGTCGCTTTTTCCTGGTTGATCAGGCCCGCGTTCAGGTCGGCGTCGATCGCCATCTGCTTGCCGGGCAGCGCGTCCAGGGTGAAGCGCGCCGACACTTCCGAGATGCGTTCCGCGCCCTTGGTGACGACGATGAAGTTGATGATCATCAGGATCACGAACACCACCAGGCCGACCACGAAGTTACCGCCGATGACGACGTTGGCGAAGGCCTCGATCACGTTACCGGCCGCATGCGGGCCGGTGTGGCCATTGAGCAGCACCACGCGGGTCGAGGCCACGTTCAGCGCCAGGCGCATCAGGGTGGTGCCCAGGATTACGGTCGGGAACACCGAGAAGTCGAGCGGCCGCTTGGCCGTCACCGACACCAGGATCACGATCAGCGCCAGCACGATGTTGAACGTGAACAGCACGTCCAGCAGCACCGGCGGCAGCGGCAGCATGATCATCGCCAGCAGCGCGATCAGGAAGACCGGGCCGGCGAACTTCTGGCGCTTCAGCTCCGAGACGAAGGCGTTAATGGAATTCATGCAGATACCTCACTCAAATGAGATGGGACCACCACCTCGTTGGGGAACCGTGGGGGCGCCTGGCGCCGGCCTGCACGGAACGCATTCAGTTGTAGGACGTAGTTCAATACCTGCGACACCGCCCCGTACAGCTGCGCAGGGATCTGCTGCTGCACCTGGCTGGTGTTGTAGATCGCGCGCGCCAGCGGCGGCAGCGACAGGGTTTCGATGTCGTGCTCGCGCGCGATGCGCTTGATGTACAGCGCCATCTCGTCCACGCCCTTGGCCACCACGAAAGGCGCCTCGGCGCGGCTGGTGTCGTACTTCAGGGCCACCGCGTAGTGCTCCGGGTTGACGATTACCACGTCGGCGGTCGGCACGCTCTTGCGCACGCTGCGCTGGGCCAGCTGGTGCTGCAGCTGGCGGATGCGCTGCTTCACCTCGGGCTTGCCCTCGTTGGTCTTGTGTTCTTCCTTCAGTTCCTGCTTGCTCATGCGCTGGTTTTTGGTGAACAGGAAGGCCTGCACCGGCACGTCGATCAGCGCAAACACCACGAACACCGCCACCAGCGCCATCAGGCCGCCCAGCATCAGGTCGGCGCCGCCGAGCAGCGCGTCGGACAGCGGCATGCGCTGCAGCTCGACGTAGGCCTTGGTGCCGGACGTGCTCACGTGCCACAGCACGAATCCCAGCACGATCGCCTTGGCGGTCGAGGTCGCAAAACCGATCCAGTGCTTTTGCGAGAACAGGTTGCCCAGGTTCGTGATGGGGCTCAGGCGGCTGAACTTCGGCGCCATGTTCTTGCTCGATGCGACCAGGCCGCCCGGGATCACGCCGGCGACGATGATCGCGGCCGGGATCGCCAGCAGCGGCAGCACCATCTTCAGCAGCAGCATCAGGGCGCTGGTGAACACCACCGACATCGCGTTCTCGATCGCCCCGGCTTCGCCCAGCGGCACGAAGACCAGGCGGAACAGCGCGCGGAAGGATTCCATGTAGCCCGGCAGCAGCATGGCGAACAGCTTCAGGCTCACCAGGATGCCGACCGCGGTCGCCAGGTCCTTCGAGCGGACGACCTGGCCCTCCTGGCGCGCCTTCTTCAGTTTCTGCGCCGAGGGCTTTTCGGTCTTGTCGCCACCGGTACCGTTATCGGCCATGCGCCACCTTCATCTGCTCCTGCAGCATCTCCAGGATCTGGTTGGTCATCGCGACGTAGTGCTCGGGGATGAAACGCACCACCTGCACCAGCATCAGGAGGCCAAAGATCGTCACCAGCGAAAAGCCCAGCGAGAACAGGTTCAGGCTCGGCGACACCCGGTTCAGGAAACCGAAACCGATCTGCACCACCATGGTCGAAAACACGATCGGCAGCGCCAGCAGCATCGCCGCCGAAAACACCCAGGCCAGGTTCAGCGCCACCGCCTCCAGCAGCAGCGGCCCGTAGCCGGCGCCGACCGGCCAGGCCTTGAAGCTCTGGCCCACCACGCCCATCAGCACCAGGTGGCCGTCGATCCCGAAGAACACCAGGATCGCCAGCAGCGACAAGAGGCTGGAGACCACGTCCGAGGCCTGGCCGTTCATCGGGTCATTCATCTGGGCCATCGAGAAGCCGATCTGGCTCGAGGCCAGGAAGCCCAGCATCCCGATGACGGCCATCGCGAACTGCATCGCCAGCCCGATCACGCCGCCGATCACGGCCTGCTCGAACATCGTCACCACCCCGGCCAGCGAGAACGGATCCGGCAGCGCGCCCGCGCTCTGGGTCGTCACCGGCAGCATCATGAAGGACAGGGCCACGGCCAGCAGCGCGCGCACCGGCACCGACACCGCGCCCTCGCCCAGCACCGGGGCGGTCGCCATCATGGCCATGATGCGGGCGAACGGCCACCACAGGGCGTTCATCAGCGGCAGCAGGAAGCCGACCAGCTCCATCTGTTTTTCTTGTTCCCGTCAAGACGCGAGCGTGGCCGCGCGCTGGAATACCGAGACGCAGTAATCCATCAGCGTCGAGGTCATCCAGTGACCGGCCAGGATCACCGCCGCCAGCGTCACCAGGAGGCGCGGCAGGAAGCTCAGGGTCTGTTCGTTGATCTGGGTCGCGGCCTGGAACAGCGCCACGATCAGGCCCATCACCAGGCCCGGCACCACCAGCACCAGCACCAGCAGCATCACGACCTGCAGGGCCTCGGCCACCAGGTCGACAGCGATATCAGGACTCATCTAGTAATGTCTCTCGTTCGGTCGCTTATAGCTAATAACCATGGATACTGCCGACCAGCGTGTTCACGGTCAGGGTCCAGCCATCCACCAGGACGAACAGCAGCAGCTTGAAGGGCAGCGAAATCACCAGGGGAGACAGCATCATCATGCCCATCGCCATTAGCACCGAGGACACCACCAGGTCGATGATCAGGAAGGGGATGAACAGCATCGCCCCGATCTGGAAAGCGGTCTTCAGTTCGGACAGCACGAAGGCCGCCAGCTTGACGGTGAAGCTGCGCTGCTCGGGCGCCAGGCTGGCCGGCTCGCCCGCCAGGTGCGCGACCTGGGCCAGCGCGGTCTTGCTGGTCTGGGCCAGCATGAAGCGCGTCACCGGCACCTCGGCGATTCTCAAGGCCTGCTCCAGGCCGATCTGGTCGCGGTCATAGGGCAGGAAGGCGTCCTTCCACACCGCTTCGCCGACCGGACGCATCACCAAGAGGGTCAGGATCAGCGCGATGCCGGTGATGATCCGGTTCGGCAGGCCCTGCTGCAGGCCAAGGGCCTGGCGCAGCAGCGACAGCACGATCACGAAACGGGTGAAGCTGGTCATCATCATGACCATCACGGGCAGCAGCCCGAGCAGGGTCATCAGGACCAGGATCTGCGACTTGACCGTCATCCCCTGGGTCGAGCCGGGGATCACCCCGGGCAGGATGCTCGGCCCCTGCTGCTGGGCGTCGGCAGGCAGCGCGACCAGCAGCAGCGGCAAGGCCAGCGCGCCGGCAAGCGCCAGCGCGGCGCGGCGCCTGGATGCGCCGCGAACTGCCAACGTCATGACGTCAGGGCGTCCAGGTTCAGGCCGTCGAGGTCGATGACCTTCAGGCCGTACTGCTCGCCGGCGACGACGACTTCGGCGCGGCCTATCGGCGCGCCGTTGACCTTGATGACCAGCGGCTCGCCGGCCAAGGCGTCGAGCGGCACCACCGAGGACGAGCCGATCGCCATCAGTTCCTGCAGCGAGATGCGGGCCGAGCCCACTTCCAGCGTCAGGGTCACCGGGATCCGGCGCATCATCTGCGGCAGCTGGCGCGCCGCGTTCTTGCCCGCGACGGCGGTAGCGGCCTCGACACCCTCGAGGTCGTCGATGATCACGTCGCCAGTGAGTTGATCGTTCAGGTTCATGTCCATTTACTCGGCATCTTCAAAAGAGGTTAAACAGAGTTTTCCTTTGTGCTCGGCCACGGCGGCCGTGAACAGGCGCGATTCGTCCAGCAGCACGTCGGCGCGTCCGACCGACACCGGAATGACGTCGCCCACCTTCAGTTCGAACAGCGCGCCCAATGTGGTTTCCTTGCTGACCAGGCGTCCTTCGAGCTTCACGAACAGGCCGGAGGACAGGCCGTCGTTGCCGGCGCGCGCGGTGCGGACGCTGCTGCGCTCTTCCTTCAGGCCCTGCAGCACATGGGCCATCAGTTCCTGGTCCAGGCCGATCCAGCAATGGCTCTGCTGCTCGCCCTGCGCCAGGGTGATGCGGATGACCCAGCCGGCCTTGCCCGGCGCGCTCGCGGGGCTCGGCACTTCCACCACCGCGGCGTCGGCGCCCGGCACGTCCACGCCGACCGCCGCCAGGCCTTCGGCCACGCGCGCATGCAGCTGTTCGGCCAGCTGCGCGGTGAGGGTCGCGGCCAGGCGCTCCTCGGTCGCGGTCACGCGCTCCAGGCTGGGGTCGCGCGGCGCGCTCGGCGCCGCGTTCTTGCGGCCGTAGCGGCCTTCCAGCAAATCCAGCAGCAGGCTGCGCTCGAACGCGACCGCGGCGGTGCCCAGGGGACCGGCCACCGCCAGCCAGCGCAGGCCGTCCTGGTCGGGAGCACGCTCGAAGGCCAGGTTCGCCAGCCGCCAGCTGCCCCAGTAGCGGCGCCCGCCGGGCCCCGCCATCGTCGTGGCCAGGGCATCGGCGAAACGGCGCGCGAACTTCGGCAGCAGGTGCACCGGGCGTCCCAGCAGGCTGGGATCGAGTACCTGGTAACTACCCTGGTACTTCCCGGAACGGTCGGCCCCGTCCTTGCGCGATCGGTCGAGTGGATTCATCGGCATTGTTTATTGGTCACTAGGAAACGGCGAATATCTTTTTTTCATTCCGCAGGGAAACTATTATACATGGAGATTTACGCCAAAGACTTTGACATTCGCCTTTGATTTCCCACTTGCCCTACGGTAATATCTCTCCCATCGCATCGCAACAAACGGCCCTTTTCCCTGCACATACAGAGGAAAGCCCCGATAAAAGGGTCAAGAACAAAACGGCCGTTCGTAGACACTGATTTAACAAAGCATGCCCTTAGACGGGTTTTCTGACGACAAAACAAGACACACTTTGTCGCCTTCGCACAACACGCGCAACACCTCTTTTTTCGCACTGGATTGAGAATGGGAACTGAACTTGTCGGTCTGATCAAAGCTGACCTTGCTGCCCTGACAAATGAAGCCAAGCGTCTGGCCGTCGTTCCGGCCGCTGACCCGTCAACCGGCACCACATTTAACAATTCGCAAGGCGCATTTTCCTTCACGCAATCAATGAAGGATGCGATCGCCAGCGTGGACGCGGAAGACCGCGCCGCCGGCGAACGCATGGCCGCCGTCGACGCCGGCAAGAGCGACGACCTGGTCGGCGCCATGCTGGCCAGCCAGCAGGCCAGCCTGTCCTTCTCGATGCTCATGCAAGTTCGCAACAAAGTCATGGGCGCCGTGGACGAACTGATCAAGCTGCCGGTCTGACCTCTCCCCTATTCCAGAGACTCTCGTGATTTCGACCCTCAAGGCCGCCTTTGGCGGCAAGAAGCCGACGCTGCCCGACATGCCGCCGGCGCTGCGCAACAACCTCAGCCTGCTGCTCGGCCTGGCCGTGGCCATCACGGCCGCGGTCATGCTGTTCCTGTGGCAGGACCAGTCCAACTACAAGCCGGTGTTCGGCGCCCGCGAAAAGGTCGCCGCCAGCGACATGATGAGCGTGCTCGAAGCCGAAGCCATCCCCTACCGCATCCACCCGGAGAGCGGCCAGGTGATGGTGCCGTCCGGCGAGCTGGGCAAGGTGCGCATGCTGCTGGCCGCCAAGGGCGTGACCGCCCAGCTGCCGGCCGGCCTCGAGCTGATGGACCGCAACGACCCGCTCGGCGTGTCGCAGTTCGTGCAGGACGTGCGCTTCCGCCGCGGCCTCGAGGGCGAACTGGCGCAGAGCATCCTGACCATCGACGCGATCGCCTCGGCGCGCGTGCACCTGGCGATCGCCAAGTCGAGCTCCTTCGTGGCCGGCGCCGGCGACCAGTCCTCGGCCTCGGTGGTGGTCGCGGTCAAGCCGGGCCGCTCGCTGTCGAACGAGCAGATCGCCGCCATCGTCAACATGGTGTCGAGCAGCGTCGCCAACCTGAACCCGGCGCGCGTGTCGCTGGTCGACCAGGCCGGCAACTACCTGTCCTCGCGCGTCGACCTGAGCGACGGCTACGACGGCCAGGCCCAGGGCCAGGGCGACAACAGCGCGGCCAAGCGCTACACCGACGAGGTGCGCAACAACGTCAACGAACTGCTGGCGCCGGTGCTGGGCGCGAACAACTTCAAGATGAGCGTCACCGCCGACGTCGACAACGACAAGATCGAAGAGACCCAGGAAAAGTACGGCGAGGCCCCGAAGGTCACCAGCGAAGCGATGCGCGAAGAGATGGAGCGCAACCGCATGGCGCTGGGCGTGCCGGGCACCCTGTCGAACCGTCCGCCGGTGGCCGACCCGGCCGCTGCGGCCGACGGCCAGGCCCCGGAGGCCGCCGCCAAGCCCGACGACGGCAGCGCGCGCAAGAACGCCACCACCCGCCAGTACGCCTATGACCGCGCGATCACCCAGATCAAGCGCTCGCGCGGCCGCCTGAAGAAGCTGTCGGTGGCGGTGGTGCTGAACAATGCCAGCGCCGCCAATCCGAAACTCGGCTACACCCCGGCCGAGCTGGCGAACATCGAGAAGATCCTGAAGGGCGGCCTGGGCATCGACGCCGCCCGCGGCGACGTGCTGACCGTCTCCAGCCTGACTTTCCCGGCCGCTGCCCCGGCCCAGGAATGGTGGCAGGAACGCGACAACGTGGTCGACATGACCAATTACGGCCTGTATGCGCTGGGCGCCCTGCTCGCCTACCTCCTGCTGGCCCGCCCGCTGCTGCGCGCCGCGACCTCGCGCCTGGCGCCGCAGCCGCCGCTGATGCCGGCCGCACCAAGCCTGCCGGGTGCGCCGGGTGGCGCTGCCGCGAGCGCCGACGGCGCCATCGCCGCCCTGCCGGCAGGCGCGCCTGCCGCCCTGGGCGCCCCGGCCCTGGCCGGTGCGGCCGCCGTCGCCGACGCCGCCGCCCCGGGCAAGATGCCGGTGGTCCCGCTGCTCGAAAACTACGACCTCCCGCCGGCCGGTTCGGCCGTCGACGTGATGGTCGACCATCTGAAGGTCCTCGCCGGCAAGGAGCCTGAGCGCGTCGCCGAAGTCGTCAAACAATGGGTGCAGAAAAAACATGGCCGAACTGAATAACTTCGACGGCGAACAAGCCGTCCTGACTCCGGTCGAGCAGGCCGCCATCGTGCTGCTCTCGATCGGCGAAGAAGGCGCCGCCGCGGTGCTGCGCTGCCTCGAGCGCGAAGAACTGCTGGAACTGACCCAGGTGATGTCGCGCATGAGCGGCATCAAGGTCGACTCGGTCAAGACCGCGGTCCAGAACTTCTTCGACGACTACCGCGAGCAAAGTGGTTTGCACGCCGCCTCGCGCAGCTACCTGAAGCGCTCGCTCGACCTGGCTTTGGGGAGCGACATTGCCAACAGCGTCCTGAACACCATCTATGGCGACGAGATCCGCCCGATGATGGCGCGCCTGCAGTACGCCTCTCCCAAGTGGCTGGCCGAATTCATTTCGAGCGAGCACGTGCAGATGCAGGCCGTGTTCCTGGCCTTCCTGCCGCCCGCCATGGCCTCGCAGATCCTCGAAGCGCTGCCGGCCGACGGCCGCGAGATGGTGCTGCTGAACATGGCCCACCTCGACGAGATCGAGCGCGACGTGCTGCACGAGCTGGAAGAACTGGTGAACCGCTGCCTGGCCGCGCTGGATACGCAAAGCGCCAGCGTGGAAGGCGTGCGCCAGGTCGCCGAGATCCTCAACCGCCTGCAGGACAACCGCGCCGGCATGGTGGAGCTGCTGCGCGCCCACGATCCGGAGGTCGTGTCGCAGATCGAGATGTCGATGTACGACTTCTTCATCCTATCGCGCCAGACCGAACAGGTCATCACCCGCCTGCTCGACGAAGTGCCGCTGGAGCAGTGGGCGATCGCGCTCAAGGGCGCCGAGCCGCAGCTGCGCGATGCGATCCTGGGCGCGATGCCGAAGCGCCAGGCCCAGAGCTTCGAAGACCTGATGCGCCGTTCCGGCCCGGTGCCGATGTCGCGCATCGAGCAGACCCGCCGCGAGATCATGGCCACCGTCAAGGACCTGGCCGACGCCGGCGAGATCGACATCGCACTGTTTGCCGAGGCGACCGCCGAATGAAGCAATTCCGGCCCTATCACTTCCCGCCCCTGTACCAGCTGACCAGCGCCCTGCCCAAGGGCGCGACTGCGGGCGACGGCATCGGCTCGACCGAAGAATGGCAGGCCGCGCTGTCCGACGGCTACCGCCAGGGCCAGCGCGAAGGCTACGAGGCCGGCCTGGACCAGGGCCGCGCCGACGGCTTCCCGGTGGGACAGAGCGAAGGCCTGCAGCGCGGCGTCGAGGAAGGCCGCGCCATGGCGCTGGCCCAGTTCGATGAGCTGTCCAAGCCGATCGACGCCATGCTGAAAAGCCTGAAGAAGCTCAAGACCGACATGCGCGCCGCCCAGCGCAAGGAAGTGGTGGACCTGGTCGGCAAGATCGCGCGCCAGGTGATCCGCGCCGAACTGGCGCTGCAGCCGGTGCAGCTGCTCGCCCTGGTGGAAGAAGCCCTGAGCGTGATGCCGCCTTCGCGCGACGCGGTCGAGGTGTTCCTGAATCCGGAAGAACTGCGCCGCGTGCTCGAGCTCGACCCGAAGCGCGCCAAGAAGTGGACCCTGCTGCCCGACCCGGCCCTCGAGCCGGGCGAATGCCGGGTGCGTTCCGGCGACAATGAGGTCGACGCCGGCTGCCAGGGCCGGCTGACGGCCGTGATGGACCAGGTGCGCGCGCAGATCCTCGACGAGGAGGACGCCGAATGACGGCGCTTGCCGCCAAGCTGCGCGCGGTCGAACTGGGCGCGGTGCCGGTCGCCACCCCGACCGGACGCCTGGTGGGCGCCCAGGGCCTGCTGCTGGAATCGGTAGGCTGCCCGCTGCACACCGGCCAGCGCTGCCGCATCGAGACCGTCGACGGCGGCTGGATGGACGCACAGGTGGTCGGCTTCAAGGAAAAGATCAGCTACCTGATGCCCTTCAAGAAGGCATCCGGCCTGGCGACCGGCGCACGCGTGCTGCCGGTGCAGGAGAAAAGCGAGCTGATGATCGGCCCATCCTGGATGGGCCGCATGGTCAATGGCATGGGCGAGCCGATCGACGGCCTCGGCAAACTCGGCGGCGACCAGCCCCTGTCCACGACCCCGCCCAAGGTCAATCCCTTGCGCAAGGCCCCGGTGGACGAACCGCTGGACGTCGGCGTGCGTGCGATCAATGCGATGCTCACCATCGGCAAGGGCCAGCGCGTCGGCCTGATGGCCGGTTCCGGCGTCGGCAAGTCGGTGCTGCTCGGCCTGATCACGCGCCAGACCGTGGCGGACGTGATCGTGGTCGGCCTGATCGGCGAGCGTAACCGCGAGGTGCGCGAATTCGTCGAGAAGTCGCTCGGCCCCGACGGCCTGAAGCGCGCGGTCCTGGTCGTTGCCCCGGCCGACGAGTCGCCCTTGATGCGCGTGATGGCCACCGAACTGTGCCACTCGATCGCGGCCCACTTCCGCGACCGCGGCCAGAACGTGCTGCTGCTGTGCGATTCGCTGACCCGCTACGCGATGGCGCTGCGCGAAGTCGCGCTGTCGCTGGGCGAGCCGCCGGCCACGCGCGGCTATCCGCCCTCGGTGTTCTCGAACCTGCCGCAGCTGGTCGAATCGGCCGGCAACGGCGAGAACCCGAAAGGCAGCATGAGCGCGATCTACACCGTGCTGGCCGAAGGCGACGACCAGCAGGACCCGGTGGTCGATTCGGCGCGCGCGATCCTGGACGGCCACATCGTGCTGACGCGCGAACTGGCCGAACGCGGCCACTACCCGGCGATCGACGTCGCCCAGTCGATCTCGCGCTGCATGGCGCAGGTGGTCGGCCAGGAGCACCAGCTCGCCGCCCGCAAGCTCAAGGCGGCTCTGGCCAAGCACGCCCGGGTGCGCGACCTGATCCCGCTCGGCGCCTACGTGCCGGGCGCCGATCCGGAGACCGACAAGGCGGTGCGCCTGCATCCGCACATCGAAGCCTTCCTGTGCCAGGGCACGCGTGAAGAGGCGCCGATGGGTGGGTGCGTCGAACAGTTGAAAGCGATGATGGCATGAAGCGCACCCGCACGATCGCCAGCCTCGGCACCCTGGTGGAGCTGCGCTCGCTCGACGTGGACCGCCTGCAGGCCGACCTGGCCAGCCAGGAAGCCACCCGCACGCGCTACCAGAACAACCTGGCGCGCCTCGATGCGCTCACCGAAGGCAGCGGCGCGACCGGAGCACTACCCCTGGCGCTGGCGCTGAACTGCGGCGCCTACAAGCAGAACGTGATGGCGATGGCCGACCTGCATCGCACCGACCTGGCCCTGCACGAAGCGAATATGGCGGTGTCCCAGCGCAAGCTGGCCGATGCCTGGACCAGGCGCGAACTGCTGGGCAAGGTGCTGGAACAGGAACAAGTGCTGCATGCGCGCGAGCAGGAACGTGTCGTGCGCAAGCGTGAAGACGATATCGCCACCCAGTCGTGGATGGCAGGCAGGGCCTAAGCGGGCCGCAACAATAGGAGAGACAACATGGCAACCATCACCAGCCCAACCTATGACCCGGCCAGCACCGCTGCCGCGCTGGCGCAGAAATACGTTGCGGGCAGCCAGCAGATGCTGACGGCCAGCACCAACCAGGCCAGCGCGACCGTGAAAGGCTTGAACGACCTGTCCAGCGCGCTCAGCGCCTTCCAGTCGAGCCTGAACTCGCTGACCGGCCTGAACAAGAGCCTGTTCAGCCAGTCCGCCAGCTTCAGCGACACCACCGTCGGCACCGCCACGGCGAGCGCCAGCGCGGCCCCGGGCAGCTATTCCTTCGTGGTCGAACAACTGGCGACCGCCAGCCAGTTCGCCTACAGCGGCCTGGCCGACGGCGCCAATACCGGCAAGCTGACCATCAAGCTGGGCACCGGGCCGGGCTTCCAGGTCGACCTGACTGCCGCCAACACCGACGGCAACGCCACCCTGACGGTGCGCGAACTGGCCGCGGCGATCAACGGCGCCACCGGCAATACCTCGCTGGTGTCGGCCTCGGTCGTGACGGTCGACGGCAACCCGCAACTTGTGCTCAGTGCGCGCAACACCGGCACCGACAACAAGATTTCGCTCGACACCAGCCTGGTCAGCGGACCGCTGAAGGCTGCGCTCGACAATACCGCCAACGTCAAGGAGACCGTGATCGCCAAGGATGCGATCGTCTGGCTCGGCGCCCAGGGCAGCGGCACCAAGATCGTGCAAGGATCGAACACCTTCTCCAACATCGATGGCGTGAAGATGACCTTCAACAAGACCAGCGCCACGCCGGTCACGCTCACGGTCGCCGCCGACAGCAGCGCCACCACCACCAACGTGCAGGCCTTCGTCGATGCCTATAACAAGCTCAAGAGCGCGGTCGACGCCATGGTCGCGCCCGGCGACCCGGCCAGCGGCAAGGCGGGTGGCGTGTTCTCCGGCGACAGCGGCATCCGTGCGCTGCAGAGCCGCCTGGTCAGCCTGCTGCGCAGCACGGCCGACGGCTCGCTGGCCAACTACGGCATCATCGGCGCCCGCAACGGCACCCTGACCCTGGACAACGCGCGCCTGACCAAGGGCCTGGCGGCCGATCCGAACGGCCTGGACGCCATGATCGGCAGCGCCGGCGGCACCACGGCGACCGGCATCGCCGGCAAGCTCGATGCCTACATCAAGGAATGGAACAACAGCATCAACGGCCAGATCAAGACCCGCAAGGAAGCGGTGTCGAAATTGCAGATCGACCTGACCGCACGCCAGGATCTGCTCGACAAGCGGTATGACTCCGCTTACCAGCGCTACCTGCTGCAATTTACCGAACTGCAGAATGTGCAGAGCCGGATGACGAGCAACAGCTCGATGTTCGACGCACTGTTCGGCAACAACAAGGATTAAAGGTACCCACGATGTCCTACCAAGACGCTTATGGCGACTACCACGCCGTCAACCTCGATGCGCAGACCTCGCGCGCCTCGCCGGTCGAGCTGGTCCTGCTGCTCACCGACGGCCTGCTCGACGAACTGGCGCGCACCCGCGCCCACATCGTCGCCAAGCGCTTCGAAGCCAAGGCCGCCAGCATCGACAAGTGCGTCGAGATCATCAACGGCCTGTCGAGCTCCCTCGACTTCGAACAGGGCGGCGAGACCGTCGGCAACCTGGCGCGCATCTACGAATTCTGCGTCACCCACCTGCATGGCGCCGGCATCAAGATGGACCCGGGCATGGTCGATGAAGTGGTGCGCATCCTGAGCACCATCCGCCAGGGCTGGAAAGGCGTCCAGGAGCGCAATGGATAGGACGCGCGCCATCGATGAGCTTGGCAAGGTCCTGCTCGACGCCGGCGCGCGCGCCGACTGGGCGCTGCTGGGCCGCGCCGTCGGCGAGCTCGCCCCGCGGCTGCGGGCGCTGGCTGCTGGCCGTCCCTGGACCGATGCCGAGCGCGCAGCCCTCGAGCAGCTGCGCGGCGCCCACGCGAGCGCGGCCCAGGCGGTCGCCGCCGCCAGCGCCCAGCTGCAGGCACGCATGGACGAGATGCTCGCCAACAAGGAAGGCTGGATGGCCTATGCCCTCGCAGACGACAACGACACCGGTAGCACCCAACGATGAACATCACCATGAATAGCGCTTCCCTGCCGGTCTCCGCCGACACCGCCAACAGCGCCGCCGTCAACGGCGCGGCCCCGGCCGACGCCCTGTCGCTCGACCCGGCGCTGGCCGCCGCGCAGTCCGGCGCACAGGCGCCGCTCGCCTTCCTGCAGTTCATGCAGGTGGAGGCGCCGGCGGCGCCCGAGGCCATGGCGCAGCCGGAACTGGCTGCCGCCGTGCCGGGCGAGGCCGTACCCGCCCCTGAAGCGCGGGAAGAAGCCACCGAGGCCGACGCCCAGCCGCTGCTGGCTGCCATGAGCACGCCGCTGATGCCGTCGATGATGGCGATGCCGGCGGCCCTGCCCGCCGCCATGCGCCTGATGGCCGGCGCGCCGGAGCGCCAGGAGCGTCCGCTGGATGCCGCACCGGCCCCTGCTGCCGCAGCCGCCAACGCCGGCGTGGCCGCGCTGCCGCCCACAGCCGCGGCGCCCGCCAGCCCGCAGCCGGCCCAGGTGCACGAAGCCGTCATGGCACGCGCCGGCGCCGCGCCGCAGCCGGCCCAGCCGGCCGTGGCCGCGCCTGCCGCCCCAGCGGCGGCCGCACCGGCACTCGACGCCGCCGGCGCCGACGGCCAGGCCGCAAGCGGCGGCAGCGCCGCCGGCAGCACCGGCTTCGGCGTCGCCGCACCAAGCGCCCCGGCCGCCGCGCCGCGCGACGGCGGTACGCTGAGCCTGTCCGGCCCGCCGACCGCATGGCGCCAGAGCCTGCAGGAAGCGCTGGGCGACCGCCTGAACCTCCAGCTCGGCAAGAACGCCGAGCAGGCCGTGATCCGCCTCGATCCGCCCATGCTGGGCCGGGTCGAGATCTCGATCCGCCACGCCGGCGGCAGCCTGGAAGTGAACATCACCGCCACCCATAGCGAGGTGCTGCGCCAACTGAATACCGTGAGCGACAACCTGCGCAACGACCTGGCCGGGCGCCAGTACACCGACGTCTCGGTCAACGTGAGCCAGGCGCCGCGCGCGCAGGCCGCGGCGCAGCCGGGCGCGGGCTTCGGCGCGGATGCGCAGGGCCGCGGCCGCCAGCAGGGCCAGGACCAGGACGAGCGCGCCCCCGGCGCGGCCCTCGC
This sequence comes from Massilia sp. BHUDP2, assembly GCF_046236355.1. Taxonomy (NCBI): domain Bacteria; kingdom Pseudomonadati; phylum Pseudomonadota; class Betaproteobacteria; order Burkholderiales; family Oxalobacteraceae; genus Massilia; species Massilia sp. BHUDP2. The sequence continues at coordinate 74,136 of NZ_JBJUVW010000004.1, forward strand.
CGAAGCCAACCAATCCACCACCGCGTTCTCCCTCGGCGGACGCGCTTAAGTCTCCTATTACCCACTGAGCCATGAACAGCAAAGCCAAACTGATCGCCGCCTTCTTCGGTGTCGCCATCCTCGCCGCCGGCGCCGCCGGCGGTGCGATGTGGTACCTGGCCCCTGCCCAGTCCGGCAAGGCGGGCGCCGCGGCCGAAGCGCCGAAGAAAGCACTGGAAAAGAAGCCGACCAAGTACGTCACCCTCGACAAGGTGATCGTGATGCTGCGCCGCGCCCCGAGCGAGGCAGCAGCCCACTACCTGTCGGTCGACCTGGTGCTGGCCACCACCACCGAGCAGGAGAAGGAGGCCAAGGAACACCTGCCGCTGCTGCGCAGCATCGTGGTGTCCTCGCTGTCCACCCACACGCTGGCCGAGGCCAACGCCATGACCGTGGACCAGTACGCCGCCCTGCTGAACCAGACCTTCAACGCCAATTATGAAAAGGAAAACCACGAGAAGCCGTTTTCCGAAGTCATGATCGGCAAGCTGATCATTGAATAAAACACGCGCAGCGGGGACATCGTGGCCTATCTAGCCGACTATGCCGATACCAACGGCGCTTCGCTGTACGGCGAGGCGCCCGCCAACGCCGGGATGACGCCGGGCGAGGAGCAGCGTCACCTGCTGGCCTATGCGCCGCTGGTCAAGCGCATCGTACGCCAGCTCAATTCGCAGGTGTCGGGCACGGTCTCGCGCGAGGACATGGAGCAGATCGGCCTGATGGGCCTGCTGGAAGCGCTGCGCCGCTACGGCACCCCGGACGTGGGCTTCGGCAGCTACGCCAGCCTGCGTGTGCGCGGCGCCATCCTCGACGAGCTGCGCCGCCAGGACTGGCGTCCGCGCGCGGTGCGCCAGGACAGCCACCGCGTGCGCGACGAGCTGCGCGCCCTCACCCGCAAGCTCGGCCGCGAGCCGCTTGAAAAGGAAGCCGCCGCCGCCCTGGGCGTGACGCTGGAAGAATTCCGCCAGCACGTGCTGGACGACTGCGCCGAAGAGATGCTCAGCTTCGACGAGGTGCTGCAGGAAGCAACCGACCATGCGCACAGCGCGCCCAGCCCGGAGGAAGCCTACCTGGTGCGCCGCAGCCTGGAACAGGTGCTGGGCAGCCTGAACGAAAAAGAACAGCGCGTGATCCAGATGATCTACGAGTTCGAACTGAGCTACAAGGAAATCGCCGCAGTGCTCGACCTGTCGGACGCGCGCGTCTGCCAGCTCAACAAGAGCGCCCTGGCCAAGATGAAGGCGGCCTTGCTGCGCGCCTGAACGACAAACAACAAGCAAGCCACAAGAAAGGCAGTACGTCATGCAGCAATTACTCGGTATCGCGATCGTGCTCGGGGCCGTGTTCGGGGGTTTCTCCCTGATGGGAGGCACCTTCTCCGCGATCTTCCACCCCACCGAACTCCTGATCATCGGCGGGGCGGCGCTTGGCGCCCTGGTGCTCGGCAACCCGAAGCACGTGCTGGGCGAAATGGCGCACCAGCTGAAAAAGGTTGCGGCGCGCAAGAAGCACGATTCGGAATTCCAGCGCCAGCTGCTGCTCCTGATGTACGAACTGCTGCAGACCGCCGCCGGCGGCCTGAAGGCGCTCGACGCCCACGTCGAGGCGCCGGCGGAAAGCCCGCTGTTCCAGCGCTATCCGCGCATCCTGGAAGAGCCGAAGCTGCTGGCTTTCATCGTCGACAACTTCCGCCTGATGGCCATGGGTAAAATCAACGCCCACGAGCTGGAAGGCGTGCTGGAGCAGGAACTGGAAGCCATCCATGAAGAACTGACCCAACCGGCCAAGTCGCTGCAGAAGATCGCCGAAGCAATGCCCGGCTTCGGCATCCTGGCCGCGGTGCTGGGCATCGTGATGGCGATGTTCTCGGTGTCGGGCGGCGCCGATTCCGGCGAGATCGCCGAGAAGATCGGCGCGGCCATGGTCGGCACCTTCATCGGTATCTTCTTCTGCTACGGCCTGCTGGAACCGCTGGCCAACCTGATGAAGCAGATGGTCAATTCCGAAGCCTCGACCATGGAAACCGTGAAGGTGGTGCTGTGCACCCACGTGGCCGGCAAGCCGGCCTTGCTGGCGATCGACGCCGGGCGCCGCCTGATCCAGCTGAACACCAAGCCCAGCTTCGCCCAGCTCGAACAGTGGATCAATGCCATGGGCGGCGAGGATGAGTCGCAGAACAAGCGGCGCCGCGGCACCGATCGCATGGCGGGTTGATCGTGGCCGGTCCTTCTTCCAAAAACGACAAGCACGAAGCCACCATCGTCAAGCGCGGTGGCGGCAAGCATGCCCACGACGAGCACGGCGGCGCCTGGAAGGTCGCCTTTGCCGACTTCTGCCTGGCCTTGATGGCACTCTTTCTCGTCTTGTGGCTGATTGCCTCGCGGGAACAACAGAACCTCAAGAAAATCGTGCGCGACGCCACCGACAGCGGTATGCTCGAGGGCATGGGCCACAAGCCGGCCATCGCGGCCGAGCCGAGCGGCAGCCTGATCGAGCGCTTCCAGCTGCCGACCGCCGGCGGCAAGGGCAGCAACGACCCGGGCGCACCGAGCCAGCCGCGCGTGGCCTACGAGTCGCCGTCCGAACTGGCGGCCCTGTCGAAGGCGCTGGGCGAGATGAGCCGCGAGGCCGGCCTCGCCGCCAACCTCGACGCCGTGGTGACGCCCTACGGCCTGCGCGTGATGCTGCACGATACCGACAACCAGGGCATGTTCATGCGCGGCAGCGCCCTGCCCACCGGCCGCTTCGTCAAGCTCCTGCGCAAGATGGGCCCGCTGTTCGCGCAGATGGAAAACCAGATGCTGATCGTCGGCCACACCGACTCTTCGCGTTTCGCCGGCCCGGACAAGGGCGGCTACTCGAACTGGGCGCTGTCGACCGACCGCGCGCTGTCGGCCAGGGCCGAGCTGCTTGGCGGCGGCATGCGCAGCGCAAGCGTGCTGCAGGTGGTCGGCATGGCCGACCGCGGCCCGATCGACGCCGAGAAGCCGCTGGCGGGCGTGAACCGCCGCATCGAACTGCTGATCCTGACCAGTACGCAATCGCGCCTGGTGTCCAGCATGTTCGGCAAGCCCGGCGCCACCCTCCCGCTGGGGAAGGAAGCGTCGATCGAGATGCCCGACGCGACAGCCCTGGAAAAGCTGCGCGGCCAGTTGCCGAAATGAGGGCCAGCACATGAGCATACAATCGAAAACCCGAGGACCCCGCATGAAAATCTCCGGCACGATCACCTCCACCGTGAACGTCGGCACCCAACCGGTCACGGTTGCAGCGCCGGCCGAGGCGCCGGCCGCGGCGGCGAGCGCACGCGCCGCCGCCCCTGCCCTCCAATCCGAGGTGCTGCAGCCGGCCGCCGAGGCCCTGCGCGCGATGCCCGATTTCGACGCCGGCCGCGTGGCCGAGCTGCGCGACGCCCTGGCCAAGGGCGAGCTGCCCTTCGATCCGGGCCGCCTGGCCGGCCTGATCCAGCGCTTCCATGGCGGAGGCCGCGGATGAGCAGGATGACTCGCCAGCAGGCCAACCTGCTGCTTGCCGACGGCGTGCAGGCCGACGTGCGCGACAGCGCCGAAGTGCTGGCCCTGCTGGAACGCCAGTTCGAGGCCGCGCTGCGCCACCGCAGCAGCGAGCTCAATCTCCTCGCCGAACAGCTCACGCCCCTGCTCGACGCCATGGAAGCGCGGCGCCAGCAGCGCGTGTCGCTGGTGCGCGCCCTGCTGGGCGAAGGCGCGAGCATGGCGGACTTCATCGCCGGCCTGGCGCAACCCGCGCAAGGCGCGCTGGCCGCGGCCTGGGCCAACCTGGAAAGCACCGTGCAGGCCTGCAAGGCGGCCACCACCCGCAACGGCGGCCTGCTGGCGGAACAATACAGCGTGATGCAGCGCGTGCTGCACGGCGAGGACGACACCTATGCGCCACGCTGATTTCTCGATGCCGTCGATGCAGCCGACCGCGGCGACCGCCGCCACCCGTCCGACCGCGGGCATGGATGGCGGCAGCGGCGCCGGCTTCGGCCGCATGTTCAGTGAAGTACAGGGAGAAGTCGCCGCCTATATCCAGCATGGCGACGCCGGCGAAGCGGGCGGCGCGGCCAGCCTGAATGCCGAAGGCGCCATCTGGCGCGCCCGTGCGGCCGGCTTGATGGGCGGCGAGACCGCCGTCGACGGCCCGGATGGCCTGGAGGCTAGCAACGCCGCCGGCACGCCGGAGCAGCGGGCTTTCCTGGAAAGTATCGCGCCCTGGGCCCAGCAGGCCGCGCAGCAGCTGGGCGTGGCGCCGGAACTGGTGTCGGCCCATGCCGCGCTGGAATCGGGCTGGGGCCAGCGCCCGCTGAGGAAAAGCAACGGCGAGTCGAGCCACAACCTGTTCGGCATCAAGGCCGGCGGCGGCTGGCAGGGCGCCGTGAACGAATCGGCTACCACCGAATACGTGGCCGGCGCGGCGATCAAGACGCGCGAGCGCTTCCGCTCCTACCCGGATGCCGGCGCCGCCTTCCGCGACTATGCCCAGATGCTGATCGATAACCCGCGCTACAAGGGAGCGCTGGGCGTCGGCGGCGACGCGCGCGCCTTTGCCCAGGGTCTGGCGCGCGGCGGCTATGCGACCGATCCCGCCTATGCGGCCAAGCTGGAACGCCTGGCTACCAAACTGCAGAACAGCGGGGGTTAAGAGCGCCTAACAAAACCCCTAGGGCAAGGCGCAGCGTCGAAGACAGTACGCTAGTACGGCGAGACGATGCAACGCAGCCATAGGGGGAATTGTTAGGCGCTCTAAGGCTTTCGGCTGATGCCAGGGGCCATGTCGACCGGTTCGACGGTGCCGGCGCCGGCCACGCGCATGCGCAGCACCTGGCCGCTGGCCGTATTGCGCACCCGGACCACGGCGCCCTGCGCGCCGGCGTCCAGCGCCTCGCCCGCCATGCTCACCTCGATGCCTTCGTGACGCGCCACCATCAAGACCTGGTCGCCGCGCTTGACCACCTGGGGCGCCACCAGCTGGTTGGCGCGCAGCACTTCGCCGGCGCGCAGGCTGCGGCGGCTGGTCTGGCCGATGGCGGCTTCCGGTGCGCCGATGGCGTCGCCGATCAGGGTGACGTCGCGGCGCTCGAGCGTGACGTGCTCAATGCCCAGCACTTCGCCGGCCCTGAGCGGCATGGCGGTGACGGCGACCTGGGCGCTGACGCGGGCGCGCACGATGAAATCGTGGCGCCAGCCTTTCGGATCCGGGCAGCGCGCCACGAAGCGCATGCGGCTGTACTGGCGGGTGTCGACTGCCTCGATCTCGACCGGGGCACTGCAGGGCGGGGCTGGTCGGGCGCTGACGACATCGAGCTCGACTTGCGGCTCTGACAAGCCGCTGCTTAGCAGTTGTTTGTCAATTTGTCCACGCGCCTCTTGCTCTACTGCTAAAGAAATAGGTTGCGCGGCGTCGATTGTGGCGCACAAAAGACAGGTTACAATGCCGATGGTTGCCGTACGGAAAGCAATCATTGTTAAATAGAGGCCGTGAAAATTTCATTTTACCGAAACAAGCGGAAATAAAACCGACAGAGGATCGCCATGACGATTAATTTCAAGGAAGCCCTCGGCGTGCACGCCGACGCGCTGCAGGTGCGCGCCGAACGCACCCGCGTGCTCGCGGCCAATATCGCCAACGAGAGCACGCCGGGTTACACCGCGCGCGACATCGACTTTGCGTCCGCCCTGCAGGAGCAGATCGATGCCGAGGCGGGCGAGCCGACCCTGTCCTCCGACGGTCCGCTGTACCGCGTGCCCTACCACCCGAGCGCCGACGGCAACACCGTCGAGATCGGCGTCGAGCAGGCCGCGTTCTCGCAGAACGCTTCCGACTTCCAGACCAGCCTCACCTTCATCAACATGAAGCTGAAGGGCCTGGCCAAAGCAATCAACGGCCAGTAAGAGGACACCGAACATGGGTTTCAAAGACATTTCGAATATCGCCGGTTCGGCCATGGCGGCCCAGACCGTGCGCATGAACACGATCGCCAGCAACCTGGCCAACGCCAATGCCGTGTCGGGCTCGGAAACCGAAGGCTACCGCGCGCGCAAGCCGGTGTTCGCCTCCCTCATGGGCGAGGACGGCGGCGCCCGCGTACAGGTGCTGGACGTGGTCCAGTCGAGCGAACCGCTGCGCAAGATGTACGAGCCGGACAATCCGGTGGCCGACGCCGACGGCATGGTCTACTACGCCAACGTCAACGAAGTCGCCGAGATGGCCGACATGATGGCCGCTTCGCGCGCCTTCGAGACCAATGTCGAGGTCATGGGCCGCATCAAGAGCATGCAGGCTTCGCTGCTGAAGATGGGCGAAGGCTGAGCACGATGACCACCACCACCGGCACCAATAACTCCTTCGGCTTCCCGGCATCGACCACGCCGGCGAGCGACAAGATCGCAACCGGCGTGACCACCAGCGAGAACAAGGACATGTTCACCAAGCTGCTGGTCGCCCAGATCCGCAACCAGGACCCGCTCGCGCCCTCCGACCCGAGCCAGTTCGTGAACCAGCTCTCGCAGCTGTCGCAGACCGAAGCGCTGCAGCAGCTGGCCCAGACCACCAGCGCCAGCGCTAGCGTGCTGCAAAGCCTGCAGGTGCTGGCCATGGGCGCCCAGGTCGGCAGCGAAGTCTCGGTCGAGACCAGCCGCGTGCGCCTGGACGGCGACAAGGTCTCGGGCAGCATCCAGCTGGGCGGGGCCAGCAGCGTCACCAACCTGGTCCTGACCGCCGTCGACGGCAAGCAGACCCGCGTCAGCCTGCCCGCGCACGGCGCGGGGAGCCTGCCCTTCTCGATCGACCCGGCCAAGCTCGGCCTGGCGCCGGGCAACTACAGCATCAGCGCCGAGGCATCGGACGGCACCAAACCCGCGGTCGAAGTCACGGGCCGCCTCGACAGCGTGCGCATGTCGGCCGCCGGCGGCATCCTGCTGCAGGTCGCCGGGATCGGCGAAGTCGAACCCTTCGCCGTCACCGGCTTCAACGGCAAGGCCACCGCTGCCCTCGCCTCTACCGAACACTGAAAGGAAACTCCATGAGCTTCAACATCGCACTGTCCGGCATCCAGGCCATCAACGAGCAGCTGGAAGCCGTTTCGAACAACATCGCCAACGCCGGCACCTACGGCTTCAAGAGCAGCCGCGCCAACTTCGCCTCGGTGTATGCCGGCGAGCAGGCGAACGGCGTCGAGATCGGTTCGCTGACCCAGAACATCAGCCAGAACGGCAGCCTGCAGACCACCGGCCGCGGCCTCGACGCCGCGATCCAGGGTCGCGGCTTCTTCACCAGCCGCGACGCCCAGGGCGTGATGCAGTACACCCGCGTCGGCATCTTCAATGCCAACAAGGACGGCTACCTGGTCGACGCCGCCGGCCGCAACGTGCAGGGCTATGGCCCGAGCGTGGGCGGCGTGCTCGGCATGATGGGCGACATCAAGATCCCGACCGGCCAGATCGCGGCCAAGGCCAGCACCGGCGTTGCCTACGTGGGCAACCTGTCGTCGGACTGGAAAGTGCCGACCACCACCACCTTCGACCCGGCCGACGCGACCAGCTACAACATGGTCAAGCAATCGGTGCTGTTCGATTCGCTCGGCAACCAGCACACCGTGTCGCAGTATTTCGTCAAGGCCGCAGCCCCGGCGCCGGACAACACCGTGGACGTGCACTACGCCTTCGACGGCGCCGCGCCGATCACGACCACGACCCGCCTGACCTTCGATACCAACGGCAACCTGCCGCCGGCCACCAAGAGCGTGCCCCTGACCGTGCCGGCGCCGGGCGCCAGCACCCTGAGCTTCACCGTCGACTACACCGGCACCACCCAGTTCGCCGGCGAAGCCACCACCACCACCAACCGCAGCGACGGCTATGCCTCGGGCAGCTTCGTGGGCGTGGAACTGGCCGAAGACGGCTCGATCGTGGCCAAGTACAGCAACGAACAGCAGCAGGTCGTCGGCACCCTGGCGATCGCCACCTTCCCGGACGAAGGCAGCCTGGTCCAGACCAGCGACACCAGCTGGGCCGCCAACAACGGCTCCGGCGCGCCGCTGTACAGCACCCCGGGCATCGGCCTGGCCGGCAAGCTGTCCAAGGGCACCCTGGAAGGCTCGAACGTGGACATCACCTCGGAACTGGTCGGCCTGATGACCTCGCAGCGCAACTACCAGGCCAACTCGAAGGTGATCACCGCCGAGAACCAGATGATGCAGGCCCTGATGCAGGCACTCTAATCCATGGACAAGCTGATCTTCACTGCCGTCAGCGGCGCCGAGCGCACCCTGCGTGCGCAGCAGGTGCGCGCCAACAACCTGGCCAACATCGAGACCGCGGGCTTCCGCGCCAATCTCGAAGTGGCCGCGACCCAGGCGATGCAGCAGGGCTACGGCTACGACAGCATGCACCTGTCGAAGGTCGATGCCGACACCATCTCGACCCGCGCCGGCGCGGTGCGCGAAACCGGACGCCCGCTCGACGTCGCCATCAACGGTAACGGTTACCTGGCGGTCCAGTACGGCGAAGGCGAAGCCTACACCCGCGCTGGCGCGATCGATATCGACGCCGAGGGCAATCTGTCGGTCAACGGCCACCCGCTGATGGGCGAAGGCGGCCCGATCGTGTTGCCGCCGCACCAGGCGGTCGAGATCGGCACCGACGGCACGATCTCGGTGCTGACCGAGGGCGCGACCCTGATGCAGGCGGTCGACAAGCTGCGCCTGGTGAATGCCGAAGGCGCGGAACTGACCAAGAACGAAGCGGGCCTGATCGTCTCGCGCCAGGGCGAACCGCTCGAAGCGGACCCGAACGTCACCGTGCGCGGCCGCGCCCTCGAGGGCAGCAACGTGTCGGCGGTGGAAGAGATGGTCGCCGTGATGAGCCTGAACCGCAGCTTCGAGATGCAGATGAAGCTGTTCAAGGCCAGCGACAGCATGAACGAAGTGGGCAACCGCCTCATTGGCGCTTAAGCACGCCATCACCATATTTAAGGAGCAAACATGAATCCAGCAATGTGGATCAGCAAGACCGGCGTGCAGGCACAGGATGCCAAGCTGCAGGCGATCGCCAATAACCTGGCCAACGTGAACACCGTCGGCTTCAAGCGCGACCGCGTCGTGTTCGAAGACCTGTTCTACCAGGTCGACGCCCAGCCGGGCGCCCAGAGCGCGGACAACACCGTCTCCAACGGCGTCCAGCTCGGCAACGGCACCCGCATCGTCGGCACCCAGAAGGTCTTCACCAACGGCAGCATGCAGACCACCAGCCAGCCGCTGGACGTGGCCATCAACGGCGCCGGCTTCCTGCAGGTGCGCCGCCCGAACGGCGAACCGGCCTTCACCCGCGCCGGCCAGCTGCAGGTCGATGCCAACGGCACCCTGACCAATGCCCAGGGCCTGCCGCTGGTGCCGCAGATCACCGTGCCGCAGAACGCCACCGCCGTCACCATCGGCGAGAACGGCATGGTCTCGGCCACCGTGGCCGGCTCCACCGCGCCGCAGGAACTGGGCCAGCTCACGCTGACCAGCTTCGTCAACCCGGCCGGCCTGCTGGCACTGGGCGAGAACCTGTTCCAGGAAACCGGCGCCTCGGGCACCGCCAACGAAGGCCGTCCGGGCGACGGCGCCTTCGGCAAGCTGAAACAGGGCGCGCTGGAAGGCTCGAACGTGCAGGTGGTCGAAGAGATGGTCGACATGATCGCCGCCCAGCGCACCTACGAGATGAACACCAAGGTGCTGTCGGCCGCCGACAACATGCTCCAGTACCTGGCACAGGCTGCACGCTAAATAATGAAACTCCTTACCGCGGCGCTGTGCGCCACGCTGTTGACAAGTCTGCTGACCGGCTGCGCCTCCGCGCCGCCGCGCCAGGCCATGAACGACGACGACGATTTCGTGCCGATGGCAAGAACAAGCGCGCGCGGCGTCTCCGGCGGCGTGTTCACGGGTGAAGCCGTGTCGCTGACCTCGGACAGCCGCGCCTACCGCGTGGGCGACGCGGTCACCGTCATCCTCCAGGAAACCACCCAGGCCAGCAAGCGCGCCGGCACCAGCTTCTCGAAGGAATCCTCGGCCGGCGTGTCGCCGATCGCGGCGCTGGGCAAGACCTTCAGCAAGACCGCGATCGACCTGTCGGCCGAGCGTGAATTCCAAGGCAACGCCACCAGCACCCAGCAGAACGCCCTGTCCGGCGCGCTGACCGTGATCGTGCAGGAAGTGCTGCCGAACGGACTCTTGCGCGTCGCCGGCGAAAAGAACCTGACCCTGAACCAGGGCGAGGAGTTCGTGCGCCTGAAAGGCTTCATCCGCGCCCAGGACATCGACAACGACAACCAGGTGTCCTCGCTGCGCGTGGCCAACGCCCGCATCGCCTATTCCGGCAAGGGCGCGCTGGCCGATGCCAACCAGCCGGGCTGGCTGACCCGTTTCTTCAACAGCCCCTTGATGCCGTTCTGAGGACGACATGATTCAAAATTTTAGCCTTTCTCGTGGTTTTCGAATCATGTTGTGCGCCGCCGTACTCGGCGCAGCCGCCCTGCCCGGCGCCGCCAACGCGGCGCAGGCGCTGCGCAACCTGGTCAGCGTCGAAGGCGTGCGTGAGAACCCGTTGGTCGGCTACGGCCTGGTGGTCGGCCTGAACGGCAGCGGCGACTCGACCCAGGTCAAGTACGCCAGCCAGTCGGTGGTCAACATGCTCAAGCAGTTCGGCGTGCGCCTGCCGGAAGGCGAAGACGCGCGCAACAAGAACGTCGCCGCCGTCATGGTGTCGGCCGTGTTCCCGCCCGGCTACCGCCGCGGCCAGGCGATCGACGTCACGGTGTCCTCGCTGGGCGACGCCAAGAGCCTGCGCGGCGGCACCCTGCTGCTCACCCAGCTGCGCGCGGCAGACAACGAAGTGTATGCGCTGGCCCAGGGCAACCTGGTGGTCGGCGGCCTGAATGCCACCGGAAAAAGCGGTTCCTCGGTGACGGTGAATACCCCGACCACCGGCCGCATCCCGAACGGCGCCATGATCGAGCGCGAGATCGCCACCGATTTCGCCACCCGCCCGCAAGTGATGCTGCGCCTGCGCCAGCCGCACTTCGAGACCGCCACCAACGTGGTCAATGCGATCAACGCCAAGTACGGCCCGATCGCCACCACCGCCGACGGCACCAGCGTCGAAGTGGTCGCGCCCACCAATCCGACCGAGCGCGTGGCCTTCATGGCCAGGCTGAACAACCTGCCGGTGGAAGCCGGCGTCGAGATCCCGAAGGTGGTGTTCAACTCGCGCACCGGCACCGTGGTCATCGCCGACGGCCTGCGGGTAAAAGCGGCCGCCGTCACCCACGGTTCGCTCAAGGTGATCATTTCGGAAAGCTCGCGCGTCTCGCAGCCGGGTCCGTTCTCGCGCGGCCAGACCGCGGTGACGCCGGAATCGAAGCTGTCGGTGGACCAGGGCTCGGGCCAGATGTTCCGCTGGCCGGCCGGTGCCAGGCTGCAGACCATCATCGACGTGGTCAACAGCCTGGGCGCGTCGCCCGACGACATCATGGCGATCCTGCAGGCCCTCGACCAGGCCGGCGCGATCGAAGGCGAACTGGTGGTGATCTGATGAAGATCGACCAACACCAGCCGATCCCGCTGCAGGCCGGCGCCGAGGCCCCGGTCGTCGCCGCCGCCGACCAGCCCGACCCCGTCTATGTCGCGAAAGCCACCAAGGCCGCCGTCGAGTTCGAGCGCTTCTTCATTTCGCACATGCTGAAGGAAATGCGTTCCTCGACCCGCGCCATGGCCGCCGAGGACAGCGTGTTCAACAACCGCGTCAACCAGGACATGCAGGACATGGCCGACGACCTGCTGGCCGGGAACATGGCCGGCAACCGCGCCTTCGGCATCGCCGACGCCATCCTGCGCCAGCTCGTCCCCGGCGCCAAACCCGGCAACAAGGCCTGATGCGCAAAGCTTTACGCGCAGGACTTAATAAGATGCAATAAACGGTCGCCTTGATCAGGTGTACCCCGCTCGAGGAAGAATCCGCACCATGGCCATCATCAACAATGCCCTGTCCGGCGCGCTTGCCGCCCAGGTCGCGCTGACCACCAGCAGCCACAATATCGCCAACCTGCAGACCAAGGGCTATACCCGCCAGGCCGCCCTGCTCGGCGCAGTCGGCCCGGACGCCAACCCGCGCTCGCCGGGCAATGGCGTGCAGGTGTCTTCCCTGCTGCGCTTCTCGGACAACTACAAGAGCCAGGCCATGTGGCGCGCCGCCGCCGACCTCGGCGCCTATTCGCAGACCCAGCCCTACCTGAGCCAGCTCGAAAACGTGATGGGCGACGAGACCGCCAGCCTGTCGGCCGGCATCGACCAGTTCTTCGGCGCGCTCAACGCAGTGGCCGGCGACCCCGGTTCGACCCCGCTGCGCCAGCAGGTGCTGACCTCGGCCGCCCTGATGGCGGAACGTTTCAATGGCCTGAACAACGTCTTCAACGCCCAGCTGCAGTCGGTGCGCAACCAGCGCAGCGCGATCGTCGATTCGGCCAACGCCCAGATCGCCACCATCGCGCGCCTGAACCAGCAGATCAGCGAAGCGCAGGCCGGCGGCCTGAGCTCGTCGAGCCTGATCGACGCGCGTGACCAGGCCATCGACGAGCTGGCCAGCAAGATGGCGCTGGAAGTCTCGGACAACGGCGACGGCACCCGCGACATCTCGCTGAAAACCGGCCAGGCCCTGGTGCTGGGCAGCATGCACGGCAGCCTGAAGGCGGCGCCGACCGCCACCTCGCCACAGGAGTTCTCGCTGAGCTTTGCCGGCACCACCTATGTGCTCGACGCCGGCAAGCTCGGCGGCCAGCTGGGCGGCCTGGCAAAATACGAAACCGAAAAGCTGGTGCCGCTGCAAACCGGCATCGGCGACATGGCGAGCCAGATCGCCAGCAAAGTCAATGCCCAGCTCGTGCTCGGCTACAAGGCCGACGGCGTCGCCGGCCCGCCAGTGACGGCCTCGCCGGGCGAAGCCCTGTTCGTGTTCACCCCGGGCGGCGGCGCCGACATGCTGAAGGTCGCCGGCACCCTCGAGGCGGCCGACCTCGCCTTCTCCGCCGACGGCAATCCGGGCGACACCGGCAACCTGCAGAAACTGGTCGCCATCAAGAGCCAGTCGATCTCGGTGACCAGCATCGGCACCGTGCTGCTGAGCGATGCCGACGCCCAGCTGGTCGGCAAGCTCGGCGTCGACAGCCAGCTCAACAAGGCTGCGCTGAAGACCACCCAGACCGTGCGCACCCAGTCGGTGGACGACTGGCAGTCGACCAGCGGCGTGAACCAGGACGAGGAAGCGGTCAACCTCGTCGAATACCAGAACATGTACCAGGCGAACATGAAAGTCATTGCCATCGCCAACCAGCTCTTCGACGCCACGCTGGCGATGATGGGCTAAAGGAACCACCATGCGTATCGCTACCTCCCAGTACCAATCGACGATGAACCAGTCGCTCCAGAACAACCAGGAGCGCATCACCCACCTGACGCAGCAGCTGGCATCCAACAAGCGCATCATGGTGCCGTCGGACGACCCGGTCGACAGCGTACGCCTGGCACGCCTGGCGCGCGAAGAAGCGACGGTGCAGCAGTACCGCGACAACATTGCCTCGATCAAGATTCGCATGACCAAGACCGAGGGCATCCTGCAGAACATGGCGGACGAGCTGATCCCGGGACGCGACCTGCTGGTCTGGGCTTCCGACGGCAGCAATGCGCCGCAAGACCTGAACGCCATGGTGTCCCCGCTCGAATCGCTGCGCGAAAGCCTGTTCTATGGCGCCAACTCGATCGACCAGGAAGGCAACTACAATTTTTCGGGCACCCTGACCAGGACCGCGCCGATCGCCTACGATCCGGCAGCGCCGCTCGGTTCGCGCTACACTTACGTCGGCAACACGAATTCGCAACAGGTCGTGGTCGGCAACGGCATCACCCAGCCGGCCAACCAGAACCTGGAGGGCATCGAACAGCTGCTGAACCGCCTCGACCAGGCAATCGTCGGCCTGAAAGCGCCGACCGCCTCGGCCAACGACCCGACGCTGCGTGCGACCCTGAGCAGCACCCTGGACGGCTTCGACGGCGCCCTCAACCTGCTGAGCAGCAAGGTGGCCACCCTGGGCGGTGCGCAGAACATCATGAAGACGCTGGACGCCAACCACGCCAACATCAGCCTGTCGAACAAGATGGCGATCACCGACATCGGCACGCTCGACGTCGGCGAAGCGGCCACCTCGCTCAACGCCTATTCGACTGCCCTGCAGGCCACCTACAAGGCCTACAGCCGCATCGGCACCCTGTCCCTCTTCTCGATGTTGTAATACGATAATCCAGCATGGAAGCTGCCCTCCGTCCGGCCAACCCGGCCAACTCGCCGATCAACAATTCCGTTGCCGCGGCCTCGACCGCCGCGGCGGCGCGCGCCAATGCGATCAAGCCTGCCGACCCGGACAGCCGTGTCGTTACCCCGCCCCCTGCCGCTGCCCCGCTCCAGCGCGGCCTCAGGTGGGATACGCGCACGCAGGGCGACGTTGCCCGGGCCCAGCAGGCACTGGACTACCTGGCGCGCGTCGCCTCCCAGCTCGAGGCCCTGAAGGCCGACCTGAGCGCCAAGATCTCCGGCCGCGGCGACCCGGCGCGCCAGATCGAAGCCCGCTCCCAGCAGCTCGCCACGGCGCTGGAGTCGCGCCGCAAGCAGTCCGGCGGCGGCGTCGACGCCCAGCTGGATTTCAGCGACGGCCAGCCCGCCATGACGCGCTTCCGGATCCGCGGCTTCGACCTCGCCTCGCTGCAGTCGGCCGGCCAGCAAACCTATGCCTTCTCGGTGGGCAGCGCTGGCGGCCCGCAGCTGACTGCCACCATCGAGCCCGGCATGACGCCGGAAGAGATCGCCGCCCGCCTCGACCGCACCCTGTCGCCGGTGAAAGTCCGCGTCTCGCTGGACAGGCAACAGCAGCTGGTGTTCAGCGCACCGGAATCCGAGTGGGTCGGCATGAAGGATGCGATCGCGATCTCGGGCCGCGGCCGTGTCGACGTGGCCGAAGACCCGGCCGGCCTCGCGCCGGAACAGTGGAATGTCGGCAACCCGGACGCGCTGCGCCAGAGCCTGCGCGAAGTGGTCCAGGCCCTGGCGCGGGTGCGCCGTTCGCAGGAAGCCGCCAGCGCCGCACTGAGCGCGGCCATGGCGCGTGTCGAACAAGCAGCCATTCCGGAAGCGGAGCTGGCGGCCATCAGCGGTGACTTCGCCGCCACCGCGGCCAGCCACGATTACCAGTCGCTGCTGGCGATCACCTCGGCCCTGGTCGGCGTGAGCCGCGAACGGGTGCAGGCGCTGCTCGGACTGCGCTGATCGGTCCCGATCATGAAAAAGCCCTCCGACGCCAGGCGCCGGAGGGCTTTTTTACTGCTTGCGTGCTGTTAAAAGCGTTTAGAAGCCGTACTTCAGGCCGGCGCTCCAGACGTTGGCGCGGGCGCCGAAGTCCTTGGACTTGCCGTAACGCTCATATTCCGCCACCAGTGCCGTGTTCTGGTTCAGCTTGTACTCCACGCCGACGCCGGCGTAGCCGCTGGTGTCATCCTGCTTGAAGTTGCCCACGTTGGTGTTCAGCTTGCGCTCGCTGTGCGAGATGCCCAGCTTGCCGTAGGCCGACACCTGCTCGTTCACCGGCATGGTGTACTTGGCGGCGACATAGGTGCCGTAGCCTTCGGTGTTGCCGCGCACGCCGCCATTGGCGAAGTCGGTCTTGTGGTGGTTGGTCCAACCGGCCTCGACACCCATGCGCTCGTCGAACTGGTAGCCGGCGAACAGCTTGCCGTCGGCCTTGTGGGCGTCAACGGTGCTGTTCTTGGCAGTCACGGCGCTAGCGCCGACATAGCCGCGCCCGGCATTGGTCTGGGCCTGGGCGGTACCGGCGACGGCGGCGGTGGCGATCAGTGCAATCATCAGCTTTTTCATGCGAACTCCCTTCAATAATCTTCATCTGGCTCGCAATTCACAATGAATCGCGTTGTAGACACAATAGCAAACCCAGCCGGCTGAGCCCAGTGCAAACCTGGTAAGAACTGTAACAAGATGCAAAATTGAGACCAGATCCGCACTTATGTGCGCCAGATGACGGACGATACAAGCATGTAACCGGAAGCGAACGGATGTTCGAAATAAAAAAAAAC
This sequence comes from Massilia sp. BHUDP2, assembly GCF_046236355.1. Classification (NCBI taxonomy): domain Bacteria; kingdom Pseudomonadati; phylum Pseudomonadota; class Betaproteobacteria; order Burkholderiales; family Oxalobacteraceae; genus Massilia; species Massilia sp. BHUDP2. The sequence continues at coordinate 90,373 of NZ_JBJUVW010000004.1, forward strand.
CCGCTGCAAGCAGCGGGTTTTCCTGGAGCAGCCTGGAGGCCGATTACGCGCCTTCGCGGCTGGCCTTCTTGCGCTCGTGTTCCTTCAGGAAGCGCTTGCGCAGGCGGATCGACTTCGGGGTGATCTCGACCAGTTCGTCGTCCTCGATGAACTCGACGGCGTATTCCAGCGACATCTGGATCGGCGGCACCAGGCGCACGGCTTCGTCGGTACCCGACGAACGCACGTTGGTCAGCTGCTTGCCCTTGATCGGGTTGACCACCAGGTCATTGTCGCGCGAGTGGATGCCGATGATCATGCCTTCGTACACCGGCGTGTTGTGCTCGACAAACATGCGGCCGCGGTCCTGCAGCTTCCAGATCGCGTAGGCGACGGCGGCGCCGTCATCCTGCGAGATCAGCACGCCGTTACGGCGGCCGGCGAGGTCGCCCTTGCTAGTGTCGACCGGTGCGTATTCGTGGAACACGTGGCTCATCAGGCCAGTACCGCGGGTCAGGGTCATGAACTCGCCCTGGAAGCCGATCAGGCCACGGGCCGGGATCAGGTACTCGAGGCGGACACGGCCCTTGCCATCCGATTCCATGTTCTGCAGGTCGCCACGGCGGCGGCCCAGCTCTTCCATCACGCCGCCCTGGTTCACTTCTTCCACGTCGACGGTCAGGTTCTCGTACGGTTCGCACTTGACGCCGTCGATTTCCTTGAAGACCACGCGCGGACGCGACACGGCCAGCTCGAAGCCTTCACGACGCATGTTTTCCAGCAGAATGGTCAGGTGCAGTTCGCCACGGCCCGAGACTTCGAAGATGGTGTCGTCGTCGGTCGGCAGCACGCGCAGGGCCACGTTCGACTTCAGTTCGCGCTCGAGGCGGTCGCGCAGCTGGCGGCTGGTGACGAACTTGCCTTCGCGGCCGGCCAGCGGCGAGGTGTTGACCATGAAGTTCATGGTCAGGGTCGGCTCGTCGACGGTCAGCATCGGCAGCGCTTCCGGGGTATCCACGGCGGTCACGGTCACGCCGATGCCGATGTCTTCGATACCGTTGATCAGGACGATGTCGCCGGCGACGGCTTCTTCCACCTGCACGCGCTCCAGGCCCTTGAAGTTCAGCACCTGGTTGATGCGGCCCTTGATCGGGTTCTTGTCGTCCTGGCCGTTCAGCACCAGCACGTCCATGCCCGGCTTGATGCGGCCGCGGTTGACGCGGCCGATGCCGATCTTGCCGACGTACGAGGAGTAGTCCAGCGAGGTGATCTGCATCTGCAGCGGGCCGTCCGGATTGTCGTCACGCACCGGCACGTATTTCAGGATGGCGTCGAACAGGGGCTTCATGTCGCCGCTGCGCACGCTCTCGTCCAGGCCGGCGTAGCCGTTCAGGCCCGAGGCGTAGACGATCGGGAAGTCCAGCTGCTCGTCGGTGGCGCCGAGCTTGTCGAACAGTTCGAAGGTCTGGTTGATCGCCCAGTCAGGACGTGCGCCCGGACGGTCGACCTTGTTGACCACGACGATCGGCTTGAGGCCCAGGGCCAGCGCCTTGCGGGTCACGAAGCGGGTCTGCGGCATCGGGCCTTCCTGGGCGTCGACCAGCAGCAGCACCGAGTCCACCATCGACAGCACGCGCTCGACCTCGCCGCCGAAGTCGGCGTGGCCCGGGGTGTCGACGATGTTGATGTGGGTGCCTTCGTACTCGACCGCGCAGTTCTTCGAGAGAATCGTGATACCGCGTTCTTTTTCGATGTCGCCGGAGTCCATCACGCGGGTGTCCACCGCCTGGTTTTCACGGAAGGTGCCTGATTGGCGCAGCAGCTGGTCCACCAGGGTGGTCTTGCCGTGGTCAACGTGGGCGATGATTGCGATATTACGAATCGCGCGTTTGGTGTCTGACATGTGTGTTTTCAACAGTGAATGTTGCGTGATGGTCGGAGGCGGCGATGATCATTACCGTTTACCGTAGCCCGCTACTATAGCACGCTATGTGGCTTGCTGCGCTGCAGCGAGCGGGAATTTCGACGAAAACTAGCGTCGATACTAGCGCCAATCCATTGCGGGAGGATGACGCTTGGGCGCCGCCGGCGCGCCGTAGCGCGCCAGCAACGGTAAGCGGGCGCTTACTGCTGCGCCGCGATCAGGCGCTCGGGCGCCAGGATCGCATATTCCTGCAGCTGCGCGGTACCGAGCAGCTTGTCCTCATGGTAGACCCGCACCCGGCCCAGCTCGCTGGGAACGCTGACCGATTCCTTGCCCAGCGCCAGGCGCTGGCCGTTCAGGAAGCGCTTCGCCAGCTCCGCCGTGAGCTCGACCGACGGGAAGCTCGACAGCAGCGCATCGACCGGGGCCAGCAGCGAGAGCGGATCGGCGTGTGCCTGCAGGTCTTCCAGCGAGATCATGCGCTCGGTGGAGAGCGCCCCCACCTGCACCCGGCGCAGCGCGTTCAGGTGTGCGCCGCAGCCGAGCGCGGCGCCGATGTCCTCGCCCAGCACGCGCACATAGGTGCCCTTGCTGCAGGTAACCAGGATCTTCAGGAGCGGCGCCGTATACTCGACCAGGGACAAGGCGTGGATGGTCACCGGCCGCGCTTCGCGCTCGAGCGTGATGCCTTCGCGCGCGTACTCGTACAGCGCCTTGCCGTCGCGCTTGAGCGCGGAATACATGGGCGGGACCTGGAAGATGGGACCGCGAAAGCGCGCCAGCGCGGCCTCGACCTGCTCGCGCGTCACGTCGACCTCGCGCTGCTCGATGAGCTCCCCTTCGGTATCGCCGGTGGTGGTCATGATGCCCAGGTGAACCGTCGCCTCATAGGTCTTGTCGGCTTCCAGCAGGTCTTGCGAGAACTTGGTCGCTTCGCCGAAACACAGCGGCAGCAGGCCGGTGGCGAACGGGTCCAGGGTGCCGGTATGGCCGGCCTTCTTGGCATTGAAGACGCGCTTGGCCTTCATCAGGGCGTTGTTCGAGGACAGGCCGACCGGCTTGTCGAGCAGGAGGACGCCGTCGACGAGGTCGCGCGGCTTTTTCGGTGGGCGGCTCACTCGCTGTCCGAATCTTCGTCCTGGCCGAAATCGGCGGCGCGGGTCGCGTTGGCCTGGTCGATCAGGGCCGACATGGCCAGGCCGCGGGTGGTCGAGGTGTCGTGCACGAAGTGCAGCTGCGGCAGCGTGTGGATGTGCAGGCGCTTGCCGAGCAGGTTGCGCAGGTAGCCGGCGGCTTTCGACAGGCCTTCCAGGGTCTGCTTCACTTCTTCCGGGCTGTCCTTCAGCAGGGTGAAGTAGACCTTGGCGTGGGCGTAGTCCGGGGTCAGCCTGACTTCGCTGATGGTGACCATGCCGACGCGCGGGTCCTTGAGTTCGAAGGCGATCAGTTCCGACAGGTCTTTCTGGATCTGGTCGGCGACGCGCAGGCCGCGCTGGGGGATGCTTTTGCTGTGTTTTGCCATGATGTTGCTATCTTGTTCTTGTGAATGTCGGGCCAAAAAACAAGGGCCAGGCCCCTCGCGGCATCGCCGCGAAGCGTCCTGGCCCTCATGGTACGCCCAATGTCGAAATTACAGCGTACGTGCCACTTCGGTGACTTCGAACACTTCCAGGACGTCGCCGACCTGGATGTCGTTCATGTTCTTCAACGACAGGCCGCACTCGAGACCGGCGCGGACTTCCTTCGCGTCGTCCTTGAAGCGCTTGAGCGAATCGATCTCGCCGGTCCACACGACGATGTTGTTGCGCAGCAGGCGGACCGAGGAGGTACGCTTGACCACGCCATCGGTGACCAGGCAGCCCGCGATCGCACCGACCTTCGACACCAGGATGACCTGGCGGATTTCCACCTGGCCGGTGATGGTCTCGCGCTTCTCCGGCGCCAGCATGCCCGACAGTGCCGTCTTGATCTCGTCGATCGCATCGTAAATGATGCTGTAGTAACGGATGTCGACGCCGTTGGCTTCGGCCAGCTTGCGCGCCTGGGCATCTGCGCGGGCGTTGAAGCCGATGATGACTGCCTTCGACGCGGTCGCCAGGTTGACGTCCGACTCGGTGATGCCGCCGACCGCCGCATGGACGATCTGCACGCGCACTTCCGAGGTCGACAGCTTCTGCAGCGAACCGACCAGCGCTTCCTGCGAACCCTGCACGTCGGTCTTGACGATGAGCGGCAGGTTCTTGACTTCGCCTTCGGCCATCTGGTCGAACATGTTCTCCAGCTTGGCGGCCTGCTGCTTCGCCAGTTTGACGTCGCGGAACTTGCCTTGACGGAACAGCGCGATTTCGCGCGCCTTGCGCTCGTCGGCCATCACCATCGCTTCTTCACCGGCGCTCGGCACTTCGGTCAGGCCCTGGATCTCGACCGGGATCGACGGACCGGCTTCGGTCACCGACTTGCCGTTCTCGTCGAGCATCGCACGGACGCGGCCGAACGAGGAACCCGCCAGCACGACGTCGCCGCGCTTCAGGGTGCCCGACTGCACCAGGATCGTTGCGACCGGGCCGCGGCCCTTGTCGAGGCGCGCCTCGACCACCAGGCCACGCGCCGGAGCTTCGGTCGGGGCGGTCAGTTCCAGCACCTCGGCCTGCAGCAGCACCTGTTCCAGCAGGTCGTCGATACCGGTACCGATCTTGGCCGACACCGGGACGAACGGCGACTCGCCGCCGTATTCTTCCGGCACTACGCCTTCGGCCACCAGTTCCTGGGTGACGCGGTCGGCGTTGGCGCCCGGCTTGTCGATCTTGTTGATCGCCACCACCAGCGGCACGCCGGCAGCTTTGGCGTGGGCAATCGCTTCCTTGGTCTGCGGCATCACGCCGTCATCCGCCGCCACCACCAGGATGACGATGTCGGTCGCTTTCGCACCGCGGGCACGCATGGCGGTGAACGCCTCGTGACCCGGGGTATCCAGGAAGGTGACCATGCCGCGCGGGGTGTCCACGTGGTATGCACCGATGTGCTGGGTAATGCCGCCGGCTTCGCCCGCGGCAACCTTGGCGCGGCGGATGTAGTCCAGCAGCGAGGTCTTGCCGTGGTCGACGTGGCCCATGACGGTCACGACCGGCGCACGCGGCTTGGCCTCGAACTCGGCGTGCTCGCCCTGGTCGGCCAGCAGCGCTTCCGGATCGTCCACGGCGGCCGGGAAGGCCTTGTGGCCCATCTCTTCCACCAGGATCATCGCGGTTTCCTGGTCCAGCACCTGGTTGATGGTGCACATCTGGCCCAGCTTCATCAGCTGCTTGATGACTTCCGAGGCCTTCACCGACATCTTGTGGGCCAGTTCGGCCACGGTGATGGTTTCCGGCACGTGGACGTCCTTGACGATCGCCTCGGTCGGCGCCTGGAAGTTGCTTTCGCGGTCGTCGCTGTGCGAACGACGGCCACCGCTGCGGCCGCCTGCGCGCCAGCCGTCACGGCCGGTACCCGCGCCAGGACCGCCGCGGCCCTTGCCGCCGCTCGGTGCGCCGCGCTTCTTGGCGTCGTCCGACCAGGTCGAGGAGACATTGGCCGACTTGATCGACTTCTTGTCGCCTGGCTTCTTGTCGCCCGGCTTGGCGTCGCCCGGCTTCTTGTCGGCCGATGCGGCAGGCTTGTGCAGGGTGCCGGCCGGTGCTGCGGGAGCAGCCGGCTTCGGTGCAGGTTCCGGCGCCTTGATGACGCGGCGCGGCTGGCTCATCATGAGCTTGATCTGGGCCACTTCGTCGGCCACGGCCTTGCGTGCGCGCTCGGTGGCGGCAGCACGCTCGGCGGCTTCCTTGGCGGCTTCCTCGGCACGCTTCTTGGCCTCGGCGGCAGCGGCCTGGGCAGCTTCTTCGGCGGCGGCGGAGACCGGGGCCGCAGGCGCAGGAGCGCTCGCGGCGGCCTTCGCGGCTGCGGCAGCCTCGGCGGCTTCGCGCTTGGCCTTCTCGGCCGCGTCACGCTTGGCCTGCTCTTCGGCGGCCTTGGCCTGGGCGGCCTCTTCCGCTTCGAGCTTGGCCAGGCGTTCCTGCTTTTCACGCAGGTCCGCTTCCTGGCGGGCGATCAGCTCGGCCTGGCGGCGCGCGTCTTCGTCGCGGCGCACCTGCTCGGCTGCATCGACCACCGGGGCGGCGGCTTCGGCGGCTTTCGGGGTGACCAGGTCGTCGCGCTGCACGAAGGTACGCTTCTTGCGCACTTCGACCTGGATGGTACGCGACTTGCCACTGGCGTCAGCCTGCTTGATCTCGGTGGTCTCCTTGCGGGTCACCGTGATCTTCTTCTTCTCGCCGGTTTCGGTCGCACCGTGGGTACGGCGGAGATGGTTCAGCAGCTTGTCCTTATCATCTTTCGACAAGGGATCTGACGTCGAACTTTTTTCGACGCCGGCCGAGCGCAGCTGTGTCAGCAGCAGGTCTGCGGGCATCTTCAGTTCGGTGGCAAATTGGGCTACGTTGTTACTCGCCATTCAGTCCTCTTTTCTATGTGTCGCTGAGATGATAAAGATTTGCAAATTACGCCTTGGCCGTTTCTGCCAGGCTCCAGGCCTTCGCCTGCAGCGCCTTGGCGCGGTCATCGTATTTGCTGTCGACCAGCTTCATCTCTTCGTCGGTCACATCACTAAATTCATTCTTGATCAGGTCGCGGGCACGGTCCGACGGCAGCGCCAGGATGGCGCCGAATTCGTCGTAGGCAAGTGCTGCGAATGCTTCGACCGTCTTGATCCCAGCCAGGCCGAGCTTGCCGGCGGTGGTGCGGTCCATGCCTTCCAGGTTCACGAGGGCTTCTTCCATCCCTTCGAGGCCTTCTTCGGAAGCGATCGCTTCAGTCACCAGCGCGTCACGGGCGCGGGTGCGCAGTTCGTTGACGGTATCTTCGTCGAACGACTCGATTTCCAGCATTTCGGAAATAGGGACGTACGCGATTTCTTCAAGGCTCGAGAAGCCTTCATCCACCAGGATGTCGGCCACTTCCTGGTCGACGTCCAGCTTTTCCATGAACAGCGCGCGGATCGCGGCGGTTTCCTGGGCCACCTTGTTGGCCGATTCCTCGGCCGTCATGATGTTGATCTTCCAGCCGGTCAGCTCGGACGCCAGGCGCACGTTCTGGCCCGAACGGCCGATCGCGATCGCCAGGTTCTCTTCGTCAACCACCACGTCCATGGCGTGCTTGTCTTCGTCGACCATGATCGAGGAGACATTGGCCGGGGCCAGGGCGCCGATCACGAACTGGGCCGGATCGTCCGACCACAGCACGATGTCCACGCGCTCGCCGCCCAGCTCGCCGGTCACGGCCTGCACGCGCGAACCGCGCATGCCGACGCAGGTGCCGATCGGGTCGATGCGCTTGTCGGCGGTGAACACCGCGATCTTGGCGCGCACGCCGGCGTCACGGGCAGCCGATTTGATCTGCAGCAGGCCCTGTTCGATTTCCGGCACTTCCAGCTCGAACAGCTTCATGATGAATTCCGGCGCGGTGCGCGACAGGATCACCTGCGGGCCGCGCATGTTGCGGTCCACGCGCAGGATGTAGGCGCGGACGCGGTCGCCGATGCGCAGGTTTTCCTTCGGGATCATCTGGTCGCGCGGCAGGCGCGCTTCGATTTTGCCCGATTCCACGATGGCATCGCCGCGCTCCATGCGCTTGATGGTGCCGGTGACGAGCGAATCGCCGCGCTCCAGGAAGTCCTGCAGGATCTGCTCGCGCTCGGCATCGCGCACGCGCTGCAGCACGACCTGCTTGGTGTCCTGGGCGAAGCGGCGGCCGAACTCGACCGATTCGATCGGGTCTTCGATGTATTCATCCACTTCGATGTCGGGGATCTGTTCCTTGGCTTCGAAGTGCAGGATTTCCTGGTCGGGCAGCTGCAGGCCGGCTTCGTCGGGAACGACGTGCCAGCGGCGGAAGGTCTCGAATTCGCCGGAGTCGCGATCGATGCTCACGCGAATGTCGACCTCGCCTTCATAGCGTTTTTTCGTGGCTTGCGCGAGCGCGAACTCGAGCGCCCCGAAAACCACTTCCTTATCGACGTTCTTTTCGCGCGCAAGCGCATCCACCAGCAATAAAATTTCGCGACTCATGCTTTGCGACTCCTAAAATCCACCTGTGGCACCAAGCGTGCCTTGTCCAATTCGGCCAGCGTAAATTCCAACAACGCTGCGCCATCTTTATTTTCAAATTCCAGACCGACCTTGTCGCCCTCGACGCCGCGCAGGATACCGGTGAAGGTTTTCCGGTTCGCGGTGCCCGGCATGGCGACGCGCAGTTTCACCGTGCATTCGTGTCCGGCAAAGCGCGCAAAGTCGGCCAGGGTCCGCACCGGGCGATCGAGGCCCGGCGACGATATCTCAAGCCGTTCGTAATCCACATTCTCGACGGTGAGCACGTGCGACAACTGGTGGCTGACCGTGGCGCAGTCCTCGACCGTGATCGGGCCCTTCTCTTCCACGACATCAGCGGGGAAATCGATATACACGCGCAGGATCCCGCGCTCGCCCCGTTCGACGTCCACGAGTTCGTAGCCGAGGCCACTGACTGTTTTCGAGATGAGTTCAAACTGCTGCACGGCGCTTCTCCGAGGCTTTACCAAACGATTTACCAAAAAAAAAATGGGCATCTGCCCATCTTTTTGTATTCACTACCCAACCAGATGAAAGCACTTGCACCAAGAAAATACTGGGAAGAACTTTGATTAGGCTGCAAATTATACAGCTTTCCCGCCTCTCTCGCAATCGCCGGGGCAAAAATGGCCGCGGGCTAGCGAAAAAAGCAACAGTTGGCAGGATGGCCATATCGGGGCATGGGCTGCATTCTACGGCATTGCAGCATTGCGTGCCCGGCGGAGCGAGAATTTATCCGATATTGGTCCCTGAACCGGGATTTTCAAGCGGATGTTCGCGCTGCCGGACGAACCGAGCTTTTAGCCGCGGCGGCCGCGGCGCGGCAGGCCGTGCTCGGAACCGCGCGGACCCTGGCCGCCACGGCGTCCGCCGCCGGTGCCGGCAAAGCCGAAGGTGGTCTGCAGCGGATCCGGCTGCTTCGGACGGTTGCTGGTCTTGCCGCCGCCGAAGGAGCCCGCGTTGTTGCCGCCACGGCCCTTGCCGCCCTGGCCGCCGCCCTTCGCGCCCTGCCCTTGCGGGCGGCCGCCGGCGAAACCGCCCGGACCCTGCTGGCGCGGGACGCCGGCACGCAGCACCGGCGGTCCGAACGGATCCACGTTGCGGTTGGCGTCGGCACGGTCGATGCGGTTGCCGTCGGAACGGCGCGCGTCGTCGCGCCCCTGGCCCTTGGCGCCGCCCTTGCCCTTCGGCGCTTCGCCGCCCTTCTTCTCGACGCCGAAGGCGGCCATCAGGGCGCGCACGTCGTTTTCCTGCAGTTCTTCCCAGCGGCCGCGCTTCAGGCCGGTCGGCAGGGTCATGGCGCCGTAGCGGGTACGGATCAGGCGCGAGACGGTCAGGCCGACCGCCTCGAACATGCGGCGCACCTCGCGGTTGCGGCCTTCGCCGATGACCACGCGGTACCACTTGTTGATGCCTTCGCCGCCGCCGTCCTGGACCTTCGAGAACGAGGCCACGCCGTCGTCCAGCTCGACGCCGGCGAGCAGCTTCTGGCGCATGCCTTCCTCCAGCTCGCCCAGGGTGCGCACCGCGTACTCGCGGTCGATGTTGTAACGCGGGTGCATCAGGCGGTTGGCCAGGTCGCCCGAGGTCGTGAACAGCAGCAGGCCCTCGGTGTTGAAGTCGAGGCGGCCCACGGCCAGCCACTTGCCGGTCTTCATGTTCGGCAAACGGTCGAACACCGACGGACGGCCTTCCGGATCGTCGTGGCTGACGATCTCGCCGGCCGGCTTGTGGTACACCAGCACGCGCGGCGGCTTGTTGTTGTTGACCTTACGCTGGATCAGCTTGCCGTTGATGCGCACCGCATCGGTCGGCAGGATGCGCTGGCCGATGTGGGCCGGCTCGCCATTCACCGACACGCGGCCGGCGACGATCAGCTCTTCCATGTCGCGGCGCGAACCCAGGCCGGCCTCGGCCAGCACCTTGTGCAGCTTGGGCGCGTCGTCGTCGGCGGTCAGGTCGCGGCGCACCGGCTTGGCCTGCGCCTTGCCGCGGCCACCTTCGTTGGCGTCGAAGTCGCTTGAGGTGACGAAGGAGAACACGGCGTCGGCATCGTTGGCCTTGCCGCCCTTGCCCTGCTGCTGTTTCTGTTGCGGCTTGCCCTGCTGCTTGCCTTGCCTGCCCTGCTTGGCGGCCGGCTGGGCGCCTTGCTGGCCTGCCTGGCCTTGCTGGCCACGCTGGTTCTGCTGGCCGCGCCCCTTCTGGTTGCGGCCGCGCCCTTCGCGCTGGCCGTCGGCCGGCGTCTGCGGCGCAGCGTCGGCAGGCGCGGCGTCGACGGGCGCGGCCTCGGGAGCCGAGGCCGCGGCGGCGGCAGCCTGTTCGTGCTGGCGCGCCTCGCGTTCCTGGCGCTTTTCGCGCATCTGGCGCGGGCCGCGCGGCTTGCGCTGCTCGCCATCGAGGACTGCCGGCGCCGCTTCCGGCGCCGGGGCGGCGGCCGGCGTTTCCGCAGCGGCGACCGGCGCCGCTTCAGCGGCCACCTTGGCGGCGCGCGGCTTGCGCGGCTTGGCGGCCTGCTTCTCGGCCGCTTCGGCTACGGCAGCGGCCGAGCCTGCGCCCGGCGCTTCCGCCGGCGCATCGGCAGGCGCCGCGACGGGCTTGCGGGTACGCTTCGGCTTCGCGGCGGCGGCCGGCTGTTCGGTCGCGGTCACGGGCGCGGCGTCGGTCGCGGCAACAGCCGCGGCCTTGCGGGTGCGCTTGGGTTTGGCGGCGGGCGCGCCATCGGCCTCGACGGGCTTTTCGTTCGGTTCAGTTGGGTTCATCGTTCGTATCTTTATTGTGCTGACCCGGCCCAGCGGCTGCCGCCGTCTCCTGGTCAAGAATGGGGACTTCGACGGACGTGGCGTCCGCTTCGGTGTCTGTCTCGGTGGCGTCCGCCGCAGCGTCCGCCCTGTCAAAATTGTCGTTCAGTGCCGCTTCCAGCGCCTCGAGGCTGCGGCTGTCCGGTCCTTCGCTGACCGCCTGCAGCGGCGGCAGTTGCGACAGCGAGGCGAGGCCAAGGTCGTCGAGGAAAGCCTTGGTCGTGCCCAGCAGCGCCGGGCGCCCCACCACTTCGCGGTGGCCGACCACGTCGATCCAGCCGCGGTCTTCCAGCAGCTTGATGGTCTGCGAGTTCACGGCGACGCCGCGGATTTCCTCGATGTCGCCGCGCGTGACCGGCTGGCGGTAGGCGATGATCGCCAGCGTCTCCAGCGTCGCGCGCGAATATTTCGGCGGCTTCTCGGGCGTCAGGCGGTCGAGGTAAGGCTTCATCTCGGGCCGGCTCTGGAAGCGCCAGCCGGAAGCCAGGCTGACGATCTCGATGCCGCGCCCCTGCCAGTCCTGGCGCAATTCTTCCAGCAGAATCTTGATCGTGTCGCTACCGACACCGGCGCCGAGCTGGCGGCCGCCCGCGTCGACCTCGGCGAAAAGCTTCTTCATGCCGTGGATCGTCATCGGCTCGCGCGCGCACAGCAAGGCGGTCTCGAGAACGCGCTTGGCCTCGTCAGTATTCATATCGCGGTGTCGTCACGCTTCGAATGCACACATCAAACAAAACTGGTTTAACGGATGCCAGCCGCGGGGCCGAGACCGGCCGCGGTGCGAAGGTGATGCGCGCAATACTCTGGAATCCGTGGGGCCCGGGCCGAAAATGCGCCGGGCTGACTAAGCGACCGGCTTGGCGCCGGTCACTGCTGCCCGCGTGCCAGGCGGGCGATCAACGTTGGTCTTTCAGGGGAAACGCGGGGGCTGCGCAGGGCGCGAACTGACGACATCGTTTCCGACAACTGACGGCCATTGTAACCGATAAAACCCGGGAATGGACAAGACGGCGGGGCCGCAGCCGAAGGAAGGCCGTATTTGATCAAGCGACAGACAGTTTTTCCGACAAAATCGCCGACACGCCCAGGAAGGCCGGGTAGTCCGCGGTGATCACGTAGGTCGGGACCTGGGCCAGGTAGCCGCTGAAACGACCCTTCTGCTCGAAGCGGCGGCGGAACGAGGACCGGTCGAAGCGCTCACCCAGGCGCGGCACGATGCCGCCGCCGATGTAGACGCCGCCCTGGGCGCCCAGGGTGATGGCGAGGTTGCCGGCGGCGGTGCCGAGCATGCCGCAGAAGGCTTCCAGCACTTCATCGCACAGCGCGCATTCGCCGGAGAGGGCGCGGCGCGAGATCTCCGGCGCGGCCAGGCTGCCGGGGCGGCCGGCGCGCTCGCTCAGGGCGCGATAGATCAGCTCCACCCCGGCGCCGGACAGCAGGCGCTCGCTGGAGACGTGCTCGAATTCGCGCCAGGCGTACTGGAGGATGGCGACTTCGAGCTCGTTGACCGGCGCGAAGCCGACGTGGCCGCCTTCGCTGCGCAGCGCGGTCCAGCTGTTCCCGCAGGGGATCAGCCCGGACACGCCGAGGCCGGTGCCGGCGCCCAGCAGGCCGAGCGGCGCGTCAGGCACGGGTGCACCGCCGCCCACCTGGCGCTTCTGATCGCCCAGGTGCGGCAGCGAACGCGCCAGCGCCGAAAAATCGTTGACGACCATCAGGGTATCGAAGCCGCACTCCTGGCGCAGCGCCTCGATCGAAAAGGCCCAGTGGTGGTTGGTCATGCGCACCTGGTCGCCGGTGACCGGGTTGGCGATCGCAATGGCCGCATGGCGGATGCCGGCGCCGAGGCCGGCAAGCTGCGGCAGCGCCAGGTAGGCGCGGATGGCCTCGCCCAGGCTCGCGTGCTGCTGGCAGGACAGCACTTCGATCGCGTCGAAACGGCCCGGCCCGGCCTCCAGCGCAAAACGGGCATTGGTGCCGCCGATGTCGGCGAGCAGGCGGGCGCCGCCGGCATGGGTCAGGGAGGCGGAGTCGAGGCTGGAGGGAAAGGCGGTCATTGCAGCTAATAGAAGAGCGATGACCAAGCTTACACAACTTTGTAGTGTTCTTACAAGTAGATTTTGTAGTTTAGGTACATCACCGCAGCTCTCCTGCTACATACACACGAGCAGCATGGAAAGACGAAGTAGTCGAACTACCTCAGCACGCCACCGGATGCAGATCCGGATCGGCGCCACGGCGGGCGTTCCAGGCATCCAGGCCGCCGTGCAGCGGGCGGGCGCGGTGGAAGCCGTTGGCCAGGAACTGCTTGGCGACCTCGGCGGCCGTGACGTCGTTCGGGCAGCTGCAGTAGATGACGACGTGGCGGTCCTTGTCGATAGTGGCCATCAGCTGGTCCGGGGCGCAGGACTGGAATACCAGGGCTCCGGGAATCGCCGTTTCCAGCCCCTGGGCCGTGAGGCTGCGGGCATCGATGATGAGCGGGTCGTGGCCGCCGTCGATCAGCGCCATGAGTTCGGCGATCTCGATGCGCGGCACGGCGCTGCGGGCGCGGTGGCGGCGCCGCTCGACGTACTTGACGGCGATGAACAGGACCAGCAGGGTAGCCAGCACCATCAGGGCGGTGCCGCCCATGGTCTCGAGCCAGCCGAGCAGCTCCTCGACGCCGTCGTGGAACAGGATGCCCAGCAGGATGCCGGTGCCGCTCCACAAGGCGGCTCCGGTCACGGAATAGCCGAGGAACTGGCGGGTACGGGTGCCGATGGCGCCCGACAGCGGCGCGGCGATGGTATTGAAGCCGGGGACGAACTTCGACACCAGCAGCGACTTGGCGCCGAAGCGGCGGAACCGGTCCTCGGTCTGGTTGACGCAGGAATCGGGCGACAGCGAGATCTTGCAGAGCAGGCGCAGGACCCGCTTGCCATAAAAGCGCCCGGCGCGGAACCAGAACATGTCGCAGATGAGGCAGGCAAGGGCCGCGGACAGTAGGCACAGCTGCCAGCTGAGCTCGCCGTCGACCGAGAGCGCGCCGGCCACGACCAGGATCGGGAAGGCGGGAATGGGCAGGCCGAACTGCTCGACAAGGACGATGCCGAACACGATCAGCACACCGTAGACCTGGAGCAGTTCGACGAGTTGGGGCATCGCGCTAGTGTAGCCGAGTTTTATGCGGGTCGCTGGGCGCCGCTGTTGTTTTTCCTACCCACCGCGCGGGATCGCCGCCAGCAGCGAGCGCGTGTAGTCATGCTGCGGATTGCGGTACAACGCGTCCGAATCCGCCATCTCGACCACGCTTCCGTGGTGCATCACCATCACCTGGTCGGCGATGTACTTCACCACCGACAGATCGTGCGAGATGAAGATGTAGCTCATGCCGTATTCGTCCTGCAGGTCCTGCAGCAGGTTCAGCACCTGGGCCTGCACCGAGACGTCGAGCGCCGACACCGATTCGTCGCACACCAGGATCTCCGGCTTCATGGTCAGGCAGCGCGCGATGGCGATGCGCTGGCGCTGGCCGCCGGAGAACTCGTGCGGGTAGCGGTGGAAGGCCTGTTCCGGCAAGCCGACCCGCCTCAGGAGCTCGTGCGCCATCCCGATCCGCTCGGCGTCGTCCTGGCCGATGCGGTGGATGCGCATCGGCTCCAGCAGGATCTGTCCCACCGTGAAGCGCGGGTTCAGCGAGGCGTAGGGGTTCTGGAAGATGATCTGGATGCGCCGCTTGTAGGCCTGGTAGTCGCGCTCCGGCATGGCGAATAGATCCTTGCCGTCGAACATGGCGCTGCCGCCGGTGGCGCGGTGCAGGCGCAGCAGCGTCAGGCCGACCGTGGTCTTGCCCGAGCCGGACTCGCCCACCACGCCCAGGGTCTTGCCGCGCGCCAGGGTGAAGGAGACATCCTTGACCGCCTTGAACTCGCGCTTCCTGAACAGGCCGTCGCGCAGCCAGAAGCTCTTGGCCAGATTTTTCACCACCAGCACCGGCTCGTCGCCGGGCGCCGTGCCGCGGGTACGCTGGGGCAGTTCCTGTTCCGGCGTGAACCTGCCGCTCAGGTAGTCGTCGATCACCGGCAGGCGCAGCGGCCGCTCGTCCAGCTTCGGACGGCAGTGCAGCAGGGCCCGGGTATAGGCGTCGGCCGGGGCGCCGAACACCTGGGCCGCCTCCCCTTCCTCGCGCACCTCGCCGTGGCGCATCACGATCACGCGGTCGGCGATCTCCCCCACCAGCCCGAGGTCGTGGGTAATGAACAGCACCGACATCTGGTGCTTCTTCTGCAGGCGCTTGATCAGCTCGATGATCTGCTTCTGGATGGTCACGTCGAGCGCCGTGGTCGGCTCGTCCGCAATCAGGAGCTTGGGTTCGCAGGCGATCGCCATCGCGATCATCACGCGCTGCTGCTGGCCGCCCGACATCTGGCTCGGGTAGGCATCGATTTTTACCGAATGGTCAGGAATGCCGACCTCTTCCAGCAGTTCGAGCGTGCGGGCGCGCGCCTGCCTGGCGTTCATGCCCAGGTGCTGGCGCAGCACTTCAGCGATCTGGTAGCCCACCGTGAACACCGGGTTGAGCGAGGACATCGGCTCCTGGAAGATCATCGCGATGTCCTTGCCGCACAAGGCCCGGCGCTCGGCGGGCGCGAGCGCGAGCAGCTCGCGGCCGTCGAAGTGCGCGCGCGAACCGGGATCGATGATGGTCGTCTCCGGCGGCAGCAGGCCCATCACCGCCAGCGAACTGACCGACTTGCCGCTGCCGGATTCGCCCACCAGGGCGACCGTAGCGTTCCTCGGCACGTCGAAGGAAATGCCCTTGACCGCTTCGACCGTGTTCTTCCTGTCGACCCGGAAGGCGATGCGCAGGTCGCGCACCTGCAGCAGGGGATGTTGGTGGTCCGTCATTTGAGCTTGGGGTCGAGGGCGTCGCGCAGGGCGTCCGCGAACAGGGAGAATGCCGTCACCAGGAGCGCCATCGCGCTCGCGGCGGCCGCCAGCTGCCACCACTTGCCGAGGATGAGCTCGTTCTGCGCCTCGTTCAGCATGCTGCCCCAGGACACCACGCCGACCGGCACGCCGAAGCCGAGGAAGGACAGGATCACCTCGGCCTTGATGAAGCCGACCACCAGGATCGACATCTGCACCAGGGCCACGTGCGAGACGTTGGGCAGGATGTGGCCGAACATCCGGCGCGCGCTTGACGCGCCGATGGCGTCGGCCGCCATCACGTATTCGCGCGCCTTGTGCTTGATGTATTCGGCGCGCATCAGGCGGTAGGGCCCGGTCCAGCCGGTCAGGCCGAGGATCAGGACGATGGTCATCACGCCCTTCTGCTGCAGCACCGCGGCCACGGTCAGGATCATCAGGATCGAGGGGATCGAGGTGAAGATGCTGTAGAACCAGTTGAACAAATCGTCCACGACACCGCCGTAGAAGCCCGACAGCGCCCCGAACAGGGTGCCCAGTGCCACCGCCACGAAAGCGGCCACCAGGCCCACCACGATCGAGGTCTCGCCGCCCTTGATGGTCTTCTTGAGGATGTCGTGGCCCCACTTGTCGGCGCCGAAGGGCAGCGTGGTCGCCTTTTCCACCGGCGGATGGCTGGCGCGGACCTGGGCCTTGAGCTCCGCCAGCTCCTGCGCCAGCGGGTCGAAGGCGTTCGGCGGCGTCTCGCGCGGCAGCCCTGCTGCGGCCAGCGCGCGCGCGCCCGCGTCCGCGCCGACAAAGGTGGGCGGCGCGTAGTTGACCGCCACCTCTTCTTCCCAATCGGCGGCAATCAGGCCGGCGCTGGACAGCACCAGCATCAACAGGAAACCCAGCACCACCGCCAGCGCGCCCATGGCGACGCGGTCGGCGCGCAGGCGGCGCCAGGCCAGGGCCCACAGGCCTGGTGATTGCATGCTTGCGTTCATTTCAGCTGCACCCGCGGATCGACGGCCTGGTACAGCAGGTCGGCCAGCAGGTTGAACACCATGGTCGCGGCGGCCACGTAGACCGTGATCGCCTTGATCACCGGGAAGTCGCTGCGCTCGACCGCCAGGATGACTTCGCGCCCGATGCCCGGGATGCCGAAGAAGCGCTCGAGCAAGAAAGCGCCGATCAGCAAGGCCGGCAGGTTGGCCATGACATGGGTGATGATCGGGATCGCCGCATTGCGCAGCACGTGCACCCAGACCACGCGCCGCTCGGGCAAGCCCTTGGCGCGCGCGGTGCGCACGTAGTCCTGCCCCACTTCGTCGAGCACAAAACTACGATACAAGCGTAAGGTCGGCGCGATCGAAACAGCGAGGCCGATGACGATGGGCAGCAGCGCATAGCGCAGCAGGTTTTCCCCTAAGCTGTTGCCCCAGCCCTGAACCGGGAACAGCCCCAGCTTGTAGGCGAACAGATACTGGAACACGATGATGTAGACCAGGATCGAGATCGACATGCCGACCGTGCAGGCCACCATCACCGCGCGGTCGGTCAGCGAGCCGCGCACGAAAGCGATGGCCAGCGCCAGGGCGATGCCCAGCACGGTTTCCAGGATGGTAAGCGGCACCAGCACGGTCAGGGATGGGCCCAGGCGGCTGGAAATGATGTGCGACACCGGTTCGCCCGTGCTCCAGGCGTTGCCGAAGTCGAAAGTCAGGATCTGCTTGATAAAGATCCACAGCTGCACCGGCCAGGGCTGGTCGGTGCCGAGCTGGCGCCGGATGTTCTCGATGGCGGCGGTATCGGCCATCTTCCCGGCCAGCAGGTAGGCCGGGTCGCCGCCGACCCAGTTGAACAGCAAGAACACCAGCAGCACCACCCCGAGCATGGTCGGCAGCATCTGCCACAGCCGGCGGACGATAAAACTCAGCATGTGACTCCTGGATGGTTGAATCCGTCTATTTTGCCGTCATGTCAGCTTGCCATGACAGGGACGGGCCATTCCTTTTCATCGCCTCGCCATAACCTGGGAAATACTCAGTCCTGCCGCAGGCGGCGCTGCTTCACGGCCTCGGCCAGTCCTTCCAGCACCCCGATGCTAGTTTCCCAGTCGATGCAGCCGTCGGTGACCGACTGGCCATAGGTCAGCTCCCTGCCCGGCACCAGGTCCTGGCGGCCGCCCACCAGGTGCGACTCGATCATCACGCCGACGATGCGGTCGTCGCCCGCCGCGATCTGCGAGGCGATGTCGGCGCACACCGGCACCTGGTTCTGCGGGTTCTTGCTGCTGTTGGCATGCGAGGCATCGATCATCAGGCGGCTGGCCAGGCCGTTGGCCGCCAGCTGCCTGCACGCCTCTTCCACGCTGGCTGCGTCGTAGTTCGGCGTCTTGCCGCCGCGCAGGATGATGTGGCAGTCCTCGTTGCCGGAGGTCGACACGATCGCCGAATGCCCGCCCTTGGTCACGGACAGGAAGTGGTGCGGCTGCGAGGCCGCCTTGATCGCGTCGGCCGCGATCTTGATGTTGCCGTCGGTGCCGTTCTTGAAGCCGACCGGACAGGACAGGCCCGAGGCCAGTTCGCGGTGCACCTGGGATTCGGTGGTCCGGGCCCCGATGGCGCCCCAGCTGATCAAATCGGCAATGTACTGCGGGCTGATCACGTCCAGGAACTCGGTGCCGGCCGGCAAGCCCATCTCGTTGACGTCGCGCAGCAGCTCGCGCGCCATGCGCAGGCCGTCGTTGATGCGGAAGCTGTTGTCCATGTAGGGGTCGTTGATCATGCCCTTCCAGCCGACCGTGGTGCGCGGCTTCTCGAAGTACACGCGCATGATGATCTCGAGCTCGCCCTTGAAGCGGCGGCGCTGCTCGGCCAGGCCGCGCGCATACTCGAGCGCCGCCTTCGGGTCGTGGATCGAGCACGGGCCGACCACCACCATCACGCGGTCGTCCTGGCCGTGCAGGATGCGGTGCAGGGCCACACGCGCGCTGGCCGCGGTTTGTTCGGCCGCCGGGGTGACCGGGAACTCGCGGATCAGGTGCGCGGGCGGCGTCAGTTCCTTCATTTCGCGGATGCGTAAATCGTCGGTGCGAGGCATGCTGTACTCCGTATCTGGTCTGGTCTGGGCTGAAATAAAAAAACCGCCATCGCTGGCGGTTTGTCTGGATTTGCGTCGGACTGTTCTTGAATCGCGTGAACCTGCCGCTACTCCACCGCCAAGGGGCTGGAATGGCTAAAGTAAAAGTAGCAGGTAAAGAAAACGTGCTGGCGCATGGAAAATCCGTGATGGTCCGAAGACCTGGTCGACTGACTATAACGCCATTGTGTAACGCTTGGCAAGCCTTTTCCGGGAGGCTCTGTCGCAGCCTGCCCGCGATCTCCATCGCTTGCGCGCAGCCCGGCATGCGGACTGGCACCGGCGGATTTGTCGACCGGTTGCGGGAATCCTACAGCTGTTCCCGGCCTTTCCGCGCACCTTGATCTGGATCAGTCGCCGTTCATCCAGCGATGCAAAAGTCGATGCAAGCCCCGACTGCTTCGCGCCGTTCTTGTGTTCTCGCAAGAAAAGTCGTTTAGGAACTTGATTGTACTCAACAAACGCCGGCGCGAATATGGCGGGAACAATCCCAACCACTGGAGTCCGGACATGACTGAAACCCTGCTTTCGCGCGCCCTGCGGCGCATCTTTGCCGGCGGCGGCGCCGTCGGCCTGTTGTCGGTCGGCTTTCCCCTGCTCGCCGCAAGCCCGCATGCGGCGGCGCAGGAAGCGGCGCCCACACCCGTTGCCCGCGTCGAGATCACCGGTTCGAACATCCGCCGCGCCCAGGCCGAAACCGCCTCGTCGGTGCAGACCGTGAACCGGGCCGACATCGAACGCTCCGGCAAGACCACGGTCGCCGAGCTGCTGCAGACGCTGGCGGTCGACAACTCGGGCTCGGTTCCCACCAACTTCGGCGGCGGCTTCGCCGCCGGTGCGTCCGGCATTTCGCTGCGCGGCCTCGGCACCGCCTCGACCCTGGTGCTGCTCAACGGCCGGCGCATGGCGCCCTACGGGCTTGCCGACGACGGCCAGAAGGTGTTCGCCGACCTCAACGTCATCCCCACCGACGCCGTCGAACGGGTCGAGATCCTCAAGGACGGCGCCTCGGCCATCTACGGTTCCGACGCCATCGCCGGCGTGGTCAACATCATCCTGCGGCGCGATTTCACGGGCAGCACGGTGCGCGCCCTGGCCGGCACCTCCACCGCCGGCGACGGCCAGCAATACAACGTCGCCGTCACCTTGGGCAAGGGCGACCTCGACACCGACCGCTACAACGTGCTGCTCAACTTCGAGTACAAGAAGACCGACGAAATCTGGAACCGCGAGCGCGGCAACCGCGACTGGGTCGGCAAGGCCGACCTGCGGCCCTGGGGCTATTCGGCCCAGGAGGGGCTGGGCGGCACCGGCGCCATCACCGGCAACAACGCCTCCGGCAGCGCCATCAACGGCAACGTGCGCAACCCCGACACGCTCGACTACTACAACCGGGGCAACCCGGCCGGGGTCGGCTTCACCCGCTTCTTCCCGGGCGCGGCCTGCAGCAACTTCACCAACCACCCGCAGGGCGACCCGGGCGGCGGCTGCCTGATCGACGCCGCCCACCTGTACAGCCAGATCCAGCCCGACCAGGAATACGGGTCCCTGTTCGGACGCGGCACCTTCAAGCTGAACAACGAGGTCGAGGCCTATACCGAACTCAACCTCTACAACAGCCTGAGCCGGACTCCACGACGCCCTCGACCATCAGCGCCAACCAGGGCTATCCGGGCGGCCCGGTCAGCGGCGCCGGCGCCGCCTTCGGGCCGACCCACCCGGACAACCCGTATTTCGGGCGCGAGGCGCGCCTGCGCTACCTCGCAGGCGACGTCGGGCCGCGCCGCTCGGACATCGAATCGACCTTCACCCGGGCGCTAATCGGCGTGCGCGGCAGCCACATCGGCTGGGACTGGGACACCTCCCTGCTCTACTCCAGCAGCCGGGTCAGCAACGATCGCAACGGCTTCCTCCAGCGCGACGCGACCTTTGCCCTGCTCAACCCCACCCCGACCAACATCGCCACCGCCA
Organism: Massilia sp. BHUDP2; assembly: GCF_046236355.1. Taxonomy (NCBI): domain Bacteria; kingdom Pseudomonadati; phylum Pseudomonadota; class Betaproteobacteria; order Burkholderiales; family Oxalobacteraceae; genus Massilia; species Massilia sp. BHUDP2. Next base: position 111,216 of record NZ_JBJUVW010000004.1, read on the forward strand.
TCGCCAACAATCCCGGCTACCGCGCGCTGCCGGTCGGCACCGTCTGGCGCATCGGCGAGAACGCCTTCCTGAATTCCCCGGCCGTGTATGCCGCGCTGTCGCCCGAAATCTCGAACGACGCCAAGACCGAGATCGCCCAGCTCGACTTCAAGGCCACGCGCGAATTCGGCAGGCTGGCCGGCGGCCCGCTCGGGGTGGCGGTCGGCGCCGAATTCCGCCACGAATCGGCCGAGCTCGAGCCCACCACCGGCACCGAACGCGGCAACATCATCGGCCTCGGCTATTCGGCCTACGACGGCCAGCGCAACGTGTTCGCCATGTACGGCGAAGTGCTGGCGCCGGTCTGGCCCGGGGTCGAAGTGACCGGCGCCATGCGCTGGGACCATTTCACCGACGTGGGCAATGCCTACACGCCGAAAGTCGGCGTGAAGTGGACGCCGGCGCGCCAGTTCGCCCTGCGCGCCACCTGGGCCCGCGGCTTCCGCGCGCCGAGCCCGGCGGAAAACGGGGTCGGCGGCCTGGCCGCCTTCACCAACGCCTCCGACCCGGTGCGCTGCGCACTCGGCGTGCAGGTGGCCTGCAACCCGGCCAATATCGCGCTGATCACCTCGCCCAACCCGGACCTCGATCCCGAGCGCTCGAAGAGCTATAACGTGGGCATCATCTGGGACCCGCTGCCGCGCACCAGCATCTCGCTCGACTACTGGCAGATCAAGCGCAAGAACGAGATCAACCAGGAGCAGATTCCTGCCGCCATCCTTGCCGGGCGCGTCGCGCGCGATCCCACGACGGCCCAGGCCGGCATCCCGGGCGATCCCGGCGCCATCACGGCGGTGCTGGCCAGCTACGTCAACTCGGCCCAGACCAAGGTGCGCGGCCTCGACCTTGATGCGCGCCACAGCATGCCCCTGCCGAACGGGTTCGGCAACCTGGTGTTCGACGCCAAGTGGACCCACCTGTTCAAGTGGCTACGTACCGAACGCGACGGCACATCGCAGGACTTCGCCGGCACCCACGGCAACTGCGACGTGACCAATTGCGTCGGCACGCCGGACAACCGCGCCAACCTGCGCGCCACCTGGGAGCGCAGCAACTTCCGCCTGTCGGCCAACGTGAACTACCGCGGCAAGATCGACAACACCCTGTTCAAGGACGATCCGGAGGGTTGCGCCAGCCACTTCGCCAACGGCAACGACGCGCCGACCGACTGCGAACTGGCCTCGTTCACCACCGTGGACCTGGTGTTCCGCTGGAAGCCGCAGCAGAAATGGGAGGTGTTCGGCTCGATCCAGAACGTGTTCGACAAGGTCGCGCCACTGGATCCGCTGACCTACGGCGCAGTCTCCTATAACCCGCTCGACTATGCCGGCGCGGTGGGCCGTCTGTTCACCCTGGGAGCGCGCTACACCTTTTAAGAGCCAGGCGCTCTAAACCCGCGGCAAGCGGCAGCCGGCGGCAGGGCACGCAATCGCGCCCTGCCCGGGCGCTGCTGCGCGCCATTCACCCATCCGGAGCCCAAGATGACCGAAACCATCCTGTCCCGCAGCCTGCGCCGGCTGTTCACCTGCGGCTCGGCGGCCGGCCTCGTGCTATGTGCGCAGCCCCTGCTGGCCCAGACCTCTCCCCCTGCCCTGCAGCCGCCCCCGACCCCGACGGCGGCGCCGATGCAGCGCGTCGAGATCACCGGCTCCTCGATCCGGCGCCTGGCCACCGAGACCTCGCTGCCGATCACGACGATCCGCGCGTCCGACTTCGCCAAGCAGGGCCTGGCCACGGCGCAGGAAGTGCTGAACGCGATCCCCATGAACCAGTCGTCGGAAGGCTCGACGGCGGCGGTCGGCTCCGGCACCGGCGGCCGCGCCACCGCCGACCTGCGCGGCCTGGGCGGCGACAAGACCCTGGTGCTCCTCAATGGACGGCGGCTGGCGAACCACCCGTATTTCGCCGATTCGGTCGACCTCAACATCATCCCGGTGGCCGCGCTGGAGCGGGTCGAAGTGCTGCGCGACGGCGCCTCGGCGATCTACGGCACCGACGCCATCGGCGGCGTGATCAACTTCATCACCAAGCGCTCGGTGGAAGGGGCGGCGCTGGTGGTCGAGGCCTATGAGCCCTATGCCCAGGGCGGCGGCCACGAGCAGCGCCTGAACCTGTCCGGCGGCTGGGGCGACCTCGAACGCGACGGCCTGAGCATGTGGGGCGTAATCGACTGGCACCAGCAAAGCGCGCTGCGCGCAACCGACCGCAGCTTCTCCAGCACCGGCATCCGGCCCGAGCGCGGCATGTTCGAGGTCAGCGGCACCACCTTCCCCGCCAACTTCTTTTCCGACAACGGCGTGACCGGCAATCCCTATGCCCCGGCCTGCCAGCCGCCCGACTCGGTGGCGCTGCCGGGCGAGCCCCTGTGCGCCTTCGACTACACCCGCTTCGTCGACAACATCCCCAAGACGCGCCAGTTCAGCGCCATGGCGCGGCTCAACAAGAAATTCGGCGCGCACACGGCCGGCCTGGAATTCGTGCACGGCCGCAGCACCAACGAGGCCCAGGTCGCGCCGCCGCCGCTGTCGGGCATCGGCGTGATCATGACCGGCGACAGTCCCTTCTATCCGGGCAACGGCATCGTGCCGGCCTTTCCCGGCCTGAGCGGCGAGCCGCTCGACATCTCCTGGCGGCCGCTCGAGACCGGCCGGCGCAACAACTTCGATTCCAGCATCACCGACCGCCTGCTGGCCAGCCTCGAGGGCTCGCTGGCCGGCTGGGACTACAACACGGCGATCTCCTACTCGCTGGGCAAGGCGAAGAGCATCTTCAACGGCGGCTACGTCATCGACCAGCGCATCATCGACGGCGTCGCCGCCGGCATCCTGAATCCCTTCGGCCCGCAGAACGCGCAAGGGGCCGACTACCTGCGCAACTCGATCCTGTCCGGCGAATACCTGCATGCGCGCATCCACAGCGCGGCGGTGGACGCACGCGCCAGCCGCGAGCTGATGACGCTCCCCGGCGGCCCGCTCGGCTTCGCCATCGGCGCCGAATTCCGGCGCGACCGCGCCAAGTATTTCGTCAACCGCGAACTGGCCTCGCAGGCTTCCAGCTCGGGCTCGGCCGACGCGCAGGATCAGTCCGGCGCGCGCAGCATCTGGGCCCTGTTCAGCGAGGTGAACGTACCGATCGTCAAGGACCTCGAACTCAACGTCGCCGCCCGCTACGACCACTACAGCGACGTCGGCGGCAGCTTCAACCCCAAGGTGGCGCTGCGCTGGCAGCCGACCCCGCAACTGCTGCTGCGCGGCTCCTTCAACAAGGGCTTCCGCGCGCCGACGCTGTTCGACCTCTACGGCCCCCAGACCACCACCAACAGCTCGGACACCTACGACGATCCGGTACTCTGCCCGAACGGCGTGCCCGCGCCCGGCGCCAACCCGAACATCGCCTGCGGCCAGCAGCAGTACGTACGCGGCGGCGGCAATCCCGATCTGTCGCCGGAACGTTCGCGCACCTACAGCGCCGGCATCGTGGTCGAGCCGGTAAAAAACCTCACGTTCTCGCTCGACTACTGGAACATCCGCCTGAAGGACCAGATCAGTTCGCTGGCCGAACAGACCATCTTCGGCAATTACGAGAAATACCGCGACCTGTTCGTCTACGACGCGGCTGGCACCAGCCTGCTGTACGTGCTGGCCATCACCGACAACCTCGGCGAGGTGAAGACCCGCGGCCTCGACCTGTCGGTGGCCTACCGCATGCCGCGCACGCGCTTCGGCAACTTCAGCGTCAATCTCGATGGCACCTACGTCAACAAGTACGACTACCAGAACGAGCCGGGCGGACCGTTTACCGAGAACGCCGGGCGCTATGCCGACGCCACCCCGGTCTTCCGCTGGCGCCACAACCTGCTGTTCACCCTGGCGCGGGGCGACTGGAGCTTCAACCTGACCAACCGCTTCATGTCGCACTACACCGACCAGAACACGGCGGTGGCGCCGGAATTCTTCAACAAGGTCGGACATTACTCGACCTGGTCGCTCTCGGCCACCTACACCGGCAACAAGAAGGCCGAGCTGACGGCGGGCATCAAGAACCTGTTCGACGAGGAACCGCCTTTCACCAACCAGGTCACCAACTTCCAGCTGGGCTACGATCCACGCTACACCGACCCGCTCGGCTTCACGATCTATGCGCGCGTGACCTACCGCTTCTGAGGGCACATGTAGGGACGAAAAAAAAGCCGGCCCGCGTCAAGCGCGGGTCGGCTTTCTCTTGCCGGCGGTGCGCGTCAGGCGGTGCCGCCCACGGTCACGCCGTCGATGCGCAGGGTCGGCTGCCCGACGCCGACCGGCACGCTCTGGCCTTCCTTGCCGCACACGCCCACGCCCGAATCCAGGCGCATGTCATTGCCGATCATCGAGATATTGTTCATCACTTCCGGGCCGTTGCCGATCAGGGTCGCGCCCTTCACCGGATAGCTGATCTTGCCGTTCTCGATCATGTAGGCTTCGCTGGCCGAGAACACGAACTTGCCGTTGGTGATGTCGACCTGGCCGCCGCCGAAATTGACCGCATACAGGCCGTTCTTCACCGAAGCCAGGATTTCTTCCGGATCCTTGTCGCCCGCCAGCATGTAGGTATTGGTCATGCGCGGCATCGGCAGGTGGGCGAAGGACTCGCGGCGCGCATTGCCGGTGACCGGCATCTTCATCAGGCGCGCGTTCATCGTGTCCTGGATATAGCCCTTCAGGATGCCGTCCTCGATCAGGGTGGTGCACTGGGTCGGATTGCCTTCGTCGTCCATGTTGAGCGAGCCGCGGCGGTCCTGCAGGGTGCCGTCGTCGACCACGGTCACGCCCTTGGCCGCGACGCGTTCGCCGATGCGGCCGGCGTAGGCCGAAGAACCCTTGCGGTTGAAGTCGCCTTCCAGGCCATGGCCCACTGCCTCGTGCAGCAGCACGCCGGGCCAGCCCGGGCCGAGCACGATGGTCATCGGGCCGGCCGGGGCCGGACGCGCTTCCAGGTTGACGCAGGCCGACTTCACCGCTTCGGTCGCGTACTTGTCGAGCAGTTCGTCGCTGAAGTAGCCGTAGTCGTAACGCCCGCCGCCGCCCGAGGAGCCGACTTCGCGGCGACCGTTCTGTTCGGCAATGACGGTGACGGACACGCGCACCAGCGGACGGATGTCGGCCGCCAGCACGCCGTCGCTGCGCACCACCAGCACCACGTCGTATTCGCCGGCCAGGCCGGCCATCACCTGCACCACGCGCGGGTCCTTGGCGCGCGCCATCTTTTCCACGCGCTCCAGCAGTTTGACTTTGGCCGTCGCGTCGAGCGAGGCGAGCGGATCGTGCGGCAGGTAGAGCGAACGGCCGCCGGTCGGGCGCGCCGCGGTGGCGATCTTCACCCGGCCAGCGCCTGCGCGGGCAATGGTGCGGGTGGCGGCCGCCGCGTCCAGCAACGCCGCTTCGGAAATGTCGTCGGAATACGAAAAGGCCGTCCGGTCACCCGACACGGCGCGCACGCCGACGCCCTGGTCGATCGAGAAGCTGCCGGTCTTGACGATGCCCTCTTCCAGGCTCCAGCCTTCGCTCTTGGTGAACTGGAAATACAGGTCGGCGTAGTCGACCTTGTGCGTGAACATCGAGCCCAGCGCATTGAGCAGCTTGCCCTCGTCGAGGCCGAATGGTGTCAGCAGCACGTCGCGTGCGACAGCCAGGGAGGAAAGGTTCGGTTCGAATGGTTTCATTTTGCGGTCGGTCGTTCGTTTGGAAAGTCCATTTTGCCATATCCGGACACTTCGTACCCGACACGAGACACGGTTCGGCCGAGCCGGCCGCCAGACGCGAACCGGCGTTTACAGCTTGCGGTGCTTCAGCGCCGGCAGGCTCTCGCGCACGCTGGTCAAGAAATCCTCGTCGAGCGTACCGCTGATCACGCCCTCGCCCTCGCGCAGCACCGCCTTCACTTCGCCCCAGGGGTCGACCAGCATGCTGTGCCCGAAGGTGCGGCGGCCGTTCGCGTGCAGGCCTCCTTGGGCCGAGGCCAGCACGTAGCACTGGTTCTCGATCGCCCGTGCGCGCAGCAGCACTTCCCAGTGCGCGAGACCCGTGGTGTGGGTGAAGGCGGCCGGCACGATGATCAGGGCGCACTCGCCCATCGCCCGGAACAGCTCCGGAAAGCGCAGGTCGTAGCAGACCGACAGGCCGACCCGGCCGAACGGCGCCTGGAAGCTGCCCACGCTTTCCCCCGGCACGATGGTGCGCGCCTCGTCGTAGGACTCGCTGCCCTTGTTGAAGCCGAACAGGTGGATCTTGTCGTAGCGGCTGACCGGCTTGCCCTGCGGGTCGTAGACCAGGGTGGTGTTGAGCACCTTGCCGTCCACCTTCGATACCAGCGGCAGCGTGCCGCCCACCAGCCAGATGCCGTGCTCGCGCGCCAGCTGCGCCATGCAGTCCTGGATCGGGCTGGCGCCTTCCGGTTCGGCCTGCGCTACCTTGTCGCTGTCGCTCATGCCCATGATCGGCCAGTATTCCGGCAACGCCACCAGCTGGGCGCCTTCGCTCGCCGCCTGCGCCACCAGCCGGCGCGCGGTCGCCAGGTTGTCTTCCACCCGCGGGGTGGACACCATCTGCACTGCGGCTACCTTGCTCATGTCCTTGTCACTCCTTTTTGGCATTGGGGCGCCCGCCAGCCTGGGCCTGGGCCTGGGCCTTGGCCTGGCTTGGCGCGGGATTGTCGATCTTGGTGATGGTCGGGGACCGCCACGGTCCGGAAATCTGCATCTGGTAAGTGAGCGCCTTCATCACCGGCGCGCGCAGGAACAGCTGCGCCAGGTAGCTGCCGATGCCGACGATCGGGTTGACCGCCAGGCCGTACACCAGCGGACCGGTGCCGAGGTTGAACTCGGGGATCACGACTACCCGCAGGTTGGTGGTCTCGTGGGCGATGTCGGCAGTCCCGTCCATCAGGATGGTCGCCGCCACCCCGTGCATCTTGAGGTTGTCGGTACGCAGCACGCCGCGCTGGATCAGGGCATTGGCGCTGATGCCGTCGAAGGCCAGGCCTTCCGAGAACACGTCGTGGAAGTCGAGCTTGAGCAGGCGCGGCAGGGCCTGCAGGCTGAGCACCCCGAGCAGCTTGGCCGCGCCCGGGTCCTGCTTCAGGAACTGGCCCGATTCGACGTTCATCTCGATCTGGCCCGACAGGCTCGGAATGTCCAGGTCGTAGGGCAGCCCGCTCCAGGAGATATCGCCCGACATTTTGCCCTTGCCGCGGCGCAGGGTCTCGGGGAAGCCGAGGCGGTCGAGCAGCTTGCCGGCATCAATGATGTCGAGCATGAAGTTCAGGCTGGTGTTGCTGCGCCCATCTTTGTACAGCCAGCGCCCGTTAGCCTTCAGCTGGCCGTCCGGGTTGTCGAGGCTGAGGCGGTTGATGCGCCATTCGCGCCCGGCCAGCGCCTGCACATTGCTGGCCTGCAGTTCGAGACGGCCGAGGCGCTTGTTTGCGAGCTGGAACTGTTCGGCCACGATGTCGAGCGAGGGAATGGTGGCGCTGGCGCCGCGGTTCGATTCCAGCAGGTGCTTGACCTCGGCTTCGCTTGACTCCGGAATCACCAGCGAGGCCAGGCGCGCGGTCACCTTGCCGACACCCTGCCCTCCGCCGGTCTCGGCCCATGTCACGTAGCCGCTCGCATGGCGCGAATGCAGGTTGGCCTGCCAGGTATTGGCCAGGTGTGTGGCGCCCAGCACCACGTCGGCCATGCGGCGCTCGCCGATGGTCAGTTCGCCCACCCGGCCGCCGATCAGGGTCGGCATCACGTACTGGGAAAACCCGGCGCCGCTGCTTCCTTCTCCGGCGGTCTCCCCGCCCTCGCCCGCGATCGCCTTGCCGGCCGCGATCCAGCCGTCCGCGTTCAGCGCGCGCATGTTCACGTGGATCATCATGCCGCTGTCCGGCACCGGCGCCGGCACGTTGACGCCGATGCCGCCGCGCAGCACGGTCCAGGGCGCGCGTCCCGTCTTCTCGCGCAGGTAGCGCGCCGCCACGCCCTCGCCCAGCGCGACGCGGATCTCGTCGCGCGCCACGCCGCCCACGGTCGGCTCGCCGGCGAGCACGAAGCGCAGCGGCAGGCTGTCGGCCTCCGGCTTGTTGAGCGGCGCCGGCAGTTCCAGGCCCAGGCCAGCCAGGTTCGATTCGAGGGTGACGGTGCGTCGTCCTTCGCGCACCACCACGCTGCCGGTATACGGCGTGCTGCCCGAGAGGCGCTGCGCCAGCCGTCCCAGCGCCGGCGCCGGCGCGGTGCGGCGCATGCCTTCGGCGTTCAGCGTGCCGTGCAGGCGGATCGCGATGCTGCCGTCCTTCTGGGTGCCGCCGGACAGGCCCAGCGGCCCGCCCAGGAAGCTGGCGCCCACGCCGTTCAGGGCGACGCCGCGTTCCCAGAATTCGATCTTCCCTTCCGCGGCCTGCAATGCCGGCAGTTCCGGGAACAGGCTGATGTCGTTGCCCAGCAGTTGCAGGCTGCCCTGCACCTTCGTCTCGGGCAGGTGTGCCAGCGGCATGCGCAGCCGCAGGCCCAGGCGCGCGTTGCCGCCGGCGCGGGTTTCGTCGGTAAAGTGGCCGATCCATTCCGGCACCGGGCTGGCCGCCACGTAGCGCAGGAATTCCTGCAGCGGCGCGGCGGCGTTGCCGTCGATCTCGAGCATCATCTTCTCGTGCGCGCCCAGGTCGGGGATCACCGCTTTCACGTTGGACAGCGTCACGCCCATGGTGCGCAGGGTGTCGCCGCGGATTTCCATGCGCGCGCGGTCGAATTCGATGCGGCCGTTGATGTTCTCGGCCACCGGCCACTGCGGGGTGCCGTCGGGGTGGCGGTGGCCAGGGGCGTACTCGAGGCGCGCATTCTCGAGGCGGCCGGCGACGTGGAATTCGCCGCGGGCGCGCTCCAGCACATTATTGGCGCGGAAGGGGAAGCCGGCCAGGTCGCCGCGCAGGCGCAGGCGCGCATCGCGCAGGGTGCCGCCCTGCAGCGCGTCGCTCAGCCAGTGGCCCAGGTGCTCGGGGGTGGCCAGCGGCAGGAAGCGCCCGACCGAGCCGATCGCGAAGCCGTCGAGCGTGGCGCTGATGTCGGCCGTGCCCGGCCCGGCCCGGCTGCCGTCCGGCAGCAGGGGCAGGCTATGGCGTCCGGACAGCGAGCCGGACAGCGCCCCCTGCGCGAAGGACAGGTTCTCGAGCTCGACCAGCAGCTGCTTGCCCGGGTCGAAATTCCAGCGCGCCTTCAGGGCGAGCCGGTCGAGCGGCATCGCGCTCTGCGCGAACCAGGCCGGCATGTGCAGGACCAGCGCGGTCGAGTCGACCGTCACGCTGCCGCCGTTCTGGCTGGCGTCGATGCTGCCGCTCAGGTTCTGGAAGCCGGGGGTGGCCGGACGCGGCGGCATGGCCGGCTGGCCGTCCCGTGCCGGCTGGGCCGGGCGCGCCGCCTGCGCATTGATGGCCAGGGCGGCAACAATGCCGCGCAGGCGATAGCTGCGCAGCGCCGGATAGCGCCCTTCCCATTCGGCCGCTACGTCGAGCAGGCGGCCGCGCGGGGCGTAGTCGAGCAGCATCTGGCGCTGCTGGGGCGGCAGCGGCAGGTAGCCGGCCAGGGCGGCGAGCGCGCCGATGTCGAGCTGGCGCGCGCTCAGCTCGCCGTATTCCGGCTTGCCCTGACGGGCCGGGCGCCAGGTCTGTTCGAGCGTGGCGGGCGGCAGCGCGTGGCCGTCGCGGGTGGTGACGGAGAAATCGGTCAGGCTGATGGTGTGGCCGTGGGCGCCGAAGGTCGGCTTGCCTTCGTCCTTTCCCGGCAACATCTCCTCGCGCGCGGCCAGGCGTCCGGAGATGCGCGCCAGCTCGAGCGGCGCCAGGGTCGGGCCCAGGCGCGCGTTGACGTCGGCCAGGGCCAGGTCGGCGGTGAAGCCGGCCACCCTGGCCTGGTCGACGTTCAGCCAGGCGCGCACCGAACCGCGTCCGCTGGCCATCTGGAACGGCAGGTCAATGTGCTGCTTCCAGGCCACCAGGTCGGCGCCGCGCAGGTCGGCATACAGCTCGCCCTTCCAGCGCGCGATGTCCGAGGGACGGGCGCCGAAACGGTGGCGGAAGCGCGCGCGCACGTCGAGCGGCTGGCCGAGCGCGCGCGGCGGAGTGGCGCGCAGCGCGAAGCGGTGGCCGCCGCCGAAGCGGTTCAGCAGCGCCAGGGTCACGTCGGAGAGGGCCAGGGTCGGCCTGCCGCGCAGCTCGTCGGTCCAGTCGACCCGGCCGCCGCGGATCACGATCTCGCGCTGGCGCAGCAGCCAGTCGGCGCCGCGCCCGTCGTCCTTTTTATTGGGGTCGAGCCGCACGCCGGCCACGCTGATGATGCCGTCGCGGCCGCGCCGCACGTCCAGCTGGGGACCGTTTACTTCGAGCGCATGCAGGCGCGGCTCCAGCGCGGCCAGGCTCCACCAGGACAGGGCCGCCGTAACCTTCGGCAGGGCCAGCAGCTGGCGTCCGCCGCGGTCGCTCAGGCGCACGTCGCCGAGCGTCAATACGGGATGAATGCCCTGCCACCCGGCTTCCAGGTGCGCGATGCTGACGCGGTTGCCGAGCGCGCGCCCGGCGGCCGTTTCGATGTCGGCTTTATACAGGTCGATGTTGGGCAGGATGGCGTAGCGCAGCGCCAGGAACAGCAGCGCCAGGCCGAAATACAGCAGCAGCACCAGCTTGATGGCAAACCCGAGGAAATGGTGCGAGGCCAGGTTCGCATAGCGGTAGCACGCGCGCAGCCGATGCCAGCGCACGCGTGCTCCCTCGATCGCTGGCCGGTGAACGGCCGTCGCCTGCGGGTCCTGGTTGTCCATCAAGGTACTCAAAAAGGCTCGCCGTAAATGTAATTCTCTAATAACAGATAGTTGCAACAGCCGCGGCGTCTACCTTACCATCGTGCTGACCTCTAGGCTCCCAGCAGCACGGCGGGCAATTCTACCGCACGAATGCCTGCCGGACGGCAAAAACCCACACCGGAACGACACCATGCACCCAGCTTCGCCGTCCGTACCTTCCCGCTTCCTCCAGCGCTGGCTCGGCGCCGACCCCGCCCGCCCCGCCCTGCTCGACGAGGCCTGCCGATTATCCCTGTCCAGCGTCGACTTGGGCGCCTTGTTGGCGCGCGAGCTCGACGCTGGCCTGCCCCTGCCGCGGGCCATGCGGCGCCTGCGCAACCTGCTCGTATGCGGCCTCATCCGGCGCGACCTGGATGGCCTGGCCGACCTGGACGAGGTGGTCACCGCCATGACCCGCTTTGCGGACTTCGCCATCCGCACCCACACCGAGGCCCTGGGCGCGGAACTGGTCGCGGCCCACGGCATGCCGCTAGGGGAGGAATCCGGCCGCCCCCAGCAGCTCATGGTGCTGTCCATGGGCAAGGGCGGCGGCGGCGAGCTGAACGTTTCTTCCGACATCGACCTGATCTTCGTGTACCCCGAGGACGGCGAGACCGCTGCCGGCCCCGGCCAGCGCCAGCTGTCCAACCACGAATTCTTCGTGCGCCTCGGCCGCCGCCTGATTGCCGCCCTGTCGGAAATCATCGAGGACGGTTTCACCTTCCGCGTCGACATGGCGCTGCGGCCCAACGGCAATTCGGGCCCGCTGGCGGCCAGCCTGGCGATGGTCGAGGAATACCTCATTGTGCAGGGCCGGGAATGGGAGCGTTATGCCTGGGTCAAGGCGCGCGCGGTCACCGGCGACGCGGAGGACATCGCGGCGCTGGACGCGATCGTGCGTCCCTTCGTGTTCCGGCGCTACCTCGACTTCGGCGTGATCGATGCGATCCGCAACATGCACGCCCAGATCCGCGCCGAGGTCAAGCGCCAGGAGCGCCTGCACCCCGAGCGCAGCCACAACGTCAAGCTGGGCCGCGGCGGAATCCGCGAGATCGAGTTCCTGGCCCAGGTCTTCCAGCTGATCCGCGGCGGGCGCGACCCGGCGCTGCGCGAGCGCTCCACCCGCGCTACCTTGCGCCTGCTGGCCGAGCGCGAGCTGCTGCCCCAGGACACGGTGACGCGCCTGCTCGAGGCCTATGCTTTTCTGCGCAACCTGGAACACCGCCTGCAGTACCTGGACGACGCCCAGACCCACACCCTGCCGGCCAACGAGGAAGACCGCCTGACGGTGGCGCAGATGATGGGCCTGCCCGACGTGGCGACCCTGCTGGCGCGGATGGAGGAGCAGCGTACGTACGTGGCCGCCCAGTTCGACGCGATCTTCGCAGACAAGGCCGAGCCCGCCGATTCCGAGACCACGCTTCTCGCCGACGACCCGGAAAACCGCGACGCGATCGCGTCCCGCCTGCTCGAGCTCGGCTACGACGACCCGCCCGGTGCGGCGGCGCGCCTGGTCGCCACGCTGCAGGGGCCGCGCCTGAGCAGCCTGCCGGAAGCGAGCCGCGCCAGGCTGCTGGCGCTGGGCGACGCCGCCCTCGGCCAGATCGCCACCGTGGTGCGCGAGGCCGGGGTCGGCAGCCACGCCGCCACGCTCGGGCGCCTGCTCGACTTTTTCGAAGCCATCGCACGCCGTTCGGCCTACCTGGCGCTGCTGACCGAATACCCGCACACGCTCGAGCGCGTGATCCGGATGATGAATGCCAGCGGCTGGGCCGCCACCTTCCTGACCCAGCACCCGATCCTGCTCGACGAACTGCTGGACGACCGCAACGAGGGCGCCGGCGACATGGGCCAGCTGGCGGCCAGCCTCGACGAGCAGTTGAACGCCGCCGCCGGCGACACCGAGCGCCAGCTCGACATCCTGCGCGAAGCCCACCATGCCCAGCTGTTCCGGCTGCTGGCCCTGGACCTGGCCGGCGAGCTCTCGGTCGAGCGCCTGGCCGACCACCTGTCCCTGCTGGCCGACACCATCGTCGGCGCCACCATCCGCCACGCCTGGCGCGCGATCGCCAGCCGCCACCGCGAGGAGCCGCGCTTCGCCGTCATCGCCTACGGCAAGCTGGGCGGCAAGGAGCTCGGCTACGTGTCCGACCTCGACGTCATCTTCCTGTTCGACGACGAGGACGACATGGCGCCGTCCAACTACGCCAAGCTGGCGCAGCGCTTCATCACCTGGAACACGGCCCATACGGCCGCCGGCATCCTGTTCGACATCGACACCGCGCTGCGCCCGGACGGCGCCAGCGGCATGCTGGTGTCCACCGTGGCCGCCTTCGAGCGCTACCAGCACGAATCGGCCTGGATCTGGGAACACCAGGCCCTGACCCGGGCCCGCTTCTGCGCCGGCGACGCCGCCATCGGCGCCCGCTTCGAACGCATCCGCGACGCGGTGCTGCGCAAGGACCGCAGCGGCCAGGAGCAGCAGCTCAAGGACGAGGTGCGCGCGATGCGCAGGCGCATGCGCGACGCCAACGTCAATCCAGGCGCCCTGTTCGACCTCAAGCAGGACGAAGGGGGGATGATCGACATCGAGTTCATCGTCCAGTACCTGGTGCTGCGTCATGCCTCCCAGTATCCGCAATTGACGGCGAATGCCGGCAACATCGCACTGTTGCGCTTATCTGCCGAGCTCGGCCTGATCGACGCCGGCCTGGCGCAGTCCGTGGCCGACGCCTACCGCGCGATGCGGCGCCTGCAGCACCAGGTGCGCCTGCAGGGCCAGGAAAAGGCCCGTGTCGATCCGCAACTGCTGGGCGGCCACCCCGATGCGGTGCGGCGCCTATGGCAGATCTGTTTCGGCGAATAATTACCCTCTCGCATGCCTGCGCCAGACTGGTGCGGGCGCTCCATTCCCATGCAAATTTACCCGCGGCGCACAGACTTTGTGCGCCGTTTTTCTATTGACTTTCGGGTCAGAAATTTACATGGAGTAATTGTTGTTTTTTGTCCAGTTTTGACCTCCTCGTATATTGACATTGATCAACATGCAATGCTCTGATACAGATGTGTATGCACAGAGGCATTGCTGCTTACCCGTGGTATGCCGGGCCGCACAAGTTGCAACTTTTGAAAACATAAATCGCGTTTCGTCCAAAACGCAAAGATGGAGAACACATGCAACAACGAACCAAGATCGCGCTGGCAGTCGCCGTCGCCCTCCAGTCCATGGTTTCCGTAGCGCAGGCTCAAGAGGTCCTGCAGCGCGTGGAAGTCACTGGCTCGCGCATTCGCCAGGTGGACCTGGAAACCGCACAGCCGGTCCAAGTGATGACTCAGGAACAGATTCAGAAGACCGGCCTGGTCACCGTCGGCGACGTCATCAACAACATGTCGTCGGCCGGCTCCCCTGCGTTCAGCAAGGGCGGCGCCCTGACCTCGAACCGCGAGAACGGCGGCCAGTATGCCAACCTGCGCAACCTGGGCGGCCAGCGTCTGCTGGTGCTGGTCAACGGCAAGCGCTGGAGCCAGTCGGTGGCGGGCTTCACCGACCTGTCGACCATTCCATCCTCGATGATCGAGCGCATGGAAATCCTGAAGGATGGCGCTTCCTCGATCTATGGTTCCGACGCGATCGCAGGCGTGATCAACATCATCCTGAAGAAGTCGATGGAAGGCGGCCAGCTGAGCCTGTACACCGGCCGCAACGAAAGCGTCGCCGATGGCCGCAACAAGGACTTCTCGCTGAGCTACGGCGCGGGCAACGAGAAAGCTTCGCTGATGTTCGGCCTGTCGCACACGGAAGCCGGCGCGGTCTGGTCGCGCGATCGTGAATTCACTTCCTATTCGCGCACCTCCGAGTTCCCGCTCGAAAACCTCGGTTCGGGCCCCTGGGGCCGTATCCGCCAGGTCAGCGCCAGCGGCGGCGCCACCGGCTTCGACAAAGTCCTGAACCACACCGGCGACCAGCAGAACCCGGGCCTTGGCCAGGATTCGCGCAACCCGGCCAACTACCACGACGTCGTGGCCGGCAGCCCGGTCCCGGCCGACCTGTACAACACTACCCAGCAGATGGTGTTCGCGATGCCGTCGAAGCTCACCACCATCTTCACCAAAGGTGAGATGGCGCTGCCGTACGACATGCGTCTGACGACCACGGCCATGTACGCCCAGCGCAAGGGCGTATCGACCACCGCCGGCTATCCGCTGTCGACGACCTCGCAGAGCAAATATCCGGTCTACATCGACAAGGACAGCTACTACAATCCGTACGGCAACCAAGTGGCTGGCGCCGGCAAGGGCCAGGACCTGTTCTTCTTCCGCCGCACCATCGAAGTGCCGCGCGTGACCGAGAACAACAACCGTACCCTGCACATCGATGCCACCCTCGAAGGCAGCTTCGAACTGCGCAGCCTGCCATGGAACTGGAGCACGGGCTACAACTACAGCAAGGTCGACGGCAACTCGGTGGCAACCGGCAACCTCAACCTGCTGAACCTGAAGCGCGCCCTTGGCCCATCCTTCCGCAACGCCTCCGGCGTGGTCCAGTGCGGCACGCCGACCTCACCGGTTCCGCTGGCCGACTGCGTCCCATGGGACATCCTGGGTGGCCCGACGGCCTCCAACCCGCAGGTGTTGAACTACGTGATGTCGACCGGCGGCTATGAGTTCGGCAGCACGGTCGAAAGCGCCACCGCCGACCTGAGCGGCGAGCTGTTCCAGCTGCCGGCCGGTGCTCTTGGCATCGCAGGCGGTATCGAATACCGGACCGTGCGCGGCAAAGACCTGCCGAGCCAGTTCCAGCGCTCGGGCTATTCGACCGACCTGGCCGGCAATCCGACCACCGGCCGCTACACCGTACGCGAGGCCTACGCCGAGCTGAACATCCCGATCCTGAAGAACCTGCCACTCGTCGAATCCCTGTCGGCCAACCTGGCGACCCGCTATTCGGACTACAGCAACTTCGGCTCGGCCAACAACAGCAAGGCCAGCTTCACCTACCGTCCGACCAAGGACCTGCTGTTCCGCGGCACCTGGGCCGAGGGCTTCCGCGCCCCGACCGTGGGCGATACCTTCGGCGGCGGCCAGCAAGCCTTCGACACCTACCTGGATCCGTGCGACACCGTGTACGGCGAAGCCGCACGCACCCCGGCCGTTCTGGCACGCTGCAACAGCGGCTTCGGCGGCATCATCGGCACCGCAGCGGGCTTCCGCCAGCGCGGCCAGACCGGCACGCCGATCACGTCGAGCGGCGGTGTGCAGACCGCCTACCCGTTCAACGCAGGCGGCGGCAATGCCTTCCTGCAGCCGGAAACCGCAACGACCCGCACGCTGGGTACCGTGTTCAATCCAGCTTTCCTGCCGGGCTTCTCGGCATCGGTTGACTGGTACAGCATCAAGATCGACAACCGTATCACGGGCGTGTCCGCGAACTTCATCCTGGGCGAGTGCTACACCCGTGGCCTGGCTGACTTCTGCTCCAGCATCAAGCGGGACCCGGCCACCGGCTCGATTATCGACCTGTCGCGCGGCAATGCCAACCTGGGCCAGATCAAGACCGAAGGCGTCGACGTCGAACTGCGCTACCGCCTGCCGCGCTTCTCGTGGGGTCAGGTCAACCTGCGCAGCGAAACCACCTACCTGGACGAATACTCGACCAAGAGCTCGGCAACGGCGCAATGGATCGACTTCTCGGGCGAGTATGACCTGCACCGCTGGAAGTCGAACTTCACCGCCGACTGGTCGCTGGGCAGCTGGAGCGCTACCTGGGGTGTTCGCTACATGAGCTCGGTGCTGGACCAGTGCCTGAACATCCCGCGCGGCTGGCAGTGCAACGAGCCGGGCACCTTCCGTCCGGGCGCAACCTCGCCTGGCGCGAACCGTCTGAGCTCGCTGGTGTTCAATGACATCAGTGTCGGTTACAAGTTCGCATGGAACGGCGACGTCCGCGTCGGCGTGAACAACGCCTTCGACAAGAAGCCACGCTTCACCGTGTTGGGTGCTGCATCGTCGACCTTCGTCGATGCCGACCTGCCGATCGACCGCTTCTTCTACGTGCGCTACAACCAGGCATTCTGATCGCATAGTTAGCGGTACCAGCGCAATTTAATTGCGCAGCAAGCCCGCCCGGCGCAAGCCGGGCGGGCTTTTTTGCATTTGAACAAGCGATATGCCCATGTCAATAGTTAAGTCAATCGTGTGCGTAAGTACACAATTTAGCAACAATTGAGGGTTTAACAACCCGGATTCCGTTGACAGTGATGCATATCGAATGCTTTGATTGCTGACTTGAAAGTAATTCCAGTTAAAACATTGACTACTTTCAGGTGGTCGATAGACCTTCCCGGTGGCTTTGCTGCAAAACGGCATGGCTGCGTTTTCACCCAAGGAGTTTGGCAACATGATGGAAAAAATCTTGTCCCAGTCGATCCGCGCGATCTGCCTGGGCGGCATGACCCTCGGCATGACCGCTGCGATCGCACAGGAAACTGCGCAGACGCAAGCCCCAGCGCGCGTTGAAGTGACTGGTTCCCGCATCCGCCAGGTTGACCTGGAAACGGCACAGCCGGTCCAGATCCTGAACCAGGAACAGATTCAGAAAACCGGCCTGGTCACCGTCGGCGACATCCTGAACAACCTGTCGTCGGCCGGCGCGCCTGACTTCAGCCGCAGCGCCTCGCTGACCTCGAACACGGAACAGGGCGGCCAGTACGTCAGCCTGCGCAACCTGGGCTCGAACCGCCTGCTGGTGCTGGTAGACGGCAAGCGCTGGACCCAGACCGTTGCCGGCTACACCGACCTGTCGACCATCCCGTCGGCCATGATCGAGCGCATGGAAATCCTGAAGGATGGCGCTTCGTCGATCTACGGCTCGGACGCGATCGCAGGCGTGGTGAACATCATCCTGAAGAAGAACATGGAAGGCGGCCAGCTGAACCTGTACACCGGCGCCTACGATGAAGGCGACGGCCGTAACAAGGACTTCTCGCTGACCTACGGCGCCGGCAGCGACAAGGCGTCGCTGATGTTCGGCCTGTCGCACACCGAGCAGGGCCGCGTCAACCCGATGACCCGCGAGATCACCTCGAGTTCCTACGGCCCGGGCCACTTCGGCGACGGCTTCGGCGCTTCGCCATGGGGCCGTATCACCCCGGTCAGCGCATCGGGCGGCTCGAACACCAGCGCGGCCAACGGCGGCTTCAACCGCATCCTGAACCATACCGGCAACTGGGACGGCAAGGGTGTCGGCGCCAACTCGCGCGACCCGAACAGCTACCACGCCTACACCGGCGTCAACGAGGACAAGTACAACTCGACGCAGGACATGGACCTGCTGTCGCCGAACAAGCTCGACACCCTGTTCATCAAGGGCGAGATCGCGCTGCCGAAAGACATGCGCTTCAAGACCACCGCGATGTACTCGCAGCGCGAATCGACCCGCCAGATCGCCGGCTACCCGCTGCAGTCGACCAGCCAGGCCAAGTACCCGGTCTACATCGACAAGGACAGCTACTACAACCCGTACGGCAACCAGGTACAAGGCGCCGGCCGTGGCCAGGACCTGTTCTTCGCCCGCCGCACCATCGAGCTGCCGCGCCTGACCGAGAACGAAAACCGCACCCTGCACATCGACGCGACCCTGGAAGGCGAATTCAACTTCCGTGACACCGCCTGGAACTGGGACATCGGCTACAACCACAACAAGGTCTCGGGCACCTCGCGCGACAGCGGCAACATCAACCTGCTGACCCTGAAGCGCGCCCTCGGCCCGTCGTTCATGAACGCCTCGGGCGTGGTCCAGTGCGGCACCCCGACCTCGCCGGTCCCGCTGGCTGACTGCGTGCCT
Organism: Massilia sp. BHUDP2; assembly: GCF_046236355.1. NCBI lineage: Bacteria > Pseudomonadati > Pseudomonadota > Betaproteobacteria > Burkholderiales > Oxalobacteraceae > Massilia > Massilia sp. BHUDP2. The sequence continues at coordinate 129,942 of NZ_JBJUVW010000004.1, forward strand.
TGGGATATCCTGGGCGGCCCGTCGGCATCGACCCCGCAGGCTCTGGCCTACGTGAACACCTCGGGCGCCAAGACCTACGGCTCGACCATCAACAGCGCCACCGCCAACATCGGCGGCGAAATCTGGCAGCTGCCGGCCGGCGCCCTGGGCGTGGCAGTCGGCGTCGAGCACCGCGAAGTCAAGGGCTCGGACGTGCCTGACCAGTTCTCGCAGTCGGGCTACTCGACCAACCTGTCGGGCCTGCCGACCTACGGCCGTTACACCGTGCGCGAAGCCTATGCTGAAGTGAACATCCCGGTGTTCAAGGCCCAGCCTTTCGCTGATCTGCTGAGCTTCAACCTGGCCACCCGCCACTCGGACTACAGCAACTTCGGCGTGACCAACAACAGCAAGGCCAGCTTCATGTACAAGCCGGTCAAGGACCTGCTGTTCCGCGGTACCTGGGCGGAAGGCTTCCGTGCACCGACCCTGGACGACCTGTCGGGCGGCGGTTCGCAGTCCTTCGACACCTTCCTGGATCCGTGCGACACCAGCTTCGGCGAAGCCGCGCGTAACTCGGCAGTGGCAGCGCGTTGCACCAGCGGCTTCGCCGGCGTGCGCGCCACCCCGGCCGGCTTCCGTCAGCTGCGCCAGGCAGGCACCCCGATCACCAGCTCGGGTGGCGATCAGTCGCTGGTCGCATTCGCTTCGGGCGCAGGCAACGCGTTCCTGACCCCGGAAACCGCCGTCACCAAGACCGCCGGCTTCGTGTACAGCCCGTCGTTCCTGAGCGGCTTCAGCGTGGGCCTGGACTGGTACAACATCAAGGTCGCCAACCGCATCACCGCGATCGGCGCTTCCTACGTGGCCAACCAGTGCTACATCCAGGGCGACGCCAACTACTGCAGCGTGATCCAGCGTGACCCGGTCACCGGCCAGATCAACCAGCTGTCGCGCGGCAACGCCAACTTGGGCCAGATGGAAACCGAAGGCCTGGACCTGGCGATCAACTATCGCTTCCCGCGTACCGCCTACGGCCAGTTCGGCCTGCGCAGCGAAACCTCGTACACCGACAAGTTCCGCACCCGCAGCAGCTCGGCCAACGAGTGGAACGAATACGCCGGCGACTACTTCTACAACCGCGTGAAGTCGAACAACTCGATCGACTGGGCAATGGGCAACTGGAGCGCCACCTGGGGCTTCCGTTACTTCAGCCCGGTCAAGGACCAGTGCTTCACCCCGACCGTCGAGTGCAACATGCCTAACGTCGAAACCGCTTCGTTCGGCACCGGCGCCAACAAGCTGGGCTCGGTCACCATCCATGACCTGAGCATCGGCTACAAGACCGCATGGAACGGCCGCATCCTGCTGGGCGCGAACAACGTCTTCGACAAGAAGCCGCGCATCGCCTACAGCACCCAGGCTAGCGGCGCTTCGGTCGACGTCGACCAGCTGCTGGACCGCTTCATCTACGTCCGTTACACCCAGAACTTCTAATGGTGTAGCGCGCGGAACCCGCAAGGGTTCCTGTGACGACAATGCCCGCCAGGCTAGCCTGGCGGGCATTTTTCATTCGCCGCAGGTATCATGGCGGATTGCGCAGAAAACGAAGACCCCCATGGCAATCAAACTCAAGAACGACAAGGACATCGCCAAGATGCGCGTGTCCGGCCGCCTCGCCGCCGAGGTGCTGGCGATGATCAAGGAATACGTGGTGCCCGGCGTCTCCACCGAGGAGCTCGACCGCCGCTGCCACGAGTACATCCGCAAGGTGCAGAAGGCGACCCCGGCCAACGTCGGCTACCACGGCTTTCCCAAGACCCTGTGCACCTCGGTGAATGGCGTGGTCTGCCACGGCATCCCGAGCGAGAAGGAAGTATTGAAGGACGGCGACATCGTCAACATCGACGTCACCGTGATCAAGGACGGCTGGCACGGCGACACCAGCCGCATGTACTTCGTGGGCGAGCCCGCCCCGCAGGCGAAGAAGCTGGTCGACACCACCTACCAGGCCATGATGGCCGGCATCCGCAAGGTGGCTCCGGGCGCGCGCCTGGGCGACGTCGGCCATGCGATCCAGAAGCTGGCCGAAGGCGCGGGCTTCTCGGTAGTGCGCGAATACTGCGGCCACGGCATCGGCCGCGTCTACCACGAGGAGCCGCAGGTGCTGCACTACGGCCGCCCGAACACCGGCCTCTTGCTCAAGGAAGGCATGACCTTCACCGTCGAGCCGATGATCAACCTGGGCGGCGCCGACGTCGACCAGCTCGAGGACGGCTGGACCGTGGTCACGGCGGACGGCTCGCTGTCGGCGCAGTGGGAACACATGGTGGTGGTGACGAAGAACGGCTTCGAGATCCTGACGCCCTGGCCGGACGCCTGAACACCACGACCGGGGTCAGGTCTGACATCTGGACACGGGCTGAGCAGTACGATCGCGTAACACTCGAGTTCGTGTCCGAATGTCAGACCTGACCCCCATGAAAAAAACCGGCCGAGGCCGGTTTTTTTTCGTGCTGCTGCGCCAGGAATTACTTGGCGTTCATCAGGGCGACGGTGGTGTCCAGCATGCGGTTCGAGAAGCCCCACTCGTTGTCGTACCAGGACGAGACCTTCACCAGGCGGCCCGACACTTTGGTGAGCGTGGCGTCGAAGTTCGACGATGCCGGGTTGTGGTTGAAGTCCACCGAGACCAGCGGGTCGGTGTTGTAGGTCAGGATGCCCTTCAGGGCGCCTTCCGACGCCGACTTCATGATCTGGTTGACTTCATCGACGGTGGTGTCGCGCTTGGCGATGAAGGACAGGTCGACGATCGACACGTTGATGGTCGGCACGCGGATCGCGAAGCCGTCCAGCTTGCCGTTCAGTTCCGGCAACACCAGGCCGACCGCGGCGGCGGCGCCGGTCTTGGTCGGGATCATCGACTGGGTGGCCGAACGGGCGCGGCGCAGGTCTTCGTGCATCACGTCGGTCAGCACCTGGTCGTTGGTGTAGGCGTGCACGGTGGTCATCAGGCCGGTTTCCAGGCCGATGGCGTCGTGCAGCGGCTTGACCAGCGGGGCCAGGCAGTTGGTGGTGCAGGAAGCGTTCGAGATCACGGTGTCGGTCGACTTCAGCACGTCCTGGTTCACACCGAAGACGATGGTGGCGTCGACATCCTTGCCGCCCGGCGCCGAGATGATGACCTTCTTGGCGCCGCCCTTCAGGTGGGCCGAGGCCTTTTCCTTGGTGGTGAAGAAGCCGGTGCACTCGAGCACCACGTCCACGCCCAGCTCGCCCCATGGGATCTCGGCCGGGTTACGCTGCGCGAACACGCGGATCTTGTCGCCGTTGACGATCATGTTGTCGCCTTCGACGGTGACGGTGCCCGGGAACTTGCCGTGCGCGGTGTCGTAGCGGGTCAGGTGGGCATTCGATTCGGCGTTGCCGAGGTCGTTGATCGCCACGATCTGGATGTCTTGCTTCTTGCCGCCTTCATAGAAGGCGCGCAGGATGTTGCGGCCGATGCGGCCATAACCGTTGATTGCAACTTTGATCGTCATTGCTTAGCTCCTGATTATAGAAAAAAAACTTTTCGTACCGCAGATAGGGCAGATAGCAAGCGGGCCGCCCGAAGGCAGCCCGCTGAAACACTTTACGCCGCGATGACGCCCTTGGCCTTGGCCACGACGTTCTCGACGGTGAAGCCGAAGTGCTTGAACAGCACCGGCGCCGGCGCCGATTCGCCGAAGGTGTCGATGCCGACCACCGCGCCTTCCAGGCCCACGTACTTGTACCAGAAGTCGGTCACGCCGGCTTCGATCGCCACGCGCGGGACGCCGCGCGGGAGCACTTGCGCCTTGTAGGCGGCGTCCTGGCGCTCGAACACGTCGGTCGACGGCATCGAGACCACGCGGGCATTGATGCCCTCGCCCGCCAGCGCATCGGCGGCCTTCATGGCCAGCTCGACTTCCGAACCGGTGGCGATCAGCACCACTTTCGCGTCGGCGGCGTCGCGCAGCACGTAGCCGCCCTTGGCCACATTGGCGATGGCGGCCGCGTCACGCTCCATGAACGGCAGGTTCTGGCGCGAGAAGATCAGGGTCGACGGGCCGTCCTTGCGCTGCACTGCCGCGCCCCAGGCCACTTGCGATTCGACGGTGTCGCACGGACGCCAGTTGTCCAGGTTCGGGATCAGGCGCAGCGACGAGACGTGCTCGATCGACTGGTGGGTCGGGCCGTCTTCGCCCAGGCCGATCGAGTCGTGGGTGAACACGAACAGCGAACGGATCTTCATCAGCGCAGCCATGCGCAGGGCGTTGCGGCTGTAGTCCGAGAAGGTCAGGAAGGTCGCGCCGAACGGGATGAAGCCGCCGTGCAGGGCGACGCCATTCTGGATCGCGGCCATGCCGAATTCGCGCACGCCGTAGTTGATGTGGTTGCCCGGGATGCCCGAGCGCACCGCCACCGATTCCTTCCAGTTGGTCAGGTTCGAGCCGGTCAGGTCGGCCGAGCCGCCCAGGAATTCCGGCATGCTTGGCGCCAGGGCCTGGATCGCGTTCTGCGAGGCCTTGCGGGTGGCGATGGTTTCCTTCTTTTCCACGCAGGTGGCGATGGCGGCGTCCAGCACTTCATTGAAGTTGCCCGGCAGCTCGCCCTTCATGCGGCGCTCGAATTCGGCGGCCAGTTCCGGGTGTGCGCCGCGGTATTGTTCGAACTTGGCGTTCCATTCGGCTTCCATCTGCGCGCCGCGCTCTTTCGCGTCCCAGGCTTCGTAGATCTCGCCCGGGATGTCGAACGGGATCGGATCCCACAGCAGGTGCTGGCGCACGGCCGCGATTTCCTTGTCGCCCAGCGGGGCGCCGTGGACCTTGTCGCCGCCTTCCAGGTTCGGGGCGCCCTTGCCGATGATGGTCTTGCACATGATCAGGGTCGGACGGTCCGAGGTCTTGGCCTGCTCGATGGCGGCCGACACGTCGGCGACGCTGTGGCCGTCGATCTGGCCGATCACGTTCCAGCCGTAGGCTTCGAAGCGCTTGCGGGTGTCGTCGGTGAACCAGCCTTCCACGCGGCCGTCGATCGAGATGCCGTTGTCGTCGTACAGCCAGATGAGTTTATTCAGGCGCAGGGTGCCGGCCAGCGAGGCCACTTCGTGCGAGATGCCTTCCATCAGGCAGCCGTCGCCCAGGAAGGCGTAGGTATAGTGGTCGACCACGTCGTAGCCCGGGCGGTTGAATTCATAGCCCAGCAGCCATTCGGCCAGCGCCATGCCGACCGAGTTGGCGATGCCCTGGCCCAGCGGGCCGGTGGTGGTTTCCACGCCCGGGGTGATGCCCACTTCCGGGTGGCCGGCGGTCTTCGAGTGCAGCTGGCGGAAATCGCGCAGGTCGTCCATCGTCAGGTCGTAGCCGGCCAGGTGCAGCATCGCGTAGTGGAGCATCGAGCCGTGGCCGTTCGAGAGCAGGAAACGGTCGCGGTTGAACCAGCCCGGATTGGCCGGATTGTGGCGGTAGTGCTTGTCCCACAGCGCGACGCCGATCTCGGCCATGCCCATTGGCATGCCCGGGTGGCCCGAGTTGGCTTTCTGGACAGCGTCCATCGCCAGCGCGCGGATCGCGTTGGCCATCAGGGTGGTGGTTTGCGTAGATTTCATGAGCGTACGGTGGTCTGGATTGGAAAGCGGTGGCGTGCAGCTAGGCCGTAACCCGGTATTTTAGCAGACCAAGGTGCTGCCGAATTAAAATGCAGGTTTTCCCTCTCCATAAAGAGCCGCATGCCCCGCTTTTATTGCCCCGCCCCGCTCGTGAGCGGCGCCACCGTCGACCTGCCCGAGACCGTCGCCCACCACCTGCACGTGTTGCGCATGCAGCCGGGCGACGCCCTCACCCTGTTCGACGGCAGCGGCGGCCAGTATGCCGCCACCCTGGCCGACATCGGCAAGCGGCGCGCCAGCGCGCTGCTGGGCGCCCACGACCCGCTCGACGTGGAACTGCCCTACCCGATCACCCTGGCGCAGGGCCTGCCGGAAGGCGCGAAGATGGACTGGATCATCGAGAAGGCGGTGGAGCTGGGCGTGGCGCGCATCGAACCGCTGGCGGCGCGCCGCAGCGTGGTGCGCCTGTCGGGCGAGCGTGCGGAAAAGCGCCACCTGCACTGGGAAGGCGTGATCGTGTCCGCTTCCGAGCAGTGCGGGCGCAACCGGCTGGCGCAGCTGGCCCCGGTCATCGACTTCGGGCGCTGGATTGCCACGCCCTCCTCCGCGCCGCGCATCCTGCTCAGCCCGCGCGCCACCACCTCGCTGGCCGAGTGGGCGCGCGCCGCAGGCCCGCAGGCCGCGAGCCTGATGGTCGGTCCGGAAGGCGGGTTCACGGGCGAGGAGGAAGATACGGCCATCGAGGCGGGGGCGATCGCCCTGTCGGTCGGCCCGCGCGTGCTGCGCACCGAAACCGCGGCGCTGGCGGCGGTGGCGATGCTGAACGGGCTCTGGAACGGCATGTGATTTTTACCATCCGGTAAAAAATCCAACCTATATATATAGGCTGGCGCTGTCAGCGTTATCTATGGATGACTCCGATCGCGATGCGCAGCAATTGCTCTACCGTCGTGATCCGTCCACCATCGAGCGCGCGGCGCCAGCCCAGGTAGTTCGGCAGGTAGCGCGAAGCGACGCCGCGGAAGCGGCTCAACCATTGCCGGAAGCGCTGGTGGTAGGCGTTCACATTCTGGACATGGATGACCCCGGCAACACCGCGGCGTACCCGTACACCCACACGCAGGTTCACCGCCTCGTGCGCAATGCCATGCTTGCGGGCGAAACTGCGGTAGGCCGCATGGGCGTCGCTGACCAGCAGCACCTGCCGGTCGAGCCTGGGCAGCAGGTGGCGCTCCAGCTGCGCCGCCGTCAAGGCGCCACGGCCGACCACGGCATCGACGGTCTGGCCACTGCGGTCGCGCGCCACCAGAATACAGTCGAGCTCGCGTGAAATGCCGCGCTTGCTGGCGCGGCCGCCACGCCGGCGTGCTGGCCGGTCCAGCTTGCGCGCGCCTTTTTGCGACTCCAGCATGAACATTTCGTCAGCCTCGGCAATGCCGCCCAGGCGCGTCGGCTGGGCATGCCTGGGTCGTTCCAGGAAGCGGTGACGCCAGCGGAAGGCGGTGTTGCGGTGCACGCCGACGTCACTGGCGGCAACGCGCACCGACTTCGAGTCGAGCACGGTGCCCAGGTAATCGAGCCATTTTTCACGGAGCCGCAGTCGCGCCAGCGGTGTGCCGCTCAGGTCGTTATAAGTGCGGCCGCAGGCGCGGCAGCGGTAGCGCTGCAGGCCGTTCGGTTGCCCATGCCGGTAGTAACGTTCACATGCGCAGCTGGGGCAACGGCGCGACGCTCCGCCGATCTGGCCGATGAGGGCGATGACTTGGTCGAGCCCGGCAGCGGGATGCAGGGCCGCCAGCGTCTGCAGGCGCTGGGGCAGGTTCAGTGCAGGGAGTCTGGCAAACCACTTCTTGAAATGCGGCGCGCGCATGGTCGTTCCCGTCTGTGGTGACAGGCGTTCGACCATGAAGCAGCTCAGCAGTTCCGCGCTCATCCATAGTTAAAGTTGACAGCGCCATAAAAAAACCGGCCCCTCGCGGGGCCGGCTTCATGCGCTGCAGTTCAGCGCGGATACTCGCTGGATCAGAACGAGTAGCGTGCGCCCAGGTACAGGCGGCGCGGGTCGAGGAAGGCGTTCGCCTGGCCGAACTTGTACTTGCCGGTCGAGTTGACCAGGGCCTGGGCCGCGGTACCCGACTGCTTGTCCAGCACGTTGAACAGGTCGACGAAGAATTCGACCTTCTGGCTGCCGGCCAGCTTGTAGGTGTACTTCAGGCGCATGTCGAAGGTGTAGTACGACGGGCCAGTCTGGCTGCCGATCGAACCGGCCTTGATCCAGGAATCGGTCACGCCGCCGAAGGTGTACTCGTCGTCCATCTCCGGCAGGTAGCGGCCGGACACCAGCTGCGAACGGGTGTACAGCAGGCCGCTGTTCCAGTTGAACACGCCGCTGATCTCGAGGCCGTTGTCGAAGTAATAGGTACCGTAGCCCTTGAACTGGTGCTTGATGTTGCCAGGCTGCGGACCGTAGGCGTTCGGCGCGCGCGGATCCAGCGCGACCCAGTCACCTTGGAAGTCGGCGTTACTATCCGAGTTGGTATTGCCCTTGGCTTCGTTCCAGGTGTAGGACACCGAACCCATCCAGTTGTTGCGCTTGGCCTTGGTCAGGCTGACCTCGACGCCCTGGTAGTCACGCTTGCCGCCGGCCAGCGTGCCCAGCACGTAGTTCGAGTTCGGCTTCGAGGAGTAACCGAAGTACGAGTACGGCAGGTAGAACGGCGATCCCGGACCGGCATGGCTGGCGACCGTGTTGTTCGGATCCGAGTACAGCTCCAGGTCGTAGTCTTCCAGGATGTCGCGGGTGCGGCGCTTGGTGTAGGCGATCGACGCGGTCCAGTCGCGGCCGATGTTGGTCGCGTAACCGAGCATGAACTCGTCGGTGTACGGCGTCTTGGTGGTCGGCGCGAACACGGCATCCGGCTGCTTCTCGCCGCCGCGGGTACGGAAGGTCAGCCAGCGGTCGCCCACGAAGACCTGCTCTTCCTGCACCGGACCGGTCAGGTTGCCGGCGAAGTCGGACATGTTGGTGCGGATCGGGTCGTAGTAGCGGCCCAGGAAGCCCCAGACCTTGCTGCGGCCTTCGCCGGTCGGGTCGTACACCACGTTCAGGCGCGGAGCCAGCTTCCACTTGAACTTGGCCGACTGGTTGCCCTTCGAATCCTTGTGGGTCCACTCTTCGGCACGCACGCCGGCGCCGATGGTCAGGTTGCCCTTGGTCCAGGTGTCCTGCAGGTAGGCGGCCTTGCCGGTCGCTTCCACGGTGTACGGGGAAGTCACGGTTTCGATGGCGCGGTACAGGTTGACCTGTCCGCCCGGGTTGCCGGCAGTGCTGCCGAAGCGCAGCGCGCGCACTTCAGGATCGCTGATGACGCCGTCGCGGTTGGCGTCGAGCAGGCTGTAGAAGTAAGCACGGTTCGTTGCCGAAGAACCATTGATTGCGCTGATGATACGTGGCACGTCGGCGGCGACGACCGGACGGCTGGACCAGCCGGTGGCGACAGCGTCGGCAAATGACACGGCGCCCTGGCCGGCGTTCATCGAGGTGTACTGGGCCTTCTCAGTGCCGGTGTAGCGCGAATCCTCGTAGTACTCGTTCTTCGAGGTCAGGAAGCCGCCCTTGATGGTATGGGTGCCGGCGTTCGCAGTTTCCCAGAAGTACTCGGCGGTCAGGCCGATCTCGTCGCGATTACGCTCCGAGATGAAGTCGGTGCCGGAGCCACCCAGCTGCACCGAGGTCAGCGGCACGTTCGGGGTATTGCGGAAGGTAACGGTATTGCGGGTCGCGGTATTGGCTGCGAAGTCCGACACTTCACCCTCGTGGCGGAACGCATACGCGGTCACGCGCAGGTTATCCATGTCGCGCGAGTACTGAATGTTGTAGTTGTTGCCGCCCTGCTTGCGACGGGTGTCGCGGTTGTTCAGGGTGGTCGCGGTGGTCGTGCCGGTGGTCTCGGTCGGGTCGTTGAAGAAGGACGCCACCAGACGATCGTTCTCGGTCGCCTGCCAGGTCACTTTCAGGAAGCCGAGGCGGTCGTCGCGGTCGACGGTACGCATGAATTCGTTGGTGTCCGAATTGACCACGTCGGTCTCGCGCGCCTTCTTCTGGTAGGAACCGAAGAACCACAGCTTGTCCTTGATGATCGGACCGCCCAGGGTCACCGCCGCGTCGTAGGTCGAGAAGCCCGAGGAGACGGAGTTCTTGTAGTCGGCGACCAGGTTGTCGTTCTGGAAGTAGTAGTTGATCGAGCCGTGGTATTCGTTACCGCCCGACTTGGTGATCACCTTCGAGACCAGGCCCGAGCCGCCCGCGTATTCCGCCGGGATGCCGCCGGTCAGGATCTGCTGTTCCTGGATGATTTCCGAGTTGATGTTGGAACCGAAGGTGCCGGTGCTCGGGTCGGTGACGTCGACGCCGTCCAGGATGTAGACGTTGTCCGACGAGGAGCCGGTGGCGCCGCCGATGTCGGAGTAGTTCACGCCCGATTTCGACGACGGGTTGCCGCCAGCCGAAGGCTTGACGCCCGGGACCAGCTGCAGATAGCTCTGGTAGTTACGGCCGGTCGGCAGCGATTCCACCACGCCCAGGTTGAGGATGGTGCCCACGGTAGCCGAGGTGGTGTCGACCTGCACCAGGCGCGAGCCGGTCACCACGACCTGCTGTGCGCCCGGCGTGCCGGCGGCGTCGCCGATCGAGTAGGCCACCAGCGGGTTGGTGTTCGATACCACGGCAACGTTGGTGGCGGCGAAGTTCGAATAGCCAGGTGCGACCACTTCGACCTTGTAGTCGGTAGCCGGGTCGAGGCCGGCGATACGGACGGTACCGTCGGCTTCGGTCGTGCCGGTCTTGGTGACCAGGCTGCTCGGCGAGCTGACGCGCACTGTTGCGCCAGCGACCGGCTTGCCCCCTGCGCCGGTGATGGCGATACGCAGGCCACCGGTTTCAGCGGCCAGGGCTGCGCCCATGAAGCACATGCCGATTGCCACCGAAATCGCCGAACGACGCAGCATGGTCGCCTTCGACGTTTGTTTTACCGTATGCAACATAACTCTCCCATTCCTATAGAAACTAATTTTTTTTAAGATCAGAGCATTGCAAGCGCAGAGCCCCGACGCACCGGCCGCGTTATTGCATTCACGGTCCGGCGCTTGCCTGCCCCGGGGATCCAACCTCTCTCCCGACTGGCAAAAAAAGGAATATTCATTCCTCGTTTCACTGGTTGTGCCAGCTCAACTTCCACATAGAATCACAGGCAAAGTTGTGCCGTCAATAATATCTGTTGGAAATATGCATACTTACAACACTCTTGGCTTTCGGCTTATGGCTGTCGCATGAAAGTGCCGTTTTTGCGGCGTTGCAGCATAGATTGTGCGACGAAATCATGGAAATCCGGATAAAAACACGGCTTTTTGCGTCATTACAGAATTTACTACATGACAACACAGCCACGCCGAATTTTATAAACTTTGGGCGCAGCAATTATGCACGTGAGAAATATTCGCAAACTTGATCGATTTATGGCTCGTAACGCCGAAATGGATTTTTCCGGCAATCGCTTACTGACGAAAAATTCATCTATGCTCTACCATGGTGCATTCAATTCACAGGGAATAAAACCGCCCACTGCGATAATGAAAGCACTTCCAGCTCGATGCCCTGCAAGCGGGCCCCGTCATGGTGCATTTTTGGGGATATAAAAAGCACAAAGGCCGCGCCTGCATTGCAGGACACGGCCTTGTCGTTGATGTGCTGCGATCAGAACTCGTACTGCGCCATGATGCGGACCGTGCGGCCACCCTGGACGTTGAACGGACGCAGGTAGTTCGGGCTCGGGGTGCCGGCAGCGGTTTCGCCGGCCTCCTCGACACCCGAGACTTCACGCTCGTTAAACACGTTCATGACGTCGATCTGGAAGGTCGTGCCCTTCCATGCCTTCGGCTCGTAGGCCAGCTGCAGGCCTAGCTCCTTGGTCCAGCCGAGGCGGCCGCGGCTGCCGCGCGGGGCCGGTTTGCCGCCGCAGTAGAACGAGGCCGCGCCGTACTCCTGGGAGATGGTGTCCAGGTTGCCCGTGTAGTAGCCCAGGCAGTTCAGCGGACGGCCGCTCTGCAGCAGCAGGTTGGCGCCGACGCGCCACTCCGGATGCACCTGGTAGGCGCCGAACAGCTTCAGGGTGTGGCGGCGGTCGTTCGGCAGGTAGCCATAGGCGCCCTCCATCAGGCCCGGGTAATCCCAGTCCTGGCTGATGCCGGCGTCGTCCTGGCCGATGTCCGACTTGACGTAGCCTTCGGTATTGCCCTTGTTATAGGCCAGCACGTAGGAGCCCTGCAGGTTCCAGACGCCGTCCCAGGCACGCTCGAAGCTCAGCTCGAGCGAGTTGAAGACACGCTCCGGCTTCGGGAACTTCAGCGCCGCCGACGGGATCGTGACCGCGGTCAGGCCCTTGCCGTCTTCGAAGTCGATGTTGGCGGTCAGGTCCTTGCCCGGGTTGTACAGGAAGCAGTGGCCGATCGCCTCGGCCAGGATGTCGGCCCTGGCGGAATTGAAGCCGTTCGCGAGCGCCCAGTCGTAGGCGCCCTCGTTGTTGCACATGTCGTCCATCACGCTCTTGAGCTTGCGATGGGTGAGCTTGGCGCCGACGGTCCAGCGATTCGCCAGCGCCTGCTGCACGCCGACGATGAATTCGTCCTGGTACATCGGCTTGATGTTCGGGTCCACCACCGAACGCGGATCGCCCGCGCTGCCGTTCGAGGACACCAGGCGCTGGCCCAGCTGGGCGCCGCGGCCCGGACGCTGGAACTTGTCGCCGCTGAAGCTGCCGTTGAACGCGTAGTAGTCGTAGTAGTCGAGCTCGGCGCCGGACAGGCGCACGTTGGTGTTCGACATGACCGGGATGTAGTAGCGGCCGGCGTTGGCGTAGACCTTGGTCTGCTGATTGCCCTGCACGTCCCACGACACGCCCAGGCGCGGGGCCCAGGTGTTCTTCACCTTGATGAAGGTCTTGTCCTCGGCGTTCAAGTTCTCGAAGGACTCGTTGCGCACGCCGATGTTGGCCACCACGTTCTTGGTGACCTGCCAGTTGTCTTCCAGGTACCAGGCCGAGTTCTTGGTGGTGAACGCGCCGCCGTTCTCGAAGTGGCGCGCCGAGATGTAGTCGATCGGGGCGCCGGTGTTGTTGACGTAGCCGTTGGCCAGCGCGCTGCCCGGGTTCAGGGTGAAGATGCGCTCGACCAGGCCGCCCGAGTAGAAGGTGCCGTCGACCACCTTGTACTTCTCGTTGTCCACGCCGAAGCGCAGGCCGTGGTCGCCCAGGTTCCACTCGGCGTCGATGCGCCATGCGCGCCGTTCGTCGTTCGCCTTCGGGTCCGTGATCTGGCTGGTCGATGCGCAGCCGTAGCGGGTCAGCGCATCGGTGCGGTCGTCACGCACGTACGGGCAGGCGGCCGAGGTGATGTCCGACTTGCGGTTGTAGCGGCCCAGGCCGGCCAGCGCCGACACCGTCAGGTCGTCCGTGACCCAGGAGGTGTACTTGGCAATGTAGTTTTCGCCGCCGGTGGTATAGGTGTCCACGCCCAGGTCGGCGCCGCGCTGGGTGCCGTAGGGGACCGGCGAGACGTAGTTATAGGCCTTGTCCTTCGCCTTGTCGCTGAAGCCCGTGAACTCGAGGCGGTTGTCGTCGTTGATGTTCCAGTCGACCTTCAGCAGGTAGCGTGGCGTCGAGCTCTTCATCACCTCCTGGCGGCTGCTGTTGAAGGTCTCGCGCTCGATGTCGGCGCCCTGCACCAGGCCGAACACGAACAGCTTGTCCTTGATCACCGGACCGCCGACCCAGACGTTGGCGAGCAGCTCGTCGGTGCCGCCCGCGTTCGGGGCCATGTACCACTGGCCGGTGGTCGGGCTGCGCTCCGGGTGCAGGCTGGTGCCGCGCAGCGATTCCGGGGTCCAGATCGCATTCGCGCCGCCATGCCATTCGTTGGTGCCGCGCTTGGTGGTCACGCTCAGCACGCCGCCCAGCGAGCGCCCGTACTCGGGGCCGTAGCCGCCGGTCTTGACCTGCTGCTGCGCGATGCCCTCGAAAGGCACCTGGTTGAATGCCACGCCGTTCAGGTTGTTGGTGACGTTGAAGCCGTTGATGTAGTAGACGTTCTCGGCCGGCGATGCGCCGCCCAGCGAGGCCACGTTACCGGTGCGCAGCGCGGTCCCGCCGATCCGGCTGTCGCCGCGGGTCGCGCCCGGCGCCAGCAGTGCCACCGCGGTCACGTCGCGGGTCACGGGAATGCGGTCGATGGCTGCTTCGGTCAGGATGGTCGAGGATTCCGGCGACTTGACGTCGATGCGCTGCAGGCGGCCGGTGACGACGACGGTGCTGGTGCCGCTGGCCTCGAAGTTGGCCGAGGTCCCCTCGCCGGCGCTGACTGCCACCTGGCGTTCCTCGAGCGTGCCGTCGGGACGCTTGGCGCGCACGGTATAGGTGCCCGGCGGCAGCATGGTCAGCTGGTAGTCGCCGCTCTGGTTGACGGTCAGGGTACGCGAGAGGCCGATCGACTTGTTCTCGATCGTGATCACGGTACCGGCCGCGGCGCGGCCGACGATGTCGCCGGCCGAGTTCGAGGCGGCCTGGGCGCTGCCGCTGACGGCGAGGCTAGCGAGCGATGCGGCAAATGCGATGCTCAACGCATGCGCCAGCACTGTCTTTCTCAACATGGTGTGTCTTCCTTTGAATGTTGTCGACTGGGTAAATTCAGAATGCCTGCCAGGTGACATTCTTGAACCACTCCATGACAGCACCTGGCTCATCAGGAGGTCAACTATCCAAGAAAGAAGAGAGAAAATACATATACATACAAGATGTTGGCGGCGTTTTATGCGATTTTAGCGCTTTTATCGATAATTACCCGCTAGTCAGCTATTTTCCGCGGACGGACCGGAGATCCTGGACGATGGCCGGCGATCGCGCTTCCCCCACCGATGGGGGAGTTCAAGTGTTTGTTTTACGCAACATCGAACACCCTGCCTCCGCCCCTCCATGCGGAGCGGCTCTTGGGTAAAATAGCGGATTGGCCGGCCTGGCCCCGGCCCTTCCCTTTCATTGTTGCATTGCCAGCAACCAGGTTTTCGACTCCTATGCTCCGAATCAGCGAACTCAAGCTTCCCCTCAACCATCCCGAACCCGCCCTGCGCGACGCCATCCTTGCGCGCCTCGGCATCCAGGCCGCCGACCTGGTCGATTTCACGGTCTTCAAACGCAGCTACGACGCGCGCAAGAAAGCGGCGATCGTACTGATCTACCAGATCGACGTCGACGTGCGCGACGAGGCCGTCGTGCTGGCGCGCCTCGCCAAGGACCAGCAGGTCTTTCCCTCGCCCGATACCGGCTACAAATTCGTCCCCGCCGCCAAGCCGGCGCCCGGCACGCCGCGCCCGGTCGTGGTCGGGATGGGGCCCTGCGGCATGTTCGTGGCCCTGATCCTGGCCCAGATGGGCCTGAACCCGCTGGTGCTCGAGCGCGGGAAAGTCGTGCGTGAACGCACCGTGGATACCTTCGGCTTCTGGCGCAAGCGCAAGCTCAATACCGAGTCGAACGTGCAGTTCGGCGAAGGCGGCGCCGGCACCTTCTCGGACGGCAAGCTGTACAGCCAGATCAAGGACCCGAAGCACTACGGCCGCAAGGTGCTGACCGAGTTCGTCAAGGCCGGCGCGCCGGAAGAGATCATGTACGTCAGCAAGCCGCATATCGGCACCTTCCGCCTGGTGAAGATGGTCGAGCAGATCCGCGCCGAGATCATTGCCCTGGGCGGCGAGATCCGCTTCGAGACGCGCGTGGACGACATCTACGTGAGTGAAGAAAACGGTGTGCGCCAGGTCCAGGGCGTGCGCCTGTCGAACGGCGAAGAGATCCCCACCCGCCACCTGGTGATGGCGATCGGCCACAGCGCGCGCGACACCTTCGAACTGCTCTACGAGCGCGGCGTCTACGTCGAGGCCAAGCCCTTCTCGATCGGTTTCCGCGTCGAGCACCCGCAATCGCTGATCGACGTCTGCCGCTTCGGCCCGAACGCCGGCAACAAGCTGCTGGGCGCGGCCGACTACAAGATCGTGCACCACGCCTCCAACGGCCGTTCCGTCTACAGCTTCTGCATGTGCCCGGGCGGCACGGTGGTGGCGGCATCGAGCGAAGAAGGCCGCGTGGTCACCAACGGCATGAGCCAGTATTCGCGCAACGAGCGCAACGCCAACAGCGCCATCGTGGTCGGCATCACGCCCGAGGACTACCCGGGCCACCCGCTGGCCGGCATCGCCTTCCAGCGCGAGCTGGAATCGCGCGCCTACGTGCTGGGCGGCAGCAACTACGACGCGCCGGGCCAGTTGATGGGCGACTTCGTGAAAGGCAGGCCGTCGAAGGAATTCGGTTCGGTGGTCCCCTCGTTCAGGCCGGCGGTGCACCTGACCGACCTGGCGCCTTCGCTGCCGGAGTACGCGATTGTCGCCTTGCGCGAAGCCTTCGTCGCCTTCGACAAGCAGATCAAGGGCTACTACAAGGAAGACGCGGTGCTGACCGGCGTCGAGACCCGCACCTCGTCGCCGATCCGCATCAAGCGCAACGACGATGACCTGCAAAGCCTGAACACGCGCGGCCTGTTCCCGGCCGGCGAAGGCGCAGGCTACGCCGGGGGCATCATGTCGGCGGCGGTGGACGGCATCCGCGTGGCGGAAGCCGTGGCGCTGGCGATGGCCGCGTGAGCGGAAGCGCCGGCGCGCAAGCGGGCAGCGGGACGCTCGGGCCCGGCCTGGCGATCCTGGCCTCGATGGTATCGGTGAACGCCGGCGCCGCCTGGGCCAAGCACCTGTTCCCGCTGGTCGGCAGCCAGGGCGTGACCGCGGTGCGCGTCGGCCTGGCCGCCGTCATCATGCTGGCCATCGTGCGTCCCTGGCGCAGCCTGCCCGCGCGCCGCGACGCGCTCAACCTGCTCGTGTACGGCCTGATGCTGGGCTGTATGAACCTCTTGATCTACGGCGCCTTCGCGCGCATCCCGATCGGCATCGCGGTGGCCATCGAAGTGGTCGGCCCGCTGGGCGTGGTCGTGCTGTCCTCGCGCCGCGCGCGCGATTTTGCCTGGGTGCTGCTGGCCGCGTTCGGCCTGTGGCTGCTGGCGCCGGTGCACGAAGGCGTCGCCCCGCTCGATCCCGCCGGGGTGGCGTATGCGCTGGGCGCGGCCTTCTGCTGGGCGATGTACATCGTGTTCGGCAAGCGCGTTTCCCATCTCAATGGAGGACAGGCGGTAGCCTGGGGCATGCTGGCGGCGGCGCTGTTCACGGTGCCGGTGGGCGCCGCCCATGCGGGAGGGAGCCTGCTGCTGCCCACCGTGCTGGCCGGCGGCCTGGCGGTGGCGGTGCTGTCGAGCGCCCTGCCCTATTCCCTCGAGATGGCGGCGCTGGCGCGCCTGCCGCAGCGCGTATTCGGCATCCTGGTCAGCGCCGGGCCGGCCTTCGCGGCGCTGGCCGGCTGGGTGGTGCTGGGCGAGCGCCTCACGGGCATGCAGTGGCTGGCGATCCTGCTGGTGATCCTGGCTTGCGGCGGCGCGGCGGCCACGGCGGGCAAAAAGGTTTAAAGCCAGCCGGCTTTCTTGAAGCGCCGGTACAGATAGAAGCACACTCCGGCCATCACGCACAGCGCCGCCGGGTAGCCGTACTTCCACTTCAGCTCCGGCATGAATTCGAAGTTCATGCCCCAGATGCCGGCAAAGGCCGTGAACACGGCGAAGATCGCCGCGTACGAGGCCAGCTTCTTGCTGATGTCGTTCTCTTCGATCGCCACCATCGACAGCGTCACCTGGATCGCTGTATTGATGGTGTCGCGCACCGCGTCCAGCCGTCCAAGGATGCGCAGCAGGTGGTCGTGGACGTCGCGCAGGTAGTCCTGGGTCTCGACCACCAGCCCCGGCACCCGGCCGCCGTGCAGGCGTCCGATTGCATCCATCAAGGGCACCACGGCATGGCGCAGTATCTGCGACTTGCGCTTGAGCGCATACAGGCGCTCGACGTTGCCGCGCTGCCCGCCCTGCTGGCCAAAGATGTGGTCCTCGATCGATTCGAGTTCGGATTCGAGCATGTCGACCACCGGGAAGTAGCGGTCCACGACCGCGTCGACCAGCGCATACAGCACGAAGCCGGCGCCCTTCTTCAGCTGGTGCGGCTCGCGCTCGGCACGGGCGCGCACGCCCAGGAAGCCGCGGTTGGCGTCGCGCCGCACCGACAGGACATAGTTCGGTCCCGCGAAGATGGCCAGCTCGCCGGTGCCGATCTCGTCGCCGTCGAGCTCCACGATGTGCACGGTCATGAAGAGGCTGTCGCCGTACTCTTCCATCTTGGGGCGCTGGTGGCCACGGGCGGCGTCTTCCACTGCCAGTTCGTGCAGGTTGAACTCTTCCTGCATGGTGGCGATTTCCGCGGCATCCGGGTCGCGCAAGGCGACCCAGACGAAGGTGCCGGGCTCTTTCAGGTGTTCACTGATATCCACGACCGGGATATCGGACAGTTTCTTGCCTTCCTGGTAGGCGACACAGTTAATCAGCATGAATGGTGTAAGCGGCAAATCGGCACATGATTCGCCAGCTTACACCATTGCAATCATTCGTCACGTGCGCCATCTATCCCAAGCTCGACGATCTTGCGCGTGATGGTATTGCGCCCGATCCCGAGCCGCATCGCGGCGTCGTTCTTGCGCCCGTGCGTGTGCTTGAGGGCGGTCTTGATCAGGGCCGACTCGAACTGGCGCCCGAGCGTGTCCATCACGTCGGTCTGGCCGGCGCTGAGCATGCCGGCGGCCTGCTGTTCGAGCAGCGCGATCCAGCCTTCGGGCGACATCGGCGCGCCCGGTGCGACTGGCGCCGCGGCCGGCGCCGGCGCCTGCGCGGCCCCGGCCGGCCCCGACTCCTGCAGGGGCGACACGAGCGGCGCCACTTGCGTCAGGTCGCGCGGCAGGTCCTTGACCTCGACGGTCTGGCCCGGGGCCATCACGGTGATCCAGTTGCACAGGTTTTCCAGCTGGCGCACGTTGCCGGGCAACTCCAGTCCGGCCAGGAAGCGCATCGCCTGTTCGGACAGGCGCTTCGGCTCGACGCCCAATTGTCGTGCACTCTGCACCAGGAAGTGGCGCGCCAGGATCGGAATGTCCTCGCTGCGCTCGCGCAGCGAAGGCAGGCGCAGGCGGATCACGTTGAGGCGGTGATACAAGTCTTCGCGGAACAGGCCGTCGCGCACGCGCTGTTCAAGGTTCTGGTGGGTGGCGGCGATCACGCGCACATTGGCCTTGACCGGCTGGTGGCCGCCGACGCGGTAGAAGTGACCGTCGGACAGCACCCGCAGGAGCCGCGTCTGCAGATCGAAGGGCATGTCGCCGATCTCGTCCAGGAACAGGGTGCCGTTCTCGGCCTGCTCGAAGCGGCCGCGCCGCATCGCCTGGGCCCCGGTGAAGGCGCCGCGCTCGTGGCCGAACAGTTCCGATTCCAGCAGGTCCTTGGGGATCGCGGCGGTGTTCAGCGCGATGAAGGGCTGCGAGGCGCGCGGACTGTGCTTGTGCAGGGCGCGCGCCACCAGCTCCTTGCCGGTGCCGCTCTCCCCCGTGATCAGGACCGTCACGTTGGATTGCGACAGGCGGCCGATGGCGCGGAACACTTCCTGCATGGCCGGCGCGTGGCCGAGGATCTCGGGGGTCTCGGCGGGCGCCGCTTCCACGCTGGCTTCGCGCAGGCTCTCTTCCAGCGCGCGCCGGATCAGGGCCACCGCCTTGTCGATGTCGAAGGGCTTGGCCAGATAATCGAAGGCGCCGCCCTGGAACGAGGCGACCGCCGAATCGAGGTCGGAGAAGGCGGTGATGATGATGACCGGCAGGCCGGGGTGGCGCGCCTTGACGGCGCCGAGCAGTTCG
Organism: Massilia sp. BHUDP2; assembly: GCF_046236355.1. Taxonomy (NCBI): domain Bacteria; kingdom Pseudomonadati; phylum Pseudomonadota; class Betaproteobacteria; order Burkholderiales; family Oxalobacteraceae; genus Massilia; species Massilia sp. BHUDP2. The sequence continues at coordinate 149,475 of NZ_JBJUVW010000004.1, forward strand.
ATGCCGGATTCGCCCGGCATGCGGATGTCCGACACCAGCACCTGCGGCGTATCGGTCTCGAAAGCGGCCAGCGCATCCTGCGCGTTGGCGAAGCTGCGGGTCTCCAGGCTTTCGCGCGCCAGGGCTTTTTCCAGCACCCAGCGGATCGATGCGTCGTCGTCGACAATCCAGATTGGTTTCATGTGTTCGTGGTTCCCGCAATATGGATAATTCGGGGACTCACGGGGGATGCCATTGCCCCGCTTATGGCAGGGGCAGCAGGATCCGGAAATCCGTCAGTCCAGGCCGGCTTTCGCACTCGATCACACCCAGGTGCTGCTGCACGAAGGTCTGCGCCAGCGTCAGCCCGAGGCCGCTGCCGCCTTCGCGCCCGGAGACGAGCGGGTAGAAGATGCGGTCGCGGATCTCGGGCGCGATGCCCGGTCCATTGTCGATGATATGCAAATCTAATGCCAGCCCATAACGGACCTTGGCCAGGGTGACCTGGCGCGCCACCCGGGTGCGCAGCACGATCTCGGCGTCGCCCGCCGCGATGCGCCCCCTCAATGCCTGGGCGGCGTTGTGGGCGATGTTCAGCACCACCTGGATCAGCTGCTCCATGTCGCCCCTGAACTCGGGGATCGAGGCGTCGTAGTCGCGCCGGATGCTCAGGCCGGTGGGGAACTCGGCCAGGATCAGGCTGCGCACGCGCTCGCACACCTCGTGGATGTTGACGTCGCCGACGATGTGCGGCTTGCGGTGCGGCGCCAGCAGGCGGTCGACCAGGGTCTGGAGGCGGTCAGCTTCCTTGATGATCACCTGGGTATACTCGGTCAGGTCGGCCGGGTGCTGCGGCGGCAGCTCGAGCTCGAGCAGCTGGGCCGCGCCGCGGATGCCGCCCAGCGGGTTCTTGATCTCGTGCGCCAGGTTGCGGATCAGCTCCTTGTTGGCCTGGCTCTGGTCGAGGATGCGCTCCTCGCGGTCTAGCTTGAGCTGCTGGACGTTCTCGCGCAGCTCGATCAGGAGTTCGTCTTCGCCCAGTGCGCTGACGATGCTGTTGACGTGCAGGGGCTCGCGCCCGTTCCGCTGCAAGACCAGGTCCTGGCGCAGGTCGGCGTACTGGTGCGCCAGCGCCTGCGCGCACAGCGCGGCCAGCTCCTGGCCGTTGGTGAAGAGTTCGGGCAGCGGCGCGCGCTGCAGGGATTTCAACGAGAGTTCGAGCAGGTTCTCGGCGGCCGGGTTGGCGTAACGCACCTCGCCCACGGGTCCCAGCAGCAGGACGCTCGATGCCAGCAGGTCGAGGCCGGCGAAACGCGACGCGGATGCCGGATCGCTCATCGGATATTGCTGATCTCGCGCTGCAGCGCTTCGATGTTGCGCTCGGTACGGCCGATCTCGGCGCGCATCGAGGCCACCCGCTCCTGGTACTTGGCGTAGTTGCGCTCGTTGCCCTGGCGTTCCGGCTCGCCGTTGTTGAAGTCGCGACGCAGGTCGGCCAGCTTTTTTTGCTCGATGCGCAGCTCGTCGTTGAGGATCTCGCGGCGGTCGTCGTCGCGCGCCCGTTGCTGGGCCGTGTCGACGCGCGGGAAGCTGGCCGGACTGACGGCGGCGGCCGGCCCCGGGCTCATCGGGCGCACGGCCGGGATCGGGGCGGAGGCACGCGGCGCCGGCGGCGGCGCATAGCCCGGCAGGTCGAGGGCCTTGCAGCCCTTGCGACTGGTATCGGTGAATTCGACGCGTCCCTGGTCGTCCACGCACTTGTAGACGGTGCCCTGCGCGTGCGCCCCGTTGTGGAGCACCATGGCGGCGAGCACCATCGCCATGAGGCGGAAGAGGCTAATTGTCTTTCCCATCAGAAATCAGTCTGCACAATAAACGTGCACGCATTGTAGACCCGGCGAGTGTACAGGAAGGATGAAAAAAGGCGGGGAAAGCCCTCGCTTTCCCCGCCTTTGTTACAGACCCTTACGCCCGGTGATGCATGAGCACAACGGTTCTGTTGACCAATCGATTACGCCGAGTAGTACATGTCGAATTCGACCGGGTGCGGGGTCATGCGCATGCGCTGCACTTCGTTCATCTTCAGCTCGATGTAGGCATCGATCATGGCGTCCGAGAACACGCCGCCGCGGGTCAGGAACTCCCGGTCCTTGTCCAGGGCTTCCAGCGCTTCTTCCAGAGAGGAGCACACGGTCGGGATCAGCTTGTCTTCTTCCGGCGGCAGGTGGTACAGGTCCTTGGTCGCGGCTTCGCCCGGGTGGATCTTGTTCTGGATGCCGTCCAGGCCGGCCATCAGCAGCGCGGCAAAGCACAGGTAGACGTTGGCCAGCGGATCCGGGAAACGGGTCTCGATGCGGCGGCCCTTCGGGTTCGCCACGTGCGGGATGCGGATCGAGGCCGAGCGGTTGCGGGCCGAGTAGGCCAGCTTGACCGGCGCTTCGTAGCCGGGCACCAGGCGCTTGTACGAGTTGGTGCCCGGGTTGGTGATCGCGTTCAGGGCGCGCGCGTGCTTGATGATGCCGCCGATGTAGAACAGCGCGGTTTCCGACAGGCCGGCATAGCCGTCGCCGGCGAACAGGTTCTTGCCGTCTTTCCAGATCGACTGGTGCACGTGCATGCCCGAGCCGTTGTCGCCGTTGATCGGCTTCGGCATGAAGGTCGCGGTCTTGCCGTAGCTGTGGGCGACGTTCCAGATCACGTACTTCATGTTCTGGGTCCAGTCGGCGCGCTCGACCAGGGTCGAGAACTTGGTGCCGATTTCGTTCTGGCCGGCGCCGGCCACTTCGTGGTGGTGCACTTCGACCGGGATGCCCATCGATTCCAGGATCAGGCACATTTCCGAGCGCATGTCCTGGAAGCTGTCGACCGGCGGGACCGGGAAGTAGCCGCCCTTGACGGTCGGGCGGTGGCCGCTGTTGCCGCCTTCGATGTCCTTGTCGGTCGACCAGGATGCTTCGTCCGAGTCGATCTTGACGAAGCAGCCCGACATGTCGACGCGCCATTTGATCGAATCGAAGATGAAGAATTCGGGTTCCGGGCCGAAGAAGGCGGTATCGCCGATACCCGACGACTTCAGGTAGGCTTCGGCGCGCTTGGCGATCGAGCGCGGGTCACGGTCGTAGCCCTTGCCGTCCGACGGTTCGATCACGTCGCACTGCAGGAACAGGGTGGTCTCTTCCATGAACGGGTCGATGTTGGCGGTGGCCGGGTCCGGCAGCAGCAGCATGTCGGACGCTTCGATGCCCTTCCAGCCGGCGATCGACGAACCGTCGAAGGCGTGGCCCGACTCGAACTTGTCTTCGTCGAAGTGCGAGACCGGCACGGTCACGTGGTGCTCCTTGCCGCGGGTATCTGCAAAGCGCAGGTCAACGAACTTCACTTCGTTGTCTTTGATGAGTTGAATTACGTCTGCAGCCGTCTTTGCCATTCGTATCTCCTGATTGAAAAGGGGGTGCCGCGCTGGAAAACCTCGCAGCGGGGCAACTTGCCATACATCAAAGCATGAACCGTGCCAAGCTGCCGTCATGAACAAATGCACAATGCTTCGTTGGAAATCGCTCGTATCCGGCCTAAAATCGTCCGGCCGGGGCATCGCCTGGCAGTGCACCTCCGCACCATCTTGGTGCGAGAGTGGCGCCGATGCACCATCGCAGCGCAGGATACACCGAACCAAGTTGGTGCATCGACTTTTCTTGTTCAAAACGGATCACATCATGACGACTACCGAGACCATCCTTGCCCAAGCCCGCCAGCGCGCCGGCGGCCAGCCCTACGCCGGCGCGGTCACTCCCGAAGAAGCCTTCGCGCTCCTGCGCAGCGATCCGCGCGTGAAGCTGGTCGACGTACGCACCAACGCCGAGCGCGACTGGGTCGGCCGGGTGGCGATTCCGGACACCCAGCATGTCGCGGTGGAATGGGCCACCTATCCGGGCGGGGCGCCGAATCCCGCCTTCGGTGCGCAACTCGAGCAGGTCGCGCGCAAGGACGAGGTGCTGCTGTTCCTGTGCCGCTCGGGCGTGCGCTCGCGCCACAGCGCGCGCGTGGCGACCGAACACGGGTTTGCCGAGTCCTACGACATCCTGGAAGGTTTCGAGGGCGACCGCGATGCGGAGGGGCACCGCAAGACGATTGGCGGCTGGTGCAAGGCCGGCTTGCCCTGGGTTGGCGCTTGACGCTTTTGTAGGGTGGACGGCTATGCCGTCCACGCGTTCAAACCAAGTATGAATAGACTGTGCGGCTGTTCTATCGCGAGCTGAACGCGCGGACGGCGAAGCGTGATCTGGTCCACTGGACCAGATCACCCCTACGTAAATCACTGCGCCGGCATCACCATCAGCTGCAGGCCCGACGCTGCCCCCGGTGCGCGGTACACGCGCTGGGTCGCCTTCTTGAAATCTTCCGGCTTGGCCTTCGGGATGTGGGTGAAGGTCTGCGGGTTCAGGTCGACCAGCGGGAACCACGAGCTCTGCACCTGCACCATGATGCGGTGGCCGCGCCGGAAGGTGTGGTTCACCTCGCCGATGTCGAAGCTGAGCGCTTCCTGCTTGCCCGGGGTGAAAGGCTCGGGCTTCTCGAAGCTGTTGCGGAACTTGCCGCGCAGCGGATTGCCGCGCACCAGCTGCTGGTAGCCGCCCAGGTTCAGGCTCGGCGGCGCGACGTCGTTGCCCTTGCGCTCGACGGCCGGGGTCGGGTATTCGCTCGGGTAGACGTCGATCAGCTTGACCACCCAGTCGGCGTCCGTGCCGGTGGTCGACACGAACAGCTTCGGCACCACAGAACCGACCACCGTCACGTCTTCTTCCAGCACCTCGCTCTGGTACACCAGCACGTCGGGACGGGTGGCGGCGAAGCGCTGGTCCGACACCATGTACTCGCGCGGCACGCCGGTGGCCGGGTAGCCGATGAAGGGAACCGGCTTCTTCGGGTCGGCCACGTATTCGTCGTAGCCGGCGCTTGAAGCGGCCGGCTGCTGCCAGCCCAGCGTGCCGTTCGGGCCGAAGTACAGGGTGCGCGCCCTGGCGGGCGCCGGCGGCCAGGCGGCGTAGCTGCGCCAGACGTTGGTGCCGGTCTCGAAGGCCGTCACGGCGGGCAAGGCGCGCGCCGGCTTCACGCCCTTCAGGTGCTGCTCGAAGAAGGGGAACTGGATCTCGCGGCGGAAGTATTCGCTGGTCTTGGCGTCGAAATTCACGTGGCCGAGGCGCGCGCCGTCGCTGCGCGCCCAGCCGCCGTGCACCCAGGGTCCCATCACCAGTGCGTTCGGCGTGCCGGGATTGTATTTGCCGACCGCCTTGTAGATCGCGAACGGCCCGGCCGGATCCTCCGCATCGAACCAGCCGCCCACCGTCAGCACCGCCGCCTTGACGTTCTTCATGTGCGGGGTGATGGCGCGCGAACGCCAGAATTCGTCGTAGGTGTCGTGCACGATGGTCGGCTCGAGCAGCTCGCGCTGCTCGGCGCTCATGCTGGCGAGGATGTTCTCCATCGTCAGGCGCTTCAGGAAGAAGTCGTAGGCATCGGCCTCGCCGTAGGCGAAGCGCGAACGCTCCTTGTTGCCCGTGGTCGGATTCTGCTGCGGCAGGAAGGACGAGTAGAAATCGAAGTTCGCCGACAGCATGAAGGCGCCGCCGTGGTAGGAGTCGTCGCCCATGTACAGGTCGGCGATCGGCGCCTGCGGCGAAGCGGCCTTGATGGCCGGGTGCGAGTCGATGATGCTGGCCGCCGTGTAGAAGCCCGGGTAGCTGATGCCCCAGATGCCGACCCGTCCGTTGTTGTTGGGGACGTGCTTGAGCAGCCATTCGACGGTGTCGTGCATGTCCTCGCTTTCCTGCCCCTCCCCTTTCAATCGCTTGGCCTTGGCATGCGGCGTCATCTCCTGCCAGCTGCCTTCCGACATGTAGCGGCCGCGCACGTCCTGGGTCACGAAGATGTAGCCGGAGTCCTCCAGCTCGCGCGAGGGGCTGAGCGCCTCGGGGAACCAGTCCACGCCGTAGCGCTGCTCGCCCTGCGCGTAGACGCCCGCGCTGTAGGGCGTGCGCTGCATCAGAAAGGGATAGGGTTTCGAGCTGTCCTTCGGCACGTACACGGTGGTGAACAGCTTGACGCCGTCGCGCATCGGGATGCGGTATTCGTACTTGGTGTAGGCCTCGCGCGGGTTGCGCTTTTGTGCCGGCGCATCGGCATGTGCTACGGCCTGGCTGGTGGCCTGCGCGCCTGCGCTGCAGGCCAGCATCACGCCCAATGCGAGGGCGGACAAGGGACGACGGATCATGGCTTCTTTCGAAATCGGGACAAAGGCCGCCAGTGTAATCCGTTTCCAAGAGAAAAATTGCTATTTCCGCTAGGTCTTCTGGGGGACTGCGATGCCGTGCTGGTCGATGGTGCCGCGCACCCGCTCGCGTACGAAGTTGATGTGGCTGCGCAGGCGGTACAGCTCTTCCGCGTAGGCGAGCGGGATCGAGATGTGGTTGACGCGCTCCTCGATGTCGTCGAGGCGCAGCAGCAAGCCTTCGCGCGCGGCCTCCCGGTCGTCAGGCGCGATCGCTTCCAGCTCCTGTTCCACCTTGCGCAGCTCGCCGTACCAGCGGTACACGCGCGAACGCACGCGCCACACATAGATCGGCGGGACGATCTTCGACAGCGGAATCAGGAGCGCCGCCAGCGCCACCGCGACCACCCACAGGCGTTCGAACAGGTTGGCGAGCCAGAAGCGCAGGTAGCGCTGCAGGAAAGGCGGGCCATCGCGGTAGTAGCGCTCCGCTTCGCGCGCCACCGGAATCTCGGTGTACTTCGGCGAGGGGAACTGGCCCTGCTGCTGGAACCAGCCCGCCTTGCCGTGGATCTCGCCGGCCGACTTCACCAGCAGCCCCACCAGGGCCGGGTGCAGGTCCTCCCTCGCCACCAGGGTGGCGGTGGGGGCGATCATGTGGTAGTCCTGGGCCGGGATGTCGCGCCCGAGGTCGACGATCCCGCGCGGCAGCACCACGTGCGTGAGGAAAGGCAGGCGGCGCGTGTAGGCATCGGCCTGGCTGAAGTTGAACAGCCGGATGCCCGGGGTCTGCAGCAGCATCTGGATCAAGGGCGCTTCCGGTGCGGAGCTGAACACCAGGCCGTCGATCTTCCCGGCCAGCAGCTCCACCGTGGCCGGCGTGTTCTCCAGCGCGCCGATCTGCAGCTCGCCCGGTGCGATCCCGTTCGCGTCCAGCACCTGGCGGAACAGGCGCGGCACGCCGGTGCCTTCCGGCCCCAGGTTGATGCGTTTTCCCTTCAGGTCGGTCAGGTGGGTGACCTTGGCGCCTTCGCGCAGGAACAGCCACACCGGTTCGGTGAACAGGCTGCCCAGCGACACCAGGCCTGTCGTGTCCACCTGAGGCTCGGCCTGTCCGTTCTCGGTCGAGCCGCTCTGCACGAAGGCCACGTCCACCTTGCCCTCGATGAGGCGCTGCAGGTTCTCGTAGGAGCCCAGCGAAGGCTGGAGGCTCAGCTTGATCTCGTCGCGCGCCAGCCGGGCGGCGTACTGGCGGCCGAATTCCTGGTAGGCGCTGTTGAACTGGCCGGTGGCCATTGAGAATTGGCGCGGCGGCGCCGGGTCGACCCAGATATAGGCCAGCACGGCGACCGCGATCACCGCCAGCAGGGTCGGCCCGCTGGCGACCAGCAGGTCGCGCAGGGACACGATGCTGAACTGCCGCACGCGCGTCATGGCGCGTTTGAGCGCGCCACGCTTTACCTCACCGGATGTGCCAGGCTGCCCGTTCAACGGACGCACTGGCGCTGCGCGGCGATGCTGCCCGCGGGCGGCTCGATCATCGGCATCAGGCTCGGCGCCAGGTTCGACAGCAGCTGCACCGGCAGCGCGCTGGTGAAGTCGTAGTTGCCGGACTGCGGGCCGTGCACGTAGGCGGTCATGCTGCCGAAGTAGCGCTCGCCGATGTTGAAGACAAAGGTCGCCGAGCGGTTCACGAAGCGCGACTCGATCACGCGCCCGCCCCTGGCATAGGTCTCGAAGCGCTGGTCGCCGGTGCCGGTCTTGCCACCCACGGCGATCACGCTGCCGTCGGACTGGACGAAGGAGGTCTTGACGCGCTTGGCGGTGCCGTCGGTGACCACGCCCTGGATCGCATCCGCGACCACGCGCGCCACTTCCGGCGCCAGGACCTGTTCCTTGCCGCCGCCCTTGGTGCGCTTGACCAGGGTCTCGTACGGGGTGTCCTTGGCGAAGTGCAGCGAGTCGATGCGCTCGACCGGCTTGCGCACGCCGCCGTTGACGATGATGCCCATCAGTTCGGCCAGCGCGGCCGGACGGTCGGCCGAGGCGCCCAGCGTGGTCGCGTAGGACGGCACCAGCGAATCGAACGGGTAGCCCATCTTCTTCCACTGCGCATGGATCTTCAGGAAGGCCTCGACCTCGATCAGGCCGGCGATGCGCTTGTCCTGGGCATGCTTGCGGTGGGTCTTGAACAGCCAGGAATAGACTTCCTGGCGTTCCTTGACGCTGGCGTTGGTCACTTCGGTCCAGCCGGCCTTCGGGTGGGTGATCAGGTAGCCCGCCAGCCACAGCTCGAGCGGATGCACCGAAGCCACGTAGCCGCGGTCGGCCAGCGTCATGTTCTTCGGGTCGTACATCTCGTACATCTTCGGAATGCGGTCCGGATCCATGTCGTGCGAATCCGGCAGCGATTTATCGATGAAGTTACCGAACTGCGCCATCGTGGCGCCCGGGAACACGGTGCGGTGGGCCGCGGCCAGTTTCGAGGCCAGCGGACGCACGCCCGAGAACAGCAGCGCTTCGACCTCTTGCGGGGTCTTGCCCTTGTACTTGTTCCAGAACTTGGCCAGGAACACCTTGCCCTCGTTGTCCGCGAAGCGCGCCAGGTACATCTGGCGGCGCGGGTCGTCGGCATCGGCCAGCAGCTGGGCCGAGGAGCCCGGCAGCTGGAACATGTAGTAGCGCACCACGTCGCGCATCATGCGCACGAAGACCAGGTTGGTCGAACTGCGCAGCGCTTCGGTGACCGTCATGATCTTGCTGTTGTCCAGCTTGCTGAAGTTGCCGAAGGTGTGCAGGCCGCCGCCGGTGAAGAAGGCTTCGCCCGGATTGGCCGAGTACTTGCGCTCCATCGCCGCCGCCAGCATCGGCTTGAGGCCGCGGTCGGCGCCGCGCGGCAGCGTGCGGAAGTATTCCAGCGCCCATTGCGACATGCGGTCCTTGGCATCGACTTCCACGCCCATCAGGCCGATCTCGTCCATCGGCTCGAAACGCTTGTGCAGCTGGTCGACGATGTCGAGGTAGGTCACCAGGGTGCGCAGCTTGGCGGTGGAGCCGAGGTCGAGCTTGGCGCCTTCGTTGATGTCGAGCGGCTGGTCGTAGTTGTCGGTCTGGACCCGCAGGTAGTTCACGTGCTCGCCGCGTTCCATCAGGGTGAAGCTGTACACCACCTGGGCCGGGTCGCCGTTGCCGAGCATGCCCTTGCCGGTCAGGCCGGCTTCTTTCGCGTGTTCGGCGTCGGACAGCTTGCGCAGCACGTCGGTGACGGCCTGCTGCACCCCCGCATCGAGGGTGGAGACCACCGACAGGTCGAGGCGGTCGAGGTTGTACAGGCGCGAATCGCCCACCAGGTAGCCGAGATGGTTGCGCACCGCGTTGGCGGCCTTGCGCGAGACGAAGGCGTCGGCGCCCGGCGGGGCCACGCCCGAGCCCTGGGCCGGATGCAGCGCCACTTTCAGCGCGGCGTCGCGCAGCTGCGGCGAGATCACGCCGGCCTGCGCCAGCACGCGCAGGTGGCTGTTGGTGAGGGTTTCGAGGTCATGCTCGCCGGCGCCCAGGTAGTAGGCCGGACGGCGCTGCGCGATCATCAGCGACAGCGCTTCCTTGTAGGCGGTGACGGCATCCTGGCTGTTCATCGGGCCGCGCAGCATGGCGCTGGTCTTGTCGAAGTCGCGTCCGTACCAGACCCACATGCCGTCGCCGATGCCGTTGACTTCGCCGTAGCCCGGCTTGGCCGACAGCGGCACCGTGTTCAGGTAGTCGAGCACGATCTGGCGGCGCGCCTTGGTGGTGTCTTCGCCGTCCTGGTAGGCGCGCAGCGTGGCCGAGGCCATCTGGATCATCTTGTCCTGCAGCGAACCGGTGCGTCCTTCCGGCGAGTGGCGGTACTTCTCGATCTGGGTCGCGAGCGTGGAGCCGCCGGCGACGCGCCCGCCGCCGCCCAGGCCGACGCTGCTCAGGGTCTTGTCGAACACCGCTTTCGAGAAGCGGTCCCATTCGACCGCCGGGTTGCGGTGCGGGTAGGCCGGGTCGAGCAGCTCGCGGTTCTCGATGAACAGCAGGCTTTGCACCAGCAGCGAAGGCGCGTCCTCGAACTTGTGGTAGAAGCGCTCGGGGAAGCGCGAGGCGAACAGCGGCTGCGCGCGGCAGTCGAGGATCTCGAGGCCGACCTTGGTCTTCTCGTGGTAGGTGGCGTACAGGCCGCGGTCGGCGAATTCCACCATCTTGGGCGACATGCGGGCCTGGGCGTCGATGTGGTAGCCGCGCGACTGCAGCTTTTCCAGGTAGGCCGGCATGCCGGCATAGCCCAGGCGGGTGTCGTAGGGGCTGGCGGCCGGGAAGCGGATCGCGGGGCTGGCCCCCTTTTCCATGCGGAAGCTCAGGTCGTCGGCCATCTCGGCGAAGATCTTCGCCTGCAGGCGCGAAGTGCGTATTTCGAGCGCGCCCCAGCCGCCCAGCAGCACCAGCAGGATCAGGAGGGCAAGGTAGAACCAGGGCTTCCAGCGGCGCTTGCGCGGCGCCGGCTCGGGCGATCCTTCGGGAGCGCCTTCGGGGCCTTCGGGCGGAGGCAAGGGCGCACTGCCGGGCGCGCCGCTGCCCGCCGCCAGGTGCGGATAGGCTTCGTACAGGGGAACATCGTTGCCGCCCGCGGACGCAAGCACGGGGGCGCCGCCGGACATGGCCTGGGCAGTTCGCCGCAACCACTCGCCTAGCGCGCGTATGACATTACTGGGCCGCTCGATGCGGCGAATACTTTCCATGATGGCTCAACTGGTTCGAATCAATTCGTGCTCAATCCCTGCAACCTGCCCGCCATCCTTGCCCTGTTGTGTTCGAGTGATTGGGTCCTCGTCAGTCTGCAAAAATGCGCGGTGCAAACTCACTCAGGATTGCACCTCCACAGGTATCATTCCACCACATCAACACGACCCGCGCGAGACGCCGTTTAACAATTTTGATGCGCGCGATGTATTTTCGCAAAAAAACAACGGCTGAGTTATCAGGACGGCATGCAGTTCTACAAACACTGGAATTCGGCCCCGCGGCTCTGCAGTTCGGCCTGCATGGCAAGGAAGGCGGGCTCCACTTGCGCAGGCGCGCCCTTCACGCCCAGCTCGATGTGGCGCCGGGTGTGCGCGTCGCCCACGCTCGGCAGGCTGAACACCCGCAGGCCGGGATAATCGCGCTCCAGCGCTTCCATCAGCGGGGTCAGCGAGGCCTCCGCCTGTTCATAAACGATCAGCGAGCGTTCCAGGTGGACACTGGCGTGAAATAAATGCGAATAATGGGTGTCGAGCACCCATTCGATCATGGGCCAGGCCATGACCGGGAAGCCCGGGACGAAGTGGTGCTCACGCACGCTGAACCCGGCGATGCGGTTGTAGGGATTCGGAATCAGGTCTGCGCCCTGCGGGAACTCGGCCATCTTCAGGCGCTGCAGGTTTTCCGGGGCCCCCAGGTCCGCTTCCAGGCCCGCCTCGCGCGCGGTCTCGCGGATGCGCTCCTCGATGTTCAGGCGCCCTTCGGGATGCAGCACCAGGGGCAGGCCGAGCGCCGCGGCCGCGCACTGGCGCGTGTGATCGTCGGGCGTGGCGCCGATGCCGCCGCAGGAAAACACGATGTCCCCGCCGGCAAAACTGCGCCGCAGCAGGTCGGTCAGGCGGTCCGGGTCGTCGCCCACGAACTCCGCCCAGGCCAGCTGCAGGCCGCGCGCCCCGAGCAGCTCCACCACTTTCGAAAAATGCTTGTCCTGGCGCCTGCCGGACAGGATCTCGTCACCGATGACGATCAGGCCGAATGCCATGTGCCTCTCCTTTCGTTCAAGCCTGGGCCGTACCGGCGCGCAGTTCCTCCAAGGCCCCCAGGCAGAAATACTGGAACCACAGCCCGGCGAACAGGAAGATCATGATGTACAGCCATAGCGACAGCATGGCCAGGAAGGGAAACAGCACGATCGAGAGCAGCGCCCCGCCCATCCAGGCGATGCCGGGCAAGGCGCCGGCCAGGCCGGAGGCGAAGCCGATGCCCCACAGCGCGCCGCGGTGGCGCCGCATCAGTTCCTGCCGTTCCTCGGGGCTGGCATGCGCGGCCAGCGCGTCGTAGCTCATCACGCGCGAGGTCACCCAGGCCCACAGGCAGGCCTGCACCAGCCAGGCCAGCGGCGGCACCGCATACAGCGGCAGCGTGAACAGCCACAGCACCGCGAACACCGCGGTGCTGCCGACGTTGATGGCGATGCTGCCGACGAAGGAACCGCCCTCCTTGCGTTCCAGCTTGGGGTACTGGTGCTTGCCGACGTGGCGCTCGATCGCCGGCATCGCGATCACGCCCATGAACAGCAGCGCCGATCCGATCATGAGGGGCAGCAGCAGCGCGATCGCCAGCAGCGGCACCACCATCACCTTGAGCATGCCCAGGCCGAGCATGGCCAGCATGTTGCCGCTGGTCTGGAACCAGCCGTAGTCCGCAAAGGTCCCCTGCAGCCAGTCCAGCAGCGGCTGCAGGCCGGTCCACAGCAGCGCGCCCCACAACAGCAGCGACAGCACCAGCGGGGCGCCGGACAGCATCAGCATGCGACGCGAGAACTGGGCGCGCAGCGCGCGCCGGTAGGCGGTGCCGACGCCCTTCATGGCCGGGCCTTGCAGGTCGGATGGACAACGGGCGGGCAGCGAAGCGGCATCGTGGCTCCTTGTTCTGAGTTCAATATCGCCATTCTACGCAAATGCGCGCAGGAGACCGGTGGGCTGGCGTTTGGCGCGGCCAGGGGCGATGCACTACAATCGCCGTTCAACTTGAACAACAGGGAAAACCATGTCCACCAATACCACTGATTCCGGCCTGCAATACGAAGACACCGTCGTCGGCAGCGGCGACGAGGCGAAAGCCGGCCAGTACGTCACCGTCCACTACACCGGCTGGCTGCGCAACGACGACGGCAGCCAGGGCGCCAAGTTCGATTCGAGCAAGGACCGCAACGACCCGTTCCAGTTCGCGCTGGGCGCCGGCCACGTGATCCGCGGCTGGGACGAAGGCGTGCAGGGCATGAAGGTCGGCGGCCAGCGCCGCCTGACCATCCCGGCCAGCCTGGGCTACGGCGCGCGCGGCGCCGGCGGGGTGATTCCGCCGAATGCGACGCTGATCTTCGACGTCGAACTGCTGGCTGTGTAAGACCATCGGGCGGCGCCCTCCCCGGGCGCCGCCTGAGCATCCCCTCTAAAATGCGCCCGGATTCCCGGCGTGCACCCTCCTCCTGCGCTAAGATGCCCTCGCATTTAGCACATTGCCAACGCAACCAATACAGGAGTACTCATGAGCTTGCAGGAACAGTTCGCCCAGGCCCAGGCCGAATCCAAGAATCTGCCGGAACGCCCGGACAACATGACCTTGCTGAAGATTTACGCGCTGTACAAGCAGGGCGCGAACGGCGACGTCAGCGGCGAGCGCCCGGGCATGACCGATTTCGTCAATCGCGCCAAGTACGACGCCTGGGCCGCCCTGAAGGGCACCTCGCAGGACGACGCGATGCAGCAGTACATCGACCTGATCGAAGAACTGAAGGGCTGACCAGCTCCCACGGCCGCCCGGACGGCGGCCGCTGCCTGCCCCATGGGTCAGGCAGGCACGAACACCTTGCGCATCTTTTCCGTCACCTTGGCCTCGATGGCCGGGGCGAATGCGCCCATGAAGAATCCCAGGCGGATCCGCATCGCCGCCCGCTGGCCTTCCAGGCTGAGCGCGCCTTCCACGCCACTGCGCTCGAAGCGCAGCACGTCGCCATCCCACTTGCACGCCAGGCCATACTCGGTGGCGATCCGCTGCGCCACCTGCTGGGCGGCCTCGCGCGCCTCTTGCGGGCTCAGGTTATGTTCCTGGACGATGCTAATTTCCGACATGCTGGTTCATCCTTCTACTGAATTCGTTGCAAGAAAAGTCCGCCATGATGCCAGCAGACGGCCGAGTCGGCCAGTCTGGCGAGCGTTTCGGGCCCCGATCCAAATCAATTGACTCTTGTCAATATCCGCGCCGCCCGGCGCGCGACCATGGATATGCCGCCCGACATTTCGCAAGGAGCCGTCATGGAACCAGGTGCCCTCTTGCCGGACGAACTGGACACGCCCCGTGACCAGCCGCCGGTCCGCTTCATCCCCACGCCCAGCGCCCCCTACCAGCAACAGCACCGCCTCGCCAAGCTGCTCGAGCAGCCCGCCGAGCCATCCGGCGACCAGAAGATGGAGTCCTCCCGCGAGGAAGAAGAGCTCGAGGTGCCGCCGCTGCCGCACGCCTTCGGCGCGCGCGTGCTGATGTGGAAGCAGGACCCCTCGGTGGGCGAGATCGGCACCCGCCGCGCCTACCTACCCGGCCCGGTGCTGGCCGGCCCGCGCGACGCCCGCATCGCTCCAGGCGCGCCCGGCATCGACCCGGTCGAACCGAATGCCTTCGGCGACTTCGTCACCCAGCCCGACACCCCGCAGTTCGACGCCGTGCACACCTTTGCCGTGGTGCGCCAGACCCTGACCATGTACCAGCGCTCGATGCTCGCCGCCGGCCTCGACATGCCCCTGCCCTGGCAGTGGAACACCAGCATGGACACGCGTCCGCTGACGGTCTATCCCTACGGCCTGCCGAACGTGATGAATGCCTTCTACAGCCGCACCCAGGGCTGCCTGAAGTTCGGCGACTTCATTCCTCCCGGCGAAGGCGGCGCGCAGCCGGATGAGTCTGCGCGCGTGTACACCTGCCGCTCCTTCGACATCGTGGCCCACGAGACCGCGCACGCGGTGCTCGACGGCCTCAAGCCGCAATGGCTGCAGGCCGACGCCCCGCCCCAGACCGGCGGACTGCACGAAGCCTTCGGCGACCTCACCGCGATCTTCCTGGCCCTGTCCCAGCTCGACCAGTGCGAGGCGGTGGTGGCCCAGACCAAGGCCCACCTGCACGACAAGACCTATCTGTCCGACATCGCCGAACAGTTCGGGATGGCGCTGGGCGGCAGCACCGGCCTGCGCAATGCCGACAACAACCTGACGCTGGGGCAGGCCGGCACCCAGGTGCACGCGATCTCGCAGGTCTTCACCGGCGCCATGTACGACGTGCTGGCCGACATGTTCGCCTACGAGCGCAATCCCACGCACGACGACTGCGCCGCCGTGCTGCACCGGGTCGCGGCCTACCTGCGCGGTCTGCTGCTGCGCGCCCTGATCGCCGCGCCCGACAGCGCCGCCACCTATGTCGACGTGGTCAACGGGATGCTGCGCCTGGTGGACGAAGACGGCAAGCCGGCCGCCTACGCGGGCTTCATCCGCAACCAGTTCGCGCGCCGCGACGTGGTCGAGCAGCCCGACGAAGCCGCCATGGTCCAGCCGATGTGCACGCCACTGGCGCCCAAGGTCTGCGACAAGCCGGGGGCGCGCCAGGACCGCCGTTCCTGCTGCGGCACCATGAACCTGCCCGAGTACTACCGGGTGGACCGGGTGCTCGACAGCGAAGCCCAGGCGCTGGCGCGCTGGTGCGCCTCCAACGGCCGGCTCGGCGAATGCGTCGTTCCGAACGCGGCGGTGGTGCCGGTGTCGGCATGAAGATCAGTGCCCGCGCCTGCGGCGGCTTCACCGGGCTGGCCGAAGCCTACGACCTCGACACCGCCTTTCATCCGGTCGGCGGCGAGTTCGAAGACCTCCTGCAGCGGCTCGACTTCTTCTCGGCGTCGCCGAGCTGCCCGCTCGGGGCCGACCTGCCGCGCTGGGAGATCACGGTCGAGGACGGCCCGCGCTGCCACACCGTGTTCCTGCGCGAGGACGGCAGCGGCGGCGACTGGCAGGCCCTGCTCGACCGCCTGCGGACCAGCGCCTGACGCGTGAGCGGCCGGTGGTGGCGTCCTCGGGTGCGCCATCACCGGCTACATTTGCTTATATATATTGTGTATAAGCCTGATTTGTAGGAAAACCCGAATTGCCCTAAAATACAGTGCTTTGCAAGTCCCGCCGGCCGATTCAGCGCCCGGCGCCGCGACACTAGACCAACTAATAGGACTGTTATGACCCACGTTGTCACCGAATCGTGCATCCGTTGTCGCTATACCGACTGCGTCGATGTATGCCCGGTAGATTGTTTCCGGGAAGGCCCGAATTTCCTCGCCATCGATCCTGACGAATGCATCGACTGCGCCGTCTGCGTGGCCGAGTGCCCGGTGAACGCGATCTACGCGGAAGAAGACGTGCCGTCGGATCAGCAGCAATTCATCAAGCTGAACGCGGACCTGGCGCGTTTCTGGCCGTCGATCACCAAGACCAAGCCGGCCCTGCCAGACGCGGAAGAGTGGAAAGACGTCAAGGACAAGCTGGACCAGCTGGCCCGCTGACCATGACCGACGCGGCCCCGCCCGGGGCCGCCGTCTGCACCGGTTCGTCAATCATGGCACACTAGCGGCCACGTCCTGTCCACACCCACGCATTTCAGCTAAATTCACAGAAAGTTCCAGCATGACTATCAGTGCCTCCCACGAAGCGGGCGCCATCGCTCCCAACAGCTCGTTCGCCGGCGCGATCGAAGCCGATGCCGTGATCATCGGCGCCGGTCCGGTCGGCCTGTTCCAGGTCTTCGAACTCGGCCTCCTCGAAATCAAGGCCCACGTCATCGATTCGCTGCCGGCCGTCGGCGGCCAGTGCGTGGAACTGTACCCGGACAAGCCGATCTACGACATCCCGGCCGTGCCGGTGTGCACCGGCCAGGAACTGACCGACAATCTGCTCAAGCAGATCGAGCCGTTCGAGCCGACCTTCCATCTGGGCCAGGAAGTCACCACCGTCCAGCGCCGCGAAGACAGCCGCTTCAACGTCGAGACCTCGACCGGCACCCGCTTCATCACCAAGACCATCTTCATCGCTGCCGGCGTGGGCTCGTTCCAGGCGCGCACCATGAAGGTCGACGGCATCGAGAAGTTCGAGAACAGCCAGCTGTTCTACCGCGTCAAGGATCCGGCTCTGTTCGAAGGCAAGAACCTGGTCATCTGCGGCGGCGGCGACTCGGCGCTGGACTGGGCTCTGAACTTCGTTGGCAAGGCCGAGTCGGTCGTGCTGCTGCACCGTCGCGAAGACTTCCGCGCCGCTCCCGCATCGGTGGCCAAGATGAAGGCCCTGTGCGACGAGTACGAGATGCAGCTGATCATCGGCCAGGTCACCGGCTTCGATGAAACGGACGGCAAGCTGAGCGAAGTGAAGGTCACCGGCGCCGACGGCGTCACCCGCCGCGTCCCGCTGGACATGCTGCTGGTGTTCTTCGGCCTGTCGCCGAAGCTGGGCCCGATCGCCGAATGGGGCCTGGACATCGAGCGCAAACAGCTCAAGGTCATGGACACCGAGAAGTTCGAGACCAACGTGCCGGGCATCTTCGCCGTGGGCGACATCAACACCTATCCGGGCAAGAAGAAGCTGATCCTGTCGGGCTTCCACGAAGCCGCGCTGGCCGCCTTCGGCGCCGCGCCCTACATCTTCCCGGACAAGAAGATCCACATGCAGTACACGACGACCTCGCCGAAGCTGCACAAGATCCTCGGCGTGGAAACCCCGGTCTTCGACTGAGCGTAAGCCAGCCTCAAAAAAAGCCGCCCGGCGCAAGCCCGGCGGCATTTTTTATTGCCGCTCGAGGCTGCGTTCAGTTAGGGTCAAACAACGGAAGGACCTTGTCGGACAGGGCCTACCTGCTTATGTGGGGCGCTTCACCGAGTAGTATTGCGCAAATATGCTACAACTGGACTATGCACAAGGGATGTGAAAACGACTGTTTCCACAAGTAAATCACTATCCCCTATAATTGACTGAGAGCATGCGCAAACGATTGCGACGCCTAGTCCATCCGAAGGAATTATTTATGCTTTACCAACTGCACGAGATGCAACGCTCCTTCCTGACCCCGCTGATGCAGTGGGCAGATGCGTCCTCCAAACTGTTCTCGAACCCCGTTTCCCCCTTCGCGCACACCCCGTTCTCGCAGCGTATCGCTGCCGGCTACGAGCTGATGTACCGCCTCGGGAAGGATTACGAAAAGCCGGCATTCGGCATCAAGACCGTACCCATCAAGGGTGCCGACGTCGGCATCATCGAGCGCACCGTGGTCGAGAAGCCGTTCTGCAAGCTCATCCATTTCAAGAAAGACCTGAGCGACAAGGAATTCGCCGCGCTGGAGCAGCCCACCGTGCTGGTCGTCGCGCCCCTGTCGGGTCACCACGCCACCCTGCTGCGCGACACCGTGCGCGCCCTGCTGGTCGAGCATGACGTCTACATCACCGACTGGATCGACGCGCGCATGGTGCCCTTGTCGAGCGGCCCCTTCCACCTCGACGACTACATCTACTACGTCCAGGACTTCATCCGCCACCTCGGCCCGGACGTGCACGTGATCTCGGTGTGCCAGCCGACCGTGCCGGTGCTGGCCGCGATCTCGCTGATGGCCACCAACAAGGACCCGAAGCTGCCCAAGACCATGACCATGATGGGCGGCCCGATCGACCCGCGCAAGTCGCCGACCGCGGTCAACGACCTGGCGGTGGAGAAGCCCTTCTCCTGGTTCGAGAACACCGTGATCTACTCGGTGCCGGGCAACTACCCGGGCTTCGGCCGCAAGGTCTATCCGGGCTTCCTGCAGCACGCCGGCTTCATCGCGATGAACCCGGGCCGCCACGCCCAGAGCCACCGCGAGTTCTACCAGCACCTGGTGCGCGGCGACGACGACTCGGCCGAGGCGCACCGCCAGTTCTACGACGAATACAACGCCGTGCTCGACATGCCGGCCGAGTACTACCTTGAGACCATCAAGACCGTGTTCCAGGAACACCGCCTGCCGAAGGGCACCTGGGAAGTCGGCGGCCAGCTGGTGCGCCCGCAGGACATCAAGACGGTGGCCCTGTTCACCGTCGAAGGCGAGCTGGACGACATCTCAGGCCTGGGCCAGACCCGCGCGGCGCACGACCTGTGCACCGGCATCCCGAAGGAGATGCACCAGGAGTTCGTGGCGCCCAAGTGCGGCCACTACGGCATCTTCTCGGGCCGCCGCTGGCGCGAGATCATCTGCCCGAAGATCGGGGAGTTCATTCGGGCGCACGCCTGATCGACGTGAAAAAGCCGGAGCTCGCTCCGGCTTTTTCCTTGGGGCTGGCGGCGCGTTTCAGCGTCCCACCAGCACCTCCTGCACCACCCCGGTGGCGATCGCCACCAGCGCATAATCATTCCCCGCCTGCACCCACTGGTGCCCCGGCGGCGGTTCGGTGAGGCGGTGCGCCTTCCAGTTCTCCACCACGAAATGATGCGTCCGGTAGCGTGGCGGCAGCTGCTCGCCGCGCTTGAGCTGGCCGCTGGCCTCCACGCTGCGGTACGGCCCCGGCCTGGCGGCCTGCTTCGCTTGCGCGCGGGCTTCCTGTTCGCCGCGCTGGTGCGCCTGGGCCGCGGCGCCACCGGCCAGCACCGCGGCGACGAGCGCCGGTACGATGAGTTTGTTCATGTGAGCTCCTCTTCAGCGTCGAGGCTCCAGTACATCATGCACGAACCCGGCAGTCTGTTCGCTCCAGCACGGAGAGCGTGGGATGCCAGTGGCATCCCACGCAACTTCGCACCCCCTCCGATTTTGGCGGATAATGTCGGCTTTGAACGCCTCACCTTCGCGCCGTGACCAAAACCCTCGCCGACCTGATCGAAGACGCTTTGCCGCAGACGCAATGCACCAAGTGCGGCTATCCCGCATGCCGTCCGTATGCGGAAGCGATCGCGCGCGGCGAAGCCGAGATCAACCAGTGCCCGCCCGGCGGCATCGAGGGCGTCCGGCGCCTCTCCAGCGTCACGGGCCGGCCGGTCATCCCGATCAACCCCGCCAACGGTATCGAGCGCCCGCGCCCGGTTGCCTTCATCGACGAATCGCTCTGCATCGGCTGCACCCTGTGCATCCAGGCCTGCCCGGTCGACGCCATCATGGGTGCGGCCAAGCAGATGCACACCATCCTGCCGAGCCTGTGCACAGGCTGCGACCTGTGCGTGGCGCCCTGCCCGGTCGACTGCATCTCGATGGTCCCGGTGACGGGGGAGCGCACCGGCTGGGACGCCTGGTCGCAGGAAGCCGCCGATGCGGCGCGCGCCCGCCACGACTTCCGCAGCGAGCGCCTGCGCCGCGAGAAGGAAGAAAACGATGCGCGCCTGGCCGCCAAGGCCCTGGAAAAGATGCGCGCGGTGACGGCGGAGGTGACCAATACGCCGGAAGAGCTGGCGGAAAAGGAACGCAAGCGCGCCATCATCGCGGCCGCGATGGAACGCGCGCGCCAGAAGGCAGCCGCGAATGTGCCCGATGCGCCACCGGAGCAAAAGTAAGCAAAACCGATGAATCCCGCGAAAAGATTAGAAATATTCACGCGCTTTCGCGCAGCCAACCCCAAGCCGACCACCGAGCTCGAATTCACGACTCCCTTCGAGCTCCTGATCGCGGTGCTGCTGTCGGCGCAGTCGACCGACGTCGGCGTCAACAAGGCGACGCGCCGCCTCTACCCGGTGGCGAACACCCCGCAGGCCATCCTCGACCTGGGGCTGGACGAACTCAAGTCCTATATCTCGACCATCGGCCTGTACAACACCAAGGCCGCGAATGTCATGGCGACTTGCCGGATCCTGGTGGAGCAGCATGGCGGCGAAGTGCCGCGCGCGCGCGAGGCGCTGGAAGCCCTTCCCGGCGTGGGCCGCAAGACCGCCAACGTGGTGCTCAATACCGCGTTTGGCGAGCCGACCATGGCGGTCGACACCCACATCTTCCGGGTGTCGAACCGTACCAGGATCGCGCCGGGCAAGAACGTCGACATCGTCGAGCAGAAGCTGCTCAAGTTCGTGCCCAAGGACTTCCTTCACGATGCCCACCACTGGCTGATCCTGCACGGCCGCTACACCTGCGTGGCGCGTAAACCCAAGTGCTGGAACTGCCTCATCAACGACCTGTGCGAGTTCAAGGACAAGACGCCGGCGCCCGCCGGGGCGATGGATCCGGCGGCCGACCTGGCCAGCCAGGCCGCCGAACTCGGCTAGCCGAGGCGTTTTTCCCCGGTGGCGAACGAGGCGCGCACGATGCGCCCGTCTACCACTTCATACACGCACAGCATCTCCACCGTGCCGCGGCCTTCCGGGAAGTTGCGGGTCACGATCTCGAGGTCGGTGACGAAGTTGCCGAGGACCGAGCGGTTCAGGAGGCGCGCATGCAGCTCGGGTTCGGCAAAGCGCTCCTGGTAGCGCGGGCGGATCTGTTCATGGCCCTGGGCCAGCAGAGCGCCATGCAGCGCGAACTGCTGCGCATCCGGCGCGTAGGTGGCCATCAGGGCGCCCAAGTCCTTGGCGTTGTAGGCATCGAGCTGCGCCTGGACGACAGCGAGGGGGGAAGTCGGGTTCATGGTCTCCGTAAGTCGATAAAAAACGCGCCAGCCTTGGCGCGTCTTTCATCTTAGCGTCAAACGCTCAGCCGTGCAGGCGATCGGCCAGGGAGCGCCTTGCGCGCCTGCTGCGTATCCTCCACCTTGAACACCGCAACCAGCTCGTTCAGCGCCCGTGACTGGTCGTGCAACTCCTGCGCCGCGGCCGCGGCTTCCTCCACCAGCGCCGCGTTCTGCTGCGTTACCGTATCCATCTCGCCGACGGCGACGTTGACCTGGGCGATGCCGGCGCCCTGCTCCGCGCTGGCGGTGCTGATCTCGGCGATGATGTCCATCACGCGGCGCACGCTGGTGACGACATCAATCATGGTGGCGCCGGTCTCGCCGGCGAGGCGGTTGCCGGCATCGACGCGCCCCACCGAATCGTCGATCAGTTCCTTGATTTCCTTGGCCGCCATCGCCGAGCGCTGCGCCAGGTTGCGCACCTCGCCCGCGACCACCGCAAAACCGCGGCCCTGCTCACCGGCGCGCGCCGCTTCCACCGCCGCGTTCAGCGCCAGGATATTGGTCTGGAAAGCGATGCCGTCGATGACGCTGATGATCTCGACGATCTTGCGCGAGGACGCGCTGATCGAGGCCATGGTGCCGACCACCTGCTCCACCATCTGGCCGCCCCTCGCGGCGACTTCGCAGGCCGAGACGGCGAGTTGGTTGGCCTGGCGCGCGTTGTCGGCGTTCTGCTGGACGGTCGAGGTGATTTCTTCCATCGACGAGGCGGTTTCCTCGATCGCGCCGGCCTGCTGCTCGGTGCGGCTCGACAGGTCGAGATTGCCGCGTGCGATCTGGTCGGAAGCGACGGCGATGGTCTCGGTGCCGCTGCGCACCTGCGCCACGATGGCCTGCAGGCTGCCGGTCATGTGGTTCAGGGCCTGCAGCAGCTGTCCGGTTTCGTCGTCGGTGCGTACCGCGATCGTGGTGCGCAGGTCGCCCGAGGCGACGCTCTGCGCCGCTTCGACGGCTGCCCCGAGCGGACGCGTGATCGAACGCGAAATGAAGACGCCGGCCGCGACGGCGGCGACCGCGCCCAGCAGCATCAGGGAATAACCGACCAGTGTCGCGCGCGTGCCGACCGCTTCCGCCTCCAGTGCGGTGGCGACGGTATGTTTGCTCATCGCTTCCTGCGCCTTGACCAGGAGTTCGGCCGGCGCCCGGTCCATGCCCTTGACGGCCTTGTCCCCGGCTGCCGCGTCGAAATCGGCGGCGGTGAAGTCGGCGAAGCCGCGGCGGTAGCCCTCGCCCATCTTCGCATGCGCCTGGCCGAACTGCCCCAGCAGCTCGCGCACTTCCCCATCCGGCATGGCGGCGCTCAGCTCTTGCACTGCCTTGGCGAGCTCGGCTTCACTCTTCTGGAAGGCCTTCCAGTACTTGGCGCGCTGTTCTTCGTCCTTGCCGCGTAATAAGGTGTTCTTCCATTCCTGGGTCTGCAGGCGGAAATGCGAGAGCAGGCTTTCAACGCGCTCCGCCTGGGTAGATTGCAGCACCGCGGCCCGATAGGTATCCAGCGCATGATTCAACTGGCTCATGCCGAAGAAGCCGGCGCAGGCGACGACCAGGGTGACGGCGGCGAAGCCGAGGGGGAGTTTACGACTGAGTTTCATGGACAGCTCTCGGGTGAGCAGGGTGACAACCTGCGAATGCCCGGTAGTTTACGTATTCTGTAACTACCAGGCAAAACCGCAATCGACTGTCCGTTCTTTGACCCGCCTGATTTGTAGCTCGACAGCAACGCGCGCACCAGCGCGGTGCAAGTTTGCATCAAAGCAGGACGAGATTGTCCCGATGCACCAATTCAGGCCCCTCGACATAGCCCAGGATGCGTTCGATCTCGGCCGAGGAATGGCGCATGATCCGCCGCACTTCGCTGCTGGTGTAGTTGGTCAGTCCGCGCGCCAGCGGCTTGCCTGCTTCGTCGATGCAGGTGATCACCTGGCCGCGCCCGAATTCGCCGCGCACCGCGACCACGCCGATCGGCAGCAGCGACTTGCCTTCCCGGGTCAGCTTCTGCGCGGCGCCGGCGTCGATCACGACTTCGCCGGTGGTGTGCAGGTGGTCGATCATCCACTGGCGCCGTGCGGTCAGGCGGCCGGTCGGCGCGGTGAGCTGGGTGCCGATCATCTCGCCGCCGGCCAGGCGCACCAGCACGTCTTCTTCACGGCCCCAGGCGATGATGGTGTGGGCGCCCGAGCGCGCCGCACGCTTGGCGGCCAGCACCTTGGTCAGCATGCCGCCGCGCCCGATGCTCGAGCCGGCCCCACCGGCCATCGCTTCCAGTTGCGGATCGCCCGCCTGCGCTTCCCCGATCAGGCGCGCGTCCGGGTCCTTGCGCGGATCGGCGGAAAACAGGCCGCGCTGGTCGGTCAGGATCACCAGCGCGTCGGCCTCGATCAGGTTGGCCACCAGCGCGCCCAGGGTGTCGTTGTCGCCGAACTTGATTTCGTCGGTGACCACCGTATCGTTCTCGTTGATGATCGGGACCACGCCCAGGCGCAGCAGGGTGGTGAGCGTCGAGCGCGCGTTCAGGTAGCGTTCGCGGTCGGCCAGGTCGGCGTGGGTGAGCAGCACCTGGGCGGTCTTGACGCCGTGGGTGTGGAAGCTGGTTTCGTAGATCTGGGCCAGGCCCATCTGGCCCACGGCGGCGCAGGCCTGCAGTTCGTGGATATCGGTCGGGCGTGAGGCAAAACCGAGGCGCAGCATGCCTTCGGCGATCGCGCCCGAGGACACGAGCACGACGTCCTTGCCCAGGGCACGCAGCGCGGCGATCTGGGCCGCCCAGCGGGCGATGGCGGTATGGTCGAGGCCCCTGCCCTCGTCCGTGACGAGCGAGGAACCGACCTTGACGATGATGCGGGAGGCTTGCTGGAGGGCTGAGTGGTGAGCTGAGGTCATGGTGACAGGAATTTTCCTCGCGGCCGTAAGGCCAGCAGGGAAAGTCCTGCCAACAACTCGACCGCGCAGACTGCTAATAATACCCCCTTCGGCAGCCCGATCGCGAAAGCGGCGACGAGGCGCCCGGCCGGCTGGGCCAGGAGGAACAATGCGGTGAGGTCGACGAGGAGGGGCTGGTCGCCCTGTCTCGATGCCAGCAGCGCCAGCATCGCGGTAGCGAGGCGCATGCCCACGTAGATGGCGTAGAACTGGCTGTAGCCGTTCACGCCGACGAGAAAGATGCCCATCGCCGACGCGATACGGTCGGGATCGAGCATGGCCGCCAGCGCCGCCAGCGAACTGGCGGTGGCGACGAGCTGCAGCAGCTGGCTACGCAGCCAGCTGCGAGTCAGTGCTGCCGCAGGCAACTTAGTCTTCCAGGATCTTGAAACGCGGATCGTCCGGGTCGATCGAGTTGATGCCGCGCGCTTCCTCGGTCATGGTGGTTTCTTCGGCGCGTTGATCGCTGGTGCGCTTTTCTTCGAGGTGCAGGTAGATCGCATTGACCAGGTCCTGGCAACCTTCGCGATTCAGTGCCGAGATCTCGAACACCGGCCCTTTCCAGGCCATGCGCTTGACGAAGTCCTTGACGCGCTTCTTGCGCTCGGCTTCATCGACCACGTCGAGCTTGTTCAGCACCAGCCAGCGCGGCTTGTTCAGCAGCTCTTCGTCGTACTTTTCCAGCTCCTTGACCAGGGCCTTGGCTTCCTTGACCGGATCGACTTTCTCGTCGAAGCCCGACAGGTCGACGATGTGCAGCAGCAGGCCGGTGCGCGCCAGGTGGCGCAGGAACTGGTGGCCCAGGCCCGCGCCTTCGGCCGCGCCTTCGATCAGGCCGGGGATGTCGGCGATGACGAAGCTCTTCTCGTGCGACACGCGCACCACGCCCAGGTTCGGGTGCAGGGTGGTGAACGGATAGTCGGCGATCTTCGGCTTGGCGTTCGAGACGGCGGTAATAAAAGTAGACTTGCCGGCGTTCGGCATGCCCAAGAGGCCCACGTCGGCCAGCACCTTCAGCTCCAGGCGCAGGGTGCGGCGCTCGCCGGCCTTGCCTTCGGTCTTCTGGCGCGGCGCGCGGTTGGTCGAGGTCTTGAAGTGGATGTTGCCCCAGCCGCCCTCGCCGCCCTTGGCCAGCAGCTCGGTCTGGCCGTGCTCGGTCAGGTCGGCAACGATCTCGCCATTGACGTCGTCCACGATCAGCGTGCCGACCGGCATGCGCATGTAGACGTCTTCGGCGCCCTTGCCGTAGCAGTCCGAGCCGCGGCCCGGTTCGCCGTTGCGGGCGTGATGGGTCTTCGAATAGCGGAAATCCACCAGGGTGTTGATGTTACGGTCGGCCACCACGTAGATCGAGCCGCCCTTGCCGCCGTCGCCGCCGTCCGGGCCGCCGAATGGGCGGAACTTCTCGCGGCGGAACGAGGCGCACCCGTTGCCGCCGTCGCCGGCGATGACTTCAATTCTTGCTTCGTCGATAAACTTCATGATGATGACCGATAAAAACTAAAAAGGCCCTACCGTGGGCAGAGCCTTTCGATGGAAGGCTTGCGCCTTGCAAAGAAGCGCCGCGTCAAGCGGCGCGAGTAACTACTTAAGCAGCGACTGCTTCGTTGGCAACGACGGTCACGAACTGCTTCGAGCCCACGCCTTGCTTGACGAACTTGACGGTACCGTCGACCAGCGCGAACAGGGTGTGATCCTTGCCGGTGCCGACGTTGGCGCCAGCGCGCACCGGGGTGCCGCGTTGACGGATGATGATGCCGCCGGCGTTGATCGCCTGGCCGCCGTAGACTTTCACGCCAAGGCGTTTGCTTTCTGAGTCACGGCCGTTGCGGGTAGTACCGCCACCTTTTTTGTGTGCCATTTATTTGCTCCTTGATGAATGAACTTGGTGGATCGAACGGGATTAGCCGTTGATCGACACCACCTGGATTTCGGTGAAGTTCTGGCGATGGCCCTGACGCTTCTGGTAGTGCTTACGACGGCGCATCTTGAAGATGCGGACCTTGTCGTGGCGACCGTGGGAAACAACTTTCACCAGGACCGAGGCACCTTCGACCAGCGGAGCACCAAACTTGATGCTGTCGCCCGCGCCGAGCGCGAGAACTTGATCGATGGTGAGTTCGGAACCAATGTCAGCAGGTATCTGTTCTACTTTGAGTTTTTCGCCAGCGACAACTTTGTATTGCTTGCCACCGGTTTTTATGACCGCGTACATGATTGAAACCTCATCAAATGTTTAAAAGAATCCCACCGGCGTCGAGACGCTGGACTGTTCGGAAGCCGGGGAACAGGGGATTATACATAACTCGGGGCAAGCGGTCAAAAGGCCTTGACGATTCGCCCCGGATGGTGTTGCCGTCGTAGCACAATGCCAAGTTTCAGCCGGACTTTCGCTCGTGCTTGAGAGTGATAAGCCATCCGTGGGACGCCCTTCCCTTGCATGACGTATAATCTCGGCACTTAACCAAATACTCACCGTTTATTGCAGGTTCGCCTTGTCAGCTGCTACCCAACACGCCCAGAACACCATCGCCCAATCGATCGCCACCGACATGGAGGCCGTGAACGCGGTGATCCGACAGCGACTGCAGTCGGAAGTGAGCCTGGTGAACCAGATCGCCGAGTACATCATCAGCGCGGGCGGCAAGCGAATCCGGCCGGTACTGGTACTGCTGCTGGCCAATGCCTACGGCTACAAGGGCACGGCCCACCACGAGCTGGCGGCAGTGGTCGAATTCATCCACACCGCGACCCTGCTGCACGACGACGTGGTCGACGAATCCTCGATGCGCCGCGGGCGCCAGACGGCCAACGCCCTGTTCGGCAACGCCGCTTCGGTGCTGGTGGGCGACTACCTGTACTCGCGCTCCTTCGAGATGATGACCAGCCTCGACAACATGCGCGTGATGAGCATCCTGTCGCGCGCCACCACCGTGATCGCCGAAGGCGAAGTGCTGCAGCTGCTGAACATGCACGATCCGGACGTGACGCATGAAAGCTACCTGAAGGTGATCCGCTCCAAGACCGCCAAGCTGTTCGAGGCGGCTGCCGAGCTGGGCGCCCTGGTGGGCGGCGCCGATGACGAGCAGATCGCCGCGGCCGGCGAATACGGCCGTTCGCTGGGCACGGCGTTCCAGCTGATCGACGACGTGCTGGACTACGCCGGCGACGCCGCCGAGATCGGCAAGAACCTGGGCGACGACCTGCGCGAAGGCAAGCCCACCCTGCCGCTGATCTGGCTGATGGAAAACGGTACGCCGGAACAGCGCCAGCTGGTGCGCAGCTGCATCGAGCATGGCGACGAGGAACAGTTCGAAGCGGTGCTAGCGGCGGTGACCTCGAGCGGCGCACTGGACTACACCCGCCAGCAGGCGGAACAGGCTGCGCGCCGCGCGGCCGAGGCAATTTCCGGCCTGCCAGAAAGCGTCTACAAGGCGAGTCTGCAGCAGCTCTGCAGTTTCGCTGTTGACAGGAACCATTGAGCCGAATATAGTAATGCCTTCCCGAGATTTCGGTAACGAAGTCTCAAACAGTCGGGGTGTAGCTTAGCCCGGTAGAGCGCTACGTTCGGGACGTAGAGGCCGGAGGTTCGAATCCTCTCACCCCGACCACAGAATTCGAAAAAGCCAGATCCAGCGTCAGCTGATCTGGCTTTTTTCATGGGCGCGCACCGCTCGAAATTCATGCGCCCTGCATACGAAATCGTTTATATTCGTGCTATCGCATGCCAGGGACATGAAGCATCGCGCCTCAGCGACATGCGCAGGAGTGTTCCGGCTACGTCCACAGGGGCTCACCATGCGAATCTCACGATTGTTCCCTGCCGCACTGGCAGCAGTAATCCTCTCCCATACGGCGCACGCCGCCGAGCCGAGCGCAAGCGAGCAGCAAGTCCGCAAGCGCGCCGCCGCGGTCGAGCCGCAGCTGATCAAGTGGCGGCGCGACATTCACCAGCATCCCGAGCTCGGAAACCAGGAAACCCGCACCGCCAAACTCGTGGCCGACCACTTGCGCCAGCTGGGCCTGGAAGTGCGCACCGGGATCGGCATCACCGGCGTGGTCGGCATTCTCAAGGGCGCCAAGCCGGGCAAGACGGTGGCGCTGCGCGCCGACATGGATGCGCTGCCGGTCAAGGAGCCGGCCGGCCTGCCCTTCGCATCTAAGGCCAAAGGCAATTACCAGGGACGCGAGGTCGACGTCATGCACGCATGCGGCCACGATACCCACACAGCGATGCTGATGGCGACCGCGACGGTGCTGGCGGGCATGCGCGACAGCCTGGCCGGAACCGTGATGTTCATCTTCCAGCCCGCCGAGGAAGGTTCCAGCACTTTCCTGCCGGGCACCGGCAAGGCATGGGGCGCCAAGCTGATGCTCGACGAGGGCCTGTTCAAGCAGCTCAAGCCGGATGCGGTACTGGCCATGCACGTCATGCCGGGCCGTTCGGGCGAGATCAGCTGGCGTACCGGCCCCATCACGGCCGCAAGCGATTCGCTCGACATCAGCATCACCGGCAAGCAAGGACATGGCGGCATGCCATGGAATACGGTCGACCCGATCGTGACCTCGGCGCTCGTCATCAACGGCCTGCAGACCGTGGTGAGCCGGCAGGCCAACCTGACGGAGTCTCCCGTGGTGGTGACCGTCGGCACGATCAATGGCGGCACCGGCCCGAACATCGTTCCCGAAACGGTGAACATGACCGGAACGATTCGCAGCTATGGCAAGAAAGTCCGCGGCGATGTCGTGGAGAACATCAAGACCAGCGCACAGAACATCGCCGCCAGCACCGGCGCGGAAGCGAAGGTCACGATCGTCCCGATGTACGATGCCGTCGACAACCAGAAAGCCCTGGCCGACAGCATGCGGCCGGTGCTGGAGCGCGCCGCCGACGGCAAGGTCTCGCAGGCGCTGCTGTCGGGCGCGTCCGAAGATTTTTCCTTCTTCTCCGAGCAGGTGCCGGGACTGTATGTCTTCCTGGGCATTACGCCCGATGGGCAGGATCCGGCCAAGGCGGCGCCGAACCACAACCCCAAGTTCTTCGTCGACGAAAAGGCCCTGGTCGTCGGGGTACGGGCCATGTCCATGATGGCGCTCAGCTACCTGGCGAGCGGCGCCCAGGTGGCGGCGAAGTAAAGCCGAGCAGTTGCCGAATCTCCGGCAGACAGGAACCGCAATTGCCGCCGGCGCGCAGGCAGGCGGTCACGCCCGCGGCATCGCGCAAGCCGTGTTCCGCGATCGCCTTGCAGATCGTGTTGCGGCCTACCCCGAAGCACGAACAGACGGTCGGGCCCGGATCGGCGCCCTGCGCAGGCAAACGGCCCGCGAGCAGCGTGGCCCGTTCCTTTGCCGACAGCAAGTCCTGGACGAACAGGCTGCCCAGCCAGGTGCGGGCCGGCAGGTCCGGGCGGCGCGACACGAACAGGCAGGCTTGCAGGCGCCCGTCGACCAGCAAGGCGCAGCGCAGCATGCCCTCGGCCTTGTCCTCGTATTCGATCCAGTCCGCGTCCTCGCCCGCCCCGAGCAGCGCGCGTGCCCAGCCTGGGGAGACCGCTTCGCGGCCGCCCAGTTCGTAGCGCACGAAGCCGGCGCCGCGCACGCGCGTCCAGTTGGCGACGCGCCCCAGGTCCAACTCCTCGCGGCACAGGATGAAGCCATGCCAGGCCACCCCGAAAGGCTCGACCCGGACCGGCGTATGCTTGAATTCGGGCTCGCCCGACACCGGGTCGACGTCCGGATTGACCACGGCGCCGACCCGCGCATCCGAGGCGGTCTGGCCGTTCCAGTGGATCGGGATGAAGGCGGTGCCGCGCGCGATGCCGCCGCTGTGCGCCACCCGCGCCACCATCGCGCCAAAGCGGCTGGTGACGCGCGCCAGCTCGCCTTCGCGTACGCCACTTAGCAGGGCGTCGTGCGGATGCAGGTCGACGAAAGGTTCGGGTGCGTGAGCGGCCAGGCGCGGCGACTTGCCGGTCCGGGTCATGGTGTGCCATTGGTCGCGCAGGCGGCCGGTGTTCAGGGCCAGCGGGAACTCGCCGCCCGGCGCATTGGCCGGCAGGCGCGGCGCGCTCGCCACGAACCGCGCCCTGCCGTCAGGATGGGCAAAGCGGCCGTCGGCGAACAGGCGCGTCGTTCCCGCGCCGCTGCGCAGGACGGGCCATTGCAAGGGCTCCAGCGCGTCGTAGGCGGCGCGGTCCATGCCGGCCAGGCCGTCGATGCGGAAGGCGCGCGGCAGCTCCCCTTCCCCGTTGCGCCAGCCAGAGAGCCGGGCATGCTCGTCGAAGATCTCGTGCACGTGCGCGTAATCGAAGCCGCTGAAACCCATGCGCCGGGCCACCTGGCAGATCGCCTGCCAGTCGCTGCGCGCTTCTCCCGGCCTTGGGAGGAAGCCCCGCTGGCGCGAAATGCAGCGTTCGGAATTGGTGACGGTGCCATCCTTCTCGCCCCAGCCCAGCGCGGGCAGCAGCACGTGTCCCAGCGCGGCGGTATCGGTATCCGGACTCATGTCCGAGACCACCACCAGCTCGCAGCGCTCCAGGGCGCGCCGGACCTGGTCGGCGTCCGGCAGGCTGACCACCGGATTGGTCGCCATGATCCACACGGCTTTCACCTTGCCCGCTTCGATGGCGCGGAACAGGTCCACCGCCTTCAGGCCCGGCTTGTCGGCGATGCGCGGGGCATCCCAGAAGCTGCGCACCGCCTCGCGGTGGGCCGGCTGGTCGAGCTCCAGGTGGCTGGCCAGCATGTTGGCCAGGCCGCCCACTTCGCGACCGCCCATGGCGTTCGGCTGGCCGGTCAGCGAGAACGGCCCCGTGCCCGGCTTGCCGATCCGGCCGGTGAGCAGGTGGCAGTTGATGATGCTGTTGACCTTGTCCGTGCCGCTGGAGGACTGGTTGACGCCCTGCGAGAAGGCGGTGACGACCTTGTCGGTTGCGGCAAACAGCTCGTAGAACTCGACCAGTTGGCGCGGATCGATGCCGCAGGTGCGGGCTACCAGGTCGATGTCGGCGCAGGCATCGGCTAGGCCAAGGGCGGCCTCGAGGCCGGCCGCATGCGCGGCCACGAAGGCCTCGTCGGCCGCGCCGGTCCGCGCCAGGTAGCTGAGCAGGCCGTTGAACAGCCAGACGTCGGTGCCGGCCTTGACCGGCAGGTGCAGGTCGGCCAGCTCGCAGGTCGCGGTGCGGCGCGGATCGATCGCGACGATGCGCAAGCCGGGCCGCGCTTCCTTGGCCTTGACGATGCGCTGGAACAGCGTCGGGTGGCACCAGGCCGTGTTGGAGCCGACCAGCACGACCAGGTCGGCCAGTTCGAAGTCCTCGTAGCAGCCCGGCACCAGGTCTTCGCCGAAGGCGCGCTTGTGCCCGGCCACGCTGGACGACATGCACAGGCGCGAATTGGTGTCGATGTTGGCGCTGCCCACGAAGCCCTTCATGAACTTGTTGGCGACGTAGTAGTCCTCGGTCAGCAGCTGGCCGGAGACGTACATCGCCACCGCGTCCGGGCCATGCTCGGCGATGATCGCTGCGAACGTGGAGGCGACCTTGTCGATCGCCTCCTCCCAGCCGGCCTGGCGCAGCCTGCCGTCCTCGCGGATGGCAGGCGCCAGCAGGCGGCCGTCCAGGCCGAGCGTCTCGCCCAGCGCCGCACCCTTGACGCACAGGCGGCCGCGGTTTGCGATGTGCTCCGGGTCGCCCTCGATCAGGGCGCCGTCCGCCATCGGCGTCGCCTTGATGCCGCAGCCGACGCCGCAGTAGGGACAGGTGGTGCGGACTGCCGCCGCGATCGGGATCATCGGAACACCCATCAGGCAGCCTCGCATAAAGTCGGGCCGAACAGCAGCCGGTCGCGGATGCTTGAAACGTCGGTGCCGCGCTGGATCAGGTCGAAGTACCAGGGCCCATCCGACACGTCGCCGTACAGCACCGCGCCGGTCACACGCCCCCCCATCAGCACCAGGCGCTTGTACACGCCGGCATGGCGATCGCGCAGCACCAGGTCTTCGCTGCCCTCCAGGCCACTGAAGTCGCCGGCCGAGTACAGGTCGATGCCGGTGACCTTCAGCTTGGTGGCGGTGGCCTGCTGCACGTAGCGGCGATGGCCGAGCCCGGCCAGGTGGGCGGCGCAGACGCGCGCCTGGTCCCAGATCGGCGCCACCAGGCCGAAGGTGGCCTTGCGGTGCTGGACGCATTCGCCCACAGCATACACGCGCGGGTCGTAGGTCTGCAGGGTGTCGTCGACCACGATCGCACGCTCGACGTGCAGGCCGGCCTCGCGTGCCAGCGCCACGTTGGGGCGCACGCCGGCGGCCATCACCACCAGGTCGGCCGGCACCTCGCTACCGTCGGCGAAGCGCACCGCTTCCACCTTGCCTTCACCCAGGATCGCCTCGGTCTGGGCGCCGAGCAGGATGCGCAGGCCGCGCCGTTCCAGCGCGCTTTTTAACAGCAGGGCCGCGGCCGGGTCGAGCTGCTGGTTCATCAGGCTGCTCGTCAAGTGGACGACGGTCACGTTCATCCCCTGGCGCAGCAGCCCGTTGGCCGCCTCCAGGCCGAGCAGGCCGCCGCCGATCACTACCGCAGTGCCGCCGCGCCGTGCCGCGGCCAGCATCAGGTCGACATCGTCGAGGTCGCGGAAACCCACCACGCCGCCCAGCTGGGCGCCCGGCACCGGCACGATGAAGGGGCTGGAGCCGGTGGCCAGCAGCAGGCGGTCGTAGGCCGTTTCCAGGCCGGAGCGGGCGCGCACGATGCGGCGCGCACGGTCGATCGCCACCACCGGGTCGCCGGCGTGCAGCACGATGCCGTTCTCGGCATACCACGCGCGGCTATGCAGGATGATGTCATCAGGCTTCTTCTCGCCCGCCAGTACCGGCGAGAGCATGATGCGGTTGTAGTTCACGCGCGGTTCGGCGCCGAACACCGTGATCTCGTACATGCCGGCGTCGAGCTTGAGCAATTCCTCGACGGTGCGCATGCCGGCCATGCCGTTGCCGACCACGACCAGCTTCGGTTTCACGGTGCGATCCATACCTTGCCTCCTTCCACGCGGGCCGGGTAGCTGGCGACCGAGTGCTCGGGCGCTTCCAGGCATTCGCCGCTGTGGAGGTCGAAATGCTGCTTGTAGATGGGCGAAGCGACCACGACGCGTTCGCCGATGCTGCCGACCAGTCCGCGCGACAGCACGGCGGCCTGCGCATTCGGATCGAAGTTGTCGATGGCGAACACGCGCGGTTCGTCGCTGCCGACGCGGAACACGGCCACCTGGCGGCCGTCCAGCAGTGCGCAGACGCCGGTGTCCGGCACGATCTCGTCGAGGGCACAGACGGCGGTCCAGTTCTGAAGTTGCAGGTCTCGGTGCATGTCTTATCTCCTCAATCGGGGTCAGGCCGCGCTGGCGGCAATCGGGATGACGCGACCGCGCCGTTCCTCGGGATTGGCCGGGCGGATCTGGCCGCGCTCCGGCACGAACACGACGTTGTTATCAAGCGCCTCGCTGTTGACGAAGTGGCGGAAGCGGCGACGCACGTCCGGATTGGTGACGGCTTCCTTCCATTCGTCGGCATAGGTGTCGACCACGTGCTGCATCTGCGCTTCCAGCTCGGCGCCGATGCCCAGCTTGTCGTCGACCACCACCGCCTTCAGGTAATCCAGCCCGCCTTCGAGGTTCTCGCGCCACACGCTGGTGCGCTGCAGGCGGCCGGCGGTGCGCACGTAGAACATCAGGAAGCGGTCGACCAGCTTCACCACCGTCTCGTCGTCGATGCCGGAAGCGATCAGCTCCGCGTGGCGCGGCTTCATGCCGCCGTTGCCGCAGACGTAGAGGTTCCAGCCCTTCTCGGTGGCGATCAGGCCGACGTCCTTGCCCTGAGCCTCGGCGCACTCGCGGGTGCAGCCGGAGACGCCGAACTTGATCTTGTGCGGCGCGCGCAGGCCCTTGTAACGGTTCTCGAGCGCGATGGCGAAGGCCAGGCTGTCGCCCACGCCGTAGCGGCACCAGGTCGAGCCGACGCAGGATTTCACGGTGCGCAGCGACTTGCCGTAGGCGTGGCCCGACTCGAAGCCGGCGGCGATGAGTTCTTCCCAGATGTTCGGCAACTGCTCCACGCGCGCGCCGAACAGGTCGACGCGCTGGCCGCCGGTGATCTTGGTGTACAGGCCATACTTCTTGGCCACCTGTCCCACCGCGATCAGGCCATCGGCCGTCACCTCGCCGCCCGGCATGCGCGGCACCACCGAATAAGTCCCGTCCTTCTGGATGTTGCCGAGGAAGTAGTCGTTCGAGTCCTGCAGGCTGGCGTGCTCCGGCTTGAGCACGAAGTCGTTCCAGCTGGACGCCAGGATGTTGGCCACCACCGGCTTGCAGACGTCGCAGCCGAGTCCCTTGCCGTGGCGCGCAATCAGCTCGCCGAAGCTGCGGATGCCTTCCACGCGCACCAGGTGGTAGAGCTCCTGGCGCGAGCAGGCGAAGTGCTCGCACAGGTGATCCTTCACTTCCACGCCCAGGCGCGACAGCTCGGCATTCATCACCTGAGTCATCAGGGGCACGCAGCCGCCGCAGGCGGTGCCGGCTTTCGTACAGCTCTTGAGCGCGCCGATCGTGCCGGCGCCGCCCGCCACCGCTTCGCACAGCGCGCCCTTGGAGACGTCGTTGCAGGAGCAGATCTGGGCGCTGGCCGGCAGCGCGTCCACACCGAGGGCCGGGCGCGCCGCGCCTTCCAGCGCCGGCAGGATCAGCACTTCGGGGGAAGCCGGCAGCGCCAATCGGTTCAGCATCATCTGCAGCAGTTCGCCGTAAGAAGCGGCGTCGCCCACCAGCACGGCGCCCAGCAGGACCTTGCCGCACTCGGAGGTGACGATCTTGCGGTACACCTGCTTGCGCTCGTCCAGGAACTGGTAGCTGCGGCTGCCGGCGGTGGCGCCGTGGGCGTCGCCGATGCTGGCCACGTCGACGCCCATCAGTTTCAGCTTGGTGCTCATGTCGGCGCCCGTGAAACCGGACTCCAGGCCGAGGATCTGCCTGGCCGCGGTGCGCGCCATGTCGTAGCCGGGCGCCACCAGGCCGAACAGCTGGCCATTCCAAAGCGCGCATTCGCCGATCGCGTAGATATGCGGGTCGGACGTCAGGCAGCGCTCGTCGATCACGATGCCGCCGCGCTGGCCGAGCGCCAGGCCGCTCGAGCGCGCCAGTTCGTCGCGCGGGCGGATGCCGGCCGAGAACACAATCATGTCGGCATCCAGGTGACTGCCGTCGGCGAACTGCATGCGGTGGGTGCCCTCCTCGCCGTCGACGATGGCGAGGGTGTTCTTCTGCGTGTGCACCTGCACGCCCAGTTCCTCGATCTTGTTACGCAGCACGCGCGCACCGGGCTCGTCGACCTGCACCGCCATCAGGCGCGGCGCGAACTCGACCACGTGGGTCTGCAGGCCGAGGTCGCGCAGCGCCTTGGCGCATTCCAGGCCGAGCAGGCCGCCCCCCACCACCACGCCGGTGCGCGAGCGTGCGCCGCACTCGCTCATCGCTTCCAGGTCGTCGATGGTGCGGTACACGAAGCAGTCCTTGCGGCTTGCTCCCGGTACCGGCGGCACGAAGGGCGTGGAGCCGGTGGCCAGCACCAGCTTGTCGTAGGCCACCGGCTCGCCTTCGGCCAGCATCACCTGGCGCGCGTCGCGGTCGATGCCGGTCACGCGGGCGCCGAGGCGCAGCGTGAGCTGCGCGTTGTCGAAGAAGCCGGGCGCCACCAGCGACAGGTCTTCCGCGCTTTTCCCGGCAAAGAATTCGGACAGGTGGACCCGGTCGTAGGCGGGACGCGCTTCTTCCCCGAGGATGGTCACGCGCAGGTCCGGATCCCCGCTGGCAACCAGGGTTTCGACGAATTTATGGCCCACCATGCCGTGGCCGACGACGACGATATGCATTGCGTTACTCCTTATGCTGCGGTGGCCGCCGGTGCGGCCGGGCTGGCCTCGCTGGCGGTCATGGTGAAACGGGCGGCGATGGCGCACAGGCTCGAAGCCAGCACCAGCACGCTCAGGATGGTCAGGGTCTGGGCGATGTCGCCCGTGCCTTTCATGAGGAAGCCGGCCGCCACCGCGCCGACGTTGCCGCCGGCGCCGACGATGCCGGCCACGCCGCCCAGCGCCCTGGGCGCAACAAACGGCACCAGCGCATAGGTGGCGCCGCAGGCCATGTGGGTGAACAGGCCGAAGCACAGCATGGCGATCACCGCATAGACCACGCCGTCGGCCTGGGCGAACCACAGCAGGCCGAGGCCCTCGCCGATCATCAGCACGAACAGCACGGTGACGCGGCTGTTCAGGTTCCCGCCACGGGCGCTGCGGTCCGACAGCCAGCCGCCCAGCGCACGGGCGAACAGGGCCAGCAGGCCGAAGCTGCCGGCCGCCAGCCCGGCCGCGCCCAGCGACAGGCCGAAGTGTTCGACGTAGTACACGGCGGCGATGTTGTGGATGAAGATCTCGATGCCGAAGCAGGCGCCGTAGGTCACGAACAGGAGCCAGGCGCGGTGGTTGCGGCAGGCGTCGCGAAAGCTCGCCCAGCCGCCCTTCCCGCCGGGGAGCGCTTCGCCGCGCGCACGCATGTCGTCGAAGTTACCGGCCGGGCAGTCCTGGGTATAGCGCCAGTAGAAGAAGGCCATCACGATCATCATCAGGCCGGGCACCACCAGCGCCACGCGCCAGCTCAGGGCCTGCGAGACGCCCAGCATGGTGACGGCGGTCAGCAGCAGAGGCATCAGGGCCTGGGCCGCGCCGCCGCCGCTGTTGCCCCAGCCGGCCGCGGCCGCATTGGCGGTGCCGACCACTTTCGGGCCGAACATCACTGAGGTGTGGTACTGGGTGATGACGAAGCTGGCGCCGACCGCACCGATCCCGAGGCGGAACAGCAGGAAGCTTTCGTAGCTCTGCGCCATGGCCACGCCCAGCACCGGGATCGAACCGAGCAGCAGCAGGCCGGTGTAGGCCTTGCGCGGACCGAAGCGGTCGCACAGGGGGCCGATCAGCAAGCGCACGAAGATCGTGATGGCGACCGCCGCGATGTTGATGTTGGCGATCTGCTCCATCGACAGGCCGAATTCGCCCTTGATCACCGGCATGAGCGGCGCGCAGGCGAACCAGGCAAAGAAGCAGATGAAGAAGGCCACCCAGGTCAGGTGGAAGGCGCGCATCGGCGCCGTGTCGAACGAGAAGAGCTTGATGCTGTCTGCCTTGTTGTCCAATGTATTGGCCATGTTTCTTCCTTTGAAAAACAAAACGGCGTCCGCGCTCCTGCCGTGATGGCAGCGAGCCGCGGACGCCGTTGTCCTGGTTGCCGGCCCCTCGTTAGGCCGGCGAAAAAGTGAAGAGGATCGCCATTGATCCGTATCGTCTTAACAGCAAGAGGCGTGCCACCTTGCTCCCAGAGGGAAGCGCATGTATCCGACGGGATCACGCGCTACATTGCGGTGCAACATGCGCGTTCATGATGCAGGTTTGCGCACCGGTTCAGGCAGCACGCTGCACCGATCCGGCATGGCCGGCCGGGTCGCTGCCGTCCCAGACGCGGCCGTCGAGCAGGGTGGAACTGCGCATGGCGCTGTCCGGCACAGCCACGCCCGCCATTGCCGCCCCATCACGGTAGAGATCAATGCGGTTGACCTCCCGCGCGATCGCGGCATAGGGCGGATCGGCACGCAGCAGGCCCCAGCGGCGCTGCTGGGTGAGGAACCACATGCCGTCCGACAGCCAGGGAAAGCTGGCCTCGCCGTCGGCGAAGAAATGCAGGCCATTGTGGCCGCGCCAGGCCCCAGTGGCGTACGCCTTGCCGGGACGCCCGGCCAGGCAGACCTGCAGCACGTCCCTGTCCGCATTCACATAGGCCGGGCTGGCCAGTACCTCGGCGGCGGCCTCGCGGTTGGTGCGCGAGGCATCCAGCCAGCGCGCCGTTTCCAGCAATGCGGCGACCAGGGCGCGGCAGGTATTCGGGTGGCTCGCTGCGAAATCGGCGCCCGTGCCCAGCACCTTGCCCGGATGATCGGGCCAGATCTCCTCGCTCGACACCGACAGCAGCCCGGCGCCTTCGCGCACCGCGCGCTGGCCCCAGGGCTCGCCGGCGCAGAAGCCGTCCATGTGGCCGGCCGCCAGGCTGGCCGCCATCTGGCCGGGCGGCACGGTGACCAGCTTGCAGTCCGCGAGAGGATCGATGCCCGCCGCCGCCAGCCAGTAATACAGGAACATCGCGTGGTTCCCGGTCGGGAAGGTATGCCCGAAGGTGGGGCGCAACGCGCCGGCGCGCACCAGCCGCGCCAGCGCCGCCGCGTCGGGAGCCTTGGCGGCCAGCGCGCGCGACAGCGTGATGCCCTGGCCGTTGCGGTTCAGGTTCATCAGGACGGCCATCTGGCGGGCCCGCGTGCCGATGCCCATTTGCAGGCCGTACAGCAGGCCATACAGGACGTGGGCGGCGTCGATGTCGCCGGCGACCAGGCGGTCGCGCATGCCGGTCCAGGACAGCTCGCGGCTCAGTTCGAACTTGATCCCGTACAGTTCGTCGAAGCCGAGCACGGATGCCATCACCACCGGCGCGCAGTCCGCCAGCGGCAGGTAGCCGATGCGGACCACTGTTCTTTCCGGTTTGTCCGAGCCGGCGATCCATGCGCCGCCGCTTTCCTTGCCAATGCCTGTCATAGGGTTCCTGTCTTTCGCACCGCCGGCGTCAGCCGAGCAGGTCTTCCACATCGATGAGCCGCTGCGCGATCTCCGCCAGCTTCAGGTTCTTGTTCATGGCCATGCTGCGCAGGCGCTGGTAGGCCTGATCCTCGGTGAGCCGGTAGCGCGTCATCAGGAGGCCCTTGGCGCGGTCGACGGTCTTGCGCTCGGCCAGTTTCTGGCGCGTGCCCTCCAGCTCGTCCAGCAGCTTCTGCTCGCGCCGGAAGCGCGCCAGCGCGACGTCGAGCACCGCTTTCACACGCTCGGCCTGCAGGCCGGCCACGATGTAGGCCGACACGCCCGCGTCCAGGGCCGCGTCCATGCTGGCCGGGGCGTCGTCTTCGGTAAACAGCACGATGGGGCGGCGCGCATCGCGGGTGGCGATCACGATGTGCTCGAGGACGTCGCGCGCGTCGGACGCGCTGTCGACGATGATCATGTCCGGCTGCAGCTGGGCCACGCGCTCGGGCAGGAATACGTCGGCGGGGAGCGAGGCGACCAGGTCGTAGCCCGATTCGAGCAGGCCGATCCGCAGCGCTGCGCTGCGCTGGGCCTGCCCGGCGAGCGCTGCATCGCGCTCGGCGCCGGGGGGTGTGGCGGGATTGACGACGACGATCCGCAGATGAGGTGCTACACAGCCTGTCGATTTCATGCCGGTATGTCATGCAAGAACCGATCCAGCTGCGCAATCCCCCTCTCGACACCTCAGCCATTCACAGTGGCAACAAAGAGACATTCGCCGCGTAAATATCACTGGTCGAGCTCCTTCATCAATTATTCATTATCCGTATCGAAGGAATCACCAATCTAAAGTTTATTTATAGCCCTCTCCTCCTTATACTGCAACGCAACATCGCAATCTTTACAGGGGAATTCACCATGACCACGACCCGCCGCTTCTTCGCCAGCGCCCTCGCCGCAGTGCGCAGCTTTTCGATCGAACTCTATGCCGCGCACGGCGGCTGGGCACCTGCGGTGCGGGGCTGAGCATGGACCTGCTCGACACCGTCCTGAGCGTCTGCGCCCTCACCGCCCTGGTCGTGCGCCTGGCCCTGTTCCTGCGTCCGGCAAAGCGCCCGGGCAAGGCGGCCTGAACGCTGCGACGCAACAGCAGTATTGATATGCACGCGCCGGTTGTACGTATGTACGTACGCCGGCGCGTTCTTTTTTAGCAGGTCCGTTCTCCATATGCCCCGCAGCGTGAAATGCTGAGCTAGAATGCAAGTCGCATTTTCTGGCAAGAAAGCCAACCTCCTTTCTACTTCAGCTCCTACAACACGATGCGTACACCAGCACTCACGATCTTCGCAGCGCTCCTGACCCTGCCGGCGCTGCCGGCGGCGGCATCCACGCCCATCACCCTCGACCAGGCCATGGCCCACCCCGACTGGATCGGCACGCCGGTGGAAAACGCCTGGTGGAGCTGGGACAGCAAGCAGGTGTTCTATAAACAGAAGCGCACCGGCTCGCCGATCCGCGACACCTGGCAGGTGAGCCAGGGCGGCAAGCCAAAGCTGGTGAGCGACGCCGAGGCGGCAAAGATCGACGGCAACGACGTCATCTACAACCCGGCCCAGACCCGCGCCCTGATGCTGCGTAACGGCGACCTGTTCGAGCGCGACCTGAAGAGCGGCGCGCTGGTGCAGATCACCCGCGGCGCCAGCAAGCTCGACGCGCTCCAGTATTCGCACGACGAACGCACGGTCTACTACCGCATCGGCACCGACT
Source organism: Massilia sp. BHUDP2 (assembly GCF_046236355.1). Taxonomy (NCBI): domain Bacteria; kingdom Pseudomonadati; phylum Pseudomonadota; class Betaproteobacteria; order Burkholderiales; family Oxalobacteraceae; genus Massilia; species Massilia sp. BHUDP2. Next base: position 190,513 of record NZ_JBJUVW010000004.1, read on the forward strand.
GGTACGGCTGGGACCGCGCCAGCCGCGTGGTCGGCCCGGTTGCGCTGCCGCGCGCCGCCAAGGACCCGGCGGTGAACGAGGAAGACGCGCTGCGCGACCAGCAGCTGCGCCTGATGACCCACCTCAAGCGCCAGAAGGATGACCGCGATGCGCTGCGCGAGCGCATGAACGAGCAGCGCCGCGTTGACCCCACCCTGCCCCCGGCCCCGGTCTACCTGGGCGACAAGGTCGCGATCGAGAGCAGCGTGCTGTCGCCCGACGGCCGCTGGCTGCTGGTCGTCACCGCGCCGAAGAACGGCGACAAGGGCCGCGTCGGCAAGATGCCGCGCTACGTGACCGAATCGGGCTACGAGGAATTCGACGACCAGCGCACCCGCGTCGGCCGCAACATGCCGGCGCCCCATGCACTGAAGCTGGTCGACCTGCGCACCAACAAGGTGCAGGACCTGTCCTTCGACGTGCTGCCGGGCGTGAACGTCGATCCGCTGGCCGAGCTGCGCGCCGCCGCCAAGAAGGAGCCGCTGAAGGGCAACCGCGCGCTGCGCGTCATCGACGGCGCCGATGCGATCGAATGGTCGGCCAACGGCGCCAACGTCGCCGTGATGCTGCGCGCGGTGGACAACAAGGACCGCTGGATCGCCACCGTCGACCTGCAGGCCGCCAAGCTCAAGCCGCTGCACCGCCTGACCGACAACGCCTGGGTCAACTACGACAACAACGAATTCGGCTGGCTGCCGGACAACCGCACGCTGTGGTACCTGTCCGAGGAAAGCGGCTACTCGCACCTGTACACCCAATCCGCCGAAGGTGGTCCTGCCCGCGCCCTGACCTCGGGCAAGTGGGAAGCCTCGGACGTGCGCTGGTCGCACGACGGCCGCATGGCCTATGTGATGTGCAACCGCGAAACGCCGGGCGACTACGAGGTCTGCGCGGTCGACGCGAAGAACGGCACGGTCCGCGAAGTCACCAGCCTGGACGGCGTCGAGCGCTTCACCCTGTCGCCCGACGAAAAGAAACTGCTGGTGCACTGGTCGAGCAGCTACACCCCGGTCCAGCTGGCATTGGCGCCGGTAAGCGGCGGCGCGGCAACCAAGCTGACCGATACCCGCACTGCCGAGTTCAAGGCGCGCCAGTGGGTCGAGCCGCAGTACGTGGCGGTGCCCTCGAGCGCCGGCGGCGATCCGGTCTGGGCCAAGCTGTACCGCCCGGCCCAGCTGGAACCGGGCAAGAAGTACCCGGTCGTGATGTTCGTGCACGGCGCCGGCTACCTGCAGAACGTCAGCAAGCGCTACCCGAACTACTTCCGCGAGCAGATGTTCCACAACCTGCTGGTCCAGAAGGGCTACGTCGTGCTCGACATGGACTACCGCGCCTCGAAGGGCTACGGCGCCAAGTGGCGCAACGCGATCTACCGCCAGATGGGCCATCCGGAACTGGTGGACTACATCGACGGCGTGAACTACATGGTGGCGCAGCACCAGGGCGATGCCAAGAACGTCGGCGTGTACGGCGGCAGCTACGGCGGCTTCATGACCTTCATGGCCCTGATGCGCGCGCCGGAAACCTTCAAGTCGGGCGCCGCCCTGCGTCCGGTGACGGACTGGGTGACCTACAACCACGGCTACACCGCCAACATCCTGAACACGCCGGACATCGACCCGGAAGCCTACCGCATCTCGTCGCCGATCGAATACGCCGACAAGCTGCAGGGCCACCTCCTGATCGCGCACGGCATGGTCGACGACAACGTGTTCTACCAGGACTCGGTGCGCATGGCCCAGCGCCTGATCGAGCTGAAGAAGGACAACTGGGAACTGGCCAGCTACCCGCTGGAGCGCCACGCCTACGTCCAGCCGGAAGCCTGGTATGACCAGTACCGCCGGATCTACCAGCTGTTCGAGCGCACGCTCAAGCAGTAAGCAAAACCAAGGCGCCTGCGGGCGCCTTTTTTACGGCTAATCGTTCGTAGGGTGGGCGGCTTGTCCGCCCACGCGGTGATCGGTAGCGGCTCAGTTATCGCGCCGGATGATCTCGCCGCCAACTATCACCGCGTGGGCGTTCGTAATTCCGGGCACTGCCCGGAATTACCCCGCCCACCCTACTTTTCATTGGTCCGCCAGGAAGTCCAGTAGCGTCAGCGCCACCACCTTGGTGGCCTTGCGCAGATCCTCCAGCTGCACATGCTCGTCTGCCTTCTTGGCGTTCGACGCCGAGACCGTGCGCGGCCCGGCCCCATACATCACCGTCGGGATGCCGCGCTCGCCGTACAGGCGCGCATCCGCGTACAGCGGCGTGCCCTGGGCCGTGATCTCCTCGCCGAGGATGGCGCGGCCGTGGCGCTGCAGGCTGTCCACCAGCTTGTCGGAACCGGGCAGCGGGCGCAGCGCATGCGAGAGCAGCAGGCGCCGGATCTCCAGCCGGATGCCGGGCATGCCGGCCACCGCGCCTTCGATCAGGGCGCGCACCTGCGCTTCCACCGCCACCGGGTCTTCTTCGGGGATCATGCGGCGGTCCATCTTCATGACCACCTTGCCCGGCACCACATTGGTATTGGTGCCGCCATCGATGCGGCCGACCAGCATGGTGGGCGAATCGATGCCGGGTACCTGCGACTTGATCTTCTTGAGTTCCGGCAGCTGGCCGTAGATCGCGTTCAGGATGCGGGTAGCGGCCTGCAGCGCGTCCACTGCCGTCTCCGGCATGGCGCCGTGCCCGGCCTTGCCGTGCACCGTGATCTCCAGCTGCAGGCAGGCGTTGTGGGCGGTGACGATGTTGTAGCTGAAGCCGGCCGCGATCACGTAGTCGGGGCGGGTCAGGTTCTGTTCCAGCAGCCAGCCCGGGCCGAGCAGGCCGCCGAATTCCTCGTCGTAGGTGAAGTGCAGCTCGAGCGCCCCCTTGAGCGGCAGGCCCAGCGCTTCCAGCGCGCGCACGGCGAAGACGTAGGTGGCGAAGTCGCTCTTCGAGACCGCCGCCGCGCGGCCGTAGATGGCCCCGTCAACGATCTCGGCGCCGTAGGGCGGTTTGCTCCAGCCCTCGCCCGGCGGCACCACGTCGCCGTGCGCGTTCAGCGCCAGCGTCGGGCCGCCCGCGCCATAGGGGCGGCGCACGATCAGGTTGGTGATGCTTTCCATGCCGTAGTCGCGCACCGCCTGCGCCGGCACCGCATGCTGCTCGGCGTTCCAGCCGTATTGCGCGAGCATCGCCGCCACCGCTTCCGCATGCGGCGCATTGTTTCCCGGCGGCGTATCGGTGGGAATGCGGATGACCTGCTGCAGGAAGCCGACCTGCTCGTCGAAGTGCTCGTCGATCCATTGCAGGAGTCGTTGCCGTGCTTGATCGTTCATCGGTGTTGTCCGGTTTTTGCGCCCGCTTCGAACCAGGCGCCGACCTGCGCCCGTTCCGCATCGGTCATGTTGGTGAGGTTCGCCAGCGGCATCGCCTTCATCTGCACGGTCTGCTGGTAGATGCGCTGCGCGTTCTGGCTGACGAGTTCGGGGGTATGCAGCATCACGCCGGCCGGGGCCGTCGCGAAGCCCGGCTGGGTCGGGTGCTGCGCGTGGCAGGACACGCAGCGCTGGTCGATGATGGTGCGCACCTGTGCGAAGCGCGCCGCGTCGTCCGCGCCGGTCTGCGCCTTGACCGGTGCCGGCGCCTTCGGCGCGATGGCGAAGGCCAGGATGGCGAGCAGGGCCACGCCCGCCACCGGGTACTTCCATTCGACGCGGCCCTTGTGTCGCAGGTTGAAGAAGTGGCGGATCAGGACGCCCGCCGCCATGATCACGCCCAGCACCGCCCACGAGTATTCATGGCGGTAGGTCATCGCGTAGTGGTTGCTGATCATGATGAACAGCACCGGCAGCGTGAAGTAGTTGTTGTGGACGCTGCGCTGCTTGGCCTTGATGCCGTGGATGGGGTCCGGCTTCTCGCCGGCCATCATGGCGTTCACCATCTTGCGCTGGCCGGGAATGATCAGCATCGCCACATTCGCCACCATCATGGTGCCGATCATCGCCCCCACGTGCAGGTAGGCGGCGCGGCCGCTGAGCAGGTGGGTGAGCACATAGCTGCTCAGGACCAGGAAGGCGAAGATGGTGAGGCCGAAGGCCAGGTCGTGCTTGCCCAGCGGGGAACGGCACAGCAGGTCGTAGACGATCCAGCCGACCACCAGGCTGGCCAGGCCGATGCCGACCGCCTGCCAGCTGGTCAAATCTGCCACGCTGCGGTCGACCATCATGGCCTGCGCGTTCAGGTAGTAGACGATGACCAGCAGTGCGAAGCCCGAGATCCAGGTGGAATAGGCTTCCCACTTGAACCAGTGGAGTTCCTTGGGCAGCTCGGCGGGCGCCACCAGGTATTTCTGCGGGTTGTAGAAGCCGCCGCCGTGCACCGCCCACAGCTCGCCGGCCACGCCCTTCCTGGCCAGCTCGGAGCCCGGCGCCGGCGGACGGATGGTGTTGTCGAGCCAGACGAAGTAGAAGGACGCACCGATCCAGGCGATGCCCGTGATGATGTGCAGCCAGCGCACCAGCATGTTGAACCACTCCAGGGCATACGGGCCGAGATAACCGAAACCATCCATAGAAGCGTCCTTGTCGAGTATCCCCCGACGATAACGTGATTTCAATTTCTGCAACATGAAATTTAGCGTATATTCGACATAACTGTATTGATATACGCCCCCATGGCCAGCCTGCCCCAGCACCTCGACCTGCACCTGATCCGCATCCTCTACCTGCTGCTGCAGGAGAAGAACGTCTCGCGCGTGGCGCTCAAGCTGAACCAGCCGCAGCCCTCGATCTCGGCCTCGCTGCGCAAACTGCGCGAACTGACAGGCGACCCGCTGCTGGTGCGCGGCGCGCGCGGCATGGTGCCGACCCAGCACGGCGAGAGCCTGCTCAAGCCGGCCAAGCGCATCCTCGACGAAACCGAGAGCCTGTTCGTGCGCAAGTCGCCCTTCGTGCCGGAGGAAGCGGCGCGCACCTTCCACATCGCCGCGCCCGACTACCTCGACACCCAGTTCCTGCCGAACGTGGTCGCGGCGCTGCGGCGCGGTTCGCCCAACAGCAAGGTGGTGATCCACAGCCTGGGACCAGGCCTGGACTACCTGCGCATGCTGTCCGATGGCGAGATGGACCTGGTGATCGCCAACTGGGACGAGCCGCCCGCGCACCTGCACATGTCCAAGCTGTTCGAAGACCCGATCATCTGCACCATGCGCGCCGACAGCCCGTATGCCAAGCGCACCGCGATCGATGCGATGACGGTCGAGGATTACCTGGCGCTGCCGCATGTGGCGCCCTCGCAGATGCTGCCGGGCTACCACGGCGTGATCGACGCCCACCTCGACCGCCTGGGGCTGCAGCGCAAGGTGGCGGTCGAGTCGCCCTACTTCGGCGTGATTCCCTACATGCTGACCCAGAGCGACCTGGTGCTGACCACCGGGCGCCAGTTCATCCGCTTCTACGAACGCACGCTGCCGCTCAAGAGCTTCACGGTGCCGATCAAGTTTCCGCCGATGCGCTTCTACCAGCTGTGGCACCAGCGGGTGCACCAGTCGACCGAGCACAAGTGGCTGCGCGACCAGGTCAGCTCGGCGGCCCGTGCGCTGGTCGCCAAGTAGGCGCAATACCGCTTATCTGCTCAAGCGTATAACTGGAGGACCTGCAGGATTTATCATCATTGACTCTCATGAGGCGATGCGAACCATGACCACCCTGTCGGACCTGAACACCTGCCCACCGGCCACCTTCGTCGAAGCGCTGCGCGGCATCTACGAACACTCGCCCTGGATCGCCGAACGTGCCGCCGGCCTGCGGCCTTTCGCCAGCGTCGCCGCCCTCAAGCAGGCCTTGCAGGCAGCCGTCACGCAGGCAAGCGAAGACGAGCAGCTGGCGCTGCTGCGCGCCCACCCGGAACTGGCCGGCAAGGCGGCGATCGCCGGCGAGCTCACGGCCGAATCGACCGGCGAGCAGGCGGCGTCCGGCCTGAACCGCTGCAGCCCGGAGGAATACGCCGTATTGCACGCGCTCAACGCGCAATACAAGGAGAAGTTCGGCTTCCCCTTCATCCTGGCGGTCAAGGGCCCGACGGGACGCGGCCTGACCCGCGCCGCCATCATCGAGACCTTTGCACGGCGCCTGAAGAACACGCGCGGCGACGAGATGCGCGAGTGCCTGCGCCAGGTGCACCGCATCGCCGAGATCCGCCTGAACGAGCTGCTCGTGGTGCAACTGCACTTCGGGCCACAGGTGATGGACTGGGCCGAGACACTGGGAGCGATCAGCGACAGCCCCGATGGGCTTACCTGTGCCTACATGACGCCGGCGCACCAGCGCACTGCCGCCCAGTTGCGCGACTGGATGATCGAGGCCGGCATGGACGCGCACATCGATGCGGTCGGAAACGTAGTCGGGCGCTACGCAGCCTTGCTACCGGATGCGAAGACCCTCGTCACCGGCTCGCACTACGACACCGTGCGCCAGGGCGGCAAGTACGACGGCCGGCTCGGCATCCTGCTGCCCATCGCCCTGGTGCGGCACCTGAACGAGCGCGGCGAACGCCTGCCCTTCCACCTCGAGGTAATCGGTTTTGCGGAAGAGGAAGGCGTGCGGTATCAATGCACCTTCCTGGGCAGCAGCGCCATTACCGGCCGCTTCGACCCACGCGTACTCGACCAGCAGGACAGCGAGGGCACGAGCATGCGCGCCGCATTGGGCGCCGCCGGCCACGATCCTGCGGCCATCCCCGCCATCGCGCGCGATCCGGCAGCGCTGCTGGGCTTTGTCGAAGTCCACATCGAACAAGGGCCGGTGCTGCTGGAGCGCGGCCTGCCGGTCGGCGTGGTGACGGCAATTGCCGGCAGCTCGCGCTACCTGGTCGAACTCTCGGGCGTGGCCAGCCACGCGGGCACCACGCCGATGGGCATGCGCCGCGATGCGGCGGCGGCCGCGGCCGAGATCGTGCTGCTGGTCGAGGAGCGCTGCAGCGGACGCGGCTCGCTGGTCGGCACGGTCGGGCAGCTCGAGGTGCCGTCCGGTTCCGTGAACGTGATCCCGGGGCAGTGCAGGCTGTCGCTCGACATCCGCGCCGCAAGCGATGTAGAGCGCCTGGCGGCGGTGGACGACATCCTGGCCGGCATCAGCGCCATTTGCGCGCGCCGCGGCATCGAGGAAAAGCTGTGGAAGCTGGTGGAGGCGGACGCCGCGCCCTGCGCGCCGCGCCTGATGGACCAGCTGGGCGCGGCCATCGAGGCCGCCGGCCTGCCGCGCTTCGAACTCTTGTCCGGCGCGGGGCACGACGCCATGGAGATGGCCAGCATCACCGATGTGGCGATGCTGTTCACGCGCTGCGGCAACGGCGGCATCAGCCACAATCCGCTCGAGACCATGACGGCGGACGACGCCGAGGTGGCGGGCGAAGTGCTGCTGCACTTCCTGGAAAGCATGAGCAGGCAATAAGCGTTACTTCTTCGTCGCGCGTGTCGATTCGTCTTTCGGCGACATTTTCAGGATCGCCAGGATCACCAGTGCGAACAAGGCGCTCAGAACGGCGGTCGCTTCCCGTCCCATGCCGGCGGCAATGCCGATGGCGGCGCTCAGCCACACGCTTGCGGCCGTCGTGACGCCTTTGACGTCTTCCTTGTCGGTTTGCTTCAGGATGGCCCCGGCGCCGATGAAGCCGATGCCGGCGGTGACGCCCTGCAGCACGCGCGACAGGTCGCCGATCTCCATGCCCGCCTGCAGCGGGATCAGCACGAACAGGGCCGCGCCCAGCGACACCAGCATGTGGGTGCGCAAGCCCGCCGATGCGCCCACCGATTCACGCTCGTAACCGAGCATCCCGCCCAGCACGACCGCCACCAGCAGCCGCACCACGATGCGCGTGATGTCCTCCACATTGCCGAGGTCCGAAAATTCCTGCTGTATTGTCAACCAACTTCGATCCAGCCAGTCCATGCTGCTCCTCCCGAGGTCACCCGGGAATGATGCCATCTAATCAAGATTTATGGCGCATGGATGACTTCGGCTCGTTCGAGCATGGCGTGCAAGAGCACGTTGCATCCCGCCTCCAGGTGGGCCGGCTGGGCGTCCTCGATCTCGTTGTGGCTGATGCCGTCCTTGCAGGGCACGAAGATCATGCCGGACGGCGCCACGCGGGCGGCGTAGATGGCATCGTGGCCGGCGCCCGAGACCACGTCCATGCTCGAGTAGCCCAGCTTTTCGGTCGCGGCGCGCACCGCGTTCACGCAATCCGGGTGGAAGGGGCAAGGCGGGTAGTAGGACACCCGCTCGACCTCGATGGCCAGGCCGCTGTCCTTGCGGGTCTTGGCCACGAAGGCCAGCATCTCCTCGTGCATGGTGTTGAGCAGCGCGTCGTTCACGTTGCGCAGGTCGATGCTGAACTTGACCTGCCCGGGGATCACGTTGCGGCTGTTCGGGAACACCTGCACCATGCCCACCGTCCCGCGTCCATAGGGCGGGTAGCGGTTCGCGATGGCGACCACTTCCTGCATGATGGACGTCGCCACCTGCAGCGCATCGCGCCGCAGTCCCATCGGAGTGGGGCCGGCATGCGCTTCCATGCCCGTCACGGTGCAGTCGTACCACGACAGGCCCATCACGGCCGGCACCACGCCGATCACCTTGTCCGCATCCTCCAGCACCGGCCCCTGCTCGATGTGGGTCTCGAAATAGGCGCCGATCGGGTGCTTGCCCGGCACTTCGTCGCCCAGGTAGCCGATGCGTTCCAGTTCCTCGCGCACGCTCTTGCCTTCGGTATCGACCGCCGCATAGGCCGTTTCCAGGCTGAAGGCGCCGCAGAACACGCCCGATCCCATCATCACCGGCACGAAGCGCGAGCCTTCCTCGTTGGTCCAGAAGGCGACCTCGATCGGCGCCTCGGTCTGGATGTTGCGCTCGTTCAGGGTCCGTACCACTTCCAGCCCGGCCAGCACCCCGTAGTTGCCGTCGAACTTGCCGCCGGTCGGCTGGGTGTCGACGTGGCTGCCGGTGACGATCGGCAGCGCGGACGGGTTGCGCCCTTCACGGCGCATGAAGACGTTGCCGATCTGGTCGACCGTGACTTCCAGCCCGGCCTCGCGGCCCCAGCGCACGACCAGGTCGCGGCCCTGGCGGTCCAGGTCCGTCAGCGCCAGGCGCTTGACGCCGCCCTTGTCCGTGGCGCCGATCGCGGCCAGGTCCATCAGCGATTGCCACAGGCGCTCGCCATTGATGCGCAGTTCGTCCATGCTGGTCTCCTCGAATCAAGCCAGGGTGGCGGAAAAAGCGGGACGCTCGACGTAGCGCCCTGCCCCGGCTTCGGCGCGCAATGTGCCGCGCTCGAACACCAGTTTGCCCCTTGCAACCGTATGCGTGGGGACGCCGCGCACCGTGCGCCCTTCGAAGACGTTGAAGCCGCCTTTCGAGTGCTGGGTGGCGGCGGAGATCGTGCGGGTACCGCTCGGGTCCCAGACCACGATGTCGGCGTCGGCGCCGACCGCGACCAGGCCCTTGCGCGGATACATGTTGAAGATCTGGGCCGCGTTGGTGGAGGTCACGCGCACGAATTCCGAGGGCGTGAGCAGGCCCGTGTTCACGCCGGCGTCCCAGACCACGGCCATGCGTTCCTCGACGCCGCCGCAGCCGTTCGGGATCCTGGTGAAGTCGTCCTTGCCGGCCGCCTTCTGCTCGGCGCAGAAGGTGCAGTGGTCGGTGGCGGTGGTGTGCAGGTTCCCGCCTTGCAGGCCCTGCCACAGCGCCTGCTGGTGGTGCCGGCTGCGAAACGGCGGGCTCATCACGTGGGCGCGGGCGAACTCGGGATCGGGATGGCGGTACACGCTGTCGTCGATGACGAGGTGGCCGGCCAGCGCTTCGCCGTACACGCGCTGCCCCTTGGCGCGCGCCCGGGTAATCGCCTCCAGCGATTCGGCGCAGGACACGTGGACGATGTAGACCGGGGTGCCGAGCACGCCCGCGATGGCGATGGCGCGGTTGGCGGCTTCGGCTTCCACTTCCGGCGGGCGCGAGAGCGGATGGGCCTCGGCGCCGCGGATGCCCTTCATTAAAAGCTCTTGCTGCAGCTGGTAGACCAGTTCGCCGTTCTCGGCGTGCACGGTCGGGATCGCGCCCAGTTCCAGCGCGCGGCGAAAGCTCCTGACCAGGGTCTCGTCATCGGCCATGATCGCATTCTTGTAGGCCATGAAGTGCTTGAAGCTGTTGACGCCGTGCTCGCGCACCAGCACGCCCATCTCCTCGTGCACCGAGGGGTCCCACCAGGTGACGGCGACGTGGAAGGTGTAGTCACCGGCCGACTTCTCGGCCCAGCCGCGCCAGGTGTGGAAGGCCTCCAGCAGCGACTCCTTCGGGTCGGGAATCACGAAATCCATGATGGTGGTGGTGCCGCCGGCCAGGCCGGCCGCGGTGCCGCTGAAGAAATCGTCGGCCGTGACGGTGCCCATGAAGGGCAGCTGCATGTGGGTATGGGTGTCGATCCCGCCCGGCATCACGAACTGGCCGCCGGCATCGACGATCGTCGCGCCCGCGGGCGCATCGAGGTTCTCGCCCACGGCCGCAATCCTGTCCCCCACACACAGCACGTCGGCGCGGAACGCACGGTCGGCGTTCACGACGGTACCGCCACGGATCAAGGTAGTCATGACTCTCCCTTCAGGTTGGATAGTTGTTCGCTGTGTTATTCACGGCCCGGGGCGCCGGCGCGGTGCGGCCCTTCATCATCAGTCCGTACACGATGGCCGCGATCACCACGCCGACGAACCAGGCGTAGGTATAGATGGTCTTGAAGGCTTCGCCCACGTTCGGGAAGGCGTCCGGCAGCGCCGCGTTCAGGAAGCCGGGAAGGTTGGGCAACACCCCGGCCGCGAAGGCCACGATGGCGGCCATGTTCCAGCCGCCTTTATACGAGTAGCTTCCGCCCTCGTTGTAGAGCTGGTCGACGTCGAGCCTGGTCTTGCGCACGAAGTAGTAGTCGACGATCATGATCCCGGCGATCGGCCCGAGCAGGGCCGAGTAGCCGGTCAGCCAGATGAAGATGTAGTTCTGGGTGGTCTCGAGTATCTTCCAGGGCATCATGGCCAGCGCGATGCCGGCCGTGATGTAGCCGCCGATGCGGTAGGAAATGCGCTTGGGCGACAGCGCCGAAAAATCGTAGGCCGGGCCCACCAGGTTGGCGGCCAGGTTGACGCTGGCGGTGTCGATCAGCAGGATGATGAGGGCCACCAGCACGGCGATGCCGGTCATGCGGCTGGCCACGTCGACCGGATCCCACAGGGCCTTGCCGTACAAGACGATGGTGGCCGAGGTGACGGTCACGGCCAGTGCCGCGAGCAGGCCCATCGGCAGTGGCAGGCCGAGCGTCTGGCCGACCACCTGGTCGCGCTGGGTCTTGGCGAAGCGGGTGAAGTCGGGGATGTTCAACGCCAGCGTGGCCCAGTAGCCGATCATCGCCGTCAGCGAGGGCCAGAACACCGCCCAGAACAGGCCGGCCTTCGGTCCGCCCTCGACGAACGCGGAAGGCTGGCCGAGCAGCGGGCCGAAGCCGCCCACCTTGTCGTACACCCACCACAGCAGCAGGAAGCAGATCGCGATCTTCAGCGGCGCGGTATAGGTTTCCAGCTTCCTGATCGATTCCATGCCGTGCACGATGAAGTACATCTGGATCGCCCAGAAGCCCAGGAAGCAGGCCAACTGGCCGAGGTTGATGCCCAGGCCCGGAAGGTTCTCGCCGCCGATCGGCGCACCCAGCAGCACGCCGAGCAGCGTGTAGATCATGCTGCCGCCGAACCAGGTCTGGATGCCGTACCAGCCGCAGGCGACGATCGCCCGCATCAGGGCGGGAAGCCGGGCGCCGCGGGTGCCGAACGAGGCGCGCGCCAGTACCGCATACGGAATGCCGTACTTGGTGCCGGCGTGGCCGATCAGGAGCATCGGCAGCAGCACGATCACGTTCGCGAGGAACACCGTGAGCACCGCCTGCCAGGCCGACATCCCGCTTTCGATCAGGCTGGCCGCCAGCATGTAGGCGGGGATGCTGATCACCATGCCGACCCACAGCGCCGCGAAGTGATACCAGCGCCAGGTGCGCTGCGCGGCCGTGGTCGGGGCCAGGTCGTGGTTCCAGAGTTCGGTGCTGGCGCCGGTCGGCGCGTCATGGTGCGTGGTCACGGGGGGACTCTCCTCGTCGGTTGCGAAAATGTGCGACCGAGTGTAGCGCAATCGTACTTACGGCGGTGCGGGGTTTCGTCGGCTCAAACGGCAACCGGTTCGGCCCTCGGATTGCGCGGGTCCTGCGTCCAGTTCATGGTGGGCTTGCCAGTCTCCTGCGGCACCATGGTGATGCAGGCCTCCACCGGGCAGGTGATCTCGCACAGGTTGCAGCCCACGCATTCGGCATCCTTCACCTCGTAGCGGCGCGTGCCTGCATCATCCACGCTGCGCGCGATCGCCTGGTGCGAGGTGTCCTCGCAGGCCACGTAGCACTTGCCGCACTTGATGCACTTGTCCTGGTCGATCCGGGCGATCACCTGGTAGTTCATGTCCAGGTACTTCCAGTCCGTCGTGTTCTGCACCGCCTTGCGCGAGAAGGCTGCAATGTTCGGATAGCCCTTGCTGTCCATCCAGCGCGACAGGCCGTCCTTCATCTCTTCGACGATGCGGAAACCGTGCAGCATCGCGGCCGTGCACACCTGCACGCTGCCGGCGCCCAGCGCGATGAACTCGGCCGCGTCGCGCCAGTTGCCGATGCCGCCGATGCCCGAGATCGGCAAGTTGCGCGTCGCCGGGTCGCGCGCGATCTCGGCCACCATGTTCAGGGCGATCGGTTTGACCGCCGAGCCGCAATAGCCGCCGTGGGTGCTGGCCCCGCCCACGATCGGGAATGCCACCATGCGGTCGAGGTCGAGGTGGGTGATCGAGTTGACCGTGTTGATCAGGGACACCGCATCCGCGCCGCCGGCCAGCGCCGCGCGTGCCGGATGGCGCACGTCGGTGATGTTCGGGGTCAGCTTGACGATCACCGGCAGGCGCGTGTGCTTCTTGCACCAGGCCGTGACCATTTGCACGTAGTCCGGCACCTGCCCCACCGCGGCGCCCATGCCGCGCTCGGGCATGCCGTGCGGGCAGCCGAAGTTCAGTTCGATGCCGTCGGCGCCGGTGGCTTCGACCAGCGGCAGGATCGCCGCCCAGGGCGCCTCCTCGCAGGGCAGCATCAGCGAGACGACCAGGGCGCGGTCCGGCCAGTCCTTCTTGACCTGGGTGATCTCCCGCAGGTTGATCTCCAGGCTGCGGTCGGTGATCAGTTCGATATTATTGAAACCGATGACCTCGCGGTTCTTGCCGTAGTGGGCCGAGTAGCGCGAGGACACGTTGACCGCCGGCGGATCTTCGCCCAGGGTCTTCCACACCACGCCGCCCCACCCCGCTTCGAAGGCGCGCACGACATTGTAGGCCTTGTCGGTCGGCGGCGCGGAGGCCAGCCAGAACGGGTTCGGGCTCTTGATGCCGCAGAAATCGATGCTCAGGTCGGCCATGCTGCCTCCGTTTTCGCTTGGATGTCTTCGTGGATGGCCATTGCAGCCAGCTTGCCGTGCTGGACCGCCTGCACCGTCAGGTCCTGCCCCGGCGCGACGCAGTCGCCGCCGGCATAGATGCCGGGCAGCGCGGTGCGGAAGCGATTGTCGATCCAGATGCGCTCGCCCTCGCGCGACAGCTCCCGTGCCAGCGGCTCCTGGAAGCCTTCTTCGCTCATGGCCTGGCCGATGGCCTTGAACACGGCGTCGGCTGCGATCTCGACCAGGCCGCCGGTGCGCACCAGGCGGCCCTCTTCCATGCGGGTCTGTTCGAAGCGCATGCCGGATACCCGGCCGCCTTCGTCCAGCAGCACCTCGAGCGGCGCCGCCCAGGTGCGAATACGGACAAAATTCGCCTTGGCGATCTCGATCTCGTGGCCGGTCGCGCTCATCGATTCCAGGCCGCGGCGGTAGACCAGGGTCACGTCCTCGGCGCCCAGACGTTTTATTTGCACCGCCATGTCGATCGCGGTATTGCCGGCGCCGATGACGACCGCACGGCGCGGTACCGGCAGCAGCGACAGGTCGCTGGCCTGGCGCAGCGCGGCGATGTAGTCGATGGCCGCCATCAGGCCGGGCGCATTTTCCCCTAGCAGGCCGAGCGCCCGGCTGGTCTGCAAACCGATGCCCAGGAAAACGGCGTCGTAGCGGGTGTGCAGCTCGGCCAGGCTCAGGTTCTCGCCGAGCCGGCGGCCGTATTCGATGTGGATGCCGCCGATCGACAGCAGGAAGTCCACCTCCTGCTGGGCAAAATCACCCGGCAGCTTGTACTTGGCGATGCCGAATTCGTTCAGGCCGCCCGCTTTCGGACGCGCCTCATACACGACGACGTCGTTGCCCAGCATCGCAAGGCGGTGCGCGCAGGACAGGCCGGCCGGACCGGCGCCGACCACGGCGATCACCTTACCGGTGGACGGAGCACGCTGGAAGGGATGGCCCTCGAAACGGGCGTTGTCGATCGCGTAGCGCTGCAGCAGGCCGATGCGCACCGGCTCGCGCTCGGCCGGGTTGTTGCGCACGCAGGCGTGTTCGCACAGGATCTCGGTGGGACATACCCGGGCGCAGCTGCCGCCGAAGATGTTCGCCTTCAGGATGCCCGCTGCGGCCCCGGTGACGTTCCCGTCATGGATGTTCTTGATGAAGCCGGCGACGTCGATGCCGGTCGGGCAGGCGTTCATGCAGGGGGCGTCGTAGCAGTACAGGCAGCGCGCCGCCTCGACGGCGGCCTGGCGCGCACTGAAGGGCGGCGTCAGGTCGGTGAACTGCGCGGCCAGCTCGCCGTTCGAGCCTGCCGCGGGCGGCAGGTGCTGGAGTGATTCGATCATGTGCATCCCTTCTTGTTGTAGGTCGACGACATGCTGCAGCCCGGGCCTGCCGGGCATTCACCACCTCTACTTCATCTGCGGGAAGGCGAACTCCGGTCCGCTGCTGGCAGTGCTCGGCCAGCGCTCCATGACCGCCTTGTGGCGCGTGTAGAAGCGCACTCCCTCCGGTCCGTAGGCATGGTGGTCGCCGAACAGGCTGCGCTTCCAGCCGCCGAAGCTGTTGAAGGCCATCGGCACCGGCAGCGGCACGTTCACGCCGACCATGCCGACCTCGATCTGGCGCACGAACTCGCGCGCCACGCCGCCATCGCGGGTGAAGATGGCGACGCCGTTGCCGTACTCGTTGGCGTTGATGAGTTCCACCGCCCGTCCCACGTCCGGCAGGCGCACCACGCACAGCACCGGGCCGAAGATCTCTTCCTTGTAGATCGTCATGTCGGGCGTGACGTGGTCGAACAGGGTGCCGCCCACGAAGAAGCCGTTCGGGCAGCCGTCCACCCGGTAGCCGCGGCCGTCGACGACGAGCGTCGCGCCCTGCTCCACGCCCTGGCCGATCAGGCGTTCGATGCGCTCCTTGGCGGCGCTGGTGACGACCGGGCCCATCTCGGCGCCCGGCGCCATGCCGTCGTCGACCTTGAGCCTGGCGGTGCGCTCGGCCAGCGCGGCGACCAGCTTGTCGCCGGCGTCGCCGATCGCCACCGCCACCGAGATCGCCATGCAGCGCTCGCCGGCCGAACCGTAGGCCGCGCCGATGAGCGCGTCGACCGCCATGTCCATGTCGGCGTCCGGCATCACCACCATGTGGTTCTTGGCGCCGCCCAGGGCCTGTACGCGCTTGCCTTTGCTTGAACCCCGCGAATAGATGTATTCGGCGATCGGGGTCGAGCCGACAAAACTGATGGCCTGGATGTCGGGATGATCGAGCAGCGCATCGACCGCCACCTTGTCGCCCTGCACCACGTTGAACACGCCGTCCGGCAAGCCGGCTTCCTTCAGCAGCTGCGCATGCAGCAGCGAAGGCGAAGGATCGCGTTCCGAGGGTTTCAGGATGAAGGTGTTGCCGCACGCGAGGGCGACCGGGAACATCCACATCGGCACCATCACCGGGAAGTTGAAGGGCGTAATGCCGGCCACGACGCCGAGCGGCTGGCGCATCGACCAGGCGTCGATGCCGCGCGCGATCTGGTCGGTGAATTCGCCCTTGAGCATCTGCGGGATGCCGACCGCGAATTCCACCACCTCGATGCCGCGCGCGACTTCTCCCTGGGCGTCGGCGAAGGTCTTGCCGTGTTCGCGCACCACCATGGCGGCGAAATCGTCGGTGTGCTGCTGGCACAGCTGCAGGTACTTGAACAGGATGCGCGCTCGCGCCAGCGGCGGCGTGGCGGCCCAGCTTGGAAAGGCGGCGAGCGCGGCGCACACCGCGGCATCGACGTCGCGCGGCTCGGCCAGCGCCACCCGGGCGCAGGGCTCGCCGCGCGCCGGGTTGTAGACATCGATCTGGCGCGTGCCCTCGGCGTGCGCCGGTTGGCCGTTGATGAAGTGCGAAATGAGATTCATGTGTCTAGTCCAGGTTTTTCAGTATGTTGGCCAGCTTGCCGAACAGCTCGTCGATGTGCTGCTTGTTCAGGATGAGCGGCGGCGACAGGGCGATGATATCGCCCGTCACGCGGATCAGGATGCCGTCCGCGAAGGCCTTCTTGAAGGCGCTGTAGGCGCGCGCACCCGGCTTGCCGGCGATGGGTTCGAGCTCGATGCCGGCCACCAGGCCGATCGAGCGCAGGTCGATCACGTGCGGCAGGCCGCGCAGCGAATGCAACGCGTCTTCGAAATACGGCTGCAGGCTCTTGGCGTTTTCGATGATGCCCTGCTCGCGGAATACCTCGAGCGTGGCGAGCGAGGCTGCGCAAGCCAGCGGGTGGCCCGAATAGGTATAGCCGTGGAACAGCTCGATGCCGGCCGGCGCTTCCATGAAGGCGTCGTGAATGAAGCGCTTGGAAAACACGGCGCCCATCGGCACCACGCCGTTGGTCAGGCCCTTGGCGGTCGTCATCATGTCCGGCTCGACGCCGAAATAATCGCTGGCGAACGGCGTGCACAGGCGGCCGAAACCGGTGATGACTTCGTCGAAGATCAGGAGGATGCCGTGCTTGTCGCAGATCTCGCGCAGGCGCTTCAGGTAACCCTTGGGCGGCACCAGCACGCCGGTGGAGCCGGACACCGGCTCGATGATGACGGCGGCGATGGTTGACGCGTCGTGCAGCGTGACCAGGCGTTCCAGCTCGTCGGCCAGCTCGGCGCCGAAATCCGGCTCGCCGCGCGAGAAGGCGTTTTTCGACAGGTTGTGCGTGTGCGGCAGGTGGTCCACGCCCGGCAACAGCGGGCCGAAGCTCTTGCGGTTGTTGCCGATGCCGCCCACCGACAGGCCGCCGAAGCCCACGCCATGGTAGCCGCGCTCGCGGCCGATCAGGCGGGTGCGCCCGCCCTCGCCGCGCGCCTTGTGGTAGGCCAGCGCCATCTTGAGGGCGGTGTCCACCGCCTCGGAACCGGAGTTGGTATAGAACACGTGGCCGAACTTGTGGCCGGTATACTCCATCAGCTGCTCGGCCAGGTCGAATGCGGCCGGGTGGCCCATCTGGAAGGTGGGCGCGAAGTCGAGCTGGCCGACCATCTCGCTCACGGCCTGGGTGATGCGCGGCTGGGCATGGCCGCAGGGCACGCACCAGAGGCCGGCAGTGCCGTCGAGCACGCTGTTGCCGTCCACATCCTTGTAATACATCCCTTCGCTTGAGACCAACAGGCGCGGATTGGCCTTGAAGTCGCGGTTATTCGTAAAAGGCATCCAGAATGCGGACATCGAGGTGGGCCTGGACTCGTTCATGCGTCTCTCCCCCGCCATGACGGCGAAAAATTTTTACCAGTTGGCAAAATATTGATCAATAATAGTCAGCAAGGCAACACCGGCACAGATACACCAAGGGTAAAACCGACCAACCGTACAGGTAAATCGACCTGTACAGTTCGAGTGGAGTGGTGCGATGGAAGAAGCTGTTTTGACAGAGGGCATTCCTTCTGAAACCTTGCGATCCGCATCCGCGCACGGCACCGCCAGTATGGCAGGTGGCGCCGCATGGCCGCTGCTCGCCATCGACCGGAAGGGGCGCGGCAGCCTGGTCGACCAGATCGTCGGGACTATCTCGACGATGGTAAACGAGCGCCAGCTCGG
Organism: Massilia sp. BHUDP2; assembly: GCF_046236355.1. NCBI lineage: Bacteria > Pseudomonadati > Pseudomonadota > Betaproteobacteria > Burkholderiales > Oxalobacteraceae > Massilia > Massilia sp. BHUDP2. Next base: position 208,646 of record NZ_JBJUVW010000004.1, read on the forward strand.
TGCTGGTACGAAAATGCCATCGGTTAGACAATTCGCAAAGTGCAATGGCGTCAGCACATTCACGGTGGTCGAAGCCTACGAGCGGCTGCACCAGCTGGGGCTGCTGTCCTCGCGCCGCGGTTCCGGATTCTTCGTGGCGCGCAGCCTGCCGCAGGCGCCCTCCGCACCGCTGGTATGCCAGCCCAGCCTGCAATCCGAAATCGACGCCCTCGCCCCCGACCTGTACAGTGGGCAGGCCGAGGCGCTGCCCGTCGGCGCCGGCTGGCTGCCGCCCGAGTGGTATGGAGAAAATACCATCCTCGACGCCGTGCGTCATGCGATGAAGATCCCGGCCAGCCGCCTGCGCGGCTACGGCCACCCGCTCGGCTTTCCCGCGCTGCGCCAGTACCTCGCCACCAGCTTGTCGAGCGAGCTGTTCGCCGTCGAACCCGAGCAGATCCTGCTGACCAACGGCGCCACCCACGCCTTCGACCTGGTGCTGCGCACCCTCACGCGGCCCGGCGACGTGGTGCTGGTGGAAGACCCCGGCTACAGCAACCTGCTGTCGCTGGTGCGCCACCACGGCTGCATCCCGGTCGGCATCCCGCGTAGCGAGGCCGGGCTGGACATGGAGGAACTGGCGCGCCAGGCCGCCCTGCTGCATCCCAAGCTCATGTTCGTCAACACGGTGCTCCAGAATCCGCTCGGCACCTCGCTCTCGCAGGCCCAGGCGCACCGCCTGCTGGCGCTGGCCGAGCAGTTCGATTTCTGGCTGGTGGAAGACGACATCTACCGCGAACTGGCTGCCCCCGGCGAGGCGTCGCTGGCGGCCATGGACGGGCTGCGCCGCGTGATCCGGGTTGGCAGCTTTTCCAAGACCCTGTCGCCGGTGCTGCGGGTGGGTTCGCTGTGCGCTTCGCATTCCCTGATACCGGAACTGCTGCGCGTGAAGATGGTGGCGGGCCTGACCACGTCCGAGATCAACGAGCGCGCGGTCTTCCACGCCACCGGCACGCGCGGCTACCGCCGCATGGTCGAGCGTTTGACCAGCCAGCTGGAGGACGCGCGCGAACGCGCCCTGGAGGCCCTGCTCCATGTGGGATTGCGCCCGCTGGCGCGGCCGCGCGGCGGCATGTTCGTCAGCGCCGGCTGGACGGCAGCGCCGAGCGCGGCGAGAAACGGCCGCAGTATCGCCGACGCCGCGTTAAGGGCCGGCATCCTGCTGGCGCCGGGCGAATTCTTCACGCAGCGCGAACCCCAGGGCATCTGGTTCCGCTTCAATGCCGCCTACGCGGCCGACCCGCAACTGCTCGACTTCCTGCGCGCACAGCGCTGAGGACACCATGGACACCCACGTCACCGACAGCGCCAGGCGGCGCGACAAGCTGGAAAACGCCATCCTCGCCGCCGCCACCCGCCTGTTCGCCGAATGCGGCTTCGACGGCACCAGCATCGCCGCGGTCGCCGAACGGACCGGCATCTCGAAGCAGAACCTGCTCTACTACTTCCCGACCAAGAACGGCCTGTACCAGCGCGTGCTCGACGACGTGCTCGACGACTGGCTCGAGCGCATGGCCAAGCTTGCCGATGCCGGCGGCGAGCCGGCCGACGTGCTGCGCGCCTACGTCGCCGCCAAGCTGCGCTTCTCGCGCGAACAGCCCTGGGCCTCGCGCGTGTATGCGATGGAAGTCATCGGCGGCGCCAAGTTCTACGGCGAGCAGATCCGCACCCGCGTGGTGCCGCTGCTGCGCCGCGACATCGAAGTCTTCGAGCGCTGGATGGCGGACGGCCGCATCGCCCGGGTGGACGCCACCCACCTGCTGTTCGCGCTGTGGGCCATGACCCAGTCCTACGCCGACTTCTCGGCCCAGATGGCGCTGGTGCTGGACAAGCCCGAACTCACCGGCAAGGACTTCGAGGATGCCGAGCGCCTGATCGGCGACCTGGTGGTGCGGGCGGTCGCCTCTACCGGCTGAGGTAGGTCGCTGCCCCGGCCGCAGTGTTATCATTTCGCCATGTCCAGTTACCCCACGCCCATCCTCACTACCGAGCGTCTCACCCTGCGTCCCATGACGATGCTTGACGCTGCCGACCTGTTCGCCGTGTTCTCCGATCCTGCCGTGGTGCGCTACTGGAGCGCCGAACCCTGGACCTCGGTCGCCTTTGCCGAAAGCGCGATCGCGCGGGCCCTGGACGCCTACCGCGAGCAGTCGGAAGTGCGCTTCGGCATCGAGCTGGCCGACACCGGCCTTCTCATCGGCACCGTCAACCTGCACCATTTCTTCCCGCAGAACCGCCGCTGCGAACTGGGCTACGCGCTCGGCAGCCCGCACTGGGGCAAGGGCTACGCCACCGAGGCGCTGGAGGTGGCGCTCGACTACGGTTTCCACGAACTGCGCCTGAACCGCGTCGAAGCCGACATCGACCCGCGCAACGGCGCCTCGGCCGCCGTGCTCGAACGCCTGGGCTTTCGCAAGGAAGGCTACATGCCGGAACGCTGGTTCGTGCACGGCCAGATGGCCGACACCGTCAACTATGGGCTGCTGCGCAGCTACTGGGACGCGCGCAGCCGCGCAGCGCTCTCCCGAAAGTGATAAATACAGTCCCGCTTATCCGTCCACGCTACCGACAAACCCGGGATTTCGACCGTTCGTCGGATGACCATGGCGCTGCCCGGCCCCAGGGCCTACAGTGGCACCATCAACTCAACCGAAGGACAACACATGAAACCCACTCGCTTTGATACGTTCATGACCGACATGAAAGACATCGCCCGCAAGGCCAACCGTGCCCTGCGTTCGGGCGCCCGCACCCTGGCGTCGCTGTCCTGGCCGTCGCTGCTGGCGGTGTCGATCGGGCTGGCGCTGATCCTGAGCATCGTGCCGCTGGCGCTCACGCTGTTCATCGCTTTCCTGCTGCTGAAAGTCGTTGCGACCGCCCTGTTCGGCCGCCGTCCGGCCCAGATCGTGGAGTAAGCCATGACTGCCGCCCCGATCAACCGCGCACTCGACTTCGTGCGCGAAGCCGTCAGCGAAGCCAGCACCCTGTGGTGGGGCTTCTTCGACTGGCTGGCCCTGGTCGAGTGGCGCAAGCTGTACGTGACCTGGTTCCTGGCTTTCGTCTTCGGTATCTCGTTCAACCTGACCGAACCGGCGGTGTGGTTCATCCTGCTCTCGCTCGGCGTCAAGGTGCTGGCCGGCGGCAAGCGCCGCGCCGAACTGACGGCGCGGGAAGCCTCCGACAAGGCCAACGTGGCCACCCTCGAGCGCCGCCTGATGGAAGCCCAGATGGCCACCCTGCAGGCCCAGGTCGAACCGCATTTCCTGTTCAATACCCTGGCCCTGATCGGCCAGCTGATCGAGACCGATCCGAAGGAAGCAGCGCGCGTGCACGCGCACCTGATCGAATACCTGCGCTCCTCGCTGCCGCAAATGCGCTCGGGTGGCGGCGGCACGCTCGGCAAGCAGGTCGAGCTGTCGCGTGCCTACCTGGCGATCATGCAGGCGCGCATGAAGGAGCGCCTGCAGGTGCGCTTCGAAGTGCCCGATTTCCTGGGCAGCTCGCCCTTCCCGCCAATGATGCTGCAGACCCTGATCGAGAATTCGATCAAGCATGGCCTGGAGCCGAAGGTGGCCGGCGGCACCATCACGGTCCGCGCCCATGTCGAAGTGGCCACGCTGCACGTGGACGTGTGCGACGATGGTGTCGGCATCAACGTGCACGCCGACGAAGGCGTGGGCCTGGCCAACATCCGCGAGCGCCTCGCCCTGCTGTACGGGAAGGATGCCGAGCTGGTGATCGAAATGCCACCTGGCGGCGGCGCCTGTGCCTCGATCCGCCTCCCTTACCGCATGACGGAGTTCGACTGATGAGTCCTGGCGCCCCAACCGCGCTGATTGCCGACGACGAAGCGCCGATGCGCGACCAGCTGCGCATGCGCCTGCTTGATGCCTGGCCCGAGCTGCGCATCGTCGCCGAAGCCGCCAACGGCGCCGAAGCGCTGGAGCTGGCCGAGCTGCACAAGCCCGATATCGCCTTCCTCGACATCCGCATGCCGGGCATGGGCGGCATCGACGCCGCGCGCCAGCTGTACAACCGCTGCCACATCGTGTTCGCCACCGCCTACGACCAGTACGCGCTCGACGCCTTCGAACAGGGAGCGATCGACTACCTGCTCAAGCCGGTGACGCCTTCAAGGCTGCAGACCACCTGCGAGCGCCTGCGCGCGCGGCTCACCAGGGCGCCGCAGGACATCGGTGCGCAGCTGCTTGAATTGGGCACCCTGCTCAAGCAAGGCGGCGCGGCCAAGCCGAACTACCTGAAGTGGATCCAGGCCCAGGTGGGCGGCAGCTTGCGCATGGTCAGCACGCGCGAGGTCCTGTTCTTCCAGGCCGACGACAAGTACACCTGCGTGCAGACCGCGACCGCCCAGCTCCTGATCCGTAAGACGCTCAAGGAACTGGCGGACGAGCTGGACCCGGACGAGTTCTGGCGCATCCACCGCTCGACCCTGGTGCGGGTGGATGCGATCGCCGAGGTGTTCCGCGACCTGCGCGGGCGCCAGATGGTCCGGCTGCGCAACTTCCCCGGCGAGCTGGAAGTGAGCCGCAATCACGGGCATCTGTTCCAGCAGATGTGATGCCCATGGCGGCCTGGCGCTCAGCCGAACAGGCCCTCGTCGGAACCGTCGCCGTCGAAGAAACCGCCGCTGCCTTCCGAACCGAAGTCACCGCCGTCGAGCAGGCTGTCGCCCGTGCCGATGTCGTTCAGGCCGGCCTGGTCGGCCAGCGCGCTGCCCGACAGGTCGGCGCTTGACAGGTTTTCTCCTCCCAGCAGGTGGGCGCCGCCGTTTCCGTCGTGGTCATGGAACAGGTTGTCCAGGCCGTGGAACAGGAAGCTGCCGGCTGCCACGCCGGCTGCGGTCGCGGCGATCGAGCCGAGCAGGCCGCCACCTCCACCACCACGCAGGAAACCTCCCATGCCGCGGCCCATCGAGCCCGGCATGGCGTGCTGGTAATGCATGTGGTGGGATTGCGGGTGGCTGGCATGCCTGCGGCTGCCCCAGGAATACTGGTCGAGGAAGCCGCCGCGGCTGGTCTGTTGCTGCTGTTGTTGTTGCAGCTGGCTTTCCAGTGCGGCGATCTGGGATTTGGCGCTGTCGAGGGCCTGTTCCATCAGCAGCACACGCTGCACCAGCAAGTAGGCGGCATCGGGCTGCTGTGCGACCGCGCGCTGGATCAGCGCGTCGGCTTCGGGGTCTTTCTTGATGCCTCGGGCCTGGACGAGCTGGCCGAGGAAGTCATGCAGCATTTGGGTGTCGGATGGGCTCATGGTGGTGCTCCTCATCGAAAACGTGGTCAAAGCTGCATGTTGTGTGCTTGTCAGTGATTTCAAGACCAGTATGCACACTGTCGAGAAGCTGAGCCGTAAGCCTTTGGATATCAACCCTTACATCAGGGCTGCACTGTATCAAGCTTTTTAATCCATCCAGACTTACTCTTTTTCCCGTTGTCGTAGCGAACAAAATACCACTCAGGCTGTTCATCATAAACATAAACAACGTCGCCTTTTACTACATATCCTTTTTTTAACGAATTACTATCCGGCCCACTATGGAATTGGGCGCGCTTGGAATTAATTACATAGACACCAATCCAGTCGCCTATGACGGGGACTTTTGCAGATACGAATACTTCACCGCCAGCTACATGAACACGCTTACCTACCTTAAAAGGAAGTATCCAATCGCAATCACCACCCATTGATTCCCTATGAAATTTCAGATAAGGATCATTCTTTTCCATCGCCACTGAAACAAAGCTATCGTTTCCACCCATGGATGCCCAAGTTTCCTCCGAATATTTAACCAAGAGGCGATCTGAACTCCCTTTAAATACTAACTTACACTCATCCGTTCTTCCCGGAGCAGTCCTAAATGCAGCAAGATACCCCGAGATGACTTTTGTCTTTGGATTGTAGCCATATGCCAAAAACGGATTATCTGAAAAGTCCGATTTCGCCGAATAGTCCAGCTCATCTGTGAAGGCGCAAATTCCAACACAAGGACTTATTGCCATCAACAAACAAATCAGAATTTTCATTACGGTTCCTTTTTTGCCTTCTTGTATTCGCGCTCAAGCTTCAAGTGATATTGATTGACCGCGTAATCAGGTCCGTTATATGCGCAAGCCACCGCGTCCCAGTCCTTTGCACGCAATAGTTTCTTCAGCTGCGGATTTACCTTTTCTACGTACAAAACAAACGCTTTAATTTGCTCTTTCGGCGAACGAGACATCGATTTTGTAAATTCCACTACACTGGCGTAGCCCATCACTTTCCAATATACGCCCATAATTTGAAAGACTCCCCAAGAACAGCTTTGCAGTGCAGCTGCAGGAGCAAGTGCATAAGCTTTGATGAGCCTCTTATAACTCCCTATCTCATCGTAGTATGCATGGTCTTCGCGGGCCAACTTCCCTTCCTTCACAAGATCCTTGAAGGGCACCGCTTGAGACCTGATCTCGTCATTATCTTTCTTATTAAGGGGACGATAGTACGCAACCTCTTCCGGGACATTACGCTTCCGTTTATATAAGGCGTCGGCTAATATGTAGCGGTCCTTTTTATTATAATATCCGCATGGCAATGAGATATCTGGGTTGAGTTTACTATATACATTGTTTGTAAACTTGGCGAACCAGTGTCTCTCGTAAAGGATTTTTGGAACAGTTTTACTTCCGATTTTTAAGAATGCTTCACCTTCTGCCTCAACGACTGCAAATGCCTTGATTGCTGCATGTTCGATGTCAAGTGTTTTTGCTGCCCATTCATAGTCAGCTTCACTCATTTCTTCGCCGTTGTATTCATCCAAGAATTCGAGGTTCGGTATATCACCCTCAACTTTTGCAACAGGGTTCCCTTGACTATTTTTTGTTTTCTCGATTTTTGGACCAAACTCCTTTTTCTCAGATGGCGGTTTCGTCTTTTGCGGGTCATATATTGGAGGTGCAATTTCTTTCTTTTCCGGAATCTGACCTGGAACTGGTGCGAGATGGGGCAAAGTCGGGCCAACAACCTTCACCCGAGGACTAACCAAGGTAACAAGCTTGCTGCCAGCTTCAGCAATGACGCGCGCAACGGTTTTCATTGATTTATCCGTGCGCTCTATCGCTATTTGCACACTATCACCCGAAGAAGCCGTTGTCAGTTTTTTAGTGAGGCCATCCATTCCGGTTTCGCCGCTGATTATTGCACCGTTAAAGCGGAGCTTGTATGAAATCTTTTCTATTGGATTGCGATCAGCATCCAAAAACAAGACCTGCAGCGAACAATTTTCCTTACTAGACATGATCGAGTAATTTCTGCTTATTGTGGGATAGACCCAGCGTTTAGAAAGTAACCGATATCCTGAACTCATCAATAACTTGGTCTCACCTGTAACTCGTCCGATTCGATATATTCTTCAACTTTCCACGCACCATCACCAATGAATACGGTCAAGTCGGTTTCATGGTTCGTAAAAATCCTGTCAGTGACTCCATTTGCATCAGTTACGCCGGAGGTTATAAATTTCCCATTTGCATCAAATACTTCATATGGCAGACGCTCGGAAGAAAATCCAAGCGGATGATTCAGGGCAAGATGTGAAAAGTCAAAACGCTGGCTAAATATTGGTTTGTCGGTGCTAAGGATTTCCTCCGGCTTAGGCAGTCGCGGGGTGTCGATACTCACACTCCTTGGACCCGCCAACTCCTTCTTGCTCGCCTTGAACTCCACATTCCCCGACGCATGCACCTCGATATTCCCCCCTTCCAGCTTGATATACGCCCCCTGCGCCGTCAGCAACACATGCTTCTTCGGCGCCGCAATCGCCACCGATTTCGTCACGCTCGCCACGGTAATCTTCTTGTCCGCCGTCAGCCTGGTCGGCCCTGACTGACTCTGGCTGCTCAGCTTTCCACTGGCCGCGTGCAGCTTGATGCCCACCTCCTGGTTCGGTTTTTCCTTATTGGTGGCTTTGCCGTAGGTGAACAGGCTGATCCCCTTCGCAACCAGGGTGGACGAGTTGCCCTGCGCGACAACATTGATGTCCTGCCCCGCAACGATGCTGCTCGTGGTCCCTGCCGAGAGCACCGCATCGGCCGGCGTGGTAACGACGATGCCCGCAGGGCTCGACAGCTGCAGCTGTGGCTCGCTGTACGCGATGGCATCACCATCGGTAGCACCGATCACCTCGGCGCTATGCGCCATCTCCTTCACGGCCGCGAGTTCGTCCGGCCCCGCCTCCCCCTCCAGCCTGGCATTGTGCTTCTGCGCCAGGTTCGCCACATCGACCTGCAGGCGATGGCTCTCTTCGATCTGCGACACCGCCTCGCGCGAATCGAGCTGGCTGCCACGCGCCCCCTGCCGCGCGTCGGTGGACAGCAACATCCCCTGCCCCGCCCGCATCGCCAGGCTGTGCGCCGTCTTCAGCTCCGCCCCGAAGCCCACTGTCTGCAGCCGCTCGTTATCGGTCTGGTGCACCAGATGCCCCAGGTTCAGCTCCGCCGTGCCTTCATGCGCCTTCATATGACACTGCAGGGCAGTGCGTGCCTGCCCCGGGCTGTCGTCGAACACCAGCTGGCTGTAGGCGCCAGTGCCCGACTGGCTGTCACCCATGCCCTGCGACTTGAAGCCCGACAGCACCGCCGCATGCCCGTGCCAGCCCCCTTCGCCCGGAAACCATGGCGGCGCATTGCCTGTCGCCGCCCCGGGACCATGCGCGACCCCGTTGTGCTGGGCATCGGGCTGCCCGCGGCCGTTGTAGAGCGCGCCGATCACCACCGGCCGGTCGATGTCGCCCTCGATGAAATCCACCAGCACCTCCTGCCCCACCCGCGGCAGCATATTGCTGCCCCAGTTGGCGCCGGCCATCGGTGTCGCGACCCGCACCCAGGTCCCGGCCGTGTCGTCACCAGGCGCGCCGGTATGTCCATCCGGCGCCGGATGCGACGCGCGGCTATGGCTCATCGCGCCGCGCTGCCAGTGGAATTGCACCTTGATGCGATGATCCCTGTCAGTATGAACCACCGCACCCGGCGGCCCCACCACGATGGCGGTCTGCTGGCCGCGCACGGTCGGGCGCGGATGGAGCAGGTGCCCATGTCCTTCCTCCCCCGTTGCGCGGTAAGGAACACCGGCTGGAATGGCTTCGATCCGGTTGCGATAGAGGGGACGATCGCCGGCGAGCTGCCGTGGAATCCTGGGCTCGGACTGGTGCATGGCCATCCCGGCGACCGGCCCCTGTCCCAGCAGCTTGTTGACCGTCTCGAGCATGTCGGCCGTCAGGTTGTTGTGCATCAGGTGGGTCGCAGCGGTGATCACGAAGCTGCGCGCGTCGTCGCCCGGCGCCTCGTCGAAGCGGGCATGCCCGTGCAAGGTGAAGCGCGTGCCGGGCGTGAAGGTCCGCACGGTGCCTGCGGCGATGTGGACCTGGCGCGCGGCCTCGCAGGCCTGGATCTGGTTCTCGGCCAGCCGCTCGCCCTGCTCGCGCGTCTCCCAGGCATACAGCCCCGGCGTATCACGGCTGATCAAGGATGCATCCTGGCCGGCATGGCTAGAAGCGCACACCTGGCGCTGGCGCACGGTCCGGTAATCCCAGCTTCCCAGCTCGATTCCATTGCTCAGCAGGCGGGATTCGGTCCGCCAGCGGTCGATGCTGTCGGCCTTCATGACGGCCCCTGGCCGTGTGAAGTCGACCTGCGCCTGCGGGTTCGGCTGGAAGGCGCCGTTGTGGTCGGCGATCACCATCGTGTGCGCGCCCAGCGACGGGCTGTCGGGATCGCCGCTGTGCTCGAAGAAGTAGAACAGGCCCTCCTCCAGCATCAGGCGCTCGACGAAGGCGAGGTCGCTCTCCTGATATTGGGTCGTCAGGCTGCGCTTGGGATAGATGCTGCGGTCGGCAATCTCCAGGCGCCAGGCCGGCGCCAGCCTGGCCCGGCCGCCATAGCTGCCGAAGACCACGTCGAGGATGTCGAAGACCGACATGTCCTGGAAGATGCGGCTGTCGCGGCCAAGCGAGAGAAAGCTGGTCCAGGGCTGCAGCGTCAGGGTGTAGCGGACGAAGCCGCCATTGGCGCCGCTCATCTCCATCGCCGTGACATGACCGTGGAAGGGCCGGAACGCATCGAGACTGGAGGCAGTGAGCAGCTGGAGCAGCGCCGGCTGGCCGATCAGCGACTTGAGACGCACATCGGCCTCGGTACAGAGGGCATCGATGGAAAAACGGAAGCCCCGGCTGATCCCTTCCTCGCCGCGCATGCATTCCGCCAGCAGCGCGCTGCCCAGCGGTGTCGTCAGCCTGAGCAGGCGGGTATCTTGCGTGAAGCTGCCGAAGGATGCGAGAAGACTGGCAATCTGGACGTGTTCGGACATCGCTTCCTCCATGCGCACATACAAGGCGATTCCAGCGATTACACGCCGGGATTGCCATGTTGCTCTTGAGGAAGCTCAGCTTGCTTGGCTTTAGACAAGCAAAAGAAAAGCGCTGCCGCGTTTGTCGCGTGCAGCGCTTGTAAGCGGGACGAGTGCCGCTTACCGGTTGAGGTCTCCGCCAACGAAGGCATTCGGCAGCTGCTCGGCCGCCGTGGTCTCGAACACGTCGCCGTTCAGGTTGGTCAGCACCACCGGCAGTGCCTTGCCGCCCAGTTCCAGGATCACCTGGCGGCAGGCGCCGCAGGGGGCGATCGGACCCTCGGTCTGGCCGATCACAGCCAGGGCCGTGAAGTCGCCCGGCTTGTAGCCGTGCGCGATGGCGCTGAAGAAGGCGGTACGCTCGGCGCAGTTGCACAGGCCGTAGGAGGCGTTTTCCACGTTACAGCCGCGGAAGATGCGCCCGTCCTTGCATTCCAGCGCGGCGCCGACCTGGAACTTCGAGTACGGCGTGTAGGCCAGTTCGCGCGCGGCGCGCGCTTCGTCGATGAGTTTCGCGTATTTCATGGTCTGGGTATCAAGGACGGATGGTCTTGTAGATCATCGGCTCGGCCGCCGCTGCATCAAGGCCGATCTGGTAGGCCGCCTGCACCTGGCGCACCGCCTGCTCGGCAGCTTCCCTGGAGCGTGCATGCACCATCGCCAGCGGCTGGCCCACCGCGATCGCATCGCCCAGCTCCACCAGATTGGTGAGGCCGACGGCGAAGTCGATCGTGTCCTGCGGACGCACGCGGCCGCCGCCCAAGGCCACCACCGCCAGGCCGAGGCCGCGGGTGTCGACCGAGCTCGCAAAGCCGGCCTGCAGACTGGGTGCCGGCACGATGACCGGTGCGGTTTCCAGGTGTGCGTCCGGCTTGTCCATCAGGTCGGCCGGGCCGCCCAGCGCGCTGACCATGCGTGCGAAACGCTCGGCCGCTTCGCCGGAATCCAGCGCCGCCTGCAGCTTGGCGCGTGCTTCGGCGTCGTTGGCGGTGATACCCGAGATGACCAGCATCTCGGCGCACAGCGCCATGGTCACTTCGTGCAGGCGCGCGGGGCGCGATTTGCCGGTCAGGTAGTCGATCGCGACGCGCACCTCGACGGCGTTGCCGGCCGCGTGGCAGAGCGACTCGTTCATGCCGGTCAGGATGGCCGAGGTGCGGGTGCCGGCGCCGTTGCCGACGTGGACGATGCTCTCGGCCAGCTCCACCGATTTCTCGTAGGTCGGCATGAAGGCGCCGCTGCCGACTTTCACGTCCATCACCAGCGCATCCAGGCCGGCCGCCAGCTTCTTGGACAGGATCGAGCCGGTGATCATCGCCACCGATTCCACGGTCGCCGTGGTGTCGCGGATGCTGTAGAAGCGCTTGTCGGCCGGGGCCAGCTGGGCAGTCTGGCCGATGATGGCCACGCCCACGTCCTTGACGACCTGGCGGAATGTTTCCGGGTCAGGCACGGTGCTGTAGCCGGGGATCGAATCGAACTTGTCCAGGGTGCCGCCGGTGTGGCCCAGGCCGCGGCCCGAGATCATCGGCACGAAGCCGCCGCAGGCCGCGATCATCGGGCCCAGCATGAGCGAGACCACGTCGCCGACGCCGCCGGTCGAGTGCTTGTCGACCACCGGGCCCGGCAAGTCGAGGGATTTCCAGTCGAGGACCTGGCCGGAATCGCGCATCGCCAGCGTGAAGGCGACACGTTCGTCCATTGTCATGCCGTTGAAGTAGACCGCCATCGCGAGTGCCGCGATCTGGCCTTCGGTGGTGCTGCCGTCGGGGATGCCGCGCACGAAGAACTGGATCTCTTCGGCGCTCAGGGTGCCGCCGTCACGCTTTTTGCGGACGATTTCTTGGGGGAGGAACATATCAATCCTTTTCTATAACGTAGGGTGGGCGGGTCTCCCGCCCACGCGGTGATAGTTGGCGTATGCCTCACCGCGTGGGCGGGGAACCCGCCCACCCTACAAAACCATCAAAGCCGCGTATCAGACGCCGTATGGAATCCAAACGTTTTTGACTTGGGAAGCATGCTGCAGCACCGTGCGGCCGCAGGCCTGCTTCGCATCGAACCAGTCACGGCCCTTGGCGCCGCCGACCCAGGTGCGTTTGAGCGACTCGCTGGACAAGCGCTCGACTTCCGCGCAGCCCTCTGCCGAACCGTCGTGGCGCCACACGGCATCCACGTCCGAGTGCGAAGCCAGCGTACGCGCCAGTTCCGAGCTTGACCCCGTGACGATGTTCAGCGCGCCGCCCGGCAGGTCCGAGGTGTCCAGCACCTGGTACAGGTCGGTCGCCGAGAGCGGCGCCGTTTCCGACGGCACCGCCACCACGCGGTTGCCCAGCGCCAGCGCCGGCGCCACCAGCGAGATGAAGCCCAGCAGCGGGTTCTCGTTCGGGCAGATGATGCCGATCACGCCGACCGGCTCGTTCAGCGCCACGGTGATGCCGTGCATCGGCGGCTGGTGGGCCTGGCCGTCGTACTTGTCGCACCATGCGGCCCAGTAGAACAGGCGCTCGATCGAGGCCTGCACCTCGCGCGCCGCATCCTTGGCGCCGGTCTGCGCGGCGATGCGCTGGGCGAATTCGTCGGCACGGATCGCCAGGTTCTCGGCGACGTAGTACAGCACCTGGGCGCGGTTGTGCGCGGTGGCCTTGGACCAGCCGGACGCCTTGTGCGCCGCTTCCACGGCGTTGCGGATGTCCTTGCGGTTGCCTTCGCCGACGTCGGCCAGGAAGGCGCCGTTGGCGCCGTTGATGGCACGGCTGTAGGCGCCGTCCGGGCGCGCCTGCTTGCCGCCGATGTAGAGCTTGGCGGTGCGGTCGACGGCGAACGGGCTGCCTTCTTCCGATGCCTTGACGCGGCCCTTTTCAGGCACGCTAGGTGCTGCCGGGCGTGCGTCTTCCGACAACGGGGTCAGGTACTCGTACATGCCCTCTTTGCCGCCTTCGCGGCCGAAGCCCGATTCCTTGTAGCCGCCGAAGCCGCAGGCTGCGTCGAACTGGTTGGCGGTGTTGATCCACACCACGCCTGCCTTGATCTGCGGTGCCACGTCCAGCGCCAGCGAGATCGATTCCGACCACACGCAGGCGGCCAGGCCGTAGACAGTGTTGTTGGCCAGCTGCACCGCCTCCGACGGCGTACGGAAGCTCATCGCCACCAGCACCGGGCCGAAGATCTCGGCCTGGGCCACGGCGGCCGAGGTCGAAGCGCCGGTGATCAGGGTCGGCAGGTACCACGAACCCGCGGTCGGGGCTTCGCAGCTCGGCTGCCAGATGTCGCAGCCTTCCGCACGTGCCGATTCCACCAGGCCGTGGATGCGCTGCTGCTGGATCGGGTCGACCAGCGCGCCGATGTCGTTCGATTTATCCAGCGGCGAGCCGACGCGCAGGTTCTGCATGCGTGCTTTCACCTTGGCGATGAAGCGCTCGTAGACCGATTCCTGCACCAGAAGGCGCGAGCCGGCGCAGCAGACCTGGCCCTGGTTGAACCAGATCGAATCGACCAGGCCTTCGACCGCTGCATCCAGGTCGGCGTCGTCGAACACGATGAAGGGCGACTTGCCGCCCAGTTCCAGCGACAGCTTCTTGCCGGTGCCGGCGGTGGCCTTCCTGATGATGCGGCCGACTTCGGTCGAGCCGGTAAAGGCCAGCTTGTCGATGCCCGGGTGGTTGACGATGGCTTCGCCCACGGCGCCGTCGCCGGTGACGATGTTGACCACGCCGCTTGGGACGCCAGCTTGTTGGCAGATCTCGGCGAACAACAGCGCGGTCAGCGGCGTGAACTCGGCCGGCTTGAACACGATGGTGTTACCGGCGGCCAGGGCCGGGGCGATCTTCCATGCCAGCATGAGCAGCGGGAAATTCCACGGCACGATCTGGCCGACCACGCCGACGGCGCGGTAGTCCGCGAATTCTTCCGACTGCAGCTGGGCCCAGCCGGCGTGGTGGTAGAAGTGGCGCGCGGCCAGCGGCAGGTCGGCGTCGCGGGTCTCGCGGATGGTCTTGCCGTTGTCCAGGGTCTCGAGCACCGCGAACAGGCGCGAATGCTTCTGCAGCAGGCGCGCCAGCGAATACATGATCTTGGCACGGCCATGGCCGCCCAGCGCCACCCAGCCCGGCTGGGCGCGGCGCGCGGCCTGCACGGCGCGCTCGACGTCGTCGCCGGTCGCCTGGGTCACCTGCGCCAGTTCGCTGGCATCGGCCGGGTTGTTGGTGGCGAAGGTGGTCGCCGCTTCGGTCCACGCGCCGTCGATGAACAGGCCAAAACGGCGTCCATGCTGGTCCAGCCACGCATTCGCTTCCTTGGTGCTTTCTGGTGCGGGGCCGTAATCCATAGTCTGAAGAATCTCTTTAATAGTTGGCATGACGAATCCGATGCTGTTTTATGGTTGCGCGTGGCGATGGGCGGCCGAGTAGTTGCCGGTCACGTAGTGTTCGAGCTGGCGTTCGATGTCGGTCATCAGGCTCGACGCGCCGATGCGGAACAGGTGCGGCTGCAGCCAGTCGTTGCCGAGTTCTTCCTTCATCACGGTCAGGTACTGCAGCGCGGCCTTGGCGGTGGAGACGCCGCCGGCCGGCTTGTAGCCGACCTGGAAGCCGGTCTGCTCGTAGTAATCGCGGATCGCGCGGACCATCACCAGCGACACCGGGATGGTGGCGTTCACGCCCTCTTTACCGGTCGAGGTCTTGATGAAGTCGGCGCCGGCCATCATGCAGACCATCGAGGCCTTGGCCACGTTGTCCAGGGTGACGATGTCGCCGGTGGCGAGGATCGCCTTCACGTGCGCTTCGCCGCAGGCCTGGCGGTAGGCGACCATCTCGTCGTACAGGGCTTGCCAGTTGCCGGTCAGGACGTGCTGGCGGGTGATGACGATGTCGATCTCGGTGGCGCCGGCAGCCACGGAGAGTTCGATCTCGCGCAGCTTGGTCTCCAGGCTCGACAGGCCGGCCGGGAAAGCGGTCGACACGGCGGCGATCGGCAGGCGGCCCTGCAGCACTTTCACTGCCGGCTGAATCATCTCGTGGTACACGCAGACGGCGCCGGTAGTGAGCGATTCCAGGCCCAGGGCCTGCATCAGGTCCGAACGCAGCGGGCGCATCGCCTTCATGCACAGGCGCTCGACGCGGCCCGGGGTGTCGTCGCCGCCCAGGGTGGTCAGGTCCATGCACTCGATGGCGCGTACCAGCCAGGCGGCCTGGTATTCCTTCTTGACAGTGCGGCGGTTCGCCAGGCTGGCGGCGCGGCGGTCGGCAGCGTTGCGGTTCACCTTGACGTGCTTGACCAGCCCGAGGTCGAGGCCGACGGCGGTGTTACGTTTGAAATCCAGGGGCTGGGTCATAGCAGTGCGGTTCCGTTCGAAAGTGGTTTGACGCCAAGGTGCTTGGCGAGCGTTGCGCCGATATCCGAGAAAGTATTCGCGATCGGCAGTTCCTGCGGGGCGACGTTCGGGCCGAAGAAGATCATCGGGATGTGTTCGCGGGTGTGGTCCGAGCCCGGCGCGGTCGGGTCGCAGCCGTGGTCGGCGGTGATGACGACCAGGTCGCCATCCTTCAGCTTGGCCATGAATTCCGGCAGGCGCGCGTCCAGCTCGTGCAGCGCGTTCGAATAGCCGGCGACGTCGCGGCGGTGGCCGAAGTGCATGTCGAAGTCGACGAAGTTGACAAAGGTGAGCGACTTGGACGGCGCGCTGTCGGCCACCTCGACCAGGCGGTCGAACAGGGCCATGTTGTCGGCGCCCTTGATCAGCTGGGTCACGCCCTGGGCCGCGAAGATGTCGCTGATCTTACCCAGTGCGATGACTTCACCGCCCTCGTTCTTCACGTGGTCCAGCAGGGTCGGCGCGGTGGGCGGCACGGCGTAGTCGTGGCGGTTGCTGGTGCGCTTGTACTTGCCGTTCTCGCCCAGGAAGGGACGCGCGATCACGCGGCCGATGTTGTAGGGCTTGACGAGTTCATACGCGGCCTCGCAGACCTCGTACAGGCGCTCGAGGCCGAAGTGCTCTTCGTGGGCGGCGATCTGCAGCACCGAGTCGGCCGAGGTGTACAGGATCGGACGGCCAGTAGCGACGTGCTCGTCGCCCAGCTCGTCGATGATGGTGGTGCCGGAAGCGTGGCAGTTGCCGAGCCAGCCGGGCACGCCGGTCAGCTCTTGCAGTTTATCCGTCAGCTCTTTCGGGAAGGACGGCACCATCTTCGGGAAGTAGCCCCAGTCGAACAGCACCGGCACGCCGGCGATCTCCCAGTGGCCGCTCTGCGTGTCCTTGCCGGTCGACTGCTCGCGCGCGACGCCCCAGGCGCCCGTGAAGCCGTCGCGCTGGCTGAAGCCGGCGGCCCATTCGCCGCTGGCCTTGTGGGCGGCAGCGGCCAGGCCCAGGCGCTCCAGGTTCGGCAGCGACATCGGCTTGCCCTCTTTCGCTGCCCATGCTGCGATGTGGCCGAAGGTGTTGGCGCCTGCGTCGCCGTACTTGTCGGCGTCGGGCAAGGCGCCCAGGCCGAACGAGTCAAGCAGGAGGATGAATGCGCGTGACATGGATCGCTCGCTCTTTCGAAAATTAGGCTTCCGCGCGCGGGCTTGCGCCCAGGCGCTCGATGAAGGAATGGATCAGGGTGACCAGGTCCTTGGCCGCGATCGCGGCGTACTTCAGGGTCTGCTCGTGCGACAGCGGGAACGGGGTCAATCCCTCGGCCAGGTTGGTAATGGCCGAGATGCCGGCGACCTTCAGGCCGCAGTGGCGCGCCGAGATCACTTCCGGCACCACCGACATGCCGACCACGTCGGCGCCCATCGTCTTGAAGGCGCGGATTTCGGCGGCGGTCTCGAAGTTCGGGCCCGGGCAGGCCAGGTACACGCCTTCGTGCAGGGTGATGCCCTTGGCGGCCGCGGTTTCCTTGATCATGGCGCGCAGGTCGGCGTCATAGGCATTGGCCATGCTGAAGAAGCGTGGGCCGAAGCGCTCGTCGTTCGGGCCGGCCATCGGGCTGCCCGGCAGCAGGTTGATGTGGTCGTTCAGGACCACGACGCTGCCCGCATCCACTTCGGGACGCAGCGAGCCAGCGGCATTCGTCACCAGCAGCATCTCGCAGCCGATCAGCTTGAAGGTGCGCACGGCGGAGGTCATGACGTTGGCGCCGTAGCCTTCGTAGAAGTGGCCGCGGCCCTTCATGCACACGACCGGCACGCCGGCCAGGGTACCGAGCACCAGCTCGCCCGCGTGGCCGTGCACGGTGCTGATCGGGAAGCCCGGCAGGTCGGCATAGCTGATCGACACCGCGTCCGTCATCTGCTCGGCCAGCACGCCCAGTCCCGAACCCAGGATCAATGCGGCGCGCGGTGCGAAACCGGGTTTGCGGGCCTTGATGACTTCTGCTGCTTCAAATGGGGTATTGCTGAACATGGTAGTCCTTGTGTGCGGATTCGGGAGACGTGAGGAGGGGCTGGAACAGGGTTTGCTACATACCAGCCGGAATATTATAACTATGCATGAGGGGCGATATGTATGGCAAATACCATTTTTCTTGCCGATTTATTGGTTTAAAAAATAAATGATTCCGTGTATTGTTGACCTACAGACATAGAAACCGATTTTCTTTGACGTCGACCAAACATTTGTCTAGTATATACAAACATTTGTTTACTCTCATCGACACACCACCGTGACCGAGCTGCCAAAAAAAGAACAGTTGTACGAGCTGATCCGCGCGAATCCCTTCATCTCGCAACAGGACCTGGCGGCCCAGCTCGGGCTGTCACGCTCGGCCGTGGCCAACTACATCGCCACCCTGGTGCGCGAGCGCCGCAT
This sequence comes from Massilia sp. BHUDP2, assembly GCF_046236355.1. Taxonomy (NCBI): domain Bacteria; kingdom Pseudomonadati; phylum Pseudomonadota; class Betaproteobacteria; order Burkholderiales; family Oxalobacteraceae; genus Massilia; species Massilia sp. BHUDP2. Next base: position 226,869 of record NZ_JBJUVW010000004.1, read on the forward strand.
CCTGGGGCGTGCCTACGTGCTGCCGGACCAGCGTCCGATCCTGTGCATCGGCGCTTCCAACCTCGACCGCAAGCTGCGCAGCACCGCCAAGCTGGCGCTCGGCACCTCGAACCCGGCCAGCCAGGACGAATCCTTCGGCGGCGTCGCCCGCAACATCGCCGAGAACCTGGCGCGCCTGGGCGCGCCGGTGGCCCTGATCACGGCGGTCGGCAACGACGCGTCCGGCCGCGCCCTGCTCGCCCACGCCGAGGATGTCGGCATCGACACCCGCGGCGCCCTGCGCCTCGACGGCGTCAGTAGCGGCACCTATACCGCGGTGCTGGACCAGGACGGCGAGATGGTCGTGGCGCTGGCCGACATGGCCCTGAACGAGCGCCTGAGCCCGGAGTTCCTCGCCACTCGCCAGCAACAATGCGCCAGCGCCGCGTTGCTGGTGGCCGACCTCAACCTCCCCCACGACACCATTGCCGCCCTGCTCGACGGTGCAGCGCGCGACGGCGTGTCGCTGGTGCTGGTGGCGGTGTCGGAACCAAAGATGGCGCGCCTGCCGGAGCAGCTGCGCGGCCTGCGCCTCCTGATCCTGAACGAAGGCGAGCTGGCGACCCGCCTCAAGCGCCCGCTCGACAGCGACGCCGCCATCGGCGCCGCCTGCCGCGAGCTGCAGACCCAGGGCGTGCAGGACGTGGTGGTCACACGCGGCGCACGCGGCGTCATGTATACCTCGGATGGCGGCGTGCTGCGCCTCGATGCCTCGCAGGTCGAGGTCGTCGACGTCACCGGTGCGGGCGACGCCTTCGCCGCCGCCGTCTGCTGGTCGCTGCACAGCGGCGAGGCCGACCTCGGCCTGGCCTGCCGCCGCGGCCTGCAACTCTCCGCCATGACCATCGAATGCGAGCAGACCGTCTGCCCTGCGCTCGAACCGGGCCACCTGGATACTCTCAACGAATCTGTATTGGACTGACCATGCAATCCTTCCTCCTGTTCTCGCCTGAAGTAACAAGCGCGCGCGCCGCCGGCAAGCCCGTCGTCGCGCTCGAATCGACCATCATCTCGCACGGCATGCCCTACCCGCAGAACGTGCAGACCGCACGCGAAGTCGAGCAGATCATCCGCGACGCCGGCGCGGTGCCGGCCACCATCGCCATCATCGACGAACGGATCTGCGTCGGCCTGAACGACGAGCAGCTGGAGCTGCTGGGCGCCTCGCCCGACGCGCTGAAAGTCAGCCGCCGCGACCTGCCCTATGTGCTCTCTACCGGCAAACTCGGCGCCACCACCGTCGCCGCCACCATGATCTGCGCCCAGCTGGCGGGCATCGAGGTGTTCGTCACCGGCGGCATCGGCGGCGTGCACCGCGGCGCCGAGACCAGCTTCGACATCTCGGCCGACCTGCAGGAACTGGCCCACACCAGCGTGGCCGTGGTCTGCGCCGGCGTGAAGTCGATCCTCGACATCGGCCTGACCCTGGAATACCTGGAAACCCACGGCGTGCCGGTGCTGAGCGTCGGCCAGCCGGGCTTCCCGGCCTTCTTCACGCGCGAGAGCGGCTTCAAGGCCGACTTCCAGCTCGACACGCCGGCAGAACAGGCAGCCTTCATCCGCACCAAGTGGCAGCTCGGCCTGGCGGGCGGCGTGGTGGTCAGCAACCCGGTTCCCGCCGAAGCGGCGATGCCGAGCGAGGAAATCGACGCCATCATCCGGCAGGCGCTGGGCGAAGCGGAGGCGCAAGGCGTCAAGGGCAAGGCCGTCACTCCCTTCTTGCTGGCCCGCATCAAGGAACTGACCAAAGGCCGCAGCCTGGCGACCAACATCGCCCTGGTCAAGCACAATGCCCTGGTCGGCGCACGCCTGGCCGTGGCCTTGAACGCCTGATCCACGACGCGCCATGTCGATCGACCTGAAACAGCTGCGCTACTTCCTGGCCGTGGCCGAAGAGAAAAGCTTTTCGCGCGCGGCCGAACGCCTGCACATCTCGCAGCCGCCGCTGAGCCAGCAGATCATGAAGCTGGAGAGCGAACTCGGGGTGCGCCTGTTCACGCGCACCACGCGCAGCTTCGAGCTGACGGTGGCGGGCAAGGCGCTGATGGTGGAAGCGGCCGAGCTGCTGGCCAAGATGCGCATGACGATCGACACCATCCGCCAGATCGACCGCGGCGAAGTGGGCCGGCTGCGCGTGGGCATCGTCGGCTCGGCGATGTGGGGGCCGATTCCGTCCCTGCTGGAACAGTTCCAGAGCCAGTACCCGCGCGTGACCTGGACCATCCACGAACTGGGCCCGAACGACCAGTGGGAAGCGCTGCGCGCCAGGCAGATCGACGTCGGTTTCTGGCGCGAGCCGCGCATCGAGGGGGACGTGCTGAAGCAGGCCAACCTGCGCCAGGACCTGTGCTTTCAAGAGAACGTGTGCGTGGCGATCAACGAGAAGCACCCGCTGGCGCAGAACGAGGCGATCGAACTGATCGACATCGCCCACGAACCCATGCTGACCCTGCACCTGGACCAGTCGGCCGAACCGCGCTACCTGATCCAGTGCTGTGTGAATGCCGGCTTCCAGCCGACCATCTTCCAGGAAGCGGCCGAGCCGCAGACCCTGCTGGCCATGGTGGGCGCGGGCCTGGGCGTGGCGCTGCTGCCCCAGACCACCAGCCGCATCGGCTGGCCGGGCGTGCGCTTCCTGCCGATCCGGACCGATCCGCCCTCGGCGAACCTCTACATTGCTTACCCGGTGGAAGGCGATGCGCCGGTGGTGCGCGCCTTCCTGAACATCCTGTTCCCGGAACAGCCTACTGGCGCTTGAGCTCCACCGCCACCGTGCTGAGCGAGGCGATCTGGTGACGGCGGTCAGCGGGGCGGGTCAGCACGCGCATCGTGATTTCCATCGGCACGCCGAGCTTGGCGAGTTCGGTGGCGGCACGCGGGCGCCCTTCGCTGGCCGCCTCGTGGATGGCGGAATCGATGAGCAGTGCGGTCTTGTAGTCAGTTCGTCGGTCCATTGATCGATCCTAACATCCCGCAAGCACACACTCCAAGGCAATCGCCTTTCAACAAAACTTATTACAACAGCGGTTTTCATAAATTTTGTTTGAGAAGCAAGTTTTTCTTTATTCTGCGTTACTTCGCGCACCGTTCTCAACAAGTCTCTCGTGCAAACTCTTGTCAAAAGATGAATAACTTAAACCTCTTCACAAGGAGCACACCATGAAAACCACCGCTACCATTTCCGCCCTGATGCTGGCTGTCGCCGTGATGGCCACCGGCTGCAAGAAAACCGACGACAACCCGAACATGGGCCCGGCACAAGAAGCCGGCGCAGCCGTCGACAACGCTGCCGCCAACGCCGCACAGGAAACCCGCGAAGCCGCGCAGAAGGTCGAGAACGCGACCGAAAACGCAGCAGCACGCGTGGACGCCGCCGCCGAACGCGCTGGCGAGAACATTGAACAGGCTGGCGCCGAAGTCAAGCAGGAAACCAAGGAAGCCGCTGCCGAAGTCCGTGAAGCCTCGGACAAGGTGGGCGACAAGACCGGCGCGGCCCTGGAACGTGCCGGCGAGAAGCTGCAGGAAAAGCGCTAATCGCTTGATTGCTTGACGGAGTGCGTGGCGCAGCCCGGCGGGCGGCTCAGTGAGTCGCCCCGCCGGCCTGCGCCACGTCGCGTTCCACGTGCACGGCCGTGTCGACCGCCGTCATGATGCCCAGGATGATGTCGTCCAGGGCCATCGAGGGCGGATCGTCCGGCCGCTCCTCCGCCTGTTCGGGCAGGAAGGGCACGTGGATGAACCCCGCCCGGGTCGGCTTGCCGGCCGTGTGGTGCATCAGCCCGTAGAACACGTGGTTGCACACGAAGGTGCCCGCGGTCTGCGACACGCCCGCCGTCAAGCCCTTCTCGCGCATCGCCGCCACCATCGCCTTGATCGGCAGCGTGCTGAAATAGGCGGCCGGCCCGCCCTCGACGATGGGACGGTCTACCGGCTGGCGGCCGGCATTGTCGAGGATGGAGGCGTCGTCGACATTGATCGCCACCCGCTCCACCGACATCTCCGCGCGCCCGCCGGCCTGGCCGACGGCGATCACGATGTCCGGATGCAGCTCGTCCACCATCGCGGCCAGGGCATCCCTGGCATCGACGAAGACGCAGGGCAGCTGGCGCACTTCGACGCGAAAGCCCTCGCCGCTCCACCCATCCAGTGCACGCACGGCCTCCCAGGCCGGGTTGACGTTCGCCTTGTTGAACGGCTCGAAGCCGGTAAGCAGTACGGTCTTGATCATCGGTTCATCAGGAAGTACAAGAGAAAGATGTTCGCCACCAGCAGCGGCAGCGCCGTTGGAATCTGGGCCCGGATGACGGCGTTCTTGTCGGGCAGGTCGAGCAGCGCAGCCGGCACGATGTTGAAGTTCGCCGCCATCGGCGTCATCAATGTACCGCAATACGCGCTGAACATGCCGATTGCCGCCATCACGGCCGGGTTGGCGCCGTATACGCCGACCAGCACCGGAATGCCGACGCCGCCCGCCATCACCGGGAAGGCGGCGAAGCCGTTGCCCATCACGATCGTGAACAGGGCCATGCCGATGCAGAACACCGCCACCGCGACGAAGCGCGAATCCATGTCGATATAGGAGGTCGTCACGTGCGCCACCGCCTTGCCCACGCCGGCCTCGGTGAACAGCAGGCCGAGCACGGCCAGCATGTGCGGCAGCACGAAGGCCCAGCTGATCGCATCGACCAGGCGGCGCGCCTCGCGCACGCCCTGCAGCGGCGTGGCGCGCGTCAGCCAGCAGGCCGCGCCCAGCGCCAGCAGCGCCGCGACGCCCAGGGCGGCCAGGGTCAGGTGCTTGGGATCGAGCAGCGGCACGCCGCCCACCTGCACATCCGAGAATACGGTGGCCCCCAGCATCGTCACCAGCGGCAGGATCAGCGCCGGGATGAACAGGCGGTTGCCGAGCCGGGCGCTGGAGGCGCGGCGCTGCTCCTCCGGCACCACGGCGGGCTTGCCGCCGATGACGCCCCCGAAGCCCGCCAGCAGCGCCATCAGGATCATCAGGGCGCCGACAAAGCTCGGGGCCAAACGTTCGCCCGCCAGGTAGAGCAAGGCGTACAGTCCCCAGAACAGCGCGGTCGTATGGCGGCGCGGATTGCTGCGGTCGCGCAGGTTCATCACGGCCACGGCCAGGAACAGCAGGCCGGCGACGATGTAGAACAGCTCGAGCGTGATCATGCCTTCACCCCTGTCTCGCCCATCGTGCGGCGAACGTGCGCATCGAGCCGGCGCAGGTTCCAGGCGTGGATGATGAAGGCGGTGATGGCGGTTGGGATGCCCCACAGCGCCATGTGCAGCGGATCGACCGCGATGCCCTCGGCGTTCAGGATGGTCTGCATCAGGACGATCGCGCCGAAGGCGACAAAAATGTCTTCGCCGAAGAACAGGCCGACGTTGTCGGTGGCGGCGGACATGGCGCGGATGCGGTGGCGCAGCGGCTCGGGCAGGTTGCCATAGCGCGTTTCGGCGGCGGCTTCGGCCATTGGCGCCACCAGCGGACGCACCATCGAGGCCTGGCCGCCCAGGCTGGTCAGGCCGGCGGCGGCCGAGGTTTCGCGCGCGAACAGGTAGACGATCAGGAGGCGCCCCGCGGTGGCCGAGCGCACCTTGGCGATCGCGGCCTGGGCGCGCTCGCGCAGGCCGGCGCGCTCCAGCAGGCCGATCGCGGCCAGCGGCAGCAGCAGGATCAGCGGCAGGTTGCGCGTCTTGACGAAGGCGCTGCCGAGCGAGGCGAGGATGGCCTCAACCGGCATGGCGGCGGCAAACCCGGTGACACCGCAGGCGGCCACCACCACCAGCACGGGATGCGCGCGCAGCAGGAACCCGGCGACGATGACCGCGACGCCGAGCAGCGGCCACAGGTTGACGGCAGTGTGCATGAACTCTCCGGCTCAGTTGAAAGCCGGGCAATGTTACCTGTTCAATGCCGTTGCCAGCACTAATTTTTTGGCGCTGTTCTCTTTAACTATGGATGAGCACCGAACTGCTGAGCTCATCGACGGTCGAATGCCTGTCACCACAGACGGGAACGATCATGCTCGCACCGCATTTCAAGAAGTGGTTTGCCAAGCTCCCCGCATTGAACCTGCCCCAGCGCCTTCAAACGCTGGCCGCTCTGCATCCCGCTGCCGGGCTCGACCGGGTGATCGCCCTTATCGGCCAGATCGGCGCCACGCAGCGCCGCTGCCCGAGCTGCGCCTGCGAAGCTTACTACCAGCATGGACAAGCGAACGGCCTGCAGCGCTACCGCTGCCGCGCCTGCGGCCGCACCTATAACGACCTGAGCGGCACGCCGCTGGCGCGGCTGCGACTGCGTGAAAAATGGCTCGATTACCTGGGCACCGTGCTCGACTCGAAGTCGGTACGCGCTGCCGCCAGCGAGGTCGGCGTGCACCGCAACACCGCCTTTCGCTGGCGTCACCGCTTCCTGGAGCGCCCCAGGCACGACCAGCCGAGGCGCCTGGGCGGCATTGCCGAGGCTGACGAAATGTTCATGCTGGAGTCGCAAAAAGGCGCGCGCAAGCTGGACCGGCCAGCACGCCGGCGTGGCGGCCGCGCCAGCAGGCGCGGCATTTCACGCGAACTCGACTGCATTCTTGTCGCGCGCGACCGCAGTGGCCAGACCGTCGATGCCGTGGTCGGCCGTGGCGCCTTGACGGCGGCGCAGCTGGAGCGGCATCTGCTGCCCAGGCTCGACCGGCAGGTGCTGCTGGTCAGCGACGCCCATGCGGCCTACCGCAGTTTCGCCCGCAAGCATGGCATTGCGCACCAGGCGGTGAACCTGCGTGCGGGAGTCCGGGTACGCCGCGGCCTTGCCGGTGCCATTCATGTGCAAAATGTGAATGCCTACCACCAGCGCTTCCGGCAATGGTTGAGCCGCTTCCGCGGCGTAGCTTCGCGCTACTTGCCGAACTACCTGGGCTGGCGCCGGGCGCTGGATGGCGGGCGGATCACCACGGCAGAGCAATTACTGCGACTCGTGTTCGGAGTCATCCATAGCTAACGCTGACAGCGCCAATTTTTTAGCCAGGGTGGACAGGGGTGAAGGCGTCGTCGCCGATCACGGTGTTCCACTGGCGCACGTGGAAGGCGCGCACCAGGCCGTGAGTCACGTAGGGGTCCCGGGCGGCGAACAGCTGGGCCGTTTGCGGGCTGTCGCAGCTGAACATCAGCACCGCGCGGTCGGCGGGATTGTCCAGCGCGCCGGCAAGCACCAGCTCGCCACGCCGCTGCGCTTCCCAGGCCAGCTTCAGATGTTCGTCGCGGAATTCGGCGCGGCGCTCGAGATAGTCGGGGGCGAGGTCATACATGAGCAGGTAGTGCACAAGGTCTCCGATGATAAGGCGGCGCGTGGGCCGGAATGATCGATCTTACTCGAACATCCGGCCATCCCCAACCGTGCGTGCCGCTCCCCGCCGCTATGCCACACTTGACGGGACAGCAACCAACGCCAGGAGCACGCCATGAACAAGATCACCATTGCCGGCCAACCTCTGCACTCGATCCTGGGCGCGGCCCCAAGCATCCTCATTCCCTTCGGCTTCATCCTCGACGCCATGCACAGCGCCACCGGCGACGAAGACTACGCCAAGGCCTCCTACCTGAGCATGGGGGCCGGCATCGTGGGTGGCCTGGCGGCCGGCGCCGCCGGCGTGGCGGATTACGTGGCCGACAAGCCGCAGGGCGAAGCCAAGCGCGAAGGCCAGCTGCATGCGGCCCTCACCGGCGCGGCCCTGCTGGTGGGCGCGGCCAACCTGGTGCTGCGCCGCCAGGGCAGCCATGCCCGGGGCGGCTCGCTGGCCCTGACAGCCCTGTCGGCCGCCGGCGTGCTGGCCTCCGAATACCTGGGCAGGCGCATGGGTAGCAATAGCGAATCTGGCGAGCATGCCGAAGCCGGCGTGCACGCCGACGGGCAGGACGTGCGCATCGACCATCGCGCGCCCGACGTCGAGCAATACGTCGCCGCCGGCCCTTCCTCGCTGCACGCACCGGAATGAGGCGCGGGGCCCCTCGGGGCCCTCCCAGCTTGTTGTTGTAATAAGCCAACTGTTCCGCTACGCATTCATATCGCGTTCCACTTAGCGAAGTGCCGCACAGAACAAGTTCCTGCGGCAGGCGTAGACTGGAACCATGGACACTTCAAAGAAAATGGCGGCGGGGATCACGGGGTTTGCCAGCTTTTTGTGGCTGACCCTGACCGCCGCGGTCGCGGCCAACCAGCGCCGCCTGGTGTTCAATCCCTGCATCACCCCCGAATGCGAAAGCCCGCGCAGCAGCGGGCACCGCACCCGCCCTGTCGTCCTGCGCGCCAAGGACGGCACCCGCCTGTGCGGCTGGCTCCTCACTCCCCTCGTTCCGGGTCCGCGTCCCGCGGTGATGTATTTCGGCGGCCGCTCCGAGGAAGTGTCCTGGGTCGCGCGCGACGCCGGCAAGCTGTTCCCCGGCATGACCGTGCTGGCCATGAACTACCGCGGCTACGGCCAGTCGCATGGCGTGCCGGCCGAGATCCACATGATCGACGACGGCTGCACCCTGTTCGACTGGCTCGCCGAACTCGGCCAGGTGGACGCCGCGCGCATCGCCCTGGTCGGCCGCAGCCTCGGTTCGGGCGTGGCGGTGCAGGTGGCGAAGCAGCGCCCGGTGCACTCGGTGGTCCTGATCACGCCCTACGATTCCATCCTCGCCATCGCCAAGCGGCGCTTCCGCGTGATGCCGATCGAGTACATGCTGCGCCACCGCTTCGAGTCGATCAAGTACGCGCCCTCGCTCAAGGCGCCGACCTATATCCTGCGCGCTGCCGACGACGACGTGGTGCCGCACTCGCATACCGACCAGCTGGTGGGCAAGCTGGCCACGCTGGTGGGCGACGACACCGTGCCCGGCTCGGACCACATGAACATCCCCTACCTGGAAGCGACCCAGGCCCTGATCGCCAGCTTCCTCACGCGCCAGTTCGCCAAGCCGGCCACCCCTCCCCAGCTGCCGGCCGCCGAACCGAGCGCTTCGGAGGCGGCAAAGCCCCAGATCGAAGTCGGCAAGGAAGTCGGCCCCAAGCCGGCGCTGGCCGTCGACACGATGAGCGCCATAGCAAAATAATTGCTGAATATTGTCAGCAGTTATATTTCCTTGGAATAAATTGCCAAGTAAAATCGTATTTGTCATCAATATGTCGTTTGATGCATATTTGACAGGCTGAGCTGCGTACACCCGGATTTCCCTTCATTGCGCGGCGTTGCGGGCTGGTTTCGGCTCCAGGCCTGTCCTTGTAGCCGTATTGATGTTGCAGATGAGCTACAGGTATCAAGCACTGTCGAGAGAAACACTACCGCGATACAAATCGTAACCACACGGGCGCCGTGCGGCTGACACAATGCGCTTCGCATTGTCCGGCTCCCCACCGCCATTGACGATGCAGCTTGCGCAGCCCGTTCCTGTCTCACTGTTGGGCCGGGTACAATATCGAAATTCCCAGGAGCCTCATTCATGAAACTCAAGCAACTCACCATGACCATTGCGGCGCTGTGCGTCGCCGGCAGCGCAGGCGTCGCGGCTGCAGCGCCCGCCGCGCCGAAGCTCGGCATGGTCTACGATGCGGGCGGCAAGTTCGACAAATCGTTCAACCAGTCGGCTTTCGAAGGCCTGCAGCGCTTTACGAAGGAAACCGGCATCAAGGTCTTCGAAGTGCAGGCCAACAGCGATACCCAGGCCGAGCAGGTGATGCGCGGCCTCGCGCGCAAGAAGGTCGACCTGATCGCGGCGATCGGCTTCTCGCAGACCCAGGCGGTCCAGAAGGTCGCCAAGGAATTCCCGAACGTGCGCTTCGTGCTGATCGACAGCATCGCGCAGGGTAACAACATCAACTCGGTGATGTTCAAGGAACAGGAAGGCTCCTACCTGGTCGGCGTCGCCGCCGCCATGGCTTCCAAATCGAAGAAACTGGGCTTCGTCGGCGGCATGGACATCCCGCTGATCCGCGCCTTCGCCTGCGGCTACACCCAGGGCGCGAAAGCGCAGTTCCCGAAAGTCGAGATCATGCAGAACATGGTCGGCACCACCGCCGCGGCCTGGAACGATCCGGCCAAGGGCGGCGAGCTAGCGCGCGCGCAGTTCGACCGCGGCGCCGACGTGGTGTTCGCGGTGGCCGGCGGCAGCGGCATGGGCGCCCTGCAGATGGCCAAGACCAAGGGCAAGCTGGCGATCGGCGTCGACTCGAACCAGAACTACCTGCATCCGGGCACCATGCTGACCTCGATGGTCAAGCGCGTGGACGTCGCCGTCTATGACTCCTTCATGGCCGTGAAGAACGGCACCTGGAAGCCGGGCGTCACCTACAAGGGCCTGAAGGAAGGCGGCGTGGACTGGGTCCTGGACAAGGACAACCGCAAGGTCGTCTCGCCGGAGATGGAAAAGCGCGTGAACGCCGTGCGCACCGACATCATCAACGGCAAGATCAAGGTCATCGACTACCGTACCGCCGGCAGCTGCCCGGTCTGATTCACCTATCCCATTCTGAAGCGCGCCGCGCCGGTCATCCCGGCCCGGCGCGCTTTTGAATGAATGAAGCATCCACTCTTATAAGTACTGATCGCAATGCAGCCAGCCGTAGAATTTCGCAACATTAGCAAGGCCTTCGGGGCCGTGCAGGCGAACGCTGACGTCAGCTTCTCGATCGCCAAAGGCTCGATCCACGGCGTGATCGGCGAGAATGGCGCGGGCAAGTCCACCCTCATGAGCATCCTGTACGGCTACTACCATGCCGACAGCGGCCAGCTCGTGATCAACGGCCAGGAGCGCCAGATCCGCTCGTCCCTCGAGGCGATCGACCTGGGCATCGGCATGGTGCACCAGCACTTCATGCTGGTCGAGAACATGACCGTGCTCGACAACGTCATGCTGGGCACCGAGGGCGGATTCAAGCTGGCTGCCAAGCGCAAGGAAACCGAGGCGAAATTGCGCGAGATCTGCGCCAAGTACCGCCTCGACGTCGACCCGCTGGCCACCATCCACGACCTGTCGGTGGGCGCCCAGCAGCGCGTCGAGATCCTCAAGCAGATCTACCGCAGCGCCGAGATCCTGATCCTGGACGAGCCGACCGCCGTCCTCACCGCCCAGGAAACCGCCTCGCTGTTCGAGATCCTGCGGCTGTTCAAGGAACAGGGCAAGACCATCATCCTGATCACCCACAAGCTGGGCGAGATCATGGAGATCACCGACCAGGTGACCGTGATGCGCGCGGGCCGCGTGGCCGGCGCCGTCGCCACCCGCGACACGTCAAAAGAACAGCTGGCCAACATGATGGTCGGCCGCCCGATCGAAGGCAACCTGCCGCGCAAACCGTATCAGCCGGGCGCACCGGTGCTGCAGGTCAGCGGCCTGCAGCTGGAAGACAAGAACAAGGTCAAGCTGCTATCCGACATCGACCTCACGGTGCGCGCCGGCGAGATCGTGGCGATTGCCGGCGTGTCGGGCAACGGCCAGAGCGAGCTGATGGAAATCCTGTCGGGCATGCGCCTGCCGAGCTCCGGTAAAGTCGAGTTTCTCGGCAAGGAACTGCCCTATGCCGGCCGCTCCAACGCGGACGGCCTGCCCGCCACCTTCCGCGATCTGGGCATCGGCCACGTGCCGGAAGACCGTCTGCGCGACGGCGTCATCAAGGATTTCTCGGTCATGCAGAACACGGTGTTCGGCTACCAGGACCGCGTCAAGAACAAGCTGGGCCTGTTCGACTTCGACGCCATCGCCAAGCGCTGCGCGCACCTGCTCGAGGCCTTCGACGTGCGCCCCAAGAATCCAGACCTGCGCATCGGCCTACTCTCGGGCGGCAACCAGCAGAAGGTCGTGATCGCACGCGAAGTGTCGGCCGCACCCAAGCTGATGCTGGTCGGCCAGCCCACCCGCGGCGTCGACATCGGCACCATCGAAAGCATCCACACCCAGCTGCTGCGCCTGCGCGACGAAGGCGTGGCGATCCTCCTGGTGTCGACCGAGCTGGAAGAAGTGCGCGCGCTGGCCGACCGCATCGTGGTCGTCTCGAGCGGCCGCGTCACCGGTGAGCTGAACATCGACGAATTCGATACCACCCGCATTGGCCTCTTGATGGGCGGGATGCACAAGCACTGATATGAAAACGACTGAACTCCCACGCTGGGCATCGGGCTTCGTCCTGCCCATCCTGAACCTGCTCTCCGCACTGCTGGTGGCCGCGCTGGTGATCCACCTGCTGGGCGAAAGCCCGGTCGAATCGCTGCAGATCCTGATCAACAGCGCCGTCATCAATCCGGAAGGCCTGAGCTACACCCTGTTCTACGCCTCCACCTTCGTGTTCACCGGCCTGGCGGTCTCGGTGGCGATGAAGGCCGGCCTGTTCAACATCGGCGCCGAAGGCCAGATGTACCTGGGCGGCCTGGGCCTGACCCTGGCCATGCTCGCCTTCGATGCCTCGCTGTCGCCCTGGCTCCTGATCCCGCTGGCAATGCTTGCCAGCGCCGTGTTCGGCGCCGGCTGGGCCTTCCTGCCCGGCTACCTGCAGGCCAAGCGCGGCAGCCACGTGGTGGTCACGACCATCATGTTCAACTTCATCGCCGCCAGCCTGATGAACTTCATCATCGTGAAGTACCTCATCCCCGAGGGCGACCAGAACCCGGCCAGCCGCGTCTTCAGCGAAGCCTCGTGGATGCCGCGCCTGGTCGACTGGTTCCCGGTCCTGGGCGACACCCCGCTGAACATCTCCTTCTTCCTGGCGCTGGTCGCGCTGGCGGTGTACGGCATCGTGATGTCGCGTTCCTCGTGGGGCTACAAGCTGCAGGCCACGGGCCTGAACCAGCACGCCGCCCACTACGCCGGCGTGCGCATCAGCCGCATGATCATCGTCGCGATGCTGATCTCGGGCGCCCTGGCGGGCCTGGCGGCCGTCAACTCGATCCTGGGCTCGACGCACTACCTGAGCCTGAACTTCCCGGCCGGCGCCGGCTTCATCGGCATCGCGATCGCCCTGATGGGCCGCCAGCACCCGGTGGGCATCTTCCTGTCGTCGGTCCTGTTCGGCGCGCTGATCCAGGGCGGTTTCGACCTCTCGCTGGAAAAGCCGAACATCCCGCAGGAGACCTTCATTTTCATCCAGGGACTGATCATCCTGTTCTGCGGCGCGATGGAGAACCTGTACGCGCCGGCGGTCCTCAAACTGATCAATGCTCGTAAAGGTCAATAAGCCATGGACGACTTCCAACTCGCCAGCATCGTCGTCACGATGATCCGCAATGCGCCGGTCCTGATTTTCGCGGCCATGGCCGGCCTGTTCGCCGAGCGCAGCGGCGTGATCGACCTCGGCCTCGAGGGCAAGATCCTCGCCTCGGCCTTCGTCTCGGCCGGCGTCGCCTATACCTACCAGGATCCGTGGATCGGCATCGCCGCCGGCATCGTGGCCTCCGTGATGCTGGCCATGGTGCAGGCCTTCGTGTCGATCACCCAGAAGGGCAACCAGCTGGTCGCCGGCATGGCGATCAACATCGCCATGACCGGCCTGACCTTTGTCGTGGCCCAGTACTTCTTCCAGCAAGGCGGCCGCACGCCGGACCTGGGCGAAGCGCGCCTGAGCGACATCGTCCTGCCGGGCACCGCGGCCCTGGCCGACATCCCCTTCATCGGCTGGCTGTACGGCAGCGTGATCGGCGGTCACACCGTGCTGGTCTACCTCGCCTTCCTGCTGCTGCCGGTGGTGCACTGGGTGCTCTACCACAGCCGCTTCGGCCTGCGCCTGCGCGCCTGCGGCGAAAACCCGCATGCGGCCGACGCCGCCGGCATCTCGGTGCAGAAGACCCGCTACAGCGCCATGCTGATCGCCGGCGTGCTGTGCTCCTTCTCAGGCGCCTACCTGTCGATCGTCCAGAGCGGTTTCTTCTTGCGCGACATGTCGGCCGGCGCCGGCTACCTGGCGCTGACCGCCATGGTGTTCGGTAACTGGCGCCCGCTGCACACGGTGCTGGGCTGCCTGATGTTCGGCTTCTTCGGCGCGCTGCAGGTGCAGATGGAAGGCGTGGACCTGCCGGTGGTGGGCCGTATCCCGGGCGCACTGATCCAGATGATCCCGTATGTGCTGACCGTGGTGGTGCTGGCCGGCCTGATGGCCAAGTCGGTGGCCCCGAAAGCGCTGGGCAGGCCTTTCGTCAAGTCACGCTGACCGCTTCGCACGCAACAAGAATGGCCTGCATTTCTGCAGGCCATTTTTTTGCGCTGAATCACCGCTTGTTGCACAGTTTGTTAGCAAATGTGACTACCGTAAGGCTTTGTAAGCCTCGTCAACAGGGCTCAGCGGCGGCCCGTTAGATGCCTAGGTGACACGATAAACGTACGCCAGAACCGAACCAGAAAGGATTTACCCAATGAAGAAGACCATTGCTACCCTGATCGTCGCTCTGTCCGCTGCCTCGGCCTACGCCCAGACCACCACCCCAGCAACCCCGGCTACTCCGGCAACCCCGGCAACCGCCGCCACTCCGGCAATGCCGACCACCCCGGCAACCGAAACCTCGGCCACCACCGACTCGTCGGCCACCGCCGGCGGCACCGGCACCACCGCTGCCACCGCCGCTTCGCCGGCCACTCCGGCAACGCCTGCCACCCCGGCGACTCCGGCGTCGGCATCGACCGCCGACAAGACCGACAAGGCTGACGCCAAGCAGGACAAGCACGACAAGAAGTCCAAGCACAAGGACGGCAAGGACGCTTCCAAGTAATTGCAGCATTGCCCGGACCGGCCTTGCCGCCCGGGTATCACCCATGCCGTGCGGCCCCGCACGGCATTTTTCCTTACATGCTCGGATCGACCGTTTCCGCCCCGCGCGCCCGCGCCGCGGAACGCTTGAAGGTCCACAACACCCCCACCCCGCCCGATACGCCGCTGTCCTTCACGTGCAGTGGACTGTCGCGGTTCGCCGTCCCCTTGTAGCTCTCGAAACGCAGGTAGCCGAACAGGCGTACGTCCTCGTTGACGTAGCGCGAACCGAACAGGCCGAGGCGCGTCAGCAGCAGGCCGGAGTCGGCGGCATACACCGGCCGCGTGGCGGTCGCATACTGCGGCGCGACTTCGTAGAAGTGGCGGTTGATCCTGCGGTCCCCCAGCACCGCCGACACATTGGCTTCAAACGTCCAGGCCCTGCGCTCGCCCGCCATCTCGTAGGCCAGGCGCGGCTCGAAAGTAGCGCCGCGGCCATGCAGCCCGCCGCGCGCCTCGATCACGGCGCGCAGCGGCAGCTCCAGGCGCAGGCGCCGGTTGTTGCCCAGGTCCGCCAGGCGCAGCTTCAGGCGTGGACCGACTTCCACCAGCGGGCCGAGGTCGGGCATCCCCGCGCGTTCGTCCACGTCGTCCGAGTCCGACGGCAAGGCGCCGGCGAAGCCGAAGTCGAGCTCGGCCCAGTCGGAGCTGAACAGGCGCGCATTGATGCCGGATCGGTCGGCGCGCAGGATCTCGCCACGGTAGATCACGCTCGGCACGACCAGCACCCGCGTTTCGCGTCCGCTTGAGGCCGGATAGGAAGGCGTGGACAGGGCGGCGGCACCGAGGCCGATTTCCCACAAGGGGAGATTGCGTTCGTCCGCGGGCTGGGCGTAGGCAGCCAGGGGGAGGATGCAACAGGCGGCGCAGGCGGCCTTGATAAGGTTGGTCATGGCTTTTCGATAAGATCCGGGAGAACGGATTCTATGCCAAGACCGCAGCGGCGACGAGCGCGCGCATCCAAAAACATCATGGGCGCCAGTGGCGCCCATGATGATGTCTGCTGCTGATCTATCCTGCAGCCGTCGATCAGCCTTTTTCCGGATAAATTGCCTGCAGCAGCGCCGCCAGGTTATAGCCGCCCCGGATCAACTGCTGCTTGGCGATTTCCGAGCTCGGCACCGGGTAGTTGGCCGGCACTTCCAGGGCGAAGGTGTAGTAGGTCTCGCCCTTCTTGCTGGTCTGCGGCGTCAGCTTGCCGGGCGTGACTTCCCTGAAGGCTTCCTTGGCCACGAACAGCGAGTGGTTGGCCCAGGCGTAAGGCACGGTGATCGGATCGCCTTCGATCAGCGGCAGCTGCGTCTTGCCGCTGACGACCTTGTCCGCGAACTGCGCCGGTGTTTTCGTCTGCAGGCGGCGGAACGCGTAGTCGACCGTGGTGCTGTCCCAGTACGAGTGGAAGGGCCGCGTCAAGGACTTCGGCACGCCTTCCTTCACCGGTACGGGTTCGCCCGCCGGGATCACGCGCGCCGCCAGTTCGGCCAGCCTGGCGTCGTCCAGCAGCAGGTTGTTGCTGCCGCGCGTATCGAAGATGACGGTCTCGTTGACTTCTTCCTGGGTGTTCGGGGCGACGAACTTGCCGTCCTTGCCGACATAGGCCGCGCCCACGTGCAGCGGCTGGTGGATGTCGCCGGCGAAGTGGGCCAGCAGGATCAGCGCCTGGCGCTTGGTGAACTT
Source organism: Massilia sp. BHUDP2 (assembly GCF_046236355.1). Classification (NCBI taxonomy): domain Bacteria; kingdom Pseudomonadati; phylum Pseudomonadota; class Betaproteobacteria; order Burkholderiales; family Oxalobacteraceae; genus Massilia; species Massilia sp. BHUDP2. The sequence goes on from NZ_JBJUVW010000004.1 coordinate 243,355, forward strand.
GTGCGGGTTCAGCTCAGGATCGGTCTTGCCCTGCAGGACCGCGATGCACTGGCGCAGGGTCTGCACGATGTCGACGCCGGTCCTGCCCACGCCATGGTCGTCGTAGTGGTCGTGCTGGAAGGGCACGTTGGTGTAGTGGTACTTGTCGTGCTGCGGATTGGCGTTGACGTACTCGATCATCTCCGGAGTCTGCTCGCCGCAATAGGTGCCCTTGACGCAGTCGGCCCAGTTGGCGATCAGTTCGAGCGATTCGCCGGGTTTGAGCAGCAGGGCGATTTCCTTTTGCGCCCTGCTGCCCTTGAGCAGCTTGTCGGCGATGGCGCCGATGGCCTTGTGGCCGTCGCGGCCCCAGGCCGCGGCGTCAAAGGAGGCAAAAGCGGTGGTGAGCGCCAGTACGCAGGCTAGTTTTTTCATGGTCATCCTTGGTTGAAACGGTCGGCTTACTGAGCCTTGACGATGCGCGGCGCGCTTGGAGCGAGGGCGGCACCCTGCCCCTCGGTCTCGCGCAGGTAGTCGGCGAAAGCGTCGAGGTCGAGCAAGCCGGTCTCGAGGCGGTTGGTGCCCTTGCCGAATTCCGGATAGTTGTCGCCGCCTTCGGCCAGGAAGTTGTTGGCGACGATGCGGTAGCGCTGGCCGTCTTCGAGCGGCTTGCCGTCCAGGCTGATGGCCGTCACGCGGCTGCCGACCGGACGCTTCTCGTCCCAGGTATAGCTGAAGCCGTTCGACACCTGCAGCATCGAGCCCATCGAACCGTCCTTGTTCCACTGGCGCTCGAGCAGCGCGCGGATCTGGGCGCCGGTCAGGTCCATCACCACCAGGGTATTCCCGAACGGGAGCACGGCCTGGACCTGGCCGAAGGCGGCCACGTTGCCTTCCCCGGCTTCCAGGTCCTTGCGGATGCCCCCTTCGTTCATGAAGCCGATGCGGGCGCCGACATTGCGGGTGGCGGCCAGCACCGCGTCCGCGATCAGGTTGCCGAGCGGCGCTTCGCCGGCTGCGTTCTGCTTGCGCAGCACCGGCGCCGTCGCCAGGCGCGCCACCGGGCGCATCAGGGCGGCGCGGCTGCTGTCCTTCACCTTGGCCATGAAGGCGGCCATCTTCTCGTCGGCCGGGAAGGCGCCGCCCTTCATCAGGACGTTCTCGACCTGGACCTCGCCCACCTGGCCGACGCCCTTCTCCACCTTCATGGCGATGCGGGTCAGGAGGTGGCCGTAGGACGAGGCCTGGGTCACGGTGCGGCCGTCGACCTTGCACAGGTAGCCCTCGTGGGTATGGCCGGTGATGACCAGGCGGATCGCCGGATCGAGCTGCTTGACGATGTCGACGATCGGCCCGTTCAGCTGGGTGCAGCCGGGCGTCAGCGGATTTTCGGGGGTGCGGCCGCCCTGGTGCACCAGGGCCACGATCACGTCGGCGCCCTGGCGGCGCATGTCGGGAATGGCGCGGTTGATCGCCGCGGCCTCGTCGCCGAACTCCAGTCCCGCGATGCCCGAGGCCATCACGACCGAGCGGGTGTCCTGCAGCACCACGCCGACCAGGCCGACCTTGATGCCCTTGGTCTCGATGATCCTGAAGGCCGGGATGAAGGGCTTGCCGGTAGCCTTGTCGACCACGTTGCCGGCCAGGTAGGTGAACTTGGCGCCACCGTAGTTCGGCGCCATCTGGCAGGCCTTGGCCGGACGCGGCGAATCGCAGCCGCCGTTCTGCTGGCGCAGCAGTTCCTTGCGGCCGGCGTCGAATTCGTGGTTGCCGACCGCGGAGACGCGCAGGTTCAGCATGTTCATCGCCTCGATGGTCGGCTCGTCGGCCCACAGCGAGGACATGGCCGGGCTGGCGCCCACCAGGTCGCCCGCGGAGACGAACAGCAGGTCCTTGTCTTCCTTGCGCCAGGCCTGCAGCGCGGCGGCCACGGCCTCGACGCCGCCGGCGCGGATGGCGGGCGCCTTGCTGCCGTCCGGATTGGTCGGGACATAGCGGCTAGGCTCGAGGTTGCCATGGAAGTCGTTCATGGCGATCAGGTTGATGCTGACCGGTTCACGGCTGGCGGTGGTGGCGCAGCCGGCCAGGGTCAGGGAAACGGCGACGGCCAATGCGGCGCGCGAGAGTGGTGCCGGAGCACGCAGGGAAACGGTCATGGAGTGTTCTCGATCAAGGAGGGAGGCGAGCTATGCCCTCCGCATTATCACATGGGCTTGCGCCCGCCCGCCATCTTTACGGGGCGGTCGCTGGGGCGAAATACGCAGCCTTCACCCAATAAAAAACGGCCGGTGTCGCCACCGGCCGTTCTCACATCACAGGGATGCCATCAAGTCGAGATCAGAACTCGTACTTGAAGGTCGCCTGGATGGCCCACTGCGACTCGCCCTTGGCCTGGCGGACGTCCAGGTCTTCGACGTTGTTACGCACGCCGTAGACGTAGCGGCCCTGTGCATCCAGGCCGAGGTAGTCCACGAAGCTGCGCGCCTGCGCGCCGGCCGACTGGAAGCCCACTTCCTCGATACGGCCCCACTTCTTGTTCAGCAGGTTGCCGAAGTTGAGGATGTCGAGTGCGAAGCTGGCCTTGTGCTTCTTGAAGAAGCCCGGCAGTTCCTGGGTGATCTTCACGTCGAAGCTGTTGGTCCACGGCGAGAAGTCGCTGTTACGGCCGACCACGCCGCCCTTGGCGTTGCGCAGCACTTCGTTGGCGTTGACGACCGACCAGAAGCGCGCTTCGTTGCTCTTGTTGGTCGCGGTGTCGCCGAAGAACACGACTTCGCCCGAACCTTCTTTCGACGGGATGTACATCAGGTCGTTGCCGGCCAGGCCGTCGCCGTTCAGGTCGTTGTTGATGGTCCAGCTGTACGGCTTGCCTTCGCGGCCTTCATAGAAGACGCCGAGGCGGGTGCGGTAGTCGCCGAAGAAGCGCTTCTCCCACGACAGGCGGGCGTTGATACGCTCTTTCACCAGGTACGACGAGTTGGCGGCGACTTCTTCGTTCGGGTTGAACACCGAACGGCCCGACCAGCTCGAGTTCGAGGTCGACGAGGTCAGCGGCGAGACTTCGGTCGCGTTGGTGTGGGTGTAGGCCACCGACCAGCCGAAGCCCTTGCGGGTCGGGCTCGTCAGCGAGAAGGTCACCAGCTGGGCGTCGCCCTTGCCGGTGCGCTGGGCCAGCAGCACGCGGTCGTAGCTCAGGTTCGACAGGGCCTTGGCCGTGTTCTGGCAGCCGGTTGCCGCGCCTGCCGCGTTGTTGGTGAAGGTGTAGCAGTTCGCGCTCAGGCCGTTGGCGTTGTAGTACAGCTCACGGCCGTCCTTGCCGATGCGGGTCGGCGCGCCCAGGTTCAGGTGCTGGTAGAAGATCGCATCCTTGTTCTCGGTCGCCAGCAGCTCGGCGCCGAACACCAGGCCGCCGACCGGCAGCTCATGCTCGAATGCCAGGTTGGCTTTCCAGATCGACGGCTGGCGCAGGCTCGGCGACAGGATGTCGACGTTGACCGCCGGGGTCGAGCCGGCCACGGTACGCTGGGCGTTCACGTCCGGGGTGAACAGGCCGTCGGTGTTCGGGCAGCGGGTCGCGCCCGAGCCCGAGCAGGTGATGCTGCGGGTAGCGACGCCCGGGTTCGAGAACGGGTTCGACATCCACACGGTCGCCGCCGCGCCCTGGAACAGGCCGACACCGCCGCGCAGCTGGGTCGGACGTGCCGCGTCGATCTTGTAGTTGAAGCCGACGCGTGGCTGCCACAGCTTGTTGCCGTCGAAGGTGCGGGTGTTGTCGACGCTGAAGCCGCCGGTCTGGCGGGTGAAGGTCGCGGCATTGCCGGCCACCGGCGCCTGGGCGACGTTGGCGTTGCGCAGCGGGTTGCCGTCGACGCCGGTCACGTCGACGCGCACGCCGGCGCTGATCGTCAGGTTGTTGTTGACGGTCCAGTTATCCTGCAGGAACAGACCGGTGTTCTTCATCTTGAACTGGGCGATCGCGTTGCTCAGCGAACCACCCGGCACCGGCAGCTGCACGGTGTACGAGGTCGGACGGCCGCGCGAGAAGTTCTCGTAGATCGCAGCATCGATCTGGGATGCGGTCGCGGTCGAGCAGTTGAGCGTGCCAGCGGCGCTCGTGCCCGGCACGTTCGCATAGGTGAAGTTGTTGTCGCAGGCGAAGGTGTAGTTGCCGAACACGTTCTGCAGGAAGGCGTTGTACACCTTGTTCTGGGTGTAGTCGGCGCCGACCTTGAATTCGTGGTCGCCCCACAGGTAGTTGGCGCCGGCGTACACGTCCAGGGTCTTGGTACCCAGCACGTTGTTGTGGCGGCTGCTTTCGGTACCGGTGTTCAGGAAGCGGTTGCCGGTGCGGGTGCCGCTCGGGGCATCCGACGGCAGCGGGCCGCTGAACTGGAACGACATGGTCGGCAGCGTGGCGTTGTTGATCGGCTGCGAGTCATAGTCGCGCTGCGAGATCTTGAATTCGGTCGAGAGGTTCTCGGTCCAGTCCGAGAACACCTGGCCGACCAGGGTTTCGATGGTCTTGTCCTGGTTGTAGAACTGCGAGCTCAGGGCGACGCCGCTCTGCGAGAAGCCCGGGAAGATCGGTTCGTTCTGCGAGGTCTTCGAGTAACGCAGGTTGGCGCGGTGGTTGTCGTTGATGTTCCAGTCGAACTTGATCATGCGCTCTTCCGACTTCATCTTGGTACCGGCCGGCACTTCGGTGCTGCCGATGTCGAAGCCGTAGCGGTTCTGGGCGATGTCCTTGATGCGGTTGATCTGGTTCGGGCTGATGCCGACGGTGGTGCCGGTGCCGCTGCCGATGGCGCCGAATTCCGGACCGCTGCGGCTGCTCTCGTAGTTTTCAGCCAGGGCGAAGAAGAACAGCTTGTCCTGAATGAGCGGGCCGCTGACCCACAGGCCCTTGGTGTTGTCCTTGAAGTCCGGCGCGTCGGTGTAGGCGTCGGTGGAGCGGTTGTAGCGCTTGCCGACCAGGCGGTCGTCGCGGGTCACGTAGTAGGCGCCGCCGTGGTACACGTTGGTACCCGACTTGGTGACGGCGTTGACGTTGGCGCCGGTGTAGCCGCGCTGGGTCACGTCGTAGTTGGCGACGTTCACCTGCACCGAAGCGATCGCTTCCATCGAGATCGGCTGGCGGGCGGTCGGGCTGCCGTTGGCTTCCAGGCCGAAGGTGTCGTTCACGGCCACGCCGTCGATGGTCATCGAGTTGTAGCGCGAGTTCTGGCCGGCCACGGACATTTCGCCGCGGTCCTTGTCGGTCTGCGAGACGCGCGGATCGAGACGCGCGAAGTCCTGCAGGTTGCGGTTGATCGATGCCTGGGTTTCGAGGTCGGCGCGCGAGATCGCGGTGACCGAACCCATCGACTGGTTCGAGAAGATTTCCGAGCGGGCTGCCGAACCGGTCACGGTAACGGTCTGCATCTGCTGGCCCAGGGTCGCGTCGATGGCGGCGGTTTCAGCCAGGTCGACGAACACGCCTTCGCGGCGCTCGGTGACGCCATCCTTGGTGATGATGATCGTGTAAGGACCGCCGACACGCAGGCCACGTGCAACGTAACGGCCTTCTGCGTCGGTCGTGACATTGCTGACAGAACCGGACTCGGTGTGAACAATCTGCACCTGGGCGCCGACTGCAGGCTTGCCGTCAGCGGCCGAGATACGGCCACCGATGGCCGAGGTGGTGTTCTGTGCGAAGGCCGGCGTAGCAGCCAATGCAACCGACAAAGCCAGCGCCAGTTTGGTGAGCCGGATCTGTTGTTGAGTGATCATTGATAACCCCAAAAAGAACTAATAGTTATAACGGGCAGCCGACGGTTGCCCTCTCTTACGTTTACTGCAATCTCTTTTTTGCTGCGTGATGCGCCGGCGGTCCTGCCGGCTGGCGGCGGCAAGTCTAACGTGCAAGTATTTCAACGAAGTTACACCCCGGTTTTCTTCACGCGGGTGCCCGTCAAACGAGGAATGCCTTTTGGAAATCAAACTCCAATATGCATGACCGTTAACAAACCGGCAAATTCGTTTTGGCTTCGACATTCATACGTTTGTCGTATAAATACGGACCAGCACGTTGTTGCTACGCCACAGACTCGGCTTGATACCCAGCAAAATGACAAGGCGGGATTATAAAGGCGGCATTCCTAGGCGAAATTTTTTTAATAAGAATTTCGCCAAACCGAGGAAGGAAGAGGATTTTTTGTAGCAGGAAGGCCACAAAAGATGAATTATTGCTAATCGAGTGTCAAGAAGTCACTCGTTCAAGATGACTTGAAGGCGCTCCGCAGTGGCTGCGAAGCGCCTTGTACACAGGCTTACTTTGCTGCGGCCTGCGCCTTTGCCAGGGCGGCAATCTTCGCTTCGAAAGCGGCGAAGCGCTCGTCCAGCTGGCGGGTCAGACGTTGTTTTTCTGCCACCGACAGGAAGGCGTAGCGGATGCTGTTGTACGAGGTCCGCTTCATCTCCGCGTAGTCCGGTTTGTAGCGGCTGGCGAACAGCACGTACTCGTGCGACAGCGTGTGGCGGGTGACGCCGGCGTCGTCGGTCGAGATCACGTAAGGCACGCCATATTTACGGTACAGGGTGATCGGGTGGTTCGCACCTTCGACGCCGCTGATGAAGGCGTTCGAGGTCAGGTTGATCTCGACCGGGATGTCGTCCTTGCGCATCCTGGCCATGATGGCCGGAGCATTGCTCTCGTGCGCCAGGTCGAGGCCGTGGCCGATGCGGTTGGCGTTGGCGACCACCAGGGCCTGGTCGATGTGGAACTTCAAGCCTTCCGGCGGCACGTCGCCCAGCGCCAGTTCGCCGGCGTGCATGGCCACCTTCACTTCCGGGTAGCGCGATTTCAGGAAGCGGAACATCTTCATGTGCAGCGTGTAGTCGCGCATCGAGACCATGGTGCTTTCCTGGCCGACGATGTTGACGCCCACGATCTTGTCGCTCATGGCCGCGGCCTTGAAGCCCGAGACCATCGAGGAGAACACCTGCGACGGGTTCAGCAGGCGCAGCACATAGGTCTGGTAGCGCATGGTGAAGCGCTCGTCGTCGATGCCCTCGGCCGACTCGTGGATCTTCGCCACGAAATCCTCGGTCTGCTTCCTGAAGCCGGCGTCCTGTTCCAGCACGGCCAGCCAGGCGCCCATCTGGGCCTCAAAAGCCCTATCATCGTGAGCATTGTTCCAGGCCTGGGCGTCGAAATCCTTGTTCACCACGAACGGCGACATCTTGAACATGGTCTCGATATAGCTGACGTTCTCGGCGATGGCGCGCTTCTTGAGTTCCTGCAGGCCTTCGCGGAAGTTCGCGTTCGAGACCGGGCCGAAGAAGCCGAAGGTCTGGAAGAACAGGCGGTCCGGCGGCGGCTGGATCGCGCCATGGTTGCTGAAGTCCTTGTTCGACCAGCGCTGCAGCAGCTCGCGGTAGGTGTAGTCGTCGGCATAGACCTCGGCGGTCGACAGGCAGTTGCGGTCCTCCGCCGGCTTGGCGCGCTCGGCGGCCACCACGTCCTTCCTGGTCTCGATGCGGTAAGTACGCTTGTCGACGCAGTAGCCCTGCTTGTCGAGGAAGTCGACGTACTGCTCGGCGTAGACCGAACCCGAATAATGGTGGTGCAGGTCGCCGCCCTTCGGCATCTGGGTGAAGAACAGGGTCAGCTCGGCGGTCTTCGGCTCGCCGGCGATCAGGCTGGCGTAGTGGCGGGCGGTCGCGGTTTCATTCGCGCTCGTTTTCGCTGCGGCCGGGCCCTTGGCCAGGGCCTGCGGGGCGCCGGCGACGGCCAGGGCGAGCAGGACGCTGCCGGTCAGTTGTTTGTACATGGATCGGGACTTTCTGGTGCGGTGGTTGCTGCAAATACGCGCAGGCTCGCGCCTGCGGTGGACCGCGCAACTCTATACGGTTGAGTTAGCGTTGGCAATATCGCACTGGTATCACGCGTCGCGGACGTGGACCTGCCTGCCGGCCGAGTAAGTCGCCCGGATGGCCCGGTCATCCCCCAGCAGCGCCAGCGCGAACAGCAGTTCTTCCAGCGAGTCCAGCTGCTTCGTCCTGCGCGCCAGCAGCGGCGTGCAGCTTGGGTCGAGCACGACGAAGTCCGCTTCCGTGCCCGCCTGGAAGCTGCCGACCGTCCCTTCGAGGCCCATGGCACGTGCCGCGCCCAGCGTCGCCAGGTAGAACATCCGCTCTGCCTTCAGGTAGCTGCCCTTCAGGCGCGCCACCTTGTAGGCCTCGTTCATGGTCTGCAGCATCGAGAACGAGGTGCCGGCGCCGACGTCGGTGCCGAGCGCAAGCTGCGTGCGTGCGCTGTCGGCCTTCTCGAAGTCGAACAGGCCGCTGCCGAGGAACAGGTTGGAGGTCGGGCACACCGCCGCCGCGCTACCCGTGGCCGTCATGCGCGCAAAGTCCTCGTCGTCCAGCCAGATGCAATGGCCGAACAGGGCGCGCGGACGCATCAGGCCGAAGCGCTCGTAGACGTCCAGGTAGCTGCGCGCCTGCGGATGCAGTTCGCCCACCCACTTGCACTCGTCCCTGTTTTCCGAGACGTGGGTCTGGATGAAGGTGTCCGGGTAGCTTTTCGCCAATTCGGCGGTGGCGCGCAGCTGGGCGTCGGTCGAGGTGGGGGCGAAGCGCGGGGTGATCGCATACAGCTGGCGGCCGCGCTTGTGCCACTTCTCGATCAGGTCCGCGCTGGCGCCGACGTCGCCCTCGAGGTCGCGCAGGAAGTCCGGGCAATGACGGTCCATCAGCACCTTGCCGGCCACCATGCGCAAGTTGCGCGCCTCGCTGGCCTCGAAGAACGCGTCCACCGATTGCGGATGCACGGTGCAGTACACCACGGCGGTGGTGGTTCCGCAGCGCAGCAGCTCGTCGAGGAAGAACTCGGCGGTGGCGCGCGCATGCGCCGGATCCTCGAAGCGGCGTTCGGTCGGGAAGGTGTAGGTCTCCAGCCAGGGCAGCAGGCCCGGACTCGGCGAGGCGATCATGTCGGTCTGCGGGTAATGCAGGTGGGTGTCGATGAAGCCCGGAGTAATCAGCTGGCCGCGGTAGTCGTGCGGGGCCAGGCCTGGCGGCAGCGTGCCGACCAGGGCAGCGTAATCGCCCGCCGCCTTGACGCGGCCGTCTTCGACGACCAGCAGGCCGTCCTCGTGCCAGGCGTAGGCGTCGCTGTCGAAAGCCGGGTCGGCGTGAAAATGCAGCAAGCTCGCACGGTAGGCTTGCACGTTATTGGGTGCGGTGGACATTAGATAAATTCCGTTGAAACGTCTGGCTGGCGGGCGCAAGCTTCCCACACGAGGAGCAGCTGGGCCGCCACGGAGGCCGCGATCACGGCCGGGGCCTTGCCCTCGATGCCGGGCAAGCCGACGGGGCAGACCATCGCGTCGAGGCGCGCGGCATCGATGCCGCGTTCGCGCAGGCGGTGCTCGAACTGGCGGCGCTTGGTGCTTGAACCGATCAGGCCGAACCAATCCCCTGCGCCGGGGCGGGACAGTATCGCGTGAGACAGCTGCAGGTCAAGTGCGTGGCTGTGGGTCATGACCAGGAAGGTGGTGCCGTGTGGTGCTTTTTCAACAAGCACCTCGGGGGTGTCGGTCGCTTCGACCGTGACGTTGGCCGGGACGGATGCCGGGAACAGCTCGTCGCGCTCGTCGACCCAGGTGACGCGGCAGGGCAGTTCGGCCAGCGCGCGGACGATGGCGGCGCCGACGTGGCCGGCGCCGAACAGCATCAGGTGGGCGCGCGGGGCGAGGACGGCATCGGCCAGCCAGAGGCGGTTGTCGGCGTCCTGGAAGATGTGGGTGCCTTGAGTGCGGTCTAATGGCGGAGCGTCGCCGCCCGCGAGCAGTCGCCCATGTGCGTCGAGGAGGGAGGTAGGGTGGGCGGCTTCGCCGCCCACGCGGTCAACTGGCGGAAGCGCAGCCGCGACATCACCGTTAGTTGACCGCGTGGGCGGGAGACCCGCCCACCCTACATGTACGATGCGCCACGTATCTTCGTTGCGCCGCTTGTCGAGCAAGGCCAGCTGCGCCGCGTCGGCCATCTCGAAAGCCAACCACGCAATCCCCCCGCAACACTGCCCCAGCTTCGGCCCCAGCGGAAAACGCTCGATATGCGCCTGCCCCCCACCCTGCTCCAGCATCGCCCGCGCCATCTCCAAAGCCCGGTGCTCGAGGTGCCCGCCACCGATGGTGCCGCAAAAGCCCCGCGCGTCCACCAGCATGCGCGCGCCCGGTTCGCGCGGGACGGAGCCCTCGACGCGGGCGACCGTCACCAGCACTGCCGGCGCGTGCAGCTCCTCATTTGGCAACCAGTCTTGCAGCCAATCGCTCATCAAGCGCTCGCCGCTTCGACGGCTGCCACCGCCTTCAGGATTTCCTCGCAGGTGGCCGGCGCGTTCAGCGGCGGATTCACCCGGTGCCCGCCGACCGCGGAGATGGCGTCACGGATCGCGAAGAACACCGAGAACGGCAGCAGCAGCGGCGGCTCGCCCACGGCCTTGGAGCGGTGGATGCTGTCCTCGACGTTGCGGTTCCGGAACAGGCGCACGCGGAAGTCTTCCGGGCAGTCGGAAACGCCGGGGATCTTGTAGGTCGAAGGCGCATGCGTCATCAACTTGCCCGCCGGGTTCCACCACAGTTCTTCGGTGGTGAGCCAGCCCATGCCCTGGATGAAGGCGCCTTCGACCTGGCCGATGTCGATCGCCGGGTTGAGCGAATTGCCGGCGTCGTAGAACGCATCGGCGCGCAGCAGCTTCCATTCGCCGGTGAGCGTGTCCACCACCACTTCCGACACCGCGGCGCCATAAGCGTAGTAGGAGAAGGGATGCCCGTTCATGGTCTTGGGGTCCCAGTGCAGGCCCGGGGTGGCATAGAAGCCGTCGGACCACAGCTGCACCCGGGCCAGGTAGGCCTTGGCCACCACTTCGCCGAAGCGCAGCGCTTCTCCGTTCACGAACACAGTGTCGTCGGCAAAACGCACTTCCGATGGATCGCCGCCGAATTGCGATGCCACAAAGGCGGCCAGCCGGTCGCGGATCTTGCGCGCGGCGTCCTGCGCGGCCTTGCCGTTCAGGTCCGCGCCGGTCGAGGCGGCGGTGGCCGAGGTGTTGGCGACCTTGCTGGTATTGGTGGCGGTGGCGCGCACGCGCGCCAGGTCCACGCCCAGTTCGTGCGCCACCACCTGCATCACCTTGGTGTTGATGCCCTGCCCCATCTCGGTGCCGCCGTGGTTCACCAGGATCGAGCCGTCCACGTAGACGTGCACCAGCGCGCCCGCCTGGTTCAGGTGGGTGACGTTGAAGGCGATGCCGAATTTGACGGGCGTCAGCGCCAGGCCCTTCTTGAGCACGGGGCTGGCGCGGTTGAAGTCCTCGATCGCCGCGCGGCGCGCGCGGTACTCGCTGGTCTGCTCGAGCTCCGCCACCAGCTCGTGGATGACGTTGTCGACGATGGCCTGGCCGTAGGGCGTGACGTTGCGATCAGTTTTGCCATAGAAGTTCAGGCGCCGGATGTCGAGCGGGTCGCGGCCGAGATTGCGCGCGATCTCGTCGATCACGTACTCGATGGCGATCGCACCCTGCGGTCCGCCGAAGCCGCGGAAGGCGGTGTTCGACTGGGTATTGGTCTTGCCGCAGGCGGCGCGGATCTCGACGTCGGACAGGTAATAGCTGTTGTCGAAGTGGCAGACGGCGCGCGTCGCGACCGGACCGGACAGGTCGGCCGAGTAGCCGGCGCGCGTGACCATGTCGACCTTCGCGGCGAGGATGCGCCCTTCCCCGTCGTAGCCGACTTCGTATTCGTAGTGGAAGCAGTGGCGCTTGCCGGTGACCAGCATGTCGTCGTCGCGGTCGGCGCGCAGCTTGACCGGGCGGCGCGTGCGCCTAGCTGCGATCGCCGCCGCTGCCGCCCACAGCGCCGACTGCGATTCCTTGCCGCCGAAGCCGCCGCCCATGCGGCGGCACTCGACCGTCACGTGGTGTGAATGCAGGCCGAGCGCATGCGCCACCACGTGCTGCATCTCGCTCGGGTGCTGGGTCGAGCAGTACACGTGCATGCCGTGGTCTTCGCCGGGAATGGCGTAGGCGATCTGGCCTTCGAGGTAGAACTGTTCCTGGCCCCCGACATACAGTTCGCCTTTCACGCGGTGCGGCGCGCCTGCGAAGGCGCTGTGCGCGTCGCCGCGCGCCAGGCGCATCGGCGGCAGCACGTACGATTGGGCGGCGCGCGCCTCCTGCGGCGTCAGGATTGCCGGCAGGTCTTCGTAGTCGATCCTGGCCAGCCTGGCGGCGCGGCGCGCGTTGTCGTGGCTGTCGGCAACGACGATGAAGACCGGCTGTCCAAGGTACTGGACCAGGCCGTCCGCCAGGATCGGGTCGTCATGGATGATGGGGCCGCAGTCGTTCAGCCCTGGAATATCCTGCGCAGTGAGCACCGCCACCACGCCGCGGCTGGCGCGTACCGAGTCCAGGTCGATACCGAGGATGCGCGCATGGGCGCGGCTCGAGAGGCCGAGCGCGGCATGCAGGGTGCCGGCGGTTTCGCGGATGTCGTCGGTATAGGTGGCCTGGCCGAGCACGTGCAGCACGGCGGATTCGTGCGGGCGGGCGCGCCCGACTTCGGTCCACTGGGCCGCGTCGAGGATGGGGGTGCCTGCGTCGTTCATGTCCGTTCTCCTCTCAAGCGGCCGCGAAGGCATTGACCGCGCTGGCCGGCAGCGGATTGTCGAGGCGGGTCTCGAACCAGAAGCGGCGCAGCAGGTTCTGCGCGGCCAGCATGCGGTAGGCGCTGGAGGCGCGCATGTCGCTCAGCGGCGCGTAATCCTGGGCCAGCGCGTTCATGGCGGCGCGCAGCGAAGCTTCGTTCCATGGCTGGCCGACGAGAAGCGCTTCGGCCTTGGCGGCGCGCTTGGGCGTGGCCGCCATGCCGCCAAAGGCGATGCGTGCGGCGGCCACGGTGTCGCCGTCGAGGGTGACGGCAAAGGCCGCGCACACGGCCGAAATATCCTGGTCGAAGCGCTTGGCCAGTTTATAGGTGCGAAAGCGCAGGCCGGCGCGCGGCAACGGCACCCGCACGCCCTGCACGAACTCGCCCGGCTGCAGGTCTTTCTGCTGGTAGCCGAGATAAAAATCTTCCAGCGCCAGCACCCGCTCGCCCGCGGCGCTGCGCAGCACCACCTGGCTGCCCAGGGCGATCAGCCAGGGCATCGAATCGCCGATCGGCGAGCCGTTGGCGACGTTGCCGCCCAGCGTGCCGGCATTGCGGATCGGGAGCGAGGCGAAGCGCTGCCACATCTCCGTCAACGCATCCGGATAGTGGCGGCAGATGGCCGCGTAGGCATCGTTCAGGCTCACGCCCGCGCCGATCTCCAGGGTGTCGCCGGATTCGGCCAGTGTCTTGAGTTCGTCCACCTGGCCCAGGTAGATGATGTCGTTCAGCTCGCGCATCTGCTTGGTGACCCAGAGGCCGACGTCGGTCGAGCCGGCCAGCATCAGGGCCTGCGGGAATTCACTGCGCAGCTGCACCAGTTCGGCGAGCGTGCGCGGGACGTGGAAGCGCCCGCCTTGCGCTTCGTACGTGAAGCCATGGGTGCGCTGCAGGACGCGCAGGCGCTCGGCCAGCGCGGCGCGGTCGAAAGCGCTTGGGGGCAGCTCGACCATGCGGCGGGCCGCGTCGATGATCGGGCGGTAGCCGGTGCAGCGGCACAGGTTGCCCGAGAGCGCATCGTCGATCTGGCAGCGCGAGGGCTGGCGGCCGGAAAGCCCGTGGCTTTCCTGTGTCAGGTACATGCCCCACAGCGACATGGCGAAGCCCGGGGTGCAGAAGCCGCACTGCGAACCGTGGCACTCGACCAGGGCCTGCTGGACCGGATGCAGGCTGCCGTCGGGCTGCTGCAGGTCTTCGACCGTGAACAAGGCCTTGCCGTCGAGCGTGGGCGTGAACTGGATGCAGGAATTGACCGCCTTGAGCTGCAATTCGCCGTCTTCCAGCGAACCGATCACCACCGTGCAGGCGCCGCAATCGCCCTCGGCACAGCCTTCCTTGGTGCCGGTGCAATGCAGGTCCTCCCGCAGGTGCTGCAGGATGGTCTGCGTCGGCTGCGCGTCACGTACTTCGTGGACGGCGCCGCGGTAAAAGAAGCGGATCGGCTCTGGCATTCTGTTCTCTCTTGGCTGCAAAAGCGGCAAGGGCGGAAGGCTACCACCCGGATGCACACCACTTATAAGATAACCTATATATTACTTATCAATATATTCGTATATCTTATGAATCGCCCTGCTCTTTCATTTTAGGAAAGGATGCAGCGTTTTCCAGTGGTTCGCGATGTCGATGCGGCGCGTGATCCAGACCTTATCATGCCCCTGGACATAGTCGAGGAAGCGCGCCAGTGCCGCGGCGCGCGCCGGCCGTCCGACCAGCCGGCAATGCAGGCCGATCGACAGCATCTTCGGCCGGTCCAGGCCGTCAGGGTCGCCCTCGACATACAGCACGTCGAAGGCATCTTTCAGGTAATCGAAGAACTGGGTGCCCGAGTTAAAACCCTGCAGGGCGGCGAAACGCATGTCGTTGGTGTCGAGCGTGTACGGCACCACCAGGTGCGGCACCTGCTGGCCGTCGCTGGTCTCGACCTGCTGCCAGAACGGCAGGTCGTCGCCGTAATGGTCGGCGTCGTAGGCGAAGCCGCCGTGCTCGACCACCAGCCGGCGCGTGTTGGGCGAGTCGCGCCCGGTGTACCAGCCGAGCGGCGCTTCCCCGGTCAGCTCGCGCAGGATCTGCACCGCTTCCAGCATGTGCGCACGCTCGGTCGCTTCGTCGACGTTCTGGTACGAGATCCAGCGCAGCCCGTGGCAGGCAATCTCGTGGCCCAGTTCGCGGAAGGCGCTGGCCGCCTCGGGATGGCGCCTGAGCGCCATCGCCACGGCGAACACCGTCAGCGGCAGGCCGCGTTCCTCGAACAGGCGCAGTACCCGCCACAGGCCGGCGCGCGAGCCGTATTCGTAGAGCGACTCCATGCTCATGTGGCGCATCGGGAAGGCTTGTGCCCCGATGATCTCGGACAGGAAGGTTTCGGAGGCCGGGTCGCCGTGCAGCACGCAGTTCTCGCCGCCCTCCTCGTAGTTCAGCACGAACTGCAGGGCCACGCGCGCGCCGCCGGGCCAGCGCGCATGCGGCGGATTGCGGCCGTAGCCGACCAGGTCGCGCGGATATTCGGAATAAGTGTCCATGGGCTCGGAAAGAGGCAGGTATATCGGCGATCATATATTGCAGGAAGCACAACGGTATATGATTGCCCGCATACTTCCACTCATTCTGCTGATATGGGCAAACTTTCCACCCACGTTCTCGATACCGCCCACGGCCGCCCCGGCGCGGGGGTCAAGGTCGAGCTGTACGGTATCGACGCAACCGGCCGCACCCTGATCAAGACCGACGTCACGAACAGCGACGGCCGCTGCGCCGCGCCGCTGCTGGAAGGCGAGCTGCTGCGGCCCGGCCAGTACGAGCTGGTCTTCCATGCCGGCGACTACTTTGCCGCCCAGGGCGTGGAGCTGCCCCCGCCCCACCTGCGCTTCCTCGACCGCGTGACGATCGCTTTCGGCATCTTCGATGCCCAGCAAAACTACCACGTGCCGCTGGTAATGACGCCCTGGTCCTACTCCACCTACCGGGGCAGCTAGCATCCGGACGCGGCCGGCGCCTGAAACTTGCTATGCTCGAACTCATCGCGTCGGGAGAAGCCATGGCATTGCATATCGTTCATTTCATCGGACCGATCAACCATCATTCCGCCAGCAGCATTCGCAACAATTGCTTGCAGGCGCTGCAGAATGGCGCGACCGAGATCGAACTGCATATGTCCAGCGAGGGCGGCAACATGACGGCCGGCTTCGCCCTGTATTTCTTCCTGAAATCGCTGCCGGTGCCGCTCACCACCCACAATATCGGCAGCGTGGAATCGGTGGCCGTGGTCATCTTCCTGGCCGGGCAAAAACGCTATGCCTGCCCCGGCACACGCTTCCTGATCCACCCGCTGCACTGGGGTTTCGGCAGCCTGGTCGCGGCCGACCACTCGCGCGTGTCCGAATGGCGCGACTGCCTCGATTTCGACGCCGAGCGCTATGCCAGCATCTTCCTCGAGGCCACGACCGCCGCCGGCTGCCCCACCGACATCCGCAGCAACCTGACCGGCAATGCGCGCATCTTCGATGCCGACGGAGCGGTCAAGGCTGGGATCGTCCACCGCGCCGTGCAGGCACAGTTGCCGGCGGCCGGGTCGACTTGTCATTGGTGGAACTAATCTGCCAACAAGCCACCCGCTCGAACTGCATCAAGCCCCTCCTTGTCAGCTCAACCATAATGCTTGTCGCCCCAACCACAAGCATTATCGGCTGCACCATAAAGTCCCGCATGACAGCCTGTCTACGTGGCGCGTACGCATCTCCCGGGGCACGGCACGCTTTACAAATTTGATGCCCGTAGGCATCATCCAGAGAATCCATCCCGGGTAAAACTCCGTCCTTCCAGCCCTTCTCCTATGGCAGCAGTCCTCCCCAACACGATCACCGGTGCGCCCCTGTCGGGCCTGGCGCGGGCGCTCGTGCAGGCTGGCCGGCTGAGCCCGGGACAGGCGGATGGGCTGCACAAGAAAGCCGCCGCCGACAAGACCGCCTTCATCGACACCCTGCTCGAGAGCGGCATCATCGAGCCGGCCGCCCTGGCCAGCTTCTGCGCCGAGACCTTCGGCTACCCCTTGCTCGACCTGTCCTGCTTCGCGCCCGAATCCCTCCCGGCGACCGCCATCGACGCCAAGCTGATGCAGGCGCAGCGCGTCATCGCGCTGGCCAAGCGCGGCAACAAGATGTCGGTGGCGCTGTCCGACCCGACCAATATCCAGGCGCTGGACCAGATCAAGTTCCAGAGCGAGGCCTCGGTGGAGCCGGTGATCGTGGCCCACGATGTCCTGCTCAAGCTGCTGGACAAGCTGGCCAAGAGCACCGAAGCGAGCCTGAACGAGCTGGTCGGCGACGATGCCGAGATCGAATTCGCCGAGGAAGAAGCGCAGGCGGCGGCGCTGCCGGACCCGGCGAGCGATGTCGAGGATGCGCCGATCGTGCGCTTCCTGAACAAGATCCTGATGGATGCCTTGCAACTGGGCGCCTCCGACATCCACTTCGAGCCCTACGAGAAGTACTACCGCATCCGCATGCGCGTCGACGGCGTGCTGCGCGACCATGCCAATCCGCCGCTGTCGATCCGCGAGAAGCTGGTCTCGCGCATCAAGGTGCTGGCCAAGCTCGACATCTCGGAAAAGCGCGTGCCGCAGGACGGCCGCATGCGCCTGATCGTCGGCCCGACCCGCAGCATCGACTTCCGTGTCAGCACCCTGCCTACGCTGTTCGGCGAAAAGACCGTCATGCGTATCCTCGACGCCACCCAGGCGCAGATGGGCATCGACGCGCTCGGCTACGATCCCGAACAGAAGGCGCTGCTGCTGGACGCGATCTCGCGCCCCTACGGCATGGTGCTGGTCACCGGCCCGACCGGCTCCGGCAAGACGGTATCGCTGTACACCTGCCTGAATGTATTGAACAAGCCCGGCATCAACATCTCGACCGCCGAAGACCCGGCCGAGATCAACCTGCCCGGCGTGAACCAGGTGAACGTCAACGACAAGGCCGGCCTGACCTTCCCGGTGGCGCTGAAGTCTTTTCTCCGCCAGGATCCCGACATCATCATGGTCGGCGAGATCCGCGACCTGGAAACCGCCGACATCGCGATCAAGGCCGCCCAGACCGGCCACATGGTGTTCTCGACCCTGCACACCAACGACGCGCCCTCGACCCTGACCCGCCTGATGAACATGGGCGTGGCGCCTTTCAATATCGCCTCTTCGGTCATCCTGATCACGGCGCAGCGCCTGGCGCGCCGCCTGTGCAGCTGCAAGCAGCCGCTCGATACCTCGCGCGAGGTGCTGGTCGCGGCCGGCTACCGCGACAGCGACCTGGAAGGCGGCTGGAAGCCCTATGGCCCGGTGGGCTGCGATCGCTGTCTCGGCTCCGGCTACAAGGGCCGCGTCGGCATCTACCAGCTCATGCCGATCACCCCGGCCATCGAGGCCCTGATCCTCGCGCACGGCAATTCGATGCAGATCGCCGAGCAGGCCGAGAAGGAAGGCGTGAACTCGCTGCGCCGCTCCGGCCTGATGAAGGTAAAACAAGGACTCACCAGTCTCGAAGAAGTGCTCGGCTGCACCAACGAATAGGCGACAAGAACATATGGCAAGCTCCCTCCAAACCCGGAACCGCGCCGCAGCGCAGGTCAAGGAAGCGGTCTACGCCTGGGAAGGCAAGGACAAGACCGGCAAGACCGTGCGCGGCGAACTGCGCGCCGGCGGCGAGGCGATCGTCAACGTCACGCTGCGCCGCCAGGGCATCCTGGTCACCAAGGTCAAGAAGAAGGCCTACCGCAGCGGACGCAAGATCACCGACAAGGACCTGACCCTGTTCACGCGCCAGCTGGCCACCATGATGAAGGCCGGCGTGCCGCTGCTGCAGGCCTTCGACATCGTCGGCAAGGGCCATGCCAACCCGTCCATGTCCAAGCTGATCATGGACCTGCGCAACGACGTCGAGACCGGCACCAGCCTGAACAACGCCTTCCGCAAGTACCCGGTCTACTTCGACCCGCTGTTCTGCAACCTGGTGGGCGCCGGCGAACAGGCCGGCATCCTGGAAGACCTCCTGACCCGCCTGGCGATCTACAAGGAGAAGACGCTGGCGATCAAGGGCAAGATCAAGTCGGCCCTGATGTACCCGATCTCGATCATCGCGATCGCCTTCGTCGTCACCGCGATCATCATGATCTGGGTGGTCCCCGCCTTCAAGGAGGTGTTCAAGACCTTCGGCGCCGACCTGCCCGCCCCGACCCTGATCGTGATGGGCATCTCGGACTTCGTCGTGGAATGGTGGTGGCTGATCTTCGGCGGGCTGTTTGCCGGCCTGTACTTCTTCTTCCAGGCCTGGAAGCGCTCGCGCAAGATGCAGCAGGCGATGGACCGCCTGCTGCTGCGCCTGCCGATCTTCGGCGCCGTGATCCGCAAGGCCACCATCGCGCGCTGGACCCGCACCCTGTCGACCATGTTCGCCGCGGGCGTGCCGCTGGTCGAAGCGCTCGACTCGGTCGGCGGCGCCTCGGGCAACGACGTCTACCTGGAAGCGACCAAGAAGATCCAGACCGAGGTCAGCACCGGCACCAGCCTGACGATCTCGATGCAGAACGCGAACGTGTTCCCCAACATGGTCATCCAGATGGTGCAGATCGGCGAGGAATCCGGTTCGCTCGACGCCATGCTGGGCAAGGTGGCCGACTTCTTCGAAGAGGAAGTGGACGAGGCGGTGGCGGCGCTGTCGTCGCTGATGGAGCCGCTGATCATGGTGATCCTGGGCGTGCTGATTGGCGGCCTGGTGATTGCGATGTATATGCCGATCTTCAAGCTGGGGTCGGTGGTGTAAGGCAAGTTCAGGTTCCGGCTCCGTCGCCGGGACCTGATGATGGACGATCGCCTGGGCATATGTTGCCGGCTGGATATACTTCAGTTAGCATTTGTGTTTGATTAATTGCTAAGCTTCTGGAGTAGCCCTGCCAATGCGCAATCCCATTTCCCACGCCTGGTGCCTCCTTCTTTGCATGGCCCTGGCGGCCTGCGGCGGCGCCTCGGACACGACCGCGCATTCCGCCTCCATGTCAGCCACCAGAAGCCTGACGATGTCCGACGCCACCCAGGACACGATCAGCATTGCCGGCTACCGCGACAACTTCATCATGACGGTCGACCGCAAGGCCGGCACCTTGACCTTGACGAACAAGATCAGCGGCGAGAAGAGCACGCGGCCGCTTCCCGCCCTGGTCAAGTTCGTCGACAAGCATACCTATCTCGAAACGGCAGGACCGGCGGCCCGCGTGTACCGGCTGTATCAGGCCGCCTTTGCGCGCAAGCCCGACCTGGAGGGCTTGGGCTTCTGGCTCAAGACACACGCTGCCGGCCGCGACCTGGTCTCGATTGCCGGCGATCTGGCGGCATCCGAGGAATTCAGGCAGCGCTACGGAGAACAGCTGGCAAACCGTGGCTTCGTCCAGCAGTTGTACCAGAACGTCTTGCGCCGTCCAGGCGAAGCGAGCGGGGTCGACTGGTGGCTGGCACAGCTGGACGCAGGCTTCGACAGGCGCGCCGTGCTGCTCGAGTTTGCCGACAGCAGCGAGAACAAGGCGAACCTGGCAAGCGATATGGAGCATGGATTCGACTACGTACCGTTCGCGCCGGACGGACCCTTGCCGGTCAAGCGCTCCTCCTTGGAATACCGGGCTGCAGCGACCGCGGCACTGGGTCCCGTCCACCTGCCGACCTTTGCAAACCGGGAATCGATCGGCACGAATTTTGCCATCGCCGACTTCTTCCAGGACGGAAGCTACTCCATGGTGGTGAACACAGCCGACTTCTCCAGCGCATCGGCCACAGATGGGTATGCGACGAGGCCCGGAACGATCCGGTTCTTCCGATTCGCGAACGGCCAATGGGTGGAGAGCACGGAAGCCAAGGTCGACGACCGAACCGGCTGTGTCGGTGCGCGCAAGCTGGTCGTGGCCGATTTCAACGGCGACGGCAAGCCTGACGTATTCATCGCTTGCACGGGCCTGGACACCATGAACTCGCCCGGAGAGCGTCCACGATTCCTGATGAGCCAGCAAAATGGCGTGTATGCGAACAAGCTTGCTTCTTTCGTCTGCTACTGTCATTCGGCTTCGGCCGCGGACGTGAACAATAACGGCTACGCCGACCTGGTGATCGCGGATCCTGGCATCGCGCTCACCCCGTTCTACCTCGTCAATAACAAGGACGGCAGCTTCACTCCCGACTTCAGCCGCATGCCGGCATCGGTGGCCAAGTTTTCCTATCCGGGCCAGTCGACGGTGCACGCGAAGCAGATCTACACGATCGAACTCGTCGACCTCGAGCGCCGCGGAAAATTCGATTTGTTCATCGGCGCAAATGAACCGAATTCCTTCGTCACGCCGGTTCCGGCGGACTCGCCCAACTATTTCCTGAGCTCGTTCTACAGGAATGACGGCAATGAGCGCTTCCCGGACGCAGGCCGCCTGGCGATCCCGAACCTGGATCCGGCATTTGGCCTTCCGCTCGATATCGCAGTCAACGGCAAGCATGTCTACCTCCTGCGCGTCGTCAGCGATCACGCAAGTCCCATCGGCTTCTACGGCGGTGTCGCGATACAGGAGGTCGCTTATCCGGGCGCCGAAAGCCGCACCATATATCGTCATACCGGCTCGTATCACCCGCAGCAGGATGGACAGAACTGGAAGTGGTTCCCGTGGATCGGCATCCACGACGGAAAACTGAAAAGCCTGGACGCGGCCTACGACGTCCAGCTCCCGCTCTAGGCCGACAAGAGCGGCACCACGACCGGGGGTCAGGACCCGAACACCGCCCCCGCCCCCTCCAGGATGCGCCGCACCGCCGGATGCCGTTCGCGCCGCTCCACCGACACCGCATAGAAGTGCTCGACGATGCTGTCGATGACGCCCACCGGCACCATGCCGTTTTCAAGCTGCACGATCTCGGACAGCACCGTCGGCGCCACCATGAAGCCGGTGCCGGCGCAGGCGAAGGATTTCAACAAGGCGCCGTCGTCGAATTCGCCCACCGTGATCGGACGCAGGTCGTGGCTCTCGAACCAGCTCTTGAGCTGGCTGTGGACGGCGGCGTCCTGCCCGGGCAGCAGGAAGGGCGCGTCGCGCAGGCGCTGCGGGAATTCGCCCGGCCACTCTTCGCACAAGTCCGGATGGCCGAACACGGTCAGCGTGCTCGATCCCATCAGCTGGGTATAGCCGCGCACCGCGCCGCCGGTGGGCAGGCCCTGGTCGGCGATCACGAGATCGAGCTTGTGGGCGGCGAGATCGACGACCAGGTCGTCGAAACGCCCTTCGCGGCAGATCAGGCGCATCGCCATCCCGGCTTCGCGCGCCGGCTGCAGCAGGCGGAAGGCCATGGGCTTGGCGATCACGTCGCAGATGCCTACCCGTAGCGTTTCCTCGCCCGTGAAGGCGCCGCGCCGCACCGCCTGTTCCAGTTCGTTGCCGAGGTCGAAGATCTGCTCGGCGTAGCGCAGCACGGTCTTGCCGGCCTCGGTCAGTTCCAGCACCCGCCCCTTCTTCTTGAACAGTTCCTCGCCCAGCTGCTCTTCCAGCACCTGCAGCTGCATGCTGATCGCCTGCGCCGTCACGTGCAGCTGTTCGGCCGCGCGCGCCACGGTACCGTGGGTGGCGACCGCGTGGAAGTAGTGCAGATGCTTGTAATTGATCATGGCAGCAAAACCTCAATTAAACTTACGCTTTACGAAAGATTAATCGATTTTACTTTAGTTTCGTGCGCTTCTATAGTGGGCCTCACTTAATCACAACAACGAGGTCACCATGCACACTTATCAACCCAATAGCCCGGAAGCCGTCAGCCGCATCCTGGCCCTGACCATGATCGTCGACGGCCACCTGAGCCCCGCCGAGGTGAGCGCCATGCACCACTCCAAATACCTGGAACAGGTGCAGATCGACGACGACACCTTCGACCGCACCCTGCGCGAGCTGTGCGAAGACCTGCTCGATGCCGCGGCCAACCGCCGCGCCGGCATGGTCGAGATCGACCCGCGCCTGATGGACGCCCTGCTGCTCGACCTGCGCGATCCGCTGCTGCAGATCCGCGTGTGGAGGACCATGGTCGACATCATCCACGCCGACGGCCACCTCGACGGCCGCGAAGCGACGCTGGTACGACGCGCGGCGCGCGCCTGGTTCGGCCAGATCGATGCCGAGGATTCCTTCACCACCGCGGCCCTCGCCACCTGAGGCCGCCTTTTCTTAAGCGGAGAACATCATGGACTTCCTCACTGCACTCTGGCTCGGTACGCCGGCCTGGTCCTGGCTGGTGTTCCTCACCATCGTCGTGGTGCTGCTGGCCTTCGACCTTGGCGTGCTGAACAAGAAGGACCACGTCATCGGGGTCAAGGAAAGCCTGAGACTGTCGGCGCTGTACATCGCCGCGGGCCTGCTGTTCGGCCTGTGGGTCTGGCATGAGTTCGGCAGCGAAAAAGGCATGCACTTCTATACGGGCTTCCTGATCGAGAAGAGCCTGTCGCTGGATAACATCTTCGTGATCTCGCTGATCTTCGCCACCCTGGCGATCCCGCCGCTCTACCAGCACCGCGTGCTGTTCTGGGGCATCATGGGTGTGATCGTCACGCGCGGCATCATGATCGGCGCCGGCACTGCCCTGGTGGAAAGCTATTACTGGACCCTGTACATCTTCGGCGCCTTCCTGGTCTTCACCGGCATCAAGATGTTTTTCGTGGATACCGACAGCGACGACATCCGCGAGAGCAAGGTGCTGTCCTGGCTGAAGGGCCACATGCGCATCACGCCCGACCTGCACGGCAACCATTTCCTGGTGCGTCAGCCCGACCCGGCGCAACCCGGCAAGACCCTGCTGTGGGCGACGCCGCTGTTCCTGGCGCTGTGCATGGTGGAGATCACCGACGTGGTGTTCGCAGTCGACAGCGTGCCCGCGATCTTCGCGATCACCAGCGACCCGTTCGTCGTCTACACCTCGAACATCTTCGCGGTGCTGGGCCTGCGTGCGCTGTACTTCGCGCTGGCGGCGATGGTGGCGCGCTTCCACTACCTGAAGTACTCGCTGGCCGCGGTGCTGGTCTTCATCGGCTCGAAGATCTTCCTGGGCGACTTCGTCTTCGGCGGCAAGGTGCCGGCGGCGCTGTCGCTGACGGTGACGGGACTGCTGCTCGCCTCGGGCATTCTGTACTCGCTGTGGAAGACCCGGAATGACCCGCCGGCGGTAGCGGGCTAAAGAGCAACAACCCCACACGGCGGCACGGGCAGGCGCGAAGCAAACAGCGCCGACCGTGCCGCCGGCTCGTTTCCAGCCTTCTCGGCAGTTGACTCCGTACTAAGCCTCAGCCATACTCGGATAAATGCTAGCGCTATCATTTAGTGATATATAAATGGTAGCGACTGATTCCGGCGCGTCAGACGCCTGACTTATAACGATATCCGAGACATCATGAGCAATCCAAAAGCGACCCCTGCACGGCTGGGCGTAGTCGAAAAGCTCGGCTACAGCCTGGGCGACCTTGCCGCCAACCTGATCTTCCAGACCCTGCTGACCTTCATCGCCTTCTTCTACACGGACGTGTACAAGCTGGCGCCGAGCGCGGCGGCCACGGTCATCTTCATCGGCGGCATCGTGGGCGCCTGCTTCAACCCGATGATGGGCCTGCTGGCGGACCGCACCCACACGCGCTGGGGCAAGTTCCGTCCCTGGATCCTGTGGACCTCGATTCCCTTCGGGCTCACCGCGCTGCTGGCCTTCAGCACACCCGATCTCGGAGAGCAGGGCAAGATCGTCTATGCGCTGCTGACATACATCCTCCTGATGCTGGTCTACTCGGCCAACAACCTGCCTTATTCCGCCCTGAGCGGCGTCCTGACCGGCAATATGGCCGAGCGCAACAGCCTGTCGGCGTACCGCTTCACCGCCGTGATGGTCGCCCAGTTCATCATCCAGGTCCTGCTGCTGCCGCTGGTGCTGATCGCGGGCGGCGGCGACAAGGCGCTCGGCTTCCAGAACGTGATGACCGTGTTCGCGATCGTCGGCACCGTCTTCTTCCTGATCACCTTCTTCACCACCCGCGAGCGGGTGGTGCCGGCGCCGACGCAGCGTTCCAGCATCCGCCAGGACATCGTGGACCTGCTGGGCAACCGGCCCTGGGTCGTGATGCTGGTGCTGACCATCCTGGTGTTCATCACGCTGGCCCTGAAAGGCGGCACCTACGTCTATTACTTCAACTCCTACCTGAGCGAAACGCAGCTCGCGGCCTTCCTCGAGAACATCGGCTTCAACGGCTTCATCGCCGGGCTGAACGCGCTGCTCGCCAGCGTCGGCCTGACCGCCTTCCACTGGCCGAAAGACGCCGCCACCTCGGGCTTCAGCGTGTTCAATGCGGTGGGCATCATCATGATGATCATCGGGATCGGCTTTTCCAAGCCGCTGGCGGACCGCTTCGGCAAGCGCGACGTGTTCGGCGCCGCGCTGCTGGTCTCGACCGTCTTCATGATGGCCCTGTACTTCTTCCCTCCCGAGTCGATCGGCCCGGTCTTCCTGTGCCAGCTGCTGCACGGCTTCTTCTACGGCATCACGATTCCCCTGCTGTGGGCCATGATCGCCGACGTCGCCGACTACTCGGAATGGAAGAACAACCGGCGCGCCACCGCCCTGCTGTTCTCGGCGATGATCTTCGGCCTCAAGGCGGGCTTGAGCATCGGCGGCGCCCTGGTGGCCGCCCTGCTGTCCCACTACGGCTACGATGCCTCGCTGCCGGCCCAGTCGCCCGAGACGGCGAACGGCATCCTGCTATCGGTCAGCGTGTGGGCCTCGATTCCCTTCCTGCTCGGCGTCGCCAGCCTGGCCCTGTACGACATCCGCAAGTCGGTCGAGCTGCAAATCGAGCGCGATCTCGGCGACCGCCGCGCCGCCGCCCAGCACTGATTTTTCTTTCAACGACAAACAGGTCCCAACCATATGTCCGAAGTCATCGACACCGAGCGCGTGCAGGAACTGAAGACGCGCGCCATTTCCGCTCCGCTCGTCACCCATATCTATACCGCCGACCCTTCCGCCCACGTCTTCGAGGGCAGGATCTACATCTATCCTTCGCACGACATCGAGGCCGGCATCCCCTTCAACGACAACGGCGACCATTTCGCGATGGAGGACTACCACGTCCTCTCGCTCGACCGTCCGGGCGGCGAAGCGGTCGACCACGGCGTCGCCCTCCACGTCAAGGACGTGCCCTGGGCCGAGCGCCAGATGTGGGCGCCGGATGCGGCCTGCAAGGACGGCAAGTACTACCTGTACTTCCCGGCCAAGCGCCCCGACGGCATCTTCCAGATCGGCGTCGCCGTCGGCGAGCACCCGGCCGGCCCCTTCGTGCCCGAGCCCAAGCCGATCGAGGGCAGCTACTCGATCGATCCGGCCGTGTTCGAAGACGTCGGCGGCGCCTTCTACATGTATTTCGGCGGGATCTGGGGCGGTCAGCTGCAGAAGTACCGCGACAATGCCTATGACCCGGCGAATGAAGAGCCGGATGCGAGCCAGGAGGCGCTGGCCCCGCGCGTGGCGCGGCTCACGTCCGACATGACGCAGTTCGCGGAAAGCCCGCGCGCAGTCCTCATTCTCGGCGAGAACGGCCAGCCCCTGCTCGCCGGCGACCACGAGCGCCGCTATTTCGAGGCGCCGTGGCTGCACCGGCACGACGGCAAGTATTACTTCTCTTACTCGACGGGCAATACCCACCTGCTCTGCTATGCGGTCGGCGACAGCCCCTACGGTCCCTTCACCTACCGTGGCCAGATCATGACGCCGGTGATCGGCTGGACCACGCACCATTCGATCTGCGAGTTCGAGGGCCGTAACTACCTGTTCTACCACGACAGCAGCCTGTCGGAAGGCGTGACCCACCTGCGCAGCGTGAAGGTCACCGAGCTGCACTACGACGACGAAGGGAATATCCTCACGATCTCGCCGTACGGCGAGCGCTAGCATCCGCTAGCCAGCAAGAACAAAGGGCGCCGATGGCGCCCTTTGTCGTTTCTCCATGCCTCGCCAGGCTGCGCGAGGCAAGCTACATCAGAACTTCATGCGCATGCCGACCGAGATGGTGCGGCCCGGCTTGTAGCTGGTGAAGGTGGCGTTCGAGAACTGGAAGTAGGCGCGGCGCACGGTGTCGGTCGCGTTCACCACGTCGAAGGTCAGGGTCGGCAGGCCGTCGCGGTCGAGCAGCTTCTCCAGGTCGAACTGCGACGAGAAGTCGAGCTGCTTGAAGCCGTCGCTGAACAAGGCCGCGGCCGCGATGCCGTTCTGGTTCAGGCCCGAGATCTGGCTGCCCTGCGAATAGGTGTGCGACAGGCGCGCCATGAAGCCATGGTTCTCGTAGTAGAGCTGGAAGTTGTTGCTCTTCTTCGGCACGCCTAGCGCCACGAAGCCCTGGGTGCCCTCGCCGGTCGCCTTCTGGTCGATCAGGGTCAGGGTTTCCGAGAAGCCGAAGCCGCGCCACGGCAGCAGCTTGTCGAGCGGCTGCACCCAGCCCAGCTCCAGGCCCTTGATCTTCAGTTCGCCGCCGGCGTTGCGCTGCGAGGTCATCACCACGTTGGCGTTGGCAGGGCCGCCGCGGGCGTCGAGCGCCTGCTGCATGGTGGGGGTCACGCTCTCGTAGGTGACGCCGTACTGGGCCAGCGCGCTGAAGGGCAAGGTATTGCTCTGGTTGACCGTGAAGCCGTTCAACGTCTTCTGGAACACCGTGGCCGCGACATAGCCTTCGCGTCCGGTGTACCACTCGACGCCGAAGTCCAGGTTGTCGGAGATGTAGGGCGCCAGGTCCGGTGCGCCCAGGCTGCCGATGTCGGCCGACGGGTTCGAGAAGTTGATGCCCGGACGCAGGGCTTCCGGATTGGCGCGGGTCATCGAGCGCGAGGCCGAGGCGCGCAGCACCACGTTCTTCGCCAGGTCGAGGGCGGCGCTGGCCGACGGCAGCGTATTGCTGTAGGTCTTGTCGACGTAGACCCACTGGTTCACGTTCGGGAAGGGCGTCGCGCCGGCCGGCAGGCTGGCGTTGCGCGGGTCGGCCACCGAGTTGTAGGCGCCCACGCTCTGTTCGGTGCGCACGTAGCGCACGCCGGCGTTGTAGCGCAGCTGGTAGCCCACCAGCTGGGTGACGCCGTCGGCCTGGAGGAACACGCCCTTGGTCTTCTCCTGGATGAAGCCGGTGGCCGCGCCGGTATTGGACGCGCCGGTGATCGGCGCCTGGTCGAGCAGCTGCTGGTAGTTGGTGTCGCCGGCGAAGCGCTGCCAGTCGACTTCGATCAGGCCGTTCGGGCCGCGGCGCAGGTACTCGCCGACGCGCGCGCCGATCGTGCCCGCGCCCTGGCAACCGGCCACGTTACCGCAGATTAGGTTCTGCCAGGCGGTCGTGTTGTCGCGCGCAGTGATGCGGCGCAGGATGTCGTCGTAGGCGAAGCCGCCCTTGATGCTGAAGTCGCTGTCGCCCCAGGTCAGGTCGGAACGCAAGCCCTTGGTGCTGGTCTCGCGCAGCTCCTGCTGCAGGTTGACGCGCGCGCCATTCGCGGTGTCGAACACGTAATTGGCCGGATTCGTGATGTCCATCGAGCTCACGATGCTCGGGATCGGGCCGTTGGTGAAGCTCACGGTATTGCCCGCGTTGACCGGCGTGACCGGCAGCACGGTGGGCGACTCGCGCGAGAACTCCGACTTCGTGTAGTTCAGTTGGGCGTTCAACTTGAGCTTCGCGCCGAGCTCCCATTCCATGCCCGGGTTGATGCCCTTCAGGCGCACCTTCTCCATGTAGGGGCGGTATTCGGCGAAGTACTGGGCGTTGGCGAGGGTAGCGCTTTCGACCACGCAGCCGTTGGCGCAGTCGCTGCGGTCGACCTTCATGTCCAGCGGGATGATGGCGCCGTTGCGGCCGATCAGCGCGGTGTCGAGGCGCTGCAGGTCGTTGTCCTTCTCGCTGTACATCGTGTCGACGTAGAAGTGCAGGCCGGCGCTCGGACGGAATTCGCCGGACAGGATCGCGGTGACCTTGTCCTTGTCGCCGTACTGCGCCATCTGGCGGCCCAGGCGCGGGATCAGGGCGTTGTCGATCTGCTGGATGCTCAGGCCCGGGTTACGGGCCAGCAGCAAGGCCTGGTCGATGGCGGCGCCCGGGGTCAGGCCGTTGCCGGCGTTGCTCGGGACGGTGGCCGGGATGGTCCAGTTGCCGCCGCCGGTGTTGTTGCGGGTCGGGCTGCCGTTCTGGGCCGCGGTCAGGTTCGGATTGGTCAGGCCGATGGTCTCGTAGCCGGTGGCCTGCACCTTGGACTTGTTCCAGGCGACGCCGCCCAGGATGCCCCAGGTGTTGTTGAAGGTCTTGCTGGCCAGGACCGAGCCGCGGTTGCCCCACTTGCCGGCGACCTGGTTGCGGGTGCCGCCCAGGTTGGCCGAGACGTAGCTGCCCTTGCGGTCGAAGGGACGCGCGCTGCGCATGTCGACCACGCCGGCAGCGCCGCCTTCGAGCAGCGACGCCGAGGGGCTCTTGCTGACGGTGAGCTTGGTGAACAGGTCGGTCGGCAGCAGGTCGAGGTCGACCTCGCGGTTGGTGTTCTGGCTGTCGGTGCTGCCGGTGGAGGCCACCGCGATCGGGGCGCCGTTCAGCAGGACCTTGGTGAAGCTCGTGCCCAGACCACGGATCTGGATGTTGACGCCCTCGCCCGTGATCTCGCGCGACACCTGCACGCCCGGGATGCGGTTGAGCGATTCGGCGATGTTCGTGTCGGGGAATTTGCCGAGGTCCTCGGCGAAGATCGAATCCTGGAAGCCGGTGGCTTCGCGCTTGTCGCGCGCCGAGGTTTCCAGGCTGCCGCGGTAGCCGGTCACCTGCACGGTCTGGATCGCGCCCTGGGCACTTGGCGCCGCCTCCTGCGCGTACGCTGCCGAAACCAGCCCGGCGAGGATCGTCAGTTGAAGAATGCGGCCGCCGGGTTGACCGGGGCGCAGGAATCGCTGCTGGACCATGACTGTCTCCTGAGTATTTTTATGCAACATGTTGTCGGCGACGCGATCAACATTTTCAATAACATAAATGTTATCGCAATCATTTTTAGTCTAAGCTTCAACTTTTATACTTGTCAACTAATATATTTGCTACGAATTCAGCCGCCAAAAAAGCGTGGCGCACACGCGAAATTAGTTACTGTTTGAAAAAGTTTGCGCTAACATCCGGATTCCAACATACGTCGGTCGCAGCTAGGCCAGACAACAAAACGACGGAGACTATCTTGCAGCGATCCCTCGCATCCGTGCTGGTTCGCGCCCTGGCAGCCTTGCTGCTGGGCGCCATGTTCGCAGCTGCCGCCCGCGCCGACGAAGACGGCTACCAACTCTGGCTACGCTATCGCCCCCTGCCTGCCGCCCAGGCAGCGGCAGTGCCGGCCAGCGCGATCGTCACGCTGGCGCCCGAGACCCCGACCGTGCTGGCCGCACGCACCGAACTGCAGCGCGCGCTGGGCGGCATGCTGGGCCGGGCGCCGCAGGCTGCCACCGCCATCCGCGCCGGCAGCGTGGTGCTGGCGCGCAGCGACGGCCTGCCCGCCGGGCTGCCTGCCGAGCTGCGCGGTTTCCTGGACCGCATCGGCCCGGAGGGTTACCTGCTGGCCCGCACCCGGATGCAGGGCCAGGACGTCTTCCTGATCACTGCGAAGAGCGACATCGGCCTGCTGTATGGCAGCTTCGCCTGGCTGCGCGCCCTGCAGGACGGCAGCGCCGCCTCCCTGGTGCGCGGTCCGCTGGTCTCGAACCCTGCCCTCCCGCTGCGCGTGCTGAACCACTGGGACAACCTGGACCGCAGCGTCGAACGCGGCTATGCCGGGCAATCGATCTGGAACTGGTGGGAACTGCCCGCCATCGTCGATCCGCGCTACCTGGACTATGCGCGCGCCAACGCTTCGCTCGGCATCAACGGCACGGTGCTGAACAACGTCAATGCCAAGGCCGAGGTACTGAGCCCGGCCTTCATCGCCAAGGCCGCCGCGGTCGCGCAGGTCCTGCGCCCCTATGGCATCCGGGTGTTCCTCTCGGTACGCTGGTCGACCCCGCTGGACCTGCGCGAGACCGCCACTGCCGATCCGCTCGACCCGGCGGTGGCCGCCTGGTGGCGCCGCAAGACCGAGGAGATCTACCGCAGCATCCCCGACTTCGGCGGCTTCCTGGTGAAGGCCAACTCGGAAGGCCAGCCCGGCCCGCAGGACTATGGCCGCAACCACGTCGACGGCGCCAACATGCTGGCGCGCGCGCTGGCGCCGCATGGCGGCACCGTGATGTGGCGTGCCTTCGTGTACGAGCCGCCCGAGGCGCGCAAGCGCAAGGGCCTGGGGGACGATCCGAAGCACGACCGCGCCGCCCACGCCTACGACCAGTTCAAGCCGCTGGACGGCAAGTTCGACGCCAACGTGCTGGTGCAGGTAAAGAACGGCGCGATCGATTTCCAGCCGCGCGAGCCCTTCCATCCGCTGTTCGGCGCCATGCCGGACACGCGCCTGATGATGGAATTCCAGATCACCAAGGAGTACCTCGGTTTCGCGACCCACCAGGCCTACCTCGGCCCGATGTTCCAGGAGACCCTGCGCGCCGACACCCGCGCCGGCGGCCAGGCTCTCACCGTGACCCAGGCATTGCAGGGCGCGCAGAAGGGACGCGTCGGCGGCATCGCCGGCGTGGCGAACATCGGCAGCAGTCGTACCTGGTCCGGCTCGGTCTTCGACCAGGCCAACTGGTACGTGTTCGGACGCATGGCCTGGGATCCGATGCTGGACGCCGGCGCCGTGGCGCGCGAGTGGGCGGCGCAGACCTTCTCGCCGGACAGGCAGGTGCTCGACCCGGTGGTCGCCATGATGATGGCTTCGCGCGAGGCAGTGGTCGACTACATGACGCCGCTCGGCCTGCACCACCTGATGGACACCGGCCACCACCATGGCCCTGGACCGTGGGTAGACAACCTGGAGCGTCCCGACTGGAATCCGGTGTACTACCACCGCGCCGGCCGCGACGGCATCGGCTTCGACCGCACGGCGCGCGGCAGCAATGCGGTCAGCCAGTACGCGCCAGAAGTCGCGCGCCGCTTCTCCAACCCGGCCACCACGCCGCCCGAACTGCTGCTGTGGTTCCACCACCTGCCCTGGGACTACCGCATGCCTTCAAACCGCACGCTGTGGGAAGAGCTGGTGGCGCGCTACGACCGCGGTGTGCTCGAGGTCGGGCGCATGCAGGAACGCTGGAATGGGCTGCGTGGGGTGGTGGACGCCCAGCGCTGGAACGACACCGCCCAGCGCCTAGCCCAGCAGCGCGTCGAGGCGCAGTGGTGGCGCGATGCCTGCCTGGCGTATTTCATGCACGTGTCGGGACGGGCGCTGCCGGCCGGGGCGAAGGCGCCGGCGCAGTCGCTGGAATACTACCGCGCGCAGCGTTTTCCGTACGCTCCCGGTAACGGTTGAATGAGTTCGTACGGTGGACGGCGGAGCCGTCCACCGTATCTCAACGGCGGCAGTCCTTCAGCAGTTCCAGCGGCACCGCCTCCGCCATCGCCTTGTACCCCGCCATGTTCGGATGCAGCCCATCGTTGTCATACGCCTTGAGGAGGTGATCCGGCCGCGCCGGATCGCGCAGCGCCGCATCGAAGTCGATCACCCCGTCGAACACGTTCGAGCGGCGGATCCAGTCGTTGTAGGCCAGGCGATCCTGTTCGTTGGGCGCCTTCGGGTGGTAGTACTCGCTGCCGGCGTAAGGGGTGATGGTGGCGCCGATCACGCACACGCCGCGCGCCTGGGCACGCGCCGCCGACTGGCGCAGCGCCTCTTTCATATCAAGCAGCAGCTGCGCGCGTGCGGCCGGGCTGTCCTGCCCGCTCCGGTGCAGGCCGCCGAAGTCGTTCACGCCGATCAGGACGATCGCATGGCGCACGCCCGGCCGCTCCAGGACGTCGCGTTCGAAGCGCGAAACCAGGTTGGGACCGAGGCCGTCGCGCAGAAGGCGGCCGCCGCCGATCCCCGCATTCACCACGCCGACTCCCGTCATGCCGGCCTGGCGCAGCCTGGTCGCCAGGCCGTCGGTCCAGCGCAGGTTGGTGTCGGGCGCGACGCCGTAGCCGTCGGTGATCGAATCGCCGATCGCCACCACGGCATGCGCGCCGGGCCCGGCCTCGACCTCAATCCCGGCCAGCTGGTACCAGCGCGTGAAGCTGGACGCCTGCGGCAGCTCGGCGGCCGTGAGCTGCTGTCCCGGCGCGATGAAACTGGTGGCGCGGGCGCCCGGGTGGCTGGTCTGGCGGCTTGGGGCGGTCGGGTAGTGGATCGACACCGCCAGGTCGCTTCCGGCGCTGTGAGGCAGGTCGACCGGATCGCTCAGGTACTCGGCCCCGGCCGGGATCGTGACCGAGGCGGCGCCGCCGAAGCGCAGGGGCCGGCTACTGGCCGGGTCGATCGTGGAGCGACCCGGCCCGCCCGACAGCGCGATGCTGGCGCCGCCAATCACCAGCGGCTCGGTGCCGAAGGCATTGCTGAACCTGACGCGCAGGCGCTCGCCGCCCAGCGACACCCGCAGCACCTGGCGCAGGGTGGCGTCGCGCCACTGGGCGGGCGCCAGCTCGTGCTCGGCGCCGGGGACCATCTGCGCCGTTCCCCAGGAGGCGACCCAATGGGAGGCGGCTGGATGCCGCGGAGCGCCGGCACATCCGGACAGCAGTACGGTAGCCAGCGCGGCTGCCAGAATCGATTGACGCGCCATCGCAATTCCTTCACACTGGTTATGTTAGCGCAACCATTTTATTTGATAGTAATGTTACGAGCAAGTTCCATCCTTGCTTGCAAGGAGACTCTTCGATGAATCCGATCCAGCGACACGCCAGCCCGACCGTCACCGAGATGCAGGTGATCCCGGTGGCCGGCATGGACAGCATGCTGCTCAACCTGTGCGGCGCCCATGCGCCCTACTTCACGCGCATCCTGGTGCTCCTGAAGGACAGCGCCGGCAATACCGGCATGGGTGAAGTGCCGGGGTCGAGCGGCATCCTGCGCGCGCTGGAGCGCCTCGTGCCGCTGGTTACCGGCACCCCGATCGCCCGCTACCACCACACGCTGAACACGCTGCGCGGCGCCATCGCGGGGCCGAACCACCAGGTCACGTCAACAGCGGAAGCCGCCCTCCTGGCGCAGCCGCACGAGATCAACCTGCGCCTGGAGAACGTGATCACGGCGGTCGAAGCCGCCCTGCTCGACCTGCTCGGCCAGCACCTGGGCGTGCCGGTCTGCGAGCTGCTGGGCGGCGGCCAGCAGCGCAGCCACGTGCCGATGCTGGCCTACCTGTTCTACATCGGCGACCGAAAGCGCACCGACCTGCCCTATTCTCCCGGTAGCGGTGGGGATGACTGGTACGGCTTGCGCACCGAGGAAGCGCTCACGCCGGAGAGAATCGCCGACCTGGCCGAGGCCAGCGTCGACAAGTACGGCTTCCGTGACTTCAAGCTCAAGGGCGGCGTGATGCGGCCGGAAGAGGAGATTGCGGCGGTGGCGGCCATCAAGCGCCGCTTCCCCGAGTCGCGCGCGACGCTCGACCCGAACGGCGCCTGGTCCTTGGCAGAGGCAATCTCCGCCTGCCGCGGCCAGGGCCATGTCCTGGCCTATGCCGAAGACCCGTGCGGCCCCGAACAAGGCTATTCCGGACGCGAGATCATGGCCGAATTCAGGCGTGCCACCGGCATCCCCACCGCGACCAACATGGTCGCCACCGACTGGCGCCAGATGGGCCATTCGCACCTGCTGGGCGCGGTCGACATTCCGCTGGCGGACCCGCATTTCTGGACCATGCAGGGATCGGTGCGCCTGGCCCAGCTGTGCCACGACTGGGGCCTGACCTGGGGCTCGCATTCGAACAACCACTTCGACGTGTCGCTGGCCATGTTCACCCACGTCGCCGCCGCGGCGCCCGGCACGATCACCGCCATCGACACCCACTGGATCTGGCAGGAGGGCCAAGAGCGCCTGACGCGCGAGCCGCTACAGATCGTTGGCGGACAGGTGGCGGTGCCGGAGCGCCCGGGCCTGGGCATCGAACCCGACATGGCGCGCATCGAGCAGGCGCACCTCCTGTACAAGAAGGTGGCGTCGGGCGCACGCGACGACGCGACGGCGATGCGCTACCTGTTCCCGGACTGGACCTACGACGCGAAGCGTCCCAGCTACGCGCGCTGAGCGCTCCACGCGGGCGCACACGGCGCCCCGGGGCGGCGTTCAGCGCAGCGCCGCCTGCAACTGCCTTGCCATCCTTCCCACCAGCGCCCGCCACAGGTAGCCGCCCATCCTGAGCGGCCGGTGGCGGTCGGCCCCGCGCCGTCCCATGCGCTGCGGCAGGAAGAAGCGCCCGAATGTGGACAGCCCGCTGCGCCGCAGCGTCCAGAAGCAGCCGCCGGCATACACCGTGTCGAAGCCATCCTCGGAGCGCAGCAGCTGCAGTGCCGTTCCCGAAAACATCGCCACGTGGGCCGTCTGCTTTTCATCATCCATGCGCGGCTTCACGCGAAAACCGTGCCGGTAGGACAGCTCCACCGTCTGGCGCAGATCGGGCAGGTGCACGAGCAGGGGCCGCAGCGGCCCGGCCGTCTCGAGCAGGCGCGGCAGCACATGCATCGTGGTCGCGATGCGCTCGCGGTAGCGCGCGAAGGCCGCCTTCAGTTCCCCCAGCGAGGCCTGCGGCGGACGCGGCAGCGGCGGCGGGCGCTTGCGCCAGCACTCGGCCCAGTGCTCCAGCGCGCGCTCGTGCGCGGCCCCGAGCGTGCCGGGCGTGTCGCGCTGCAGGTCGATGCTGCTGCCCGGTGTGAGGAAGCGGATAACGCCGCGCAGGTTTTCCAGCCGCGACAGCTCGAGCAGCTCGGGCGGCGACAGCCTGCCGCCGTTGAGCCAGACGTTGTCCGCGCGGGCAAAGCGGGCGAAGGAGGCGATCGGCACCACCAGCCGGGGCCGGAAGTGCTCGACCTGCAGAGCCAGGCGCTCCACCGCCGCCCTGGCTGCCGCTTCGCGCACCGCAAACTGTTCCGGATTGCCGCACCAGCCCATGCTGCCGAAACCGGTGAGCAGCAGGTCGATGCGCGAGGCCGCCCGCCCGATGCGCGGCGCCGCCGCATGACAGGCGGCCTCGGTGGCCAGCGCCCGGTCGCCGAGCTTGAGGATGCTGCGGCCGCCGCAACTGATCAGGCAGGCGGAGTCGCCGTCGCCGTTGGCCAGGGCCGTGAGGCGCAGGTCGCCGGCCAGCGCCACGGTGACGCCGTCCGGGCATTCGCCCACCGGCAGGCGCTGGCGCCGCAGTTCCTCGCCGATGCGCATGTCGCGCCCGGGGCGGTAGAGGAAGGTGGCGATGCCGCGGAATTCGCTCCGGAAGCGCAGCAGGAAGGGCAGCGAGAAATGGTCGGGCTGGGCACGCGAGCACCATATATAGACGGGCACGCCGGCCGCATTGAGGATGTCGAGCAGGGCTGCATGGCTGGTAGTGCCGTCGACCAGGCTCCAGGCCTCGCCCAGCACCGCGCCTTCCAGCCATGGGTCGGACACCAGCAGGGCACCGTCGGTGCGGACCATGAAACAGGCATGGTTCAGGAAAGTAAATGTTGCGCGTGGCATCGCAGGCACCCAGGAGTCGCTCTATCAAGGTCCAGCGTAGCCGCGCGCCACGGAGCGGGCATGATCCCTCACAATCGTGCGCCGGGACGGCTTACCACAGCGCCACTCCCGGCGAGGTGCAGATGCTTCGCCAAATCACGGGAAACCTCTACAATAGGTTGATGTAAAGAATCTTTTCCTGCCATCTGCCCCTGCTTTCTGATCGGACCCTGCCGCCATGCCCATGGAATCCCTGCTGTTCGCCCCGCCGGCCACACTCAGCGCCACCCTGGTGGCCGCCCTGTTCGGACTGCTCGTCGGCAGTTTCCTGAACGTGGTCATCCACCGGATTCCGAAGATGATGCAGCGCGAATCCGACAACTACGTGGCGCAGGAAAGCGGCAAGGAGCCGCCGCATACCGACCGCTACAACCTGATGGTGCCACGTTCCGCCTGCCCGCACTGCGGCCACCAGATCACGGCGCTGGAAAACATCCCGGTCATCAGCTGGCTGGCCCTGCGCGGCAAGTGCCGCAAGTGCAAGGCACCGATCTCGGCGCGCTACCCGGCGGTCGAGCTCCTGACCGGCATCCTGGCGGGCGTGCTGGTGTGGACCTTCGGCAGCGGCCTGGCCGGCCTGGCGACCCTGCTGTTCCTGTTCCTGCTGGTGGCGATGACCTTCATCGACATCGACACCCAGCTGCTGCCGGACGACCTGACCTATCCGCTGCTGTGGGCCGGCCTGCTGGTGAACCTGCACGGCACCTTCGTGCCCCTGCAGGACGCCGTGGTCGGCGCCGCCGCCGGCTACCTGGTGCTGTGGTCGGTGTACTGGCTGTTCAAGCTCGTCACCGGCAAGGAAGGCATGGGCTACGGCGACTTCAAGCTGCTGGCGGCGCTCGGCGCCTGGCTCGGCTGGCAGATGCTGCCGACCATCATCCTGCTGTCTTCGGTGGTCGGCGCGATCGTCGGCATCAGCCTGATCGTGTTCGCCAAGCGCGGCCGCGACAAGCCGATTCCCTTCGGCCCCTACCTGGCGGCGGCCGGCCTGATCGCCCTGCTCTACGGCAGCGCCATCAGCGCCCAGTTGCAAGCCGTCGTGACCGGCTGAGATGGACGCCCCACATCAGCTCGCTTTCTCCGTCGGACTGACCGGCGGCATCGGCTGCGGCAAGAGCACCGTGGCCGACATGTTCGCGGCCCTCGGCGCCTCGGTCATCGATACCGACCAGATCGCCCACGCGCTCACCGCCCCGCACGGCGCGGCGATGCCGGCCCTGCTCGCCGAGTTCGGCGAGGACTTCGCCACCCCCGAGGGGGCGCTCGACCGGGCCAGGATGCGCGCCCTCGTGTTCAGCGACGCCACCGCGCGCGCCCGGCTCGAGGCCATCCTGCACCCGCGCATCCGCGACGCCACCGCGGCCGCGGCCGCCATCGCCAGCGGCGACTACGTGATCTTCGTCGTACCCCTCCTGATCGAATCGGGCACCTGGCGCGAGCGCGTCACCCGGGTGCTGGCGATCGACTGCCCCGAGGAGCTGCAGGTGGCGCGGGTGATGGCCCGCAGCGGCATTACAGAGGCACAGGTACGCGCCATCATGGCCGCCCAGGTCACCCGCGAACAGCGCCGCGCGGCGGCCGACGACATCATCGTCAACGACGACGGACTGGACGCTTTACGCCCGCAAGTCGAGATTTTGCACGCAATGTATTTATCCCAGAGCAAACGAACTTGAAAATCAATTGAATTAGGTCAATGCGGGATTTGTAATTTTGCGCAGCATGGTTCAGAATCACGGGGTTGCTCGCCAGCCTACATTCAGAGGAATGTCATTTTGATCGTCTACGAATATCCTTTCAACGAGCGGATTCGCACGTTGTTGCGGCTGGAAGATTTGTACGAGAAGTTCAAGTTCTTTGTGCAACAAGAGCACCCGATGCAGCACCACGTGGCCCTCGCCACGATCTTCGACATGCTGGAAGTGGCCGGCCGTGCCGACCTGAAGTCCGACCTGCTGCAGGAGCTCGAGCGCCAAAAGCAGAGCCTGCTGTCCTACCGCAGCAATCCCAATGTCGCCACCGAAACGCTCGACGCCGTGCTGGCCGAACTGGACGCCGTCAGCGGCGCGCTGGTAGCAAGCCAGGGCAAGACCGGCCAGAACGTGCGCGACAACGAATGGCTGATGAGCATCCGCGGCCGCACTATCATCCCGGGCGGCGCCTGCGAGTTCGACCTGCCCTCGTATTACGCCTGGCAGCACCGCCCCGCGCAGCAGCGCCAATCGGATATCATGGGCTGGTTCGCCCCGCTGGCGCCGCTGTTCGAGGCCCTGGCCCTGGTGCTGCGCCTGCTGCGCGATTCCGGTGGCCCGGCCAAGATGATCGCCGTGGGAGGCAGCTACCAGCAGATGCTGCAGGGAAAGGTCTACCAGATGCTGCGCCTGTCGATCGACGATTCGCTTGGCGCGATTCCCGAAATCTCGGCCAACAAGTATATGCTGTGGGTTCGCTTCACCACCCAGGACGGGGACTGCAAGCCGAAGGCGCTGGAAACGGACGTGCCCTTCAACCTGACCCTGTGTAATTTCTGATTCAACGATTGAGACGAAGATGACTGTTGTAGCCTGCCCGACCTGCGGCAAGAAGGTCGAATGGACCCCGGCGAACAAGTACCGCCCGTTCTGCTCGGAACGCTGCAAGCAGATCGACCTGGGCGCCTGGGCCGAAGAGAAGTACACGATTCCCGGCGCGTCCACCAGCGACCCGCAGGACGACAAGCCGACGGACGACTAGGACCGCCTGCGGCGGGCCTTCCGTCTTAGGCGAATCGCAGCTTGTCCAGCCACTCCAGCAAGGGTATCGTCGCCGGCAATAATGGACTGACGCTGTACCCGCCCTGCCATGCGAAGGCCTGCCCTTCCAGGCTTTGCGGCTCCCCTTCCCATTCGCGGCAGATGTAGAAATACAGGCGCACGTGCGCATGCTCGTACACGTGCTCGACGCAGCACCAGGCCTCGCCGCTGAGCGGGCGCACGCCCAGCTCCTCGACGAACTCGCGCTGCAGCGCGTGGAAGATGTCCTCGCCCGGTTCGACTTTCCCGCCCGGGAATTCCCAGTAGCCGGCATAGGGCTTGCCTTCCGGACGCTGGCCCAGCAGCACGTCGCCGTTGGGGCGCATCAGGATGCCGACCGCGACGTCGACCGGTTTTGCTTCTACTGCTTCACTCATTGGTTTCTTGATCCGGCAGCCTGCCGGCGTAGTCCTTCGCAAACTGCCACGCCACCCGGCCCGAACGCGAACCGCGTTGCAAGGCCCACTGCAGCGCCTCCGTCCTCGCCGATTCGATTCTCTCCGGCGTGCAGCCGAAGCTGGCCAGCCAGTGGGCGACGATGCCCAGGTAGTCGTCCTGCCTGAAGGGGTAGAAGGAGAGCCACAGGCCGAAGCGTTCCGACAGCGAGATCTTCTCTTCGACCGTCTCGCCCGGATGCAGGTCGCCGTCGTCGCCATGGGTGTAGCCGGCGTTGTCCGACATCTTTTCCGGCATCAGGTGGCGCCGGTTCGAGGTCGCGTAGATCAGCACATTGTCCGAAGCTGCTGCGATGCTGCCGTCGAGCGCCACCTTGAGCGCCTTGTAGCCCGCCTCGCCTTCTTCGAAGGACAGGTCGTCGCAGAAGATCACGAAGCGCTCGGGCCGTCCCGCCACCAGGTCGACGATGTCGGGCAAATCGGCCAGGTCGGCCTTGTCCACCTCGATCAGGCGCAGGCCCTGCTCGGCGAAGCCGTTCAGGCAGGCCTTGATCAGCGAGGACTTGCCGGTGCCGCGCGCACCGGTCAGCAGCACGTTGTTGGCCGGGCGGCGCAGCACGAACTGCTTCGTGTTCTGCTCGATCGCACGTTTCTGGGCGTCGACGTGCTGCAAATCCTCGAGCCGGATGGTCGAGGCGTGCAGCACCGGCGCCAGGTATTTGCCGCCACCGCCGGCGCCACCAGGGCGCTTGCGCCAGCGGAAGGCGAAACTGCGCTTCCAGTCCGGCTCGCGCGGCACCGCGGGCGGCAGCACCGCTTCGACCCGCGCCAGCAGGGCTTCGGCGCGGTGCAGGAACTGTTCCAGTGGCGTCACTCCCTTGCTCTCCTTACGAACGGTAGTCGGCGTTGATCGAGACGTAGTCGTGCGACAGGTCGCAGGTCCAGACGGTGGCGGTGGCGTCGCCGCGGCCGAGCGTCACGCGCACGGTGATCTCGGCCTGCTTCATCACGCGCTGGCCGTCCTCTTCCTTGTAGTCCGGGTTGCGCCCGCCCGCCTTGGCAACCCACACGTCGTCCAGGTAGAGATCCAGCTTGGTGGTATCCAGGTCGTCGACGCCAGCGTAGCCGATCGCGGCCAGGATGCGGCCCAGGTTCGGGTCCGAGGCGAAGAAGGCGGTCTTGACCAGCGGCGAGTGCGCGATCGAGTAGGCGATCTTGCGGCACTCTTCCACGCTCCCACCCTGCTCCACCGTGATGGTCATGAACTTGGTCGCGCCTTCGCCGTCGCGGATGATCTGCTGCGCCAGGTTGCGCGAGATGTCGGTCACGGCTTCCTTCAGCGCTTCGTAGTCCGCACCCGAGGCGGCATCGATGTTCAGGCTGCCCGCGCCGGTGGCGACGATGATGAAGGAGTCGTTGGTCGAGGTGTCGCCGTCGATGGTGATGCTGTTGAACGAGTGGTCGGCCGCGTGCTTCACCAGTTCGTCCAGCACCGGCTGCGCCACGCGCGCGTCGATCGCCAGGTAGCCCAGCATGGTCGCCATGTTCGGCTTGATCATGCCGGCGCCCTTGCTGATGCCGGTCATGGTAACAAGATGGCCGCCGATGGTGACGGTGCGCGAGGCGGCTTTCGGCTGGGTGTCGGTGGTCATGATCGCCTCGGCGGCGTTGAACCAGTTGTCCGCCTTCAGGTTCGACACGGCGGCCGGCAGGCCGGCGACGACCTTCTGGATCGGCAGCTGCTCGAGGATCACGCCGGTGGAGAACGGCAGCACCTGCTGGGCGTCCAGGCCGAGCAGCTTGGCTAGCTCGGCGCAGGTGGCCTGCGCGTTGGCCAGGCCCTGCTCGCCGGTGGCGGCGTTGGCGTTGCCGGTGTTGACCACCAGCGCGCGGATCGGCTTGCCGCCATTCGCGACGGCTGCCAGGTTGGCCTTGCTCACCTGGACCGGCGCGGCGCAGAAGCGGTTGGTGGTGAAGACGCCGGCCACGGTCGCACCTTCGGCCAGCTTCATCACGAGCAGGTCCTTGCGGTTGGGCTTCTTGATACCGGCTTCGGCAAAGCCGATCTCGATGCCGTTGACGGGTTTCAGGTCGGCTGCGACTGGCAGGGGGGAATTGACGGCCATGGCGATCTCTTAAAAGAAAAGATAGGTAATCCGATATTGTACTGCCAGCGGCGGCTAGGGCGAGCAGGCCTGTCCAGCCAGGGTGTCGCACCCGCTTTCATGCCGTGCGCATAAAGCGATAACCTCCGCTTACACCCTCTTAATCTGCGTGTATGGTCCGACTTTTAGTGGCGCATTGAGCACGATTCATTTCTGCCGAAATATTGTTTTAAATCAAGCCCTTACCGTTTCTCGATCCGGAGTATGCATATACTCGACAGGCCTGGAAACGGCATGTTGTTGCGTCCTTCCAGGCACCCTTCCGGCCCCGTGCCGGAGCTATTCAAACAACACTGGAGACAACAATGAAGCAAAGCGTCAAGCTGCGGCTGCTGGCCGCGCTATGTGCAGCAATCCTTGGAACGGCGGCAGCGCCGCTCGCGCTCGCCGACGGCAAGCAGGCTGAGCTGACCGTGTCGGCAAAGCAGTACAAGCAGTACTTCCGGGAAGCCTCGAACGAATTCGACGTGCCGGTCGAACTGCTGCAGTCGATCGCCTACGCCGAAACGCGCTGGCATCCGCACGTCCCCAAGGGGAAACTCAAGAAAAACGGCGAGCCCGAGGTCGAAGTCGAGTCGCATGAAGGCATGCCGATCAGCTACGGCATCATGGGCCTGCGCGACGACAATCATTTCGGCCACTCCTTGCGCGAAGGCGCGGCCCTGATCCGCGTCACGCCGGAGCAGGCCGCCTCGGACACGCGTTCCAACATCCGCGCCGCCGCCGCCCTGCTCGCCCACTACGGCGCCCGCAAGAACAAGGGCTTCCCGCTCGCGGACTGGGAAAGCGCGGTGGCCCGCTACAGCGGCATCCCGCAGCCCGAGATCGCGAAGATCTACAGCTACGAAGTCTTGACCGCGATTCGCCAGGGCCGGCGCAGCGACAAGTTCGAGATCGACCAGAAGCATGTCGAGATGGAGAAAGCCTACGGCAAGGAGCGGCTGCGCAAGCTGTCCGCGCGCCGCATCACCGTGGAAACCGGCACGCCCGATCCGAAGATTTCGGCGCCGGATTTCGTCGACACCCCGAACAAATAAGAACGAAGCAGAATACGGAGACAATCTATGAAAACCACAATGCGGTGCCTACTCGCAGGCCTGTGTTTCGTCGCGTCGGCCCAGCCGGCGCTTGCCTCGACCGACTATCCGCCGGCCATCTGGAACCCGGCCGCCAGCTGCAATTATTCCGCCCGCACCGCCTCGGTCAGCCACGTGACCGTGCACACCACCCAGGGCTCCTACGCCGGCTCGATCTCCTGGTTCCAGAACTGCAGCGCCGGCGTCAGCGCCCACTACGTGATCCGCTCCTCGGACGGCCAGGTGACGCAGATGGTGCGCGAGGCCGACAAGGCCTGGCACGTGGGGAACTCGAACGGCTACACCATCGGCATCGAGCACGAGGGCTACATCGCCAACCCGTCCGCCTGGTACACCACCGCGATGTACAACGCCTCGGCGGCGCTGACCAAGGACATCCTCACCTCGCGCGGCCTGGCGCAGAAGGTGTATGACGGCAGCAGCGGCTGGAGCGCCGTGCCCGCGGACTCGCTGTACAACGTCAAGGGCCACGTCAACTACGCCAGCCAGAGCCATACCGACCCGGGCTCGGGCTGGGACTGGCCGCGTTACAAATCGCTGGTGGCCGGCAGCGCCTCGGGCGGCGGCACCACCACCACCTGGCCGCTGGTCCAGTACGGGAACACGGGCGAGCGCGTGCGCACCATCCAGTATCTGCTGCAGCAATGGG
This sequence comes from Massilia sp. BHUDP2, assembly GCF_046236355.1. Lineage (NCBI taxonomy): Bacteria > Pseudomonadati > Pseudomonadota > Betaproteobacteria > Burkholderiales > Oxalobacteraceae > Massilia > Massilia sp. BHUDP2. The sequence continues at coordinate 286,812 of NZ_JBJUVW010000004.1, forward strand.
GCTACACGCTCACCGTGAACGGCACGTTCGATACCACGACCCAGAACGCGGTGAAGAACTTCCAGTCCTCGCACGCCCTGGGCGCGGACGGCATCGTCGGCAACGCCACCTGGCCGGCGCTGACCATCCTCACCCAGCAGGGCGACTCGGGCGCCAAGGTGCGCGCGGTGCAGAGCCAGCTCAACGAGAGCGGCGCCGGCATCACGGTGGACGGCGCCTTCGGCCCGGCCACGGCGACCGCCGTGAAAAACTTCCAGACCTCGAAAGGATTGAGCGCCGACGGCGTCGTCGGCGACAACACCTGGAACAAGATGGTCTGGTAAGCAGGGGTGTGCGAAGATGCTTGACCCTCACGCAAGGTGAGGGTCCAGAGTAGCGCTACGCATGAAGACGGGGAGAAGCTCGATGTTGAAAGTGGGAGAACTCGCGGCGCGCGCCGGCCTGACGGTCCGCACACTGCACCATTACGACAGCATCGGGCTGCTCTCGCCTTCGGCGCGTTCCGATGCCGGCTACCGCCTCTACAACCGCGACGACGTGGCGCGCCTGCAGCAGATCCAGGCCCTGCGCGCGTTCGGCATGGCACTCAGCGACATCGGGGCTTACCTGGACAGTCCCGCCGCCTCGCCGCTGGCCATCGTCGAGCGCCAGCTCTCCAGCCTCGACCGGCAGATCGCGCAGGCGCGGCACATGCGCGAACAGCTGCTGCGCCTGCGCTCGCGCCTGACCGCCGGCGAGGAGACGGACCTGTCCATCTGGCTAACCACTCTGGAGCAGATGAACATGTACGAAAAACACTTTTCGAAGGAAGAACTGGCGCGGCTGCCGCTGTACCAGAACCCCGAGGCCCGGGCCGAATGGCAGGAACTGGTGCGCCACGACCAGTCGCTGATCGATCGCGGCGTCGCGCCGGATACGCGCGAGGCCAGGGCTTTCGCCGAGCGCTGGCTGGGCTGCGTGGAGCGCGACAGCGGCGGCGACCCCGCTTTCATCCTGCGCCTGACCGCGATGGCCGGACAGGATCCGGAAGCGCAGAAGGAGATGCGCTTGACGCCTGCGCTGCTGGCCTACATGCGCACGGCGATCGCCGAGCTGCGCTTCGTCATCTACGCGCGCTACCTGCCGGCGGAGACGATCGAGCGCATGCGCCGCCACGAAGCTTCTCACTCGGACGAATGGATCAAGCTGGCCATGGCGATCCGTGCATGCCTGCAGGCCGACCCGGAGGCGCGGTCGAGCGAGGCACTGGCGCTCACGCGGCGCTGGTTCGCGCTGTTCCACGATATGGTCGGCGACGATCCCGAGGTGGTGGCGCAATTCCGCCGCGCCGGCAGCCTTGAGCCCATGCTGCACCTGGGCACGGGGATCGGCGACGATGTGATCGGCTTCTTGCGCCTGGCCATGCAGAACATCCAGGCGCAGGCCGCCAAGGCGTAAGCGACAGGGACGCGGCGCTGTTCAGCGCGGAATCGACAGCGCCAGCGTTTCTTTCAGCTCTTCCATCACCACATAGCTCTTCGACTGGCCGGCATCCGCGACGTGCAGGATCTCGCCCAGCAGGCGGCGGTATTCCGACATTTCCGGAATGCGGGCCTTGATCAGGTAGTCGAAGTCACCAGATACGAGGTGGCACTCCATCACCTCGGGAATGCCGAGCATCGCGCGGCGGAAGCGGTCGAAGGCTTTTTCGGATTTCTGGTGCAGGGTGATTTCGACGAACACCAGGATCTGCAGGCCCATGGCCTGGGGATTGACGCGCGCATGGTAGCCGGAGATCACGCCGTCGCGCTCCATGCGCTTGACCCGTTCGATGCAGGGCGTCAGCGACAGCCCGACCTGCTCGGCCAGGTCTTTCATGACAATGCGCGCGTCGTCCTGGAGAATCGACAGGATGTGCAGGTCGATCTTGTCGAGGACGCGGTGGGAGTTCTTCTGAACGCGCATGAAGTTTCACTGAAAACGTGTGTAATAACAGGAACCATTATTTCACCACCACCTGTATCATGGCAATCTTTTCTAAATTTGGCTTCTTTTACTTCAGGAACTAGGCACATCATGCGCGTTCTCGTACTGGGCAGCGGCGTGGTCGGCGTGACCACCGCATACTATCTGGCCAAGGCAGGCCACGACGTCACCGTCATCGACCGTCAACCCGGCCCTGCCCTGGAGACGAGTTTTGCCAACGCCGGCCAGATCTCGCCGGGCTATGCCTCGCCCTGGGCGGCGCCGGGCATTCCGCTGAAGGCCGCGAAATGGCTGTTCCAGAAGCACGCGCCGCTGGCGATCCGCCCGGACGGCTCGCTGTTCCAGCTCCAGTGGATGTGGCAGATGTACCGCAACTGCACCGCCGACCGCTATGCCGTCAACAAGGAGCGCATGGTGCGCCTGGCCGAGTACAGCCGCGATTGCATCCGCGAACTGCGCGCCGACACCGGCATCGAATACGAAGGCCGCAGCCTGGGCACGATCCAGCTGTTCCGCACCCAGCAGCAGCTGGAAAGCGCCGGCAAGGACATCGAAGTCCTGAAGGACGCCGGCGTCGACTATGAACTGCTGCTCGGCCACGACCTCGGCAAGGCCGAGCCGGCGCTGGGCTCGCACGGCACCCTGGTGGGCGGACTGCGCCTGCCGAACGACGAGACCGGCGACTGCCAGATGTTCACCACCCGCCTGACCGCGATGGCGCGCGACCTGGGCGTGCGCTTCGAGTTCGATACAAGCATCCAGGCCCTCGACATCGCCGGCGACCAGATCACCGGCGTGCGCACCGACAAGGGCCTTCTCATGGCCGACCGCTACGTGCTGGCGCTGGGCAGCTACTCGCGCCTGCTGCTCAAGCACCAGTTCACGCTGCCGGTCTATCCGCTCAAGGGCTACTCGATCACCGTGCCGATCACGGACCCGAGCCGTGCGCCGGTGTCCACCATCCTGGACGAGACCTACAAGATCGCCGTCACCCGTTTCGAAGACCGCATCCGCGTGGGCGGCATGGCCGAGATCGCGGGCTACAGCCAGGTCCTGAACCCGGCGCGCCGCGAAACCCTGGAAATGGTGGTCAACGACCTGTTCCCGGGCGCCGGCGACACCCGCCAGGCATCCTTCTGGACCGGCCTGCGTCCGATGACGCCGGACAGCACCCCGGTGGTCGGCGCCACCCCGCTGCGCAACCTGTTCACCAACACCGGCCACGGCACCCTGGGCTGGACCATGGCCTGCGGCTCGGCCAGCGTCATCGCCGACCTGGTCAGCGGCAAGAAGCCGGCCATCCGCGCCGACGACCTGGCGGTGTTCCGCTACGCCGGCACCGCGCAGCGCGGTGCTTCGCCCGAACTGGTCAAGGCCTGACGCGCCGATGGTGGATTCTGTGGATGCGTCCCGCGCCGGGGCGCGGCTGACGGTCGACCTGGGCGCGATCCGTGACAATTACCGGCTGCTGGCCGGGAAGACCCAAGGCGCCTGCGCGGCCGTCATGAAGGCCGACGCCTACGGGCTCGGCATGGAACAGGTGGCGCCCGCACTGGCCCTGGAAGGCTGCAAGACCTTCTTCACCGCCCACCTCGAGGAAGGCATCCGCCTGCGCCAGCTGGTGCCCGAGGATTGCGCGATCTACGTGCTGCATGGGCCGCCGCCGGGCACAGCGAAGGACTGCTTCCAGTACGACCTGCGGCCGGTGCTGAACGATCCCGGGCAAATCCAGGAATGGCGCGCGCTGGCGCGCACCCTCGACCGCGAGCTGCCGGCCGCGATCCAGCTGGACACCGGCATGTCGCGCATGGGACTGGCGCCGGAAGACCTGCTGACGCTCTCCAGGGACCGCGACTGGCTCGCGGGCGTGCGCCCTGCCCTCGTGATGAGCCACCTGGCCTGCGCGGACGAGCCCCTGCACCCCTTGAACGAGGCGCAGCGCCGCCGCTTCGAGGAGCTGCGCCAGCTGTTCCCGGGCGTACCGGCCAGCCTGGCCAATTCCTCGGGCGTGTTCCTGGGTTCCGCCTACCACTACGACCTGCTGCGCCCCGGTGCGGCCCTGTATGGCATCAATCCGCAGCCGGGCATGCCGAATCCGCTCAGGCAGGCGGTATCGCTGCATGCGCGCGTGGTGCAGGTGCGCAGCGTGTGCGAGGGCGCCGTGGTGGGCTACGGCGCGCACCATGCCTGCACCGCCGAGCAGCGCATCGCCACCATTGCCGTGGGCTATGCCGACGGCTGGCTCCGTTCGCTGTCGGGACGCGGCTTTGCCTTCGTGGACGGCGTCAAGGTGCCGATCGCGGGGCGGGTGTCGATGGACAGCACCACGCTGGACGTGACCGGGATTGCGCCGGAGCGCGTGGCGCCGGGTTCGGAAGTCGAGCTGATGGGTGCGCACCAGCCGGTGGACGAGGTGGCAGCGCTGGCCGGGACGATCGGGTATGAAGTGCTGACGCGCCTGGGCAGCCGCTTCTATCGGCGCTACGTCTGAACGCCGTTCGCCCGAGCGCACTTGTCCAGTTCGTCGGCGAGGTAACGCTGCAGTTCTTCCGGCGGCATCCACACTCCCCTCGCCGACAGGGGCAGGAAGACCGCGACTGACATCCAGCCTTCCGCCACGGCGGGCAGCCAGGCTGCATGCCTCATCTCCGCGTATCAAAAGCCTCAAAATGGTCGCGCAGCAAGGTAAAAACCTGATCGAATGAAACCGGCTTGACCAGGTGAACGTCAAACCCGACCTCCAGAGACTTACTGACGGTTCTTGCGTCATTCCAACCACTCACAGCGACAAGAAATGGTTGAGTCCACGTACCAGATCTGATCGCTTGGGCCAGGTCGTGGCCGCTGAGCCCGGGCATTCCGATGTCAGAAAAAATTACGTGCGGAGAATAGCCCTGAATTACTTTAAGTGCATCTGTTGCTGAATAGACAGTTTGAACATCATAGCCCAACGATAAAATTACAGTGGAAAACAGCTGTGCCAAGTCCTCGTTGTCATCGACAACCAGAACTCGGCCTTGTGGCAGAGGTATCACGACGCGCGGGCCTATGAGTGCGGCGGACCAGGGCACGGCGCGAGAGGAGGAGAGGCTATCTGAGTCAGATAGGAAAGAGGACCACCAGACTAATACAGATTGCTTCAGACCGCGCGCGGATGAATGCCTGCTTTCACCACGGTCCGTTGCTGGTCCCAGGCTGTCGCGACAGCCTCACCTACCTCTCCATTGACCGCACGAACAATCATGTTCGAACGAAAAAAACGGCCGGGTTTTCACCCGGCCGTTTTACTTGACACTCGATACTTGCAGCAGCTTATGCCAGCTTGCCGTGGCAGGCCTTGAACTTCTTGCCGCTGCCGCACGGGCACGGATCGTTGCGGCCGACCTTCATGCCCAGGTAGGTGTTGTGGTCTTCCGCCGCCACCGCCGCCGAATCGGCGCGCACCGGGTTCGGGTTGAGCAGCTCTTCCGGCGCTGCCGACGGATTGAAGTCGGCGTGCTGGAAGTTGATGTTTTCCAGCTGCGCCACCTGCGCCGCCATCGCCGCTTCGGCCGCTTCCACTTCCTCGCGGGTCTGGATACGGACCGTCATGACGGTGCGGATCACTTCGTTCTTGATACGGTCCAGCATGTCGCTGAACAGCTCGAAGGCTTCGCGCTTGTATTCCTGCTTCGGGTTCTTCTGGGCGTAGCCGCGCAGGTGGATGCCCTGGCGCAGGTGGTCCAGCGCCGCGAGGTGTTCGCGCCAGTGGGTGTCCAGGCTCTGCAGCATGACGTTGCGCTCGAAGCCGCCGAAGGATTCCTTGCCGACCACCGCCACCTTGGTGTCGTAGGACTCCGCGGCCGCCTTCAGCACGTGCTCGAGGATGTCGTCGTCGTTCAGGTTCGGCTCGTCGACCAGCATCTTCTGCAGCGGCAGGCTCAGGCCCCACTCCGCGGCCAGCACCGATTCCAGCGACGGGATGTCCCACTGCTCCTCGACCGACTCGGCCGGGACGTACTGGCGCACCAGGTCGGTGAACACGCCCACGCGCAGCGAAGCGATCAGCTCGGCCATGTCGACCGATTCCAGCAGTTCGTTACGCTGGGTGTAGATCACCTTGCGCTGGTCGTTGGCGACGTCGTCGTACTCCAGCAGCTGCTTGCGGATGTCGAAGTTGCGGGCCTCGACCTTGCGCTGGGCGGTCTCGATCGAGCGGGTCACGATGCCCGCCTCGATCGGCTCGCCTTCCGGCATCTTCAGGCGTTCCATGATCGCGCGCACGCGGTCGCCGGCGAAGATGCGCAGCAGCGGGTCGTCCAGGCACAGGTAGAAGCGCGAGGAGCCCGGGTCGCCCTGGCGGCCCGAACGGCCGCGCAGCTGGTTGTCGACCCGGCGCGACTCGTGGCGCTCGGTACCGATGATGTGCAGGCCGCCGGCGCCCACCACGTGGTCGTGCAGCGACTGCCATTCGTCGCGCAGCACCTTGGACTGCGCTTCCTTGTCGGCGTCCGACAGCGCGTCGTTGGCTTCGATCAGCTGGATCTGCTTCTCGACGTTGCCGCCCAGGACGATGTCGGTACCGCGGCCCGCCATGTTGGTGGCGATGGTGATCATCTTCGGACGGCCCGCCTGCGCGATGATTTCCGCCTCGCGTGCGTGCTGCTTGGCGTTCAGCACGTTGTGCGGCAGGTTCGCCTTGTTCAGGATGCCGGACAGCAGTTCCGAGTTCTCGATCGAGGTGGTACCCACGAGCACCGGCTGGCCGCGCTCGTAGCAGTCACGGATGTCGTTGAGCATCGCGTTGTACTTCTCTTCGGCCGACTTGTACACCTGGTCCTGGCGGTCCTTGCGCTGCGACGGCTTGTTCGGCGGGACGACGACGGTCTCGAGGCCGTAGATTTCCTGGAATTCGTAGGCTTCGGTGTCGGCCGTACCGGTCATGCCGGCCAGCTTGCTGTACATGCGGAAGTAGTTCTGGAAGGTGATCGAGGCCAGGGTCTGGTTCTCGTTCTGGATGCGCACGCCTTCCTTGGCTTCCACGGCCTGGTGCAGGCCGTCGGACCAGCGGCGGCCCGTCATCAGGCGGCCGGTGAATTCGTCGACGATCACCACCTCGTTGTTCTGCACCACGTAGTGCTGGTCCTTGTGGTACAGGACGTGGGCGCGCAGCGCCGCGTACAGGTGGTGGATCAGGGTGATGTTGGCGGCGTCGTACAGCGAAGCGCCTTCCGGCAGCAGGCCCCATTCTGTCAGGATGGCCTCGGCCTTTTCGTGACCGGCTTCGGTCAGCAGCACGGTGTGCGCCTTCTCGTCCTTGGTATAGTCGCCCGGGACTTCGATCTTGCCCTTGCCGTCCGGGGTCTCTTCGCCGATCTGCTGGGTCAGCAGCGGCGGCAGCGCGTTCAGGCGGTGGTACAGGTCGGTGTGGTTCTCGGCCTGGCCGGAGATGATCAGGGGGGTACGGGCTTCGTCGATCAGGATCGAGTCGACCTCGTCGACCACCGAGAAGTTCAGGCTGCGCTGCACGCGTTCGCGCACGTCGTAGACCATGTTGTCGCGCAGGTAGTCGAAGCCGAATTCGTTGTTGGTGCCGTAGGTGATGTCCGAGGCGTAGGCCTTCTGCTTGCTGTCGTGGTCGAGCTGCGACAGGTTGACGCCGGTCGTGAGGCCGAGCCAGCCGTACAGGCGGCCCATCGATTCGGCGTCGCGCTGGGCCAGGTAATCGTTGACCGTAATGACGTGCACGCCCTTGCCGGACAGGCCGTTCAGGTAGACCGGCAGGGTCGCCATCAGGGTCTTGCCCTCACCGGTGCCCATTTCGGCGATCTTGCCCTCGTGCAGGACCATGCCGCCGATCAGCTGGACATCGAAATGGCGCATCTTCATGACGCGCTTGGCGGCTTCGCGGCAGACCGCGAAGGCTTCCGGCAGGATGTCGTCGAGCGTCGCGCCCTTGGCCAGGCGGTCCTTGAATTCGGGCGTCTTGGCTTGCAGTTCGGCGTCAGACAGCTTTTCCATCTGGGGCTCGAGCGCGTTGATCTGACGCACGGTCTTTTGGTATTGCTTGAGCAGACGCTGGTTACGGCTGCCGAAAATCTGGGTCAGGAATGACATTGCTGTGTTCTAGAAAATTACGCCGCAAAAAGAGCCAGGGGTGGCTTGTACATACTAGCCGCCGCAGACCGCCTATGGCAAAAAGCTACTGATTTTATCATGCGATCCGGCCACACTTGGGGTCATTGGGCAGGATAACAAGGCTGCTGAACAGCAGAATGTTATCAAATTGCACTGCGCGTGGACCACGCGCCACGTTCCCGGGGCCCTTCGCCCGCGCACGGGCGGCGAATATGGTATGTTGCGGGCATAGCGAACCCGCTCTTCTTCTCCCTTTTTCCTGTCCCTGTTTACCAGTGCATATCTACGGTACCAAGAACCGGCAGACCTCGATCGTCGCGACGGATTTCCTGCGCAAGAACGACCGCATGGCCAGCCTCCTGCCCGCCGCGATGCGGATGGCGCGCCTGCAGTCCGACTGCGCCGCCATCCTGCCCGTCATGGCCGGCAATACCGACGTGATCTCGTTCCAGGAAGGGGTGCTGGTGCTGGCCGTGCCGAGTTCGGCCGTCGCGGCAAGGATGAAGCAGATGCTGCCCAAGCTGCAGTCGGCGCTGGCGCAGCGTGGCTGGGCGGTGGAATCGGTCAAGCTGAAGGTGCAGGTGGCGCGTGCCATGCCGGACGACAAGCCGCAGATGCGCACCCTGGAGCTGCCGAAGACAGCGGTGCAGGCCTTCGAGGAACTGGCCGAGTCGCTGGAGGACAGCAGCCAGAACAAGGATCTGGTGGCGGCCCTGCGCAGGCTGGCCGAGAAACGGAAATAGTGCACGCGTGCCGGCAGCCGGTGTGCACCACAAACATTACATTTGCGCCCACTCCCGCGTCATTTGCCGCAGGTAGGACGGCGGCGCCTCGCTCAGAGAATCGAACTCCACCCACTCGTAGGCATCCGGCGTCGCCAACAGCTTGCGCAGCAGTTCGTTGTTGAGCGCATGGCCCGACTTGTGGGCCGTGTAGCTGGCCAGCAGCGGGTGGCCGACGATGTACAAGTCGCCGATCGCGTCGAGGATCTTGTGGCGCACGAACTCGTCCTCGTAGCGCAGCCCGTCCGCATTCAGGATGCGGTACTCGTCCATCACGATCGCGTTCTCCAGCGAACCGCCGCGCGCTAGGCCCATGCCGCGCAGGGTTTCCACGTCCTGCATGAAGCCGAAGGTGCGCGCCCGCGCCACGTCGTGCACGTAGGAGACGTCGCCGAAATCCACCGAGGCGCGCTGCATGGTGCCGTCCACGGCCGGGTGGTTGAATTCGATGAAGAAGTCGAGCTTGAAGCCGTCGTAGGGAGACAGGCGCGCCCACTTCTCGTTCTTGCCCTCGCCCTGGCGGATCTCGACGTCCTTCAGCACGCGGATGAACCGCTTCGGCGCGTCCTGCTCTTCCAGGCCGGCCTGCTGCAGCAGGAACACGAAGGAAGCCGCCGAGCCGTCCATGATCGGGATCTCTTCGGCCGTCACGTCCACGGTCAGGTTGTCGATGCCGAGGCCGGCGCAGGCCGACATTAGGTGCTCGACGGTGGAGACGCGCGCGTTATCCTTGATCAAGACCGTGGCCATGCGGGTCTCGCCGACCACGTCGGCCGCGCTCGGAATGGCGACGATGGGGTCGTAATCGACGCGGCGGAAGGTGATGCCGGCGCCCGGCGGCGCCGGACGCAGGGTCAGTTCGACCTTGGTGCCCGAATGGACGCCGACACCGGTGGTGCGGACGACCTGTTTGATGGTTCGTTGTTTCAGCATCCGGCGATTATAGCCCAGCGCTTATTGGCCCGCTGAGGCCATGCCGTCCTTACGGATGATCCGACTCCACGTGCACTTTTTCGTGGCGAATCAGATACATACCGCTGCCGATGATGATCGCCGCGCCCACCACCGTCCAGCCGTCCGGCAGGGTTTGCCACAGCATCCAGTCGATGCCGACCGCCCAGGCCAGGGCCGTGTACTCGAAGGGCGCCACGCTCGAGGCATCCCCCTTGGCGAAGGCTTCGGTGATGGCCAGCTGGCCGATGAAGCCGCTCAAGGCCAGGCCCAGCAACAGCGGGATATCGCTCATCCGCATCGCGACCCAGCCCGGCGCCGCCAGCAAGCCGGCGCCGATCGACATCATGACCATCAGCCAGAACACCATGTGCTCGCTGCGGTCGGTCCTGGCCAGGATGCCGACCGTGATCGCCGAGACCGCATACATCGCGGCCGCCCCCAGCACGGCCAGGCCGCCGATGGTGAGGAAGCCGGCGCCGCTCGGGCGCAGCACCACCAGCACGCCGCACAGTCCAACCCCGATGGCGATCCAGCGAGGTACGTCGACGCGCTCCTTCAGGAACCATACGGAGAGCGCTGTGATGATCGCCGGCGCGATGAAGAAGATCGTGTAGGCCTCGGCCAGCGACAGCTTGCGGATGCCGAAGGCGAAGAAGCTGAGCATGGCGATGCCGAGCACCGCGCGCAGGATATGCAGCGGCCAGCGAATGCGGAAGATGTCGCCGTAGCCGACCTTGATGCCGACGTAGACGACGATCAGCGGCAACGAGGTGAGCGAGCGCAGCGCGGCCACCTGGATCGCCGGGTAACGCTGCGAGAGTAGCTTCATCACCGTGTCCATCAGCGCGAACATGAACACGGCCAGCACCATCGCGTAGATGCTGTACAGGTTGCCGGCGGGCCGCTTCACAAGTGCTTTTCCATGAACAGGCTCAAGGGGTCGGGCCGGTAGTCGCCGAAGGCGTCGCGGCGCACGAAGCCCATCCGCTCGTACAGGGCGAGCGCTTCCGGCTGGTGGATGCCGGTTTCCAGCCTCAGGACCTGCAGTCCCGACATGCGCGCGAACATCACCAATTGCTCCAGCAGCTTGCTGCCGATGCCGCGGCCGCGGCCTGCTTCCTCGACATACATGCGTTTGACTTCGCCATAGGCGCCGCGATTGGCGAGCGCCGCGCAGCCGACCGCCGCTCCCGTCACGTCGCGCGCGACCAGGAACAGCACGTCGCCGGCCAGCAGCGAGGCAATGTCCATCAGGTGGTTGGACTCAAGCGGGTACAGCGCCGCGCAGTAGGCGTCGAGCTGGTCCAGCATGGCCCGCACTTCGGGCTGGTCAGGAGATTCGGCGTTGATGATCATGATTGAAAAACGGCGCCGCAGCGCCGTTTGCACAGGGTAGCGGGCAGTTTAGCCCAGTTGTTCCAGCATCTTTTCGGCGCTCGAGACTTCGAAGCCGGCGGTTTCCACGTTCAGCTGCTTGACGACGCCGTCTTCGACCAGCATCGAGTAGCGCTTGCAGCGGGTGCCCATGCCGTGCTTCGAGAAGTCGGCATCCAGGCCCAGGGCCTTGGAGTAGTCGGCGTTACCGTCGGCCATCATGCGCACGATGCCGGTGGCCTTCTGGTCGCGGCCCCAGGCGCCCATCACGAAGGCGTCGTTCACCGAGATGCACCAGATCTCGTCCACGCCCTTGGCCTTCAGTGCCTCGGCATTCTTCACGAAACCCGGCACGTGCTGGGCCGAGCAGGTCGGGGTGTAGGCGCCCGGCAGGCCGAAGATGACGATCTTCTTGCCCTTCGCCAGTTCAGCAACCTGGAAGGTGTTCGGGCCCAGCGAGCAGCCGGCGGTTTCGGTTTCGATGAATTCCGACAGGGTGCCTTCCGGCAGGCGGTCGCCGATCTGGATGGTCATGGGTGTGCTCCTTCAGTTTTGAGAATCTGGCAATTATCGCCGATGTGGCGGGAGCGTGCAGAAGATGCGCTGCGATTCCTTTCTTTTGACCACCAGCCCGAAGTCCGTCATCCCGGCGCAGGCCGGGATCCAATTTTGCGTGCACCGAGCTACCGCATGCGTTATTGGCTGCGGAACGGAATTGGATTCCGGCCTTCGCCGGAATGACGGTTCAACGGTTGCCGGCGAATAGAGACGAAGTAGTGCGCACGCCAAAAGAAAAAGGCCAGCTTGCGCTGGCCTCTGGAGTCCGACTCAGACTGAATCAGTCAGCCTGCTTGCGCAGGAAGGCCGGGATGTCGTAGGTCTCGACGCCGTTGCGCTGCATCGCCTGCACCTGCTCCGATGCCTGCTCGCGGCGCCACACGGCCGGCTGCTTCATGCCGCCCATGGCGTCGCCGCCTGCGTGGCCCATGGTCAGGCCGCCGGCCACGGTCGAGGCGCCAGCCATCACCGGGGCGTTGTAGGTGCCGGTCTTGAGCATCTGCTGCGGCTGCACCAGTTGCATCTTCTTGTTCTTGCCCAGGCCGGTCGCGACCACGGTCACGCGCAGCTCGTCGCCCATCGCGTCGTCGTAGGCGATACCCTGTGCGATCGAGGCGTCCGGCGCCGCGAAGGCGCGTACGGCGGCCATGACTTCCTTGATCTCCTTGCCCTTCAGGCCACGGCTTGCGGTCACGTTGACCAGCACGCCCTTGGCGCCCGACAGGTCGATGCCGTCCAGCAGCGGCGACGCCACGGCCTGCTCGGCGGCGATGCGCGCACGGTCCACGCCCGACGCGGTCGCGGTGCCCATCATGGCCTTGCCCTGCTCGCTCATGATGGTCTTCACGTCGTTGAAGTCGACGTTGATGTGGCCCGGCACGTTGATGATCTCGGCGATACCGGCGACGGCGTTGTTCAGGACGTCGTCGGCGTGCTTCATCCAGTCGAGCATCGATTCGTCTTCGTAGATGTCTTCCAGCTTTTCATTGAGGATGACGATCAGGGAGTCGACGTGCTTGGTCAGCTCTTCCAGGCCCGCTTCGGCGACCTGCATGCACTTGTCGCCTTCGTAGGAGAACGGCTTGGAGACCACGGCAACGGTCAGTGCGCCCATGGTCTTGGCCACTTCGGCGACGATCGGCGCGGCGCCGGTGCCGGTGCCGCCGCCCATGCCGGCGGCGATGAAGACCATGTGCGCGCCGCGCAGCGCATCTTCGATGCGCGAACGCGACTGCTCGGCGAGCTGGCGGCCCACTTCCGGACGCATGCCCGCGCCCAGGCCGGACTCGCCGATCTGGATGATGTTGTTTGCGCTCGAAACGGCAAGTGCCTGCGCATCCGTGTTTGCGGCGATGAACTCGACACCGGACACACCCTTGTTGATCATGTGCTGAACCGCGTTGCCGCCGGCGCCGCCGACGCCGACAACTTTGATAACGGTTCCCAGTGCTGCGTTATCGACCATATCGAACTCCATATCGAACTCCCAATTTTCAAGTTGCCGCTTCCGTTTCAAGACTGGTGCCAGGCCCCTGGCAGAGCCTTGAAACCGGAAGTAGCGATTGTATTTAAAAAACCTTTACCCGTGAACGCTTTGTTGCTGACGTACTGAAAAAATTCACGCCTTGCCCGACTGTTAATCCCTGCTCTCGCTTTTAGAAGTTCCCCGCTATCCATTCCTTCATGCGCTGCCACACTGCCTTCACCGAACCATCCTGACGCGTGACGATGTGTCCGCGCAGGTACTGCTTCTTCGCTTCCAGCAGCAGGCCGAGCACCGTGGCGTAGCGTGGGCTGCGCACGACGTCGGCCAGCTGGCCGCGGTAATCCGGCGTGCCGAGGCGCGCCGGTTTGAGGAAAATGTCTTCGGCCATCTCGATCATGCCCGGCATGATCGAGCTGCCGCCGGTGAGCACGATGCCCGACGAGAGCACGCCCTCGTAGCCCGACTCGCGCACCACCGTGTGCACCATCGCGAACAGCTCTTCGACGCGCGGCTCGATCACGGCCGCCAGCGCCTGGCGCGACAGGGCGCGCGGCCCGCGGTCGCCCAGCCCCGGCACCTCGAGCGTCTCGCCCGGGTCGGCCAGCACCTGCTTGGCCACGCCGTAGCGGATCTTGATGTCCTCGGCCTCGCCGGTCGGCGTGCGCAGCGCCATCGCGATGTCGCTGGTGATCTGGTCGCCGGCGATCGGCAGCACGGCGGTGTGGCGGATCGCGCCATCCGCGTACACGGCGATGTCGGTGGTGCCGCCGCCGATGTCGATCAGGACCACGCCCAGTTCCTTTTCGTCGACCGTCAGCACGGAGTCGGCCGAGGCAATCGGCTGCAGGATCAGGTCCGAAACCTCGAGCCCGCAACGGCGCACGCACTTTACAATATTCTGGACCGCGGATACCGCACCGGTGACGATGTGCACGCGCACTTCCAGGCGGATGCCGCTCATGCCGATCGGCTCGCGCACGTCTTCCTGGTTGTCGACGATGAATTCCTGCGGCACCGTGTGCAGCAACTGCTGGTCGGTCGGGATGTTGACCGCCTTGGCGGTCTCGATCACGCGCGCCACGTCGGTGGCGGTGACTTCCTTGTCCTTGATTGCAACCATGCCGCTCGAATTGAACGAACGGATATGGCTGCCGGCGATGCCAGCATAGACGTTGCGGATCTTGCAGTCGGCCATCAGCTCCGCTTCCTCGAGTGCGCGCTGGATCGACTCGACGGTGGCCTCGATGTTCACGACCACGCCCTTCTTCAATCCTTTCGACTCGTGCTGACCGAGGCCGATCACCTCGTGGCGTCCGTCGGACATCACTTCGGCCACGACCGCCACCACCTTCGAGGTGCCGATGTCGAGGCCGACGATCAGGTTCTTCGCGTCTTTAGTCATTGCTGTTGCCTGCTTATGTTTGCTTGGTTGTTTTGTTGGGTTGATTCGGTTTTTTCTTTGCCGGCTTCACCGGCTTGGTGACGTCATCCGGCACCGCCAGCGCCGCCGAGGACAGCGCCAGACCGTTCGGGTAGCGCATGTCGATGGTGTCGATGCGCCCTTCCTGCAGCCGCGCGACCAGCTGCGGGTAGACGCCCACCAGCCGCTGCACGCGCTTCTTCAGCGTGTCCTTGTCCTGCTCGCGCCCCAGGGCCACGCTCATGCCGTTGTCCAGCTTCACGGTCCAGGCATACCGGTCGGACAGCGACAGCGCCATCGGCGCCAGCTGTACCGGCGCAAACAGCGAACGCAGTTCGGTGAAGCGGGCCAGCACTTCCTTCTCGCTGCCGCGCGGGCCGCTGAAGGCCGGCAGCTCGTGGTCGTCGTCGGCCTCGGCCAGGTTGGCGGTAAACACGTCGCCCTTGACCGACAGCAGGCGGCCATCCTCGCCCCAGGTGCCGAGCGCCTCGTGCTCTTCCACCTCGACGATCAGCTGGTCCGGCCATTCGCGGCGCACGGTGGCGCGCCGCACCCAGGGCACGGTCTCGAACGTCGCCCGCACCCCTTCCAGGTCCGTGGTGAAGAAGTTGCCGCGGATCTTGCCGATCACGCCGTTGCGCACCGTGAGTTCGTTCACGTGGCGCAGCGGCAGCTGGTACATGCTTTCCACCGTCACCGCGCGCAGCGAGAACATGGGGAGCTGCGACAGCCACCACACGCCGGACCCGATACAGGCGAGCACCACCAGCGCCACCAGGCTGCTGGCGGTTGCGTTGAGGGCGCGGACGTCATGCCACATGCGTTCTTATCCCTCTACCTTCTTCGCCATTTTCAGGCGGGCGGAGGCCAGGATCTCCAGGCACAGGTCCTCGTAGCCGATGCCCACCGCGCGCGCGGCCATCGGCACCAGCGAGTGCGAGGTCATGCCCGGCGAGGTGTTCACTTCCAGCAGGAAGGGACGCATGTCTTCCTTGCGCACCAGCACGTCGATCCGGCCCCAGCCCTCGCAGCCGAGCGCGCGGTAGGCGTTCACGGCGTGGCGCTGGATCTCTTCCGTCAGGGCCGCATCCAGCGGCGCCGGGCAGTGGTACTGGGTGTCGTCGGTGAAGTACTTGTTCTGGTAGTCGTAGTTGCCTTCCGGGGCCACAATCTCGACGATCGGCAGGGCGCGAGCTAGCTTGCCGGTGCCCAGCACGGCGACGGTGAACTCGCGCCCGGTGACGAATTCCTCGGCCAGCACCACCGGGTCGAAGCCGATGGCCAGGTCCACGGCGGCCTTCAGCTCGTCGGCCTTGTTTACCTTGGTGATGCCGATGGTCGACCCTTCGAGCGGCGGCTTGACGATCATCGGCAGGCCGAGCGCGACCAGGACTTCGTCGAGGTCGGTGGACGGATCGATCGCCATGTAGTCCGGCGTCGGGATCTCGTCCATCTTCCAGATCTTCTTGGTGGTGATCTTGTCCATGCCGACCGCGGACGCCATCACGCCGCTTCCGGTATAGGGAATGCCGAGCTGCTCAAGCGCGCCCTGCAGGCTGCCGTCCTCGCCGTAGCGGCCGTGCAGCGCGATGAAGACACGGTCGAACTTCTGCTCGGCCAGTTCGGCCAGGCTCTGGGTGCCCGGGTCGAAGGGGTGGGCATCGACGCCGCGCGATTTCAGGGCGTTCAGGACGCCGGTGCCGGACATGATCGACACGTCGCGTTCGGCGGAGCGGCCGCCGAACAGCACGCCGACCTTGCCGAAGGATGCCGGATCAAAGGTGGGAGTAGTTACGTTCACGATTCAGGCCTTTGCATTGGTCAGTTGTTGCGGGACGCCGCTGATCGAGCCGGCGCCCATGGTGAGGACGACGTCGCCGTCGCGCGCCACGTTCATGATGGCGGCGGGCATGTCGGCGATCGCCTCCACGAAAATCGGTTCCAGCTTGCCGCCGGTACGCAGCGCGCGCGCCAGGGCGCGGCCGTCGGCGGCCACGATCGGCGCTTCGCCGGCGGCGTAGACGTCGGCCAGCAGCAGCACGTCCGGGGTCGCCAGCACCTTCACGAAGTCCTCGAACAGGTCGCGCGTACGGCTGTAGCGGTGCGGCTGGAAGGCCAGCACCAGGCGCCGGCCGGGATAGGCGGCGCGCGCGGCGGCCAGGGTCACCTCGGTCTCGACCGGGTGGTGGCCGAAATCGTCCACCAGGGTGAAGCTGCCGCCGCCGGGGATGGCCACTTCGCCGTAGCGGGTGAAGCGGCGGCCGACGCCGCTGAAATTCTGCAGGCCCAGGTTGGTCGAGACGTCGTCGATGCCGATCTCGCGCGCGATCGCGACTGCCGAGCAGGCATTGAGCACATTGTGCATGCCCGGCTGGTTCAGCACGAATTTGGTATCCGGGTAGCCCTGCTGGCGCACCGTAAAGTGCATCTGCACGCCTTCGGCGTGGGCGTCGATGGCGCGCACTTCGGCGTCCGGCGAGAAACCGTAGGTCGTCACCGGCTTGGTCACCTGCGGCAGGATGGCGCGCACGTGCGGGTCGTCGATGCACATCATCACCCGGCCGTAGAACGGCAGGCGGTGGGTGAAGTTTACGAACGCGGCCTTCAGCTTCTCGAAGTCGTGCTCGTAGGTGTCCATGTGGTCGGCGTCGATGTTGGTGATCACCTCGATCATCGGCGTCAGGTTCAGGAAGGAGGCATCCGACTCGTCGGCCTCGGCCACGATGTAGTCACCCGAGCCCAGTTTGGCGTTGGCGCCGGCCGCGGTCAGGCGCCCGCCGATGACGAAAGTCGGATCCAGGCCGCCCTGGGCCAGCACCGAGGCCACCAGGCTGGTGGTGGTGGTCTTGCCGTGGGTGCCGGCAATCGCGATGCCGCGCTTCAGGCGCATCAGTTCGCCGAGCATGATCGCGCGCGGTACCACCGGCACCTTGGCGGCGCGGGCAGCGACCACTTCCGGATTGGCTTCGTTGACCGCGGTCGAGGTCACGACCACGTTGGCGCCGACCACGTGTTCGGCCGAGTGGCCGGTGTACACGCGGGCGCCCAGTTCACTCAGGCGCTGGCTGGCGGCATTGCTCGACAGGTCGGAACCCGACACGTTGTAGCCGAGGTTGAGCAGCACTTCGGCGATGCCGCTCATGCCGCTGCCGCCGATGCCGACGAAATGGATGTTCTTGATCTTGTGCTTCATTTATTTGCTCATCCCGGCCAGTTGCTCCAGTTCGCGCGCGATTGCCTCGTTCGCATCGCGCTTGCCCACTTTGTGCGCCGCCTGCGCCATTGCCAGGCAGTCAGCGCGCGTTGTCGTTTGCAGCAGGCTTGCCAGCCGCTGCGGATTCAGTTCGCCCTGCGGCAAATGCACCGCCGCCTTCTGTTCGTGCATCCAGATCGCGTTGTCGCGCTGGTGGCTGGTGGTGCTCGCGACAAACGGCACCAGCACGCTGGCCACGCCGGCCGCGGTCAGTTCCGAGACCGTGATGGCGCCGGCACGGCAGATCACCAGGTCGGCGTTCGCATAACTTGCGGCCATGTCGTCGATGAAGTCGACCACATTGGCCTGCACGCCGGCAGCCGCATAGGCCGCGCGCAGCGCGTCGATGTTCTTCTTGCCCGACTGGTGGGTCACGATCGGGCGCGTTGCCGGATCGATTCTCTCCAGCGCGGCCGGCACGCTGTCGTTCAGCACCTTCGCGCCCAGGCTGCCGCCGACCACCAGCACGCGCAACGGACCGCTGCGGCCGGCGAAACGCGCGGCGGGTAGAGGCAGGTCGAGGATCTGCTGGCGCACCGGATTGCCGGTGACGACCGCCTTGCCGGCCGCAGCGCCGAAATCGGCCGGGAAGCCGAACAGCACCCGGCTGGCGATCGGGGCGAGGGTCTTGTTCGACAGCAGGAGCGCCGCATCGGCATTCACCAGGGCCAGCGGGATGTTGCGCGTCTTCGCCATCATCCCGCCCGGCACCGTGACGTAGCCGCCCATGCCCAGCACGACATCGGGTTTGCGCTGGCCGAGATAGCGGCGGCAGGCGGCGAAGGCGCCCAGCATCTTGAAGGCGCCCTTGATGGTGTGGCCCAGGCCCTTGCCGCGCATGCCGGCGAAGTCGATGCTGTCCATCGGGATGCCGGCCTTCGGCACCAGCTCGGTTTCCATGCCGTGGGCGGTGCCCAGCCACGAGACCTCCCAGCCGCGCGCGCGCATGGTCTGCGCGATCGCGATGCCGGGGAAGATGTGGCCGCCGGTGCCGGCGGCCATGATCATCAGGCGCTTCCTCATTGGCGTACTCATGTCCGCCCTCCCCGCATGCGCACGCGGTTCTCGTAGTCGATCCGCAGCAGGATGGCCAGGCCAATGCAGTTGAACATCACGCCCGAACCGCCAAAGCTCATCAGCGGCAGGGTCAGGCCCTTGGTCGGCAGCAGGCCGAGGTTGACGCCCATGTTGATGAAGGTCTGCGCGCCGATCCAGATCCCGACGCCCTTGGCGACCAGGCCGGCGAAGATCTGGTCGAGGGCGATGGCCTGGCGGCCGATGTCGAAGGCGCGCTTGACCAGCCAGTAGAACATCGCGATCACGACGAGCACGCCGACCAGGCCGAGTTCCTCGCCGATCACGGCCATGATGAAGTCGGTATGCGCCTCCGGCAGGTAGAACAGCTTCTCGACGCTGCTTCCCAGGCCCACGCCGAAGAATTCGCCGCGTCCGAAAGCGATCAGGGAATGCGTCAACTGGTAGGCCTTGTCCAGCGCATGGCCGTCGGCCCACGGGTCGAGGTAGGCGAACATGCGCGCGCGGCGGAACGGCGACAGCGCGATGATCGCGCTGAAGATCAGCACCAGCAGCGCGCCGATGCCCCCGAACCAGACGATATTGATCCCGCCCAGGAACAGGATGCCCATGGCGATGCAGACGATCACGCCGAAGGCGCCGAGGTCCGGTTCCAGCAGCAGCAGGCCGCCCACCAGTCCGATCGCGACCATCATCGGCAGGAAGCCCTTGGTCAGCTTGTGCATGTATTCCTGCTTGCGCACCGTGAAATCGGCCGCGTACAGCACCACCGCGATCTTCATGATCTCGGACGGCTGCAGCTGCATGACCTTCAGCGGCAGCCAGCGGCGCGCACCGTTGACGGACACGCCGATGCCCGGGATCAGCACGATCACCAGCAGGAACAGCGTGCCGATGAACATCATCGGCGCGTACTTCTGCCACACCGCGACCGGCACCTGGAACACGACGGCCGCGGCCACCATCGAGACGATGATGTACATCATCTGGCGGTACAGGAAGTATTCGTTCTTGTCGTTCAGGTAGGCGAACTTGGGCGAATCCGGCAGCGCGATCGAGGCCGAGTACACCATCACCAGGCCGAACATCATGAGCAGCACGGTGACCCAGACCAGCAACTGGTCGTAATCCATCATCTTCGACGGACGGCTGCGCGCCGCGATGCTTGCATCGCTGCTGGAGCCGGAGAACTTGAACGGAAGCTGGAAGGCCATCAGATCTCCTGCCCCTTCTCCAGCGCCAGCTCGCGCACGGCGTCGACGAACACCTGCGCGCGGTGCGCGTAGTTGGTGAACATGTCGAGGCTGGCGCAGGCCGGCGACAGCAGCACGGCGTCCCCTGGGCGCGCCAGGCCGGCGGCGCGGCGCACCGCTTCCGGCAGGCCAGGCAAATCGAACACCGGCACGCCGGTCGGCTCGATCGCGGCGCGGACCGCCGGCGCATCGCGGCCAATCAGGAGCACCGCGCGCACGTAGCGCGACGCGGGCAATGCCAGCGGCGCGAAGTCCTGGCCCTTGCCGTCGCCGCCGGCGATCAGGAGGATCTGCTGGTCTTCGCCGGCAAAGGCCTTACCGAGGCCTTCGAGCGCGGCGACCGTCGCGCCGACATTGGTGCCCTTGCTGTCGTCATAGAAATCGACGCCGTCGATGTTCGCGACCAGTTCCACGCGGTGCGGCTCGCCCGCGTACTCGCGCAGGCCGTGCAGCAGCGGGGCCAGCGGCAGGCCGCAGGCGCGGCACAGGGCCAGCGCGGCCAGCGCGTTCGAGGCATTGTGCAGGCCGCGGATTCTCAGCGCATCGGCCGGCATCAGGCGGCTCACGCTCACCTCGACCGG
The DNA here is from genome assembly GCF_046236355.1 of Massilia sp. BHUDP2. NCBI lineage: Bacteria > Pseudomonadati > Pseudomonadota > Betaproteobacteria > Burkholderiales > Oxalobacteraceae > Massilia > Massilia sp. BHUDP2. Next base: position 307,590 of record NZ_JBJUVW010000004.1, read on the forward strand.
CGGGGCGACCTCGCCCTTCTTCAATTTCTTGGGCGGCTCGTCGTCGAGCGCCACGGCGTTGGCGAGCCACAGCACGCCGCGTTCGTTGACCAGTCCGAAGCTGTTCGGATCCGACGGCTCGTCGGTACCGAAGGTATAGGTTGGCGTGTCGACGGCCGTCATGCGCATGACGATCGCGTCGTTCCGGTTCAGCACGCGCACCGTGTCGGAACCAAAAATGCGCGCCTTGTCCGCGGCATAGGCGTCCATGCTGCCGTGCCAGTCGAGGTGGTCCTGGGTCAGGTTCAGCACCGTGGCCGCATCGGCCTGCAGGCTGAAGGTGGTGTGCAGCTGGAAGCTCGACAGCTCGAGCACCCAGGCCTGCGGCAGGTCTTCGCCGTCCAGGCATTCGCGCAGCACGTCGAGCGCAGCCGGGCTGATGTTGCCGGCCACGCGGGTCGACAGGCCGGCGCGCCGGCACAGCAGGCCGGTCAGGCTCGTCACCGTGGTCTTGCCGTTGGTGCCGGTGATGGCGATGACTTTCGGCGTGTAGCCGCGTTGCGCGCGCAGGTGCGCGAGCGCCTGCGCGAACAGCTCGATCTCGCCCCATACCGGGATGTTGCGCGCGCGCGCCTGTGGCGCCACCTGGGCGAGTTCGCGCTCCGGCGCCAGGCCCGGGCTGACGGCGACGAAGTCCATGCCGTCGAGCAGGGACTCGCCGAAGTCGCCACCGACGAACTCCGCGCTCGGCACCGCCTGGCGCAGGGCAAACAGGCGCTGCGGCTCGGTGCGCGTGTCGGCCACGCGCACGCGCGCCCCGCAACGTGCCAGCCATTGCGCCATCGCCAGCCCGGATTCACCCAGGCCCAGCACCAGTGCGGATTTGCCTTCGTAGTTCATTCTTTAGCGTAGCTTCAGCGCAGTTTTAAGGTGGACAGGCCGACAAGGACCAGCATCATCGTCACGATCCAGAAGCGGACCACGACCTTGGTCTCCTTCCAGCCCTTTTGTTCGAAATGGTGGTGCAGCGGCGCCATCAGGAACACACGGCGGCCGGCGCCGTAGCGCTTCTTGGTGTACTTGAACCAGGTGACCTGGATGATCACCGACAGGGTTTCGGCCACGAACACGCCGCCCATGATGAACAGGACGATTTCCTGGCGCACGATGACGGCAATGGTGCCGAGCGCGCCGCCCAGTGCCAGCGCGCCGACGTCGCCCATGAACATCTGCGCAGGGTGCGCGTTATACCAGAGGAAGGCCAGGCCCGCGCCCGCCATCGCGCCGCAGAAGATCAGCAGTTCGCCGGCGCCCGGGATGTAGGGGATGAACAGGTACTTCGCATAGGTCACGCTGCCGGTCAGGTAGGCGAACAGGCCGAGGGCGGCGCCGACCATCACGGTCGGCATGATCGCCAGGCCATCCAGGCCGTCGGTGAAGTTGACCGCGTTCGAGGAACCGACGATCACGCAATAGGTCAGCGCGATGAAGCCCCACACGCCCAGCGGGTAGCTGATCGACTTGAAGAAGGGCACGATCAGGTCTGCTTTAGGGGGCAGGGTCATCGAGAAGCCCGACTGCACCCAGGCGTAGAACAGCTGCAGCACTTCCCACGGATTCGCGGCCGAGACCGAGAACGCCAGGTACAGGGCCGATGCGATGCCGATCAGCGACATCCAGAAGTATTTTTCGCCCGAGCGCATGCCTTCCGGGTCCTTGTAGACCACCTTGCGGTAGTCGTCGACCCAGCCGACGGCGCCGAAGCCCATGGTCACCACCAGCACCGGCCAGATCAGGCGGTTCGACAGGTCGCACCACAGCAGGGTCGAGACCCCGATCGAGATCAGCACCAGCACGCCGCCCATGGTCGGGGTGCCGTGCTTGGCCAGGTGGGTCTGCGGGCCATAGGTGCGCACCGCCTGGCCGACCTTCATGGCGGTCAGCTTGCGGATGACGGCCGGGCCGCAGACCAGGCCGATGGCGATCGCGGTGATGGTCGCGAAGACCGCGCGGAACGTGATGTAGTTGAACACGCGCAGCGGACCGATGTAGTCCTGAAAATATTGGGCTAGCCAGAGAAGCATGTCAGTGGGCGTCCTTACTCATAGTTGATCCGGTCAGGTGCTGGACCACGCGCTCCATCTTCATGAAGCGCGAGCCCTTCACCAGCACAGTCGCTTTCCTATTGCCGCCCAGTGTTGAATCCAGTGCTGCCAATAATTCGTCGAACTGCTCGTAATGCCGTGCTCCCGACGCCGTCATGTGACGGGCCAGTTCGCCAGTGGCGAGCACGTGTTCGATGCCACGCGCCTGAGCGTAAGCACCGACTTCTTCGTGAAACTCCTTACCTTGCGTGCCGACTTCGCCCATGTCGCCGACCACCAGGATGCGCGGGGCGTCATACGCCGCCAGCACGTCGATCGCGGCGCGCATCGAGTCGGGATTCGCGTTGTAGGTGTCGTCGATGACGGTCGCACCAATGGCGGCCTGCTTGCACTGCAGGCGGCCGCCGACCGGGGCGAAGCTTTCCAGGCCGCGCACGATGGCCTCGACCGGGATGCCCGCCGCCAGCGTGCTGGCGATCGCGGCCAGCGCGTTGCGCACGTTGTGGTCGCCCGCCGCGGCCAGGTTCAGCGCGAACTGCCGGCCGCGTGCGTCGACTTGCAGCGCGTTGCCGAAACCGGTCGAGGTGTAGGTCGCGCGCACGTCGCATGCGTCGCTCAAGCCGAAAGTCAGCACCGGGCACGGCGCCAGGCCGCGCCACAGCGCGGTATAGGTGTCGTCGCCCGGGAACACCGCGACGCCGTCGCTCGGCAGCGCCTGCAGCACCGAGCCGTTCTCGCGCGCCACCGCTTCCACGGTGTGCATGAATTCCTGGTGCTCGCGCTGGGCGTTGTTCACCATGGCGACCGTCGGCGCGGCGATGGCGGCCAATCGGGCGATCTCGCCCGGATGATTCATGCCCATCTCGATCACGGCGGCGCGATGCGCTTTCCCCAAGCGGAACAGGGTCAGCGGCACGCCGATCTCGTTGTTCAGGTTGCCCTGGGTCGCCAGGCGGGCCTCCTCGCCGAAGGCGGCGGCCAGGATGGAAGCGATCATTTCCTTGACCGTGGTCTTCCCGTTCGAGCCGGTCACGCCGATCACCGGGATGTCATGCTGCGTGCGCCAGGCATTGGCGATGCGGCCCAGCGCCACCAGGGTATCCGGCACCACGATCGCGGGCAGGGTCCAGCCCTCAGGCAGCGCGTGCACGACCACTGCCGCCACGCCACGTCCGGCGACCTGGCCGAGGAAGCTGTGCGCATCGAAGGTCTCGCCCTTGAGGGCGACGAACAGCGCGCCGGCGGGCGCCGTGCGGCTGTCGGTCGACACGCCCTCGAAGGCGGCGTCGCCGCCCGCGAGCCGTGCGCCCGGAATCGCGGCGACCAGTTGTGCAAGCGTACCGCGCATCAGTGGGTCCTCATCATGGTGAGCCGCGCGGTCAATGCCAGCGAAGCGTGGTCGGCATCGGAGAACGGGAGCTTCTTGCCCTTGATTTCCTGGTAGGGCTCGTGGCCCTTCCCTGCCAGCAGGATGACGTCCTGCTTGCCGGCGTTCTTCACGGCCAGCAGGATCGCGGTGGCGCGGTCTTCCACGGCCTGGTATTCCTTCTCGATCCCGGCAACGACCTGGGCGATGATGCTGACCGGCTCTTCGCTGCGCGGGTTGTCGCTGGTGACCAGGATGTGGTCGGCGGCCTGCGCCACGGCGCCCATCTGCGGGCGTTTGCCCGGGTCGCGGTCGCCGCCGCAGCCGAACACGCACCACAGCTGGCCGCCGCGCTCGTCGGCCACCTGGCGCAGGGCTTGCAGCGTCTTTTCCAGAGCGTCCGGGGTGTGCGCGTAGTCGATCACGACCATCGGCGCATCCTGGCCGCCGATCTGCTGCATGCGGCCCGGGGCCGGCGCCAGCGCCTCGACGGCGTCCACCGCGCTCTTCAAGGACACGCCCTTGGCCAGCAGCGCGCCCAGCACCGCCAGCGCATTGCTGACGTTGAAATGGCCGACCAGACGGGTCTTCACGACCGCGGTGCCGGCCGGGCTGTCGACCGTGAAGTCGGTGCCCGCGTGGCGGCTGCGCATGTTCGAGGCGCGCAGGATGGCGACGCCGTCGATGGCCGGCTGCTCGGCCTCGCTCGCGAGCGTGTAGCCGGTCACCGGCAGCGCCGGGAAGTTCGTGCGCAGGTGCGCCACCAGGCGCAGGCCGGCCGGGTCGTCCAGGTTGACCACGGCATGCTTCAGGCCTTCCCATTCGAACAGCTTCAGCTTGGCGGCCTCGTAGTCTTCCATCGTGCCGTGGAAGTCGAGGTGGTCGCGGGTCAGGTTGGTGAAGATGGCGACGTCGAAGTGCATGCCGGCGGCGCGCTCCTGCACCAGGCCGATGGACGAGACCTCGATCGCCAGCGCGCCGACGTCCTGGGCACGCAGCTCGCCCAGGGTCTGGGCCAGCAGCACGGCGTCCGGCGTGGTGTAGCCGGTGGCGTCGAACTGCGGTTCCGCCCCTTTCTTCACAATGCCGACACCCAGGGTGCCGATCACGGCGGCGGTCTCGCCCAGGCGCGCCAGCGCCTGCCCGGTCCACACCGCGCAGGAAGTCTTGCCGTTGGTGCCGGTCACGCCGACGGTGAACATGCCGGCGTCCGGATGCTGCAACACGCCGTGGGCGATCGGACCCAGGTTCTTCTTCAGCTTGGCCACGCCGAGATGCGCGATGTCGTGCGCCGCGTCCCAGCTGTAGCCGTCTTCTTCATACACGACGGCGGCGGCACCGGCGGCGAGCGCCGCGGCGATGTAGCTGCGTCCGTCCGAGGCCTCGCCCGGATAGGCGAAGAACACGTCTCCCTGCGCCACGCGGCGGGAGTCGGAAACGAGTCGGCCGCCTGGAGCGGCGGCGCGAATCCACTGGCAGATGTCGTTCAGGCTCATCGCCATCACAAATCCTCCTCTACCGGTTCGTCCGGAATGATGATGTCGGTGATCGATGAGTCGGGCGGCACGTTCGCGGCCCGCAAGGCATTCGAGGCCAGGTCCGCGGCGGTCGGCGCCGCGACGCTGCCCCCGGTTCTGAGGGCCCCGCGCGGGTTGTCGATCATGACCGCGATGACGAAACGCGGCTTGGACATCGGCGCGATGCCGACAAAGTAGCCGATGTTGTCGGTCTTGGAGTAGCGGCCGTTGACGATCTTCTCGGCGGTGCCGGTCTTGCCGCCCACGCGGTAGCCGGCCACCCGGGCGCGCGTTGCGGTGCCGCCCGGCTCCACGACGGATTCCAGCATGGTGCGTATCTTGGCCGCGGTCTCGGGCGTGATCACCTGCTGGCCGACCGGCTCTTCGGTGACTTTCAGGAACGAGAGCGGGATGATGTCGCCGTCGCGCGCGAACACCATGTAGGAGCGCGCCAGCTGCAGCAGCGACACCGACAGGCCGTGGCCGAAGGACATGTTGGCGTATTCGATCGGCTTCCAGGATTTCCATGGACGCACGCGGCCGGCGACGGCGCCCGGGAAGCCGAAGCGCGGCGCCTGGCCGTAGCCCAGCTTGGTGTACAGCTCCCACATGTCCTTCGGTTCGAGCATCTGGGCGATCTTGACGGTGCCGACGTTCGAGGACTTCTGGATGATGCCGCTGGTCGTCAAGGCGTCCTTCGGGTGCATGTCGCGGATCGGGCGGCCGCCCACGACGATGCGCCCGCCGGAGGTGTCGAACACGGTGTCCGGGGTGATCTTCTTCTTTTCCAGGCCGAGCGCCACCGTGACCGGCTTGAGGGTCGATCCCGGCTCGAAGGTGTCGGTGATGACGCGGTTGCGCAGCTGGGCGCCGGTCAGGCCGGCGCGGTCGTTCGGGTTGTAGGTCGGGTAGTTGGCCATGGCCAGCACTTCGCCGGTGTGCACGTCCAGCACCACGGCGCCGCCGGCCTGGGCGTTGAACTTCTCGACCGCGTTCTTCACGCTGGTGAAGGCGATGTACTGCAGCTTGCTGTCGACCGACAGGGTCAGGTCCTTGCCGTGGTGCGGCTCGCGGAACATGCCCAGGTCTTCGGCGATGTGGCCGAGGCGGTCGCGGATGACGCGGCGGCTGCCCGGCACGCCCATCAGCGCCTTCTGGTGGAACAGTTCCATGCCTTCCTGGCCGCGGTCCTCGACGTTGGTGAAGCCCACCATGTGGGTCATCACTTCGCCCTGCGGGTAGTAGCGCTTGTATTCCTTGCGGGTGTCGATGCCGTCGATCTTGAGCTTCTCGATCTGCTCGACCTTGTCCATCTCGACCTGGCGCTTCAGGTACACATAGCTGCGCTTCGGATCGAGCTTGGTGCGCACCTCGGAGAGCGGCATCTCGAGCAGGCGCGCCAGTTCGGCCAGCTTGTCGTCGGGCGCGTTCAGCACTTCTTTCGGGAAGGCGGCCACCGCCTTTACCGGCAGCGAGGAGGCCAGCACCTGGCCGTTGCGGTCCATGATCTTGCCGCGCGCGGCCGGCAGTTCGACCAGGCGCTCGTAGCGGCTCTTGCCCTGCTTCTGCAGGAACTGGGTGGACACGCCCTGCAGCCAGAGCGCGCGCACGGCCAGTGCGGCGAAGGCCGCGAACAGCACGAACAGCACCAGGCGCGAGCGCCAGTTGGGCACGTTGACGGCCAGGACCGGGCTCTTCGAGAAGGCCACGCCCTTGGACGCGGCGACCCGCGAGGTGCTGCGACGTTCGGTGCGGCTCATTTCGCCCCTTCCGTCAGGTACTGGGTACGGGCCGGCGTGAGCGGCGACATGTTCAGGCTGTTGCGCGCGATCTGCTCGATGCGCTCGTTCTTGCCGAGCGTGGACTGGTCGAGCTGGAGCTGGGCCCAGTCGATCTCGAGCTGGCGCGAATGCTGGTTCAGGCGTTCGAGTTCGATCAGGAGGTGGCGCGACTGGTAGCGCGCGTTCACCACCGACAGCGCGCAGCCGACCACGGCCACCGTCAGGACGATGTTCAGCTTGAGGCTCATGCAGCGCTTTCCTGACGATTGCCCAGGCGTTCGGCCACGCGCAGCACCGCCGAGCGGGCGCGCGGGTTGGCCTCGACCTCGAGGTCGGATGGCTTGGTCTTGGTGATCAGTTTCATCAGGGGCTGCGGCAGGTCGACAGCGCGGATCGGCAGCCGGCGGTCCGGCTGCTCCACCTTGGCCTTGGACGCGAGGAATTGCTTGACCATGCGGTCTTCCAGCGAGTGGAAGCTGATCACGGACATGCGCGCCCCCGGCGCCAGCATCGCGTAGGCGGCGCTCAGACCTGCTTCGAGGTCTTCAAGCTCTTTATTGATGAAAATCCGGACAGCCTGAAAGGTCCGGGTTGCCGGATCTTTGCCCTTTTCGCGAGTCTTGACCGCGTCTGCCACGATTGCGGCAAGCTCTCGTGTGGTCGAAATTGGCTGGATTGCGCGGCGAGCAACAATCGCCTTTGCAATCTGGAAAGCAAACCGTTCTTCTCCATAATCCCGAATAACCTTTTCCAGTTGTTGTTGCGTCGCGGTGGCCAGCCATTCGGCCGCCGACATCCCGCGCGTGGTGTCCATGCGCATGTCGAGCGGTCCATCCTGGCGGAAACTGAATCCGCGGGAGGCGTCGTCCACCTGGGGCGACGAAATACCAAGGTCCAGCAAGATGCCGTCCACCTGGCTGATGCCGCGCGCGTCAAGCGCGTCGATCATCGTGGCAAAACTGTCATGCACGATCGTGAAACGGGGGTCCTGCACTTGCTCCGCGGTGGCAATCGCCTGCGGATCCTTGTCGAAGGCGACCAGGCGGCCCTGCGGGCCCAGCCGGGACAGGATCAGGCGGCTGTGGCCCCCACGGCCGAACGTGCCATCTATATATGTACCGTTGATGCGCTCGCCGGTCAGGTCGAGCGCGTCGACTGCTTCATCCAGCAGCACCGTGCGATGCTGAAAAGCTCCAGGCACCGTGTTTGTTTCCGTCATCGGCGCCTCAGAAGGAGAAATTGGAAAGGACATCGGGCATGCCGCCGGCAACAGCTTCGGCTTCGCTTTCGGCAAGCTTGGCGGCATCCCAGATTTCGAAATGGGTGCCCATGCCCAACATCATGACTTCTTTCTCCAAACCCACGGCGGCGCGCAACTCGGGCGAAATCAGTACCCGGCCTGCGCTGTCCAACTCGACATCGCACGCGTTACCAAGGAAAATGCGCTGCCACGCACGGGCCGACATCGGCCAGGCCGCGATCTGCTCGCGATGCTGCTCCCACACCGGGCGCGGGAAGAACAGCAGGCAGCCGTGCGGGTGCTTCGTCAGCGTCATCCGGCCCTCGCACTGGACCGCAAGGGCGTCACGATGCTTTGCCGGGATCGACATCCTTCCTTTAGCATCGAGATTGATCGCTGACGCGCCCTGGAACACGTATTTACCTAGCTTGGAGAATTATCAATTTAGAATTTTTTGGCCGCCTGGGGTTCCAAAACTCCCCCACAAATCGACACTTTTTCACACTGTTTCCCACTTTATTGGAATCAATGTTGGTGGTCAAGCGAATTCACGCTTGGCAAATCCGAATTTGTCTAATGAAACCAAGGACTTAGCGGCATCTATTGAGGCATCGCCAAGCTAAAATGTCTCGTAAATCAGTCACTTAGGAAACAACATGAAGGTTGGACCTCAGTTGTAATGACAAGCTTTCCGTTTGATCAACGTCATGTCATGACGATGTCTTTTTTCATGGAAACTAAAATTGCCGCACAGAATTAGTGTTAGGGGATTGGCGGTGCTCGGCTGGAAGCGTTAGGATCGGGGCATGGCGAAGACCCATCCGGCTAACGGCCCGCTCGGCAGGATGGGAGCCGGATGGGGGCGGGCGACCTAGGAGAAAGCCGTGAGCATTACACTCGCCCGTACCTGCGCGGTCTACGACCTGATCGAAGTTCAGGAAGCGCTCGACCGCAGCCGCGGCCGCTCCCCGGAACTCGAAGCGTTCTACGAGCGCATGCTGGAGACCGGGGCCGACCGCTTCGTCACCAAGCCCTCATCGATCGATGCCCTCGATCCCCTGTTCGAGGAATGCCCCAATTTCGACGAAGTCCTGGACGACCTGGCGCGTTACCTGGCTTTGGCGCATGCGGGCGACCGCGGCGTCAACGTCATGCCGATCCTGCTGCTGGGCGGTCCCGGCGTGGGCAAGACCCACTTCGCGCGGCGCCTGGCCAGGGTGATGCAGACCGAGTGCGAGCTGATCAGCATGAATGCGCTGTCGGCCGGTTTCGTCATCACCGGCAGTTCGGCCAGCTGGCGCGGCGCCAAGTGCGGCAAGGTGGCCGAGCGCCTGGTGCGCGGGCAGTACGCCAATCCGGTGATCGTGCTGGACGAAGTGGAAAAGGCGAGCGGCTCCTCGCAATCCGATCCGCTCGCCGCCCTGTATCAGCTGCTGGAACCGGAGACGGCCAGCACCTTCCGCGACGAATTCATCGACGTCGAGATCGACGCTTCGCAGATCTTCTGGGTGCTGACCGCCAATTCGGTCGAAGGCATCCCGCATCCGCTGCTCAATCGCATGGCCGTGTACGAGGTGCCGACACCGACGCCGGAACAGGCGGCCGGCATCGCCCAGCGCATGTATGCCGGGCTGCTGGATGAACTGAACCTGGCGGCCTTCGACCCAAGACTGGGCGACGTGGTGCTGGACAAGCTGGTGAACGTGTCGCCGCGCGACCTGCGCAAGACCCTGCTCGATGGCCTGGGCCATGCGGTGGCGGCCGGACGCGAACGCGTGAGCGTGGACGACATCCGCATCCGGCCGACGCCGGGCAAGGGCCGGATCGGGTTCTAGACCCCCGGCGGCTCCCCTTTCTTCGCGCAGATGAAGATCAGCAGCGCGCCGAGGACGGAGACGTAGGCGAGGAAGATGCCGGTGCCGTAGGGCAGGACCAGGACCGATCCCGCGATCAGCAGCATGATGAAGCCCACCAGGACCGCCCAACCCTGCCAGGTCAGCGGCGGCCCCCATCCCCATCCATGTCCCGGCGGCTTGGCCGCGAACCAGTAGTCAGGCTTGGTGTGTTTCATCCTCGTCCATCCTTCGTTTGCATCCGCAGATCATGCCATCTGCCGCGGGCTTGCAAACTCTCGGAATGTCACGCTTCAGCTCAGGTAGGCCTTGAGGACCGCGGCGCTGCGGTCCATGCCTTCCTTCAGGCGCTTCTCGGCATGCAGGGCGTAGTCGGCCGACGCGGCGCCGCCCTGGCTGGCCGCCTTGGCGGACATCGCCTTGGCCGCGACGCCGAGGGCGACGACGGCCTGGTCCCAGGTCAGGCCCGAGGCCAGTGCGTCTTCCACCACGCGTGCGGCGAGCGTGCCGAGCTTGTCGATCAGCCGGGGATCGGTGTCTCCCAGTTTCAGCATGTTCTCTCCTGCGAATCGGCGAGCTGGGCGCCGCCGGTGCGGGGATCATACGGCATCGGCAATCGTGGACGGCACACCATTGGACTGCTGCTCATGCGGGATGCGGCGGGCCGAGGCGATATCGCGCGCCAGCTGGCCCAGGAAGTAGCCATTGCACAGGCCGAGGAGGCCGCACACAGTGGCCACGAAGATCGCCTGTCCTGCCATCTCGGGCAGAATCACCAGCACGACCGCCAGCACATACTTGATCGAGAATACCGTCAGCATCAGGGCGAGCGGCGTCCAGCTGCCGCGCAGTCGCACCTTCCCTGCGCCGGCTACCGCGAGGACGCAGCTACGTCCAAAAGCCAGGCGCTGCAGCGTCAGGACAGCCGCGCCGAGCAGCCATGCCGGCATGGCCACGCTCGCCATGCCGAACTGGCTGGCGACGGCGTGCAGCGCCAGCACCAGCATCACCACCGGAACGATCGCCATCCGGGTGAGTGTCATGTCGCGCTCGCGCGCGGCCAGCACGCCGCGATAGACCAGGAGGGCGAGGATGGCCCAGACATACACTGGGGTCTTGATGAGGATTTGCTGCAGCATGACGGGCTTTCGCGTAGTGGTCGATGCACGCCACCTTATCAGGGCGGGTAGTGCTCCGGCAGGTTTGCGACGACATGCCGGCCGGCGGCGCCAGATGCGCGGAAAGCGGTGCGAAATGCGCCGCGAAGGCGGGCTGCTCTTTGGTATAAATCTCCGACCAACTTCTTAGCGATAAATTTTAGGCTAGACTGCCGGGCTCCGTACAATGACCCAGGCCTCCTCGGCCAAGCTCGACATGGCAGTTGTCCTACCCCTTATCGCTTCCCCCGTCCACACCCGCATGGGAACATGCCGCGCCTGCGAGGCCCTGTCATGAACGCCCCGCTGGATCGCCACCTCCTGGATCTCGCCGCTCCTGTCGCCGAGGACCGGGCGCGTCATCCATGGCGCTTCTTTTCCGCCGGCGGTTTCACCCAGGTCCGCCTCGACACGGGCGCCGACTTCGTCAACCTCAAGCAGCTCGACCAGAAGCTGTGGGTCGCCCTTTCCTGTCCCGTCCAGGGCCTGGAATTCGACCGCCGCACCCTGGCGCTGATGGATACGGACAACGACGGACACATCCGGGCTCCGGAACTGATCGCCGCCATCGACTGGGCGGCGGCGCGGCTGGCCTCCCCCGACGTCCTGGCGCGGGGCGGCCCGCTGCCGCTGGCCGCCCTCGACATCGACAGCGAAGCCGGCGCGCGGCTCCTGACCTCGGCGCGCCACGTGCTGGACAGCCTGGGCAAGGGCGGCAGCGACACCATCAGCGTCGAGGATGTCAGCGACAGCGACCGCATCTTCTCCGGCATGGCCTTCAACGGCGACGGCGTCATCACCGCCGCCGCCTGCGACGAGGCGCTGGAGCCGGTCTTCGCCGCCATCGTGGACACCCTGGGCAGCGTGCCGGATCGCAGCGGCGCGGCAGGCATCGACCAGGCGCTCGCCGACCGCTTCTTTACCGAAGCCGAAGCCTGGCTCGCCTGGCAGTCCCGCCCCCACGAAGACGCCACCCTGCTGCCCCTCGGCGCCGACACTGGATCCGCCTTCGCCGCCCTGGCCGCGATCCGGGTCAAGGCCGACGATTATTTCACCCGCTGCCGCCTGGCCGAGTTCGACCCACGGGCCGCGGAATTGATGAACGGCGCACCGGAAGAGATCCGCGCCGTCGGCGCCCGGAGCCTGACGGCGGACGACGCCGTCCTGGCGGCCCTGCCGATCGCCTACGTCCAGGCCGGCGGCGCGCTGCCGCTGGAATCCGGCATCAATCCGGCCTGGACGGCGGCAGTGGCGGCCCTGCGCGACCAGGTGGTCCAGCCCCTGCTGGGAGACCGGGAAAGCCTGGGCGCCGGCGAGTGGGAGAAACTGAAGGACCGCTTTGCCGCCTACCAGGCCTGGCAGGCGGCCCGTCCGGAAACGCCGCTGGCCGGCCTGGAGACCTCGCGGCTGCAAGCCTTCCTCGCACCTGGCATCCGCGCCGCCATCGACCAGCTCCTGTCGCGCGACCTGGCCCTGGCCCCGGAAGCGGACCTCATCGCCGAGGTGGAACGCCTGGTGCGGTATGTGCGCGACCTGGAACAGCTGGCCAATAACTTCGTCTCCTTCCGCAACTTCTATAGTAGCGACGACAAGGCCATGTTCCAGGCCGGCATCCTGTTCCTGGACGGCCGCAGCTGCGAGCTCTGCATCAAGGTGCTGGACCCGGCGCGCCACGGCGTGCTGGCCAGCCTGTCCGGGGTCTACCTGGCGTATTGCGACTGTGTGCGCGCCGGCCAGAAGATGACGATCGCCGCCGCGTTCACGGCCGGCGATTCGGACCAGCTCATGGTCGGTCGCAACGGCATCTTCTATGACCGCGAGGGCAAGGACTGGGATGCCACCATCACCAAGATCGTGGATCACCCGATCAGCATCCGCCAGGCTTTCTGGGCGCCCTACCGCAAGGCCACCCGCCTGATCAGCGAGCAGATGGAGAAATTTGCCGCCACCCGGGCCAAGGGCGTGGACGACATGACGTCCAAGCTGGTCACCGAGGCCGGCAGCAAGGTCGAATCCGGCGCCAGGCCCGGACCTGCCCCCACGCCGTTCGACGCGGCGCGCTTCGCCGGTATCTTCGCGGCCCTCGGGCTCGCGATCGGCGCCATCGGCACCGCCCTGGCCTCGGTGGTCACGGGCTTCCTGGGCCTCAAGGGCTGGCAGATGCCGCTCGCGATGGTGGGCCTGTTCCTGGCGATCTCGGGTCCTTCCGTGGCGATGGCCTTTTTCAAGCTGAGGAACCGCAACCTGGGTCCCATCCTGGACGCGAACGGTTGGGCCGTGAACGCCCGCGCCCGCATCAACATCCCCTTCGGCACGGCGCTGACCCGCATGGCCAGGCTGCCGGAAGGGGCGGAGCGCAGCCTGCGGGACCCCTACGTCGCCCAAGGCAGATCCTGGAAGCTCTACCTGGTGCTCGGGATGCTGGCCGCGGCTGCGCTGACCTGGCTTGGCTTCAACACCGACCTGGGCGGCTTCAAGCTGTTCTGAACCACGCCGGCTAAGTACTCGACAAGAAATAAATGTGACAATGGCAAACATAACCGGATGCGATGCAAGGCGGCGAGTGCGCTGCAGTGCGAGCACTGCAAGCAGGAGCCAACGCAGCAGCGCGCCGGTTATGGAAGCCAAAAACACATTTATTTCGGGGCGAGTACTTTAGTCGTTCGCCCAGCCCTTCGCATGCTCCACCGCCCGGCCCCAGCGCGCCATCAGCTCGGCGCGCCGGCCGGCCTCCATCGCCGGCTCGAAACGCCGCTCGACCTGCCACTGGCGGGCGATTTCGTCGACACCCTCCCAGTAGCCGACCGCCAGCCCGGCCAGGTAGGCGGCGCCCAGCGCCGTGGTCTCCGTCACGCGCGGCCGCACGACGGGGATGCCGAGCAGGTCGGCCTGGAATTGCATCAGGAGGTCGTTGCGGGCGGCGCCGCCGTCGGCGCGCATTTCAAGGACGGCACACGATGCATCCTTCTGCATCGCCGCCAGCAGTTCCGCGCTCTGGTAGGCGATCGCCTCGACCGCGGCGCGAGCGATGTGGCCGCTAGTCGTCCCGCGCGTCATGCCGACGATGGTGCCGCGCGCGTACTGGTCCCAGTGCGGCGCGCCCAAGCCGGTGAAGGCCGGCACCAGCATCACGCCGCCGCTGTCCGGCACGCTCAGGGCCAGCGCCTCGACCTCACCGGATTGCCTGATAATGCCGAGGCCGTCACGCAGCCACTGCACGGTGGCGCCGCCCATGAAGACGCTGCCTTCCAATAGATAGTCGGTGGCGCCGCCCATGGTCCAGCCGACGGTGGACAGCAGGCGATTGTGCGAAACCGGCGGCGTGGCGCCGGCATGCATCAGCATGAAGCAGCCGGTGCCGTAGGTATTCTTGACCAGTCCCTGGCGGTGGCAGGCCTGGCCGAAGGTGGCGGCCTGCTGGTCGCCGGCGATGCCGGCGATCGGCACCGCGGCGCCGAAGCATTCTTCGGCCGCCAGGCCGACGACCTCCGAATTGGCGACGAGGTCCGGCAGCACGCCGGCCGGGATGCCGAACAGGGCCAGCAGCTCCTCGTCCCAGCGCAACGTGTGGATATTGAAGAGCATGGTCCGCGCGGCATTGCCGGCGTCGGTGACGTGACGCCCGCACAGGCGGTACACCAGCCAGCTGTCGACCGTGCCGAAGGCCAGTTCGCCGCGCTCGGCGCGGGTCCTGGCGCCCGGCACGTGCTCGAGCAGCCATTGCAGCTTGGTGGCGGAAAAATAGGCGTCGACTTCGAGGCCGGTGCGCTGCCGGATGTCCTCCGCCCTGCCCTCTTCGCGCAGGCGGTCGCACATGGCGGCGGTGCGGCGGTCCTGCCAGACGATGGCGCGCGCGACCGGTTCGCCGGTGGCACGGTCCCACAGCACCGTGGTCTCGCGCTGGTTGGCGATGCCGACGGCGGCGAGCTGCCGTCCGTCGATGCCGGCCTGGCGCAGGGCCTCGCGCGCGCAGGCGAGCTGGCTGTGCCAGATGTCGAGGGCGTCGTGCTCGACCCAACCGGGTTCGGGGAAATGCTGGGGATATTCGTGCTGGCTGCTCGCTACGGCCAAGCCGGCGCGATCGAAGACGATGGCGCGCGAGCTGGTGGTGCCCTGGTCGAGAGCCAGGATGTATTTCTGCATCGGTGTCTCCGAGGAGGCGCCTCACCAGGGCGCTGAATTCATGTAAAGCAGGCCGATAGGCCGGATTCTGTGTAGTGGTCTCCCTTGCGGGACGCCCCTATGACAGCCATTCCTCTAGGCGCTGGATTACTCCAGCGCTCAAGCTTCCTACCCGCACGCTCCGCGAGCAACATCAACGCGTGCCTATTTGGAATTGCTCCAGGTGGAGGTTACCGCGTTTCACCGTAACTTAATACGCTCGTCTCTGTGGCCCTATTCCTCGCCTTATACCTTGCGGCTTTCAGCGGACGGCCGTTAACCGTCACCCTGCTCTGTGGAGTCCGGACCTTCCTCCCGCCATCACCCGAAGATGACGGCCAGCGGCTGCCTGGCCTGCTTCACGGAGGGCATTGTAACCGATTGGGCTCGCGCAACCTATCGCCAGCTAACCACGTTTTCTGAAATTTCGTGTCGCCATTTCAAAATCCTTCCCCACCTCATCCACATAGAATGTTTGGATAGCAAAACCATCAAGGACGAGACCCAACCATGACCCACCCTTCCCGCACCGGCGGCCAGATCCTGGTCGATGCGCTCCATACCCACGGCGTGGACACCGCCTTCGGCGTGCCCGGCGAAAGCTACCTCGACGTGCTGGACGCACTGCACGATTCGGATATCCGCTTCGTGATCAACCGGCAGGAAGGCGGCGCGGCGTTCATGGCGGAGGCCTACGGCAAGATGACCGGTAAACCAGGCATCTGCTTCGTCACCCGCGGACCCGGCGCCACCAACGCCTCGATCGGCGTGCACACCGCCTACCAGGACTCGACCCCGATGATCCTGTTCATCGGCCAGGTCGGCAGCGACTTCATCGACCGCGAAGCCTTCCAGGAAATCGACTACCGTCGCATGTTCGGCCAGATGGCCAAGTGGGTCACCCAGATCGACCGCGCCGACCGCATCCCCGAGTACATCGCGCGCGCCTTCCAGGTCGCCACCAGCGGCCGCCCCGGCCCGGTGGTGCTGGCGCTGCCGGAAGACATGCTGGTCACCAAAGCGGAAGTGCCTGATGCGCGCCGCTACCAGCCGGTGCAGGCAGCACCATCGACCGAACAGGTCGCCCAGCTGCGTTCCATGCTGGCCGAAAGCCAGCGCCCGATCGTGCTGCTCGGCGGCGGCTCCTGGTCCGACCAGGCCTGCGCCGACCTGGCCCGCTTCGCCGAAGCCAACCGGCTGCCGGTCGGCTGCACCTTCCGCTTCCAGGACCTGATGGACAACGGCCACCCGAACTACGTGGGCGACGTCGGCATCGGCATCAACCCGAAACTGGCGGCGCGCGTGAAGGAAGCCGACCTGGTGATCGCCATCGGCCCGCGCCTGGGCGAGATGACCACCAGCGGCTATTCACTGCTGGCCTCGCCAGTGCCGCGCCAGCGCCTGGTCCACATCCACGCGGATCCGGAAGAACTGGGCAGCGTCTACCAGGCCGACCTGATGATCGCCAGCGGCGCCCCGCAGGTATGCGCGATGCTGGCCGCGATGGAGCCGGTGGATTCTTCAAGCTGGGCCGGCAGCGTCGAAGCGGCGAAAGCCGACCTGGCCGCCTGGCAGGCGCAGCCGCCGATCTTCCGCGACGGCGCTGCGCCGCTCGACCTGTGGCAGGTGGTGCAGGAACTCATGCGCCAAAGCCCGCGCGACACCATCATCACCAACGGCGCCGGCAACTACGCGACCTGGGCGCACCGCTTCTACCGCTACGCTGGCCGCCGCACCCAATTGGCGCCGACCAATGGCGCGATGGGCTATGCGGTGCCGGCCGGCGTGGCGGCCAAGATCATCGATCCGCAGCGCACGGTGGTCACCTTCGCCGGCGACGGGGAATTCATGATGACGGGCCAGGAACTGGCCACCGCGGTGCAGTACGGCGCCGGCGTGATCATCCTGGTGTTCAACAACAGCATGTTCGGCACCATCCGCATGCACCAGGAGCGCGACTACCCGGGCCGCGTGTCGGGTACCAGCCTGCACAATCCGGATTTCGCCGCGCTGGCGCGCGCCTACGGCGGCCACGGCGAGGTGGTCGAGAAGACCGAGGAATTCGCGCCCGCCCTGCAGCGCGCGCTGGCGCATGCGAACGAACGCAAGCTGCCGGCGGTGATCGAGCTGCGCTACGACGGCAATCTGATTACGCCGAACGCGACGCTCGAGACGATTCGCAAGACGGCGGAAGCGGCCAAGGCCGGCCGTTGATGTCGTACGGTGGTCGGCTTGCCGACCACCGCCCTACTGCCCCAAGCCCAGCTCGGCCGGCAGCGGAATCGGCTGGTCGAAGAAACTGACCTGTTCCGGGTTGGTCAGGAACAATGCGACGAGGGCGATGAACGCCCACACGATAATGTTGCGCATGTTCGCGGCGCTGCCATCCGTGGCGTTGTCGCCATAGATGAGGCGCTTCAGAAAATTGGTAATTTTCACGGTGTGCCCCGTTGTATTTTGTGGTTTTCTCTCTCTGTTCAATTTAACGCAAGTCGCTGTCGTTTTCCAGACGCGCACTGTTGAGTAACCAGTCGGTTTCAGCAATAACACAACAAAGAGTTCCTTCCACGCATCTTCTAGCGTCGATACCTGCCATTCCGGGTGGCGTCTTGCTGCTCTGGTAAAATATTCGCTACTTTTTTCATCGCCGGCGCCAGCCGGCATCGTGCGCAGGAATCGCCCCCATTTATGTTTAGTTTCTTCAAGAGAAAGAAGCCTGAAACCGAGGTCTCGGCGCCGGACCAGGCCGCGCCCGCAGCGGCGCCGATGTTCGTGCCGGGTGCGCTGGACGCACCGGTCAGCCCGCCGCCGGCACCAGTCGCCGCGCCCGTTATCGTGCCGGCCGCGCCGACCGCCGCGCCCGTCGCAGCCGATCTCGGCGAACTGTTCCCGGAAACCGCGGAACGCCCGACCAGCGCCGCGGAACAGAAAACATCCTGGATGGCGCGCCTGAAGGCCGGCCTGTCCAAGACCTCGAGCAACCTGTCGCTGCTGTTCGTCGGTGCGCGCATCGACGAAGACCTGTACGAGGAGCTCGAAGCGGCGCTGCTGATGTCCGATGCCGGCATGGACGCCACCGAGCACCTGCTGGGCGCCCTGCGCCGCAAGGTCAAGGAAGACAAGCTGCTCGACGCCGCCCAGGTCAAGGCCGCGCTCAAGGAACTCATGATCGAGCTGCTGGCGCCGCTGCAGAAGCCCCTCGAACTGGGCCGCCACGAACCGCTGGTGATGATGATCTCGGGCGTGAACGGCGCCGGCAAGACCACCACCATCGGCAAGCTGGCCAAGCACATGCAGCGCTTCGACCAGTCGGTGCTGCTGGCTGCGGGCGACACCTTCCGCGCCGCCGCGCGCGAGCAGCTGATGGTCTGGGGCCAGCGCAACAACGTCACCGTGATCTCGCAGGCCTCGGGCGACCCGGCCGCCGTCGCTTTCGACGCGGTCCAGTCGGGCAAGGCGCGCGGCACCGACGTGGTCATGGTCGACACCGCCGGCCGCCTGCCGACCCAGCTGCACCTGATGGAAGAACTCAAGAAGATCAAGCGCGTCATCGGCAAGGGCATGGACGGCGCCCCGCACGAGACCCTCTTGGTCATCGACGGCAATACCGGCCAGAACGCGCTGGCCCAGGTCAAGGCCTTCGACGACGCCCTGCAGCTGACCGGCCTGGTGATCACCAAGCTGGACGGCACCGCCAAGGGCGGCGTGCTGGCCGCGATCGCGCGTACCCGCCCGGTGCCGGTGTACTTCATCGGCGTGGGCGAAAAGCTGGACGACCTGCAGCCGTTCAACGCCGAAGAATTCGTCGAAGCGCTGCTGGGTTGAAGGAACGGACCATCGATGATCGAATTCCAGTCCGTCTCCAAACAATATTCCCCTGACGCTTACGCGCTGCGCGACGTCTCCCTCAATATCGGCAAGGGCGAGCTGGTCTACCTGGCCGGCCCGTCCGGCGCGGGCAAGTCGACCCTGATGAAGATGGTGGCCGCCGTCGAGCGGCCCAGCAGCGGCGTGGTCACCGTCAACGGCCAGGACATCGGCCGCCTCAAGCGGGCCGGCATTCCTTTCCTGCGCCGTAACCTGGGCCTGATCTTCCAGCACCAGCGCCTGCTCAACGACCGCAACATCCTCGGCAACGTCATGCTGCCCCTGCTCGTCACCGGCGCGCCGAAGGCACAGGCCGAGCAGCGCGCCCGGGCCGCCCTCGACAAGGTGGGCCTGCTCGAGCGCGCCAGGGCGATGCCGCTGGAACTCTCCGGCGGCGAGCAGCAGCGCGTGGCGGTGGCGCGCGCCATCGTCAACCGCCCGCAGATCATCCTGGCGGACGAGCCGACCGCCAACCTCGACCGCGTGGCGGCCGACAAGGTGCTCGACGCGCTGCGCGCCTTCAACGCCGTCGGCGTGACCTGCGTGATCTCGACCCACGACGACCAGGTGCTCGACAGTGCGGCGGCGCGCGTGATCCGTCTCGAGCATGGCCAACTGGTGGGAGACGCCGCATGAGCCCCTGGATCCGCCAGCACCGCTTCGCCTTGGGGGCGGCCCTGTCCACGGTGCGCAAAGCGCCGGGCAGCTTCCTGTTCAACGTGCTCGTCGTCGCCTTCGCCCTGATGCTGCCGATCGCCGGCATCACCCTGCTCGACAACGTGCGTCCGCTGTCCGAACAGCTCTCGGTCGACCCGGAGATCAGCGTCTTCATGAAACTCGAGGCGACACGCGAGGAAGCGACCGCCCTGCAGCCGCGCATTCGCGCGATCGCGGCCGGCGGCGGCAAGGCCGACGTCGACTTCATCCCGCGCGAGCAAGCGCTGGCCGCGATGAAGGCCGGGAGCGGCCTGGGCGACGTGATCGACACGCTGGGCGAAAACCCGCTGCCGGACAGCTTCAAGCTGCGCCTGGACGGCAGCAGCGCAGCAAGCCAGGTCGACGCGATCACCGAACAGCTGCGCGCCCTGCCCGGCGTGGACGTGGTGCAGGTCGATTCGGCCTGGGTGAAGCGCCTGGCCGCCATGCTGGCCATCCTGCGCCTGGCCCTGCTGCTGCTGGCGGTCACGCTCGGCATCGTGGTGATCGCGGTCGTGTTCAACACCATCCGCCTGCAGGTGCTGACGCAGAAGGAGGAAATCAACGTGTCGAAGCTGCTGGGCGCCACGGACAATTTCATCCACCGCCCCTTCTACTACACCGGCGGCCTGCTCGGCCTGTGCGCGGGCGCGGTGGCGCTCGGCGCCGTGGTGCTGGCCCTGCAGCCGCTGAACGGCGCGATTGCGGACTTTGCAAGGTTGTATGCGTCGGAATTCCAGCTGGCGCCGCTCGGCGCACTGGAAACCGCCGGCGTCCTCGCGATCAGCGCGGGCCTCGGTCTGATCGGCGCGATGCTGTCGGTGCAGCGCCACCTGGCGCGCGTGCAATAAGGCAGACTCCACTGGGCGCGCGGGCCGCTTGGGTCGGCCGCGCGCCCAATCCTGTCCCCTCTTCAAACTGCTGACCCGCCCCACCCTACGTTCACACGAGCGCTATTCCTACAGGCCGGCTTTGACGAATGTGCGCCATCCAACAGAAGGCCGCTTCTCAGGCCTTTAACCTGTCTCTAACACGTTTTCCAGCGGGTTTTTGCTCACTTTTGAGCTAAATTAACTGAATTGGGGTCGCCTGCACTACAGTTAAAGCGGCGCGATTTTGATTCCCAAGAGCAATACTTTAGCCAAACTTAATCGATTTCGATAAATCGATGGCCTGCCTAGCACTCACACATGGAGAGTGCTAATATATGTCTCGAATACAGCGAAATCAAGGAAAGCATCCAAGTAACAAGCAGTAACGCTGGTGTCACGCGGCATGGGTCGGTGGCACATTGGGATGCAGTAAGTCTACTACGAGGAAATTGAAAATGTCCGCACAATCCGCATTGGTTCCGGCCGGCAGTCGTGCTCTGGGACTGGGTTTCTCTGGCAATCTGGGCAACATCGATGCCTACATTTCTGCCGTCAACCGCCTGCCGATGCTGACTCACGAGGAAGAGGTATCGCTGGCGAAGTCGCTCCGGGAAAAGAATGACCTGGACGCTGCACAGAAGCTGGTGCTGTCGCACCTGCGCCTGGTCGTGTCGATCGCGCGTGGCTACCTCGGCTACGGCCTGCCGCACGCCGACCTGATCCAGGAAGGCAATATCGGCCTTATGAAAGCGGTCAAGCGCTTCGACCCGAACCAGGGCGTGCGTCTGGTCTCGTACGCGATGCACTGGATCAAGGCCGAGATGCACGAATACATCCTGAAGAACTGGCGTCTGGTGAAGGTCGCGACGACCAAGGCCCAGCGCAAGCTGTTCTTCAACCTGCGCAGCAACAAGCAGGGACTGGACACCATGACCCCGAGCCAGGTCGACGAGCTGGCGAAGATGCTCGACGTCAAGCGTGAAGAAGTGATCGAGATGGAAACCCGCCTGTCGGGCCGCGACATCGCCCTCGAATCGCCGACCGACGACGAAGACGACAAGTTCGCCCCGATCGCCTACCTGTCGTCGGAGCAGCAGGAGCCGACCCGCGTGCTGGAATCCGAGCAGCGCGACCGCCTGCAGTCCGAAGGACTGGAGACCGCACTGTCGAAGCTGGACCCGCGTTCGCGCCGCATCGTCGAAGCGCGCTGGCTGGCCAACGACGACGGTTCGGGCGCCACGCTGCACACGCTGGCCGAAGAGTTCGGCGTGTCGGCCGAGCGTATCCGCCAGATCGAATCGGCTGCGCTGAAGAAGATGAAAGGCGCGCTGGCGGCTTACATCTAAGCCCTGCCAGCCCCAACCGAAACCCCGCCCCAGCGGGGTTTTCTTTTTTTAAAGTCGGGGGTCAGGTCAAGTCGGGGGTCAGGTCTGACATTCAGACACGGACTGAGCAATACAAAATCGGAGTAACGCCCGAGCTCGTGTCCGAATGTCAGACCTGACCCTCATGGTTTCCTCATGGTTTCTCATGGTTTGGGCAGGTCCGGCATGCCGCGGCTAGAATGGCTACTTTGACCAGATTCCCAAGGAGCGCCCGATGACCGATCAGTACGTCCCACCCACAGTCTGGACCCCGCCCGCCTCCTCCGGCGGCACCTTTGCCAACATCAACCGCCCGGTCGCCGGCCCGACCCACGAGGCCGCACTGCCGGTCGGCAAGCACCCGCTGCAGCTGTACTCGCTGGCCACGCCCAACGGCGTGAAGGTGACCATCATGCTGGAAGAGCTGCTGGCCCTCGGCCACAGCGGCGCCGAGTACGACGCCTGGCTCATCAAGATCAACGAGGGCGCCCAGTTCTCGAGCGGCTTCGTCGAGATCAACCCGAATTCCAAGATCCCGGCGCTGGTCGACCGCAGCGCCGATGAACCGGTGCGCGTGTTCGAATCCGGCTCGATCCTGGTCTACCTGGCCGAGAAGTTCGGCGCCTTCCTGCCAAAAGATGGTCCGGCGCGCGCCGAGACCATGAACTGGCTGTTCTGGCAGATGGGTTCGGCGCCCTTCGTGGGCGGCGGCTTCGGCCACTTCTATGCCTACGCGCCGGAAAAACTGCAATATCCGATCGACCGCTATGCGATGGAGACCAAGCGCCAGCTCGACGTGCTCGAGCGCGAGCTGGCCAACAAGCAGTTTGTGGCCGGCAACGAGTACACGATCGCCGACATGGCGATCTGGCCGTGGTACGGCGGCATGGTGCGCGGCGAGCTGTACGATGCCGGCGAATTCCTCTCCGTGCACGAGTACCGGCACGTGCGCCGCTGGGCCGACGAGATCGCGGCGCGCCCGGCCGTCGTCCGCGGCCGTAAGGTCAACCGGGTTCGTGGCAATCCGGAGGAGCAGGTTCCCGAGCGTCACGACGCTTCCGACCTGGACTGATCTTCCGTAAGGGAGACCGTGGCAAGCGAGGAAGGCGCGCGCGATTGCGTTATGCTGGCGCGCGATATTCCGAACGATGTGCCTACGATGGGAGACATGCCATGGTCAGCAAGAACACGATTTGCCTCTGGTTCAACGGAACCGCGCTGGAAGCGGCGCAGTTCTACGCGGCGACCATTCCCGACAGCGCGCTCGGCGAGGTGTTCCGCGCACCGAGTGACTATCCGGCCGGCAAGCA
This sequence comes from Massilia sp. BHUDP2, assembly GCF_046236355.1. Taxonomy (NCBI): domain Bacteria; kingdom Pseudomonadati; phylum Pseudomonadota; class Betaproteobacteria; order Burkholderiales; family Oxalobacteraceae; genus Massilia; species Massilia sp. BHUDP2. The sequence continues at coordinate 330,858 of NZ_JBJUVW010000004.1, forward strand.
AGGTGACGTCCTGACCGTCGCCTTCACCGTGGCCGGCATCCCCTGCATCGGCCTGAACGGCGGCCCGGTCTTCCCCCATACCGAAGCCTTTTCCTTCCAGATCGCGACCGATGACCAGGAAGAAACCGACCGCCTGTGGAACGCCATCGTCGGCAACGGCGGCCAGGAAAGCGCCTGCGGCTGGTGCAAGGACAAGTGGGGCCTGTCCTGGCAGATCACGCCACGCGTGCTCAGCGAAGGCATTGCCGACCCCGACCCGGCCGTGGCGAAGCGCGTGTTCGAGGCAATGATGACGATGCGCAAGATCGACGTGGCGGCGATCGAGGCTGCGCGGCGCGGCTGAACGGGAACGGACAGCGGCCTGTGGGCTGCGCGTACTTGCCATTCAGGCGGCGGAAGCATGCGCTCCTGCACTATACTCTTGCCTTCCCGCCAGGAACCATGAGAAGCACGATGAAAGAACCCATGCAAGCTGAACCGGTCTTCAAGAAACTGCGCGGCATGGTCCGCTCCCTGCCGCCCGGCGGCATCACCTTGAGCGAACTGATCCGCCGCGTCGGCAACGAAGGCCTGCTGATTCTGACCGCCCTGCTTACCCTGGTCTTCCTGATTCCGGTGTCGATTCCGGGGGTGAGCACCGTGTTCGGCGCCGCAATCCTCCTGATCGGCGTCAGCCGCCTGTTCGGCCGCGAACTCTGGGTCCCGGCAAAGCTGAAGCACCGATTGATCTCCACCAGCAAGCTGCGCCCGGCGCTGCGCAAGGCGCTGCCCTGGCTGTACCGGATCGAACGCGTGTGCAAGCCGAATCGTATCCAGTGGCTGGTGGCGAATGGCTCGATCCAGCATCTCAACAACGCTGGCCTGATCCTCGGCGCCGTGCTGCTGATGATGCCCTTCGGCCTGATCCCGTTCAGCAACACCTTCCCCGCGGTCGCCCTGCTGTTCCTGGCGATCGGCCTGCTGCAGCGCGACGGCGTCAGCGTACTGCTGGGTCACGTCAGCAACGTGGTCACCATCCTGTATTTCAGCCTGCTCATCGGTGGCGGCGGCCTTGCCGCGCGCGAGCTCTTCAACCGCATGGTTGGCTGAGCAGCTCGAAGTCCGGTCTGCAATACCAAACGAGCAATTTTTGCTGTTTAGCCACTAAAACATCAACTTAGTGCAAAGTCTTAAGAATTTACTTTAAGTGCATTTACAGCTCTGCTAGCATCCTTCGCTCGCATGGAGGAACGCATGGCAGAGCAAAGCAGGAACGATGCACGCAGTGACCTGGTGACGGCTGGCCAGGTCGAGGAGGGCCTGAAATTATGCGCGCGCTACGGCGTCCACCCCGCCCTGCTGTTCATGGAACAGGTCGGGGTGCCGCGCCGGGTGGCCCTGCGCGTGCTGTGCTCTCCCGAACACTTCCGCCAGCGCGACCGCCGCCGGCACCCCCGTCCCGTACGCTGACAGCAGCCCTGGCACCTAAGGCAGCCAGGCCGCCACCGCGTACAGCGCCATCTTGACGAACACGATCACCACGCCCGACACCAGCGCCGCGGATGCCAGGGCCGCGGCCAGTCCGGCCAGGATCCAGTAGCCGTCGCGTTCGAGGATGCCGAGCGCCAGCAGGCTGATCGAAAAAGCCGGCAGCATGTTCCCCATCGGGATCGGCAGCAGCACGACCACGGCCAGCACCAGGCACACCGCGCCCACCAGGTATTCCATCGGCGGCAGCGCCAGCGCACTGGCCCGTGGGCGCAGCAGGCGCTCGGCGCGCTGCAGCCAGGGGTGCATGCGCCCTACCAGCGCGCGGAAGGCCGGGCGCGGGATCGAACGCGCCGCGATGAAGCGCGGCAGCCAGGGCCGGCGCCCGAAGGCCAGCTGCGCCGCCAGGAACACCAGCGGCAGGCCGAGGATGGCCGAGGTGCCGGGCAGCGCCGGCAGCGCGTTGGGAAAGGCAAACACGAACAGCAGGGCGCCAAGCGCGCGGTCGCCCAGGGCCGCGAGCAGGTCGCCGATCGAGATCCGCTCGCCCTCCTCCTCGGCCAGGCGCTGCAGCACCGCCGACAGCGCGCTTCCCGCGGCGGGGCCGGTCATTGCGCCTGCAATGCCGCGATGCGCGCCTCGATCGGCGGATGGCTGGAGAACAGCGACAGCGCGCCCTTGCCGGAAATGCCGAAGGCCGCCATGTTCTTCGGCAGCTCCCCTTCGGCCAGGCCGCCCAGGCGGCGCAGCGCCGCGATCATCGGCTGCGGGCGGCCCAGGATCTGTGCAGCCCCGCGGTCGGCGCGGAATTCGCGCTGGCGCGAGAAGTACATCACGATGATGCTGGCCAGGATGCCGAACAGGATCTCGCACACCACCACCGTGACCATGTAGCCGATGCCCGGCCCCGACTGTTCGCTGTCGTTCCGGCGCAGCATCTGGTCGACGGCGTAGCCGACCACCCGCGCCAGGAACACGACGAAGGTGTTGACCACGCCCTGGACCAGGGTCAGCGTGACCATGTCGCCGTTGGCGATGTGCGCCACCTCGTGCGCCAACACCGCTTCCACCTCCTCCTGCGACATCGAGGCCAGCAGGCCCGTGGACACCGCGACCAGCGAGCCGTTGCGGGTGGCGCCGGTGGCGAAGGCGTTCGGCTCGCCCTCGTACACGGCCACTTCCGGCATCTTGATGCCGGCCTTGCGCGCCTGCTCCCCCACGGTATTGAGCAGCCAGGCCTCGGTGGCATTGGCCGGCTGGGCGATGACGCGCGCCTTGGTCGACCATTTGGCGATCGGCTTGGACAGCCACAGCGAAATGAAGGCGCCGCCGAAGCCCATCAGCGCGGCGAAGGCCAGCAGCATGGGGAGATTCAGGCCGTTGGCGGTGAGGAAGCGGTTGACGCCGAGCAGGCTGGCGCTCAGGCTCAGGACCAGCACGACGGCCAGGTTGGTGGCGAGGAACAGCACAATGCGTTTCATGGGTTTTCCTTCAATGACAAATGAGATAAAGAGTCAGCCCGCGGCGTCCTGCGCCTGCAGGTCCAGGCGCGTGATCGCGACGCGCAGGATGCGCCGGTCTTCCACCGCCAGGATCTCGAAGCGCAGCCCGTCGGTCTCGATCGCCTGGCCGGCGGCCGGCAGGGTTTCGAAACGCGCCAGCAGGTAGCCGGCCAGCGAGCTGTAGTCGGCGTCCGGGTCGACCAGGCGATCGGATTCCAGCACCTGCTCGAGCAGGTGCAGGTCGGCGCTGCCGTCGGCCTCCCAGCGGCCCGGTCCCTGCGCGCGGATCGCCGGCTGCTCGTCCTCGTCCGGGAACTCGCCGGCGATCGCTTCCAGCAGGTCGATCGGCGTCAACAGGCCCTGGACCACGCCGTACTCGTCGGCCACCAGCACCAGCTGGCCGCGGGCGCGCTTGAGCGTGTCCATGGCGCGCAGCACGCCGGCGGTGTCGGGCAGGTAGATCGGCTTGCGCAGCAGCGCCGGGTCGGCCTCGTCGATGCGCTCGTAGAGCAGCAGCGCCCCGATCAGGTCCTTGGTCCGGGCCACGCCCACCACCCGGTCGACGTCGCCGCGGCAGACCGGCAGCTGGTTGTGCGGGGTTTCCTGCAGCTGCTGCAGGATGGTGGCCGCGTCCTGTTCCAGGTTCACCCAGGACATCTCGGCGCGCGGCGTCATGATCGAGCGGATCGAGCGGTCGGCCAGGGTCAGCACGCCGCTGACCATGTTGCGCTCCTCGACGGCGAAACTGTCGTCCGGCTCGCGCGCTTCTTCCGGCGCCTCTTCCTGGGCATGGCGAGGCTTGCCGAGCAGGCGCAGGACCGAGTCGGCGGTGCGCTCGCGGAACGGCAGGCGTGCCTCGTTCTTCAGGAAGTTGCGGCGCGCGAACTGGTTGAAGGTCTCGATCAGCACCGAGAAGCCGATCGCCGCGTACAGGTAGCCCTTCGGGATGTGGAAGCCCAGTCCCTCGGCGATCAGGCTCAGGCCGATCATCAACAGGAAGCTCAGGCACAGCACCACCACGGTCGGGTGGGCGTTGACGAAGCGGGTCAGCGGCTTCGAGGCCAGGATCATGACGCCGATCGAGATGACGACGGCCGCCATCATGACCCACAGTTCGTCGACCATGCCCACCGCCGTGATCACCGCGTCCAGCGAGAACACCGCGTCGAGCACGACGATCTGGGCCACCACGGCGGCGAAGCCGGCATACACCTTGTTGCCGGACTGGACGTGGACCACGCCCTCGATGCGCTCGTGCAGCTCGACCGTGGCCTTGAACAGCAGGAACAGGCCACCGATAAGAAGAATCAGGTCACGCCCGGAGAAACTGAAGGAACCGAGCGAGAACAGCGGCGTGGTCAGGGTGACCAGCCAGGAGACGATCGTCAGCAGGCCGAGGCGCATGGCCATGGCCAGGGACAGGCCCAGCAGGCGGGCCTTGTCGCGCTGGTGCGGCGGCAGCTTGTCCGCCAGGATCGCGATAAAAATCAGGTTGTCGATGCCCAGGACGATTTCCAGGAACACCAGGGTCAGCAAACCCACCCAGATCGAGGGGTCCATTAGCCATTCCATCTTGCTTGCCTTAATAAATGTGAAGAAGCGGGGTCCACCGACGATGGTCGGCGGAAGAAGTCCGGAGGCAGGCAGGCGCGCGCGGGCGCCGTCCAGGGCAAACCGGACGGACGACAGGAGGGGAGCCACGCTCCCGCGTCAGGCGCGGCGGGGTGGCTTGTCGGGAGGCGGCAGGGAGAGGCGGTCAGGCGGCGCGGCGTGCTGCGGCACCGCGGCGGCGCGCAGGCCGGCCAGGTTCAGGCGGGTGTCCTGGTGCACCAGGTCATGCAGGTCGGCCACCGAGGGCGGCTCGTCGGGATCGATGTCGGCGTTGGCGTTGCCCTGGAAGGCATCGCTGCCGGTCATGCTCGCATGCGTGTGCGCGCCATCGGGCTGCGCCGTCGACACGGAGATCGACAAGGCCAGGACGTTCAGCGGGAACAGCAGGATCAGGAAAATGACGAGGAGTCGTCTCATACGATGGGGACAAGCATGACGATGCGAGTATATCATGCGTTTGATGAACACGATCCCAGCCTCTCCCGCCGCACCGGCACTCAACATCAAGGCAGCCGATGCCCATACCTACGATGCCATCGTGATCGGCTCGGGCATCAGCGGCGGTTTCGCGGCCAAGGAGTTGTGCGAACTGGGCTTGCGCACCCTGGTCCTCGAGCGCGGCCGGACGGTGGAACACATCGCGGACTATCCGACCGCGCTGAGCGCGCCGTGGGAGCTGCCCAACCGGAATCAGCTGAGCCGCAAGATGCGGGAAGACAATCCGATCGCCAGCCGCCATGCTTCTTTCCAGGAAGCGACCGAGCACTTCTTCGTCAAGGACAAGGAACACCCGTATGTGCAAACCCGCCCTTACGACTGGATCCGCGGCTACCAGCTGGGCGGGCGCTCGCTGACCTGGGGGCGCTGGACCCAGCGCTGGAGCGAGCAGGATTTCGAAGCCAATGCCAGGGAAGGCATCGCCGTCGATTGGCCAATCCGCTATCGCGACCTCGCGCCCTGGTACAGCCACGTGGAGCGGTTCGTGGGCGTCAGCGGCACGCGCGATGGCCTGTCCCAGGTGCCGGACGGCGAATTCCTGCCGCCACTGCAGATGACACCGGTCGAGGAGCACTTCAAGCGCCAGCTCGCCAGGCATTATGGAGACCGCCACCTGATCGTCGCGCGCATGGCCAACCTGTCGGTGCCGCACCTCGGCCGCGGCAGCTGCCAGAACCGCAACCTGTGCGTGCGCGGTTGTCCGTTCGGCGGCTACTTCAGCAGCAATAGCGCGACCCTGCCGGCGGCGGCCCGGACCGGCCTGCTGACCATCCGCCCGCACGCGGTGGTGGAATCCATCATCCACGATCCCGCCAGTGGCAAGGCCCGGGGCGTGCGCGTCATCGACGCGAACACCAGGGCGAGCACCGAGTATTTTGCGAAGCTCGTGTTCGTCAATGCGTCGACCCTGAACACGACACTGATCCTGCTGAACTCCACCTCCAGCCGCTTCCCCCGGGGCATGGGCAATGACAGCGGCGAGCTGGGACACAACCTGATGGACCATAACTGCAATGCCACGATCGGCGCCGAGATTCCGATGTTCCAGGACCAGTACTACCAGGGGCGCCGTCCCGGCGGCGTCTACCTGCCGCGCTTTCGCAATCTCGGGTCCGACCGCAGCAGCGCCTTCCTGCGCGGCTTCGCCTACCAGGGCAGCAGCACGCGCACGCCGCGTGCTACGCCCCCGGGCCTGGGGCCGGAACTCAAGGAAGCCTTGCGCGATCCCGGTCCATGGCAGATCAGCATGCGCGGGATCGGCGAATGCCTGCCCTACCACAGCAACAAGCTCAGCCTGAGCCCGAGCCTGCGCGATGCCTGGGGCATGCCCTTGCTCGAGGTCGACGCCGCTTTCGGCGACAACGAACATGCGATGACACGCGACATGCTGGCCGCGGGCAGCGAGATGTTCGAACGTGCGGGCTTCACCAACATCACCACCCACGAGGCGCACGACAACATGGGCCTGCGCAACCACGAAATGGGCACGGCCCGCATGGGCCGCGATGCGCGCACCTCGGTGCTGAACGGCCACAACCAGGTATGGGGTGCCCCGAACGTCTTCGTCACCGATGGCGCCTGCATGACCTCGAGCGGAACCGCGAATCCTTCGCTCACTTATATGGCGCTCACTGCCAGGGCCGCGCATTTCGCCGTGGACCAACTCAAGAAAGGAAACCTGTGAGCGCGCCGCCGGATAGCCGGCGCCGCCGCGTGCTGCTGTCGATGGCGCTGGGCGGCGTCGGCCTTGCCGGCGGCTGCAGCCTGCCTGCCCTGCGGCGCGACACCCAGCGCAGCGCGCTCGGTGCGCGCGACGTGCTGCTGCTCGACGACCTGGGCGAGACCATCGTGCCGGCAACGCCCGGCCTGGGCGGCGCGCGCGCGGCGGCGATCGGCCTGTACATGCTCGCCACGGTCAATACCTGCTGGCCGCTGGACGAGGCCCACGCCTTCGTGCGCGGGCTCGATGCGCTGGAAGCAGCCTGCACCCAGGAACATGGCAAGGGCTTCGGCGCGCTGAGCGAGGCGCAGAAGCTGGCTTTCCTGACCCGCTGGAGCCTCGATCCGACGGGGGCGAGCATGGTCGCCATGCTCAAGCGCCTGACCGTGCACGGCTACCTGACGTCGGAAATCGGGGCCACCCAGGCCCTGCGCTACGATCCGGTGCCGGGCACGTATCGCCGGATCCGGTATGCGAAGGGCGACAGGCGCTGGGCGACCTAGCTTGGAGCCTTACTGCGACAGGTGTTCGATCAGGATGGTCGTGCCGACCAGCACCAGCACCACGCCGCCGATGCGCTCCGCATTGCGCCCCACCGCCGCGCCCAGGCGCCGCCCGAGCAGCACGCCGATGGTGACCATCACGGTGGTGGCAATGCCGATCGCCACCGCCGCATGCACGATCGAGACGTCCACGAAAGCCAGTCCGACCCCGACCGCCATCGCATCGATGCTGGTGGCCACCGCGGTCAGCACCAGCACCAGGAAGTTCTGCGAGCCGGCGCGCTCCTCCTCTTCTTCCTCGTCGCCGAAGGACAGCCACAGCATGCGCCCGCCCAGGCCCAGCAGCAGGAAGAAGGCGATCCAGTGGTCCCACTGGCGGATGGCGTCGGCGGCCAGCGAACCCAGGGCCCAGCCGATCAGCGGGGTGATCGTCTCGATGCAGCCGAACAGCAGGCCGATCCGCAGCGCCTGCGGCAGGCCAGGATTGCGCAGGGCGGCGCCCTTGGCGATCGCCGCGGCAAAGGCGTCGGTCGACATGGCGAGGGCGAGGAATACGAGGGCGGTGAAAGTCATGCTGGGGTTCCGGTCGGACAAAAACACAAAGGCGCACCCGCACGCCCGACAATGGCGCGGATGGGCCGATGGTCTCGCCAACCGCTAGGTCGCCCGCGCCACGCTTCAGCATCAGAAACTGAGTGAAGCGAGTATGTTGACACGGGCCCTCCCGCATTGCGCAGGAGGAGGCTACTCCCCACAGGGTGTGGGCATTCTAGAAGGAAACAACCTCCGGCGCAAGCGAACCGGGCGCCAACAGGAAGCGCCGCCCCATCATCTGCAACATCTCGCCGGCCGGCACCGGGCGCGCGATGTAATAGCCCTGGACCTCGTTGCAATCCAGGCCGCGCAGGATCTCGAGCTGCTCCTCGGTCTCGACGCCTTCGGCCACCACGGACATGCCGAGCGCGTGGGCCATCGACACGATCGCCTGGAAGAACACCCTGCCCTCCTTCGAGTTGCCCAGTTCCGTGGTGAAGGCGCGGTCCACCTTCAGCACGTCCATCTTCAGGCGCTGCAGCTGCGACAGCGAGGAGTAGCCGGTGCCGAAATCGTCCACGTGCAGCTTGACGCCGAGGGCGCGCAGCGCGGCCAGTTCGGCCAGGATCTCGTCGTGGTCGCCCATCATGGCCGACTCGGTGATCTCGATCTCGATCAGGCTGGCCGGCACGCGATGGCGCGCCATCGCGCCGCTCAGGTGGCGCTGCACGCCGCCGCGCAGGAACTGCTTGGGCGAGACGTTGATCGAGACCGGCACCAGGTCGGCGCCCGCCTCGCGCCAGGCGGCCAGCTGGGCGCAGGCCTTGTCGATCACGATCTCGCCGATGTTGCGGATCAGGCCGGTGCTTTCCGCCAGCGGGATGAATTCGCCCGGCGCCACCACGCCCAGTTCCGGATGGCGCCAGCGCACCAGCGCCTCCATGCTCAGCAGCTCGCCGCTGCGGGCGTCCACGCGCGGCTGGTAGTGCAGCAGGAACTGGTCGTGCTCGATCGCTTCGAGCATGCGCTGCTTCAGGCGGGCGCGCGCGTTCAGGCCGTTCGACAGCGCCGGGTCGAAGAAGCGGTACTGGCCCTTGCCCTCGTTCTTCCCTGCGTACATGGCGATGTCGCTGTGGCGCACCAGGGTCTCGGCGTCCTGGCCGTCGCGCGGGAACATGCTGATGCCGATCGAGGCGCCCACCGCGTGCAGCTCGTCGCCGATCAGGAAAGGCACGCCGAAGGCCTCGACGATGCGCGCCGCCACCGAGGCGGCCTGGCGCTCGCCCTCGCAGGGATGCAGCAGCACCAGGAACTCGTCGCCGCCGAAGCGCGCCACCCGGTCCGTCGGGCGCAGCAGCGACAGCAGGCGCCCCGCCGCGCTCTTGAGCAGCAGGTCGCCGGTGGCGTGGCCGTGGGTATCGTTGACCTGCTTGAACTCGTCGAGGTCGATGAACAGCAAGGCCAGGCCGGCCTCGCTGCCGCGCGCCTGCGCCAGGATCGCCGGCATCGCGGCCAGGAAAGCGTGGCGCGTGGCCAGGCCGGTCAGCACGTCCTCGTTTGCCAGGCGCTCCAGCTGGGTCTCGTGGGCCTTGCGCTCGCTGATGTCCTGCAGCGTCACCGCCAGCCCGTTCTCGACCCGCACCAGGCGCCGGCGTCCCCAGCTGATGTTCAGGCGGTTGTCCAGGGGCATCTTGCGGTCGTCCTCGTAAAAGCCGCTGTCCATCGCCTTGCGGTAGGTGTCGAGCAGCGCTTCCCCGAACAGGGCGCTGTCGACCTGCGACAGGCTGCTGCCCACCAGGGTGGCGCGCGTCAGCCCGTAGAAGAAGGCGCCGCGCTCGTTGCAGTCGACGATGCGAAAGTCCGTGATGTCGCCTTCGCGGTCGCGCACGGCGGCGGCCATGTAGAAGCCGTCGTTGCCGCTTTCGGTCGCGGTGCGGTAGGCGCGCTGCACTTCTTCCTGCTCGCGTTCGCGCAGCACGGCGCGCCGGGCCAGCACCGAACCGGCTGCACCCAGCAGCAGCAGGCAGGCGCCGATGGCGATGGCGCGGTCGCGGCTGTCGATCCAGGCCGCCTGCGCGGCGGCCAGGGCATTGGTGTGCGACAGGCCGACCAGGGCCACCAGCGGATAGGCACTCGAGTGGCGCCAGCCGAGCACGCGCGCCTGGCCGTCGGCGAAACCATCCTGCCCCTGCACCAGGCGCACGCCATGGTCGCCCGCCCACAGCTCCGCGCGCGCCGGCAGCAGCCTGGCGCCGCCGTCGCGGAAGGCGCTGCCGTCGCTGTGCTGCTCGGCGCGCAGGCGCCCTTCGCTGCCGGCCAGCGCCGCCACGCCGCCCGCGCCCAGCGTGGCCGGGCTGACGAAGGAGGTGAAGTAGCGCGCATCGACCGCCATCAGGACGATGCCGTCGAATTCGTCGTCGCGGGTGTCCAGGCGGCGGGTGAACAGCACCAGTTCGCCGCCCTCGCCTTCCTTGACGAAGCGTGGCGGCGCGGCGCCGACGCGCAAGGCGGTCGAGATGTGGTTGCGGTGGTGGACGAAATAAGGCCCGGCGGACAGGTCGCTGCCGAGCAGCGCGGGCCGGGTCGAGGCCTGCACCATGCCGTCGCGGTCGACGATCGCGACCACGCCGAAGGCGGCGTCGGTGAACATGCCGTCGCGCCGCAGTTCGTCGAGCAGGCCAGGGTCGCGTCCCTTCTCCCAGCTGAACTTCAGCTGCATCGTGACCTGGTCCATCTGGCCGACCGAGCGCGTGATGTACTGCTCGTAGGCCTCGGCATAGGCGCCGGCGTCCTTGCGCGCCTGGGTGTCGGCGCGCGCGCGCTCGGCCTCGGCGCGCAGCACGGTGGCGATCCACAGCGCCGCACACAGGAGCAGCGCGAGGAGCGGCCAGATGAAAACGAGATAGCGGTTGGTGCGGGAAGCGGTGCGGACGGCGGCGTGGATGCTCATGCAGGCTGGGTCAAGGACGCAAAGTTGCCGTAAGTCTACTTAGCAAACATGTCATCCCGATGACATGGTCTGCCTCAGGCCGCCGACAGCATGTAGCCGGCCCCGCGCACGGTCTTGAGCAGGGACTTGGCGCGTCCCAGCGCCTTGCGCAGGCGCAGCACGTGGACGTCCACGGTGCGCTGGTCGAGCCGGTCGTGCGAAGCCCATAGCTGCTCGAGCAGCTGGGCGCGCGAGAACACCTGGCCCGGGTGGCACAGCAGGAAGCGCAGCAGCCGGTATTCGGCGTGGCGCACCTCGACCTTGTGGTTGCCGACGCGCACGGTGCAGCTGAGCGGATCGAGCACCAGGCGCCCCAGGCACAGCAGGCGCTCGTCCGGCGCGTCGTCCGGCGGCGGCTGGGGGGTGAATTCGGCGAGCGGGGGCGGCGCCGTGCGTTCGCCGTCGGTGGATTCGGCGGCGAGCAGGATCACCGGTTTCTCGCGCAGGCGGCGATCGCCGCGCAGGCGCGCCAGCAGGCGCAGGCCGCCTTCCTGGCGCAGCATCGATTCCTGCAGCAGCAGTTCGGGGCGTTCGCGCCCGATGAAATCCCAGGCCTGCGCCAGGCTCGGCACGCTGTGCCAGACCCACTCGTCTTCGTGCAGCGAATACTTGAGCAGCTCGGCGATGGCCGGCTTGTCGTCGACGACCAGGACGATCGTGTTAGCCGTTGTCATCATGGGGTCCAAAGAAAATCCGGCAGCCCAGCTGCCGGAATCGTGACGGAGTCAGGAGATCAGTAGATCGCCTTGCCCGATGCATCCTTCAGGTTGGCCTTCCAGTTGGCCTGCACCAGCTTGACGACCGATGCCGGCATCGGCACGTAGTCCAGCTCTGCGGCAGCCGGGGCGCCGTTCTTGAAGGCCCAGTCGAAGAACTTCACGACTTCCAGGCCCTTGGCGGCATCGGCCTGGGTCTTGTGCATCAGGATGTAGGACACGCCCGTGATCGGCCAGCTCTGCTTGCCGGCCGCGTCGGTCAGCACCACGCCGAAGCCCGGGGCCTTGGTCCATTCGGCGCCGGCGGCGGCAGCCTTGAAGGCCTCGTCGTCCGGTTGCAGGAAGGCGCCGTCCTTGTTCTTCAGCTGGGTGTGCGACAGCTTGTTCTTCTTGGCGTAGGCCCACTCGACGTAGCCGATCGCGCCCTTGATGCGCTGCACGTTGGCGGCCACGCCTTCGTTGCCCTTGCCGCCCACGCCCACGGCCCACTTCACGGTGGTGCCGGCGCCGATGCTGTTCTTCCAGTCGGGGCTGGTCTTGGCCAGGTAGTCGGTGAACAGGAAGGAGGTGCCCGAGGAGTCCGCGCGGTGCACGACGGTGATGTCTGCGCTAGGGAGCTTCACGCCCGGGTTCAGCGCGGCGATTGCTTGTGCGTCCCACTTGGTGATCTTGCCCATGTAGATGTCGGCCAGCACCGGGCCGGTCAGCTTGAGCTGGCCCGGCTGCACGCCTTCGACGTTGACCACGGCGACCACGCCGCCCATGATGGCCGGGAACTGCATCAGGCCGGCTTCGTCCAGGTCTTCGGCTTTCAGCGGCATGTCCGACGCGCCGAAGTCCACGGTCTTGGCCTTGATCTGCTTGATGCCGGCGCCCGAACCGACCGACTGGTAGTTCAAGCCATTGCCGGTGGCAGCCTTGTACGACTCGGCCCACTTGGCGTAGATCGGGTACGGGAAGGTCGCGCCGGCGCCGGTCATGTCTGCGGCGTGGGAGGTCGACATCGCGAACACGGCGGCAGTGGTGGCTGCGGCGGCGAGGATCTTCTTGAACATTGGCTTCTTATTCCTATTCCTGGTTGATGGAGGTGTGTTTTGGACCACGCGGCAAAGTCTAGTCCGCCGATATGACCGGAATATGACGGCAATGTGACCGCTCCGTGACCGCATGTGCGCGACCGCGGCGGGCAGGTTTGCTATGATGAGGATTCCAAAAAAACAACCCGGTGGACATCGCATGCATCCCCTGCTCCGTGTTCTCTCATTCGGCTGCGCCGCCTCGCTGCTGCTCGGCTGCGCCACCCCCGACCGCCTGCCCGAAGCGCGCTACACCCTGACCGAGCGCCAGGTGCTGCCGCTGGGCGAAGGCCTGACCATCACCTACGAAGGCGCGGAAGACAGCCGCTGCCCCGATAACGCGCGCTGCATCTGGCCGGGCCAGCTGGCCTACCGCTTCACGATGCGCATCGGTAACGTGGCGCAGGGCTTCTACCTGGTGCCGGGCCGGCCGGGCTACATGTCGCCGGCGCTGCGCGGCTCGCTCATCCAGCTCGATCACCTGACCCCGCAGCCGCCGCGCGGCATCGCGGGCGCCGCACCGGTGTCGTATCCGGTGACCTTCAACATGTACGCCTACTAGGCGCGCGAAGGAAGACCCATGAAGGCGACCCTGCTCGCTTGCGGGCTGACTTTGTCCGTCGTCCTGCACCCGGCCGCGGCCGCGGCGAAGACGCCGGTAGCCACCGGCACCGGCGGCGCGGTCGCCACCATCAGCGAGCAGGCCTCGCAGTCGGCCATGGCGATCCTGAACAAGGGTGGCAATGCGGTCGACGCGGCGGTCGCGGCCGCAGCCACGCTGGGCGTCACCGATCCGTTCAGCTGCGGCATCGGCGGCGGCGGCTTCATGGTGATCTACCTGGCCAAGGACAAGCGCGCCATCACCATCGACCACCGCGAGACGGCCCCGGCCAGCTTCACGCCCCAGGCTTTCCTCGAGAACGGCAAGCCGGTCGATTTTGAAACGGCGGTGGCGAGCGGCGCCTCGGTCGGCGTGCCCGGCACCGTGCGCGGCTGGCACGAGGCGCTCGAGCGCTACGGCACGATGCGCTTCAGCCAGGTGCTGGCGCCGGCCATCGAAGTCGCTGAAAAGGGCTACCAAGTGACTGAAATATTCAGTCATTTAACGGCCCAAAATGAAAGAAAATTTCAGCTATACGCGCCGACCAGTGCACTCTACCTGCGCAACGGCAAGGCCGTGCAGCCGGGCACCCTGATCCGCAATCCGGGCATGGCCAAGGCCTACCGCGAGATCGCCGAGGGCGGCGTCAAGGCCTTCTACGAAGGGCCGCTCGCGCGCGCCATCGTCGATGCCGTCAACAAGCCGCCGCTGGCCCCGGGCAAGAGCGCGCGCCCGGGCAAGATGACGATGGCCGACCTGGCCAACTACGAGGCGCGCATCCGCCAGCCGCTGCGCAGCACCTACCGCGGCTACGAGATTGTCGGCATGCCGCTGCCAAGCAGCGGCGGCGCCACGGTGGCCGAAGCGCTGAACATCCTGGAAGGCTACGACCTGAAAAAGCTGCCGCGCGCCCAGGCCGAGCACCTGTACATCGAAGCCAGCCGCCTGGCCTTCGCCGACCGCAACGCCTACCTGGCCGACCCCGAATACATCGACGCGCCGGTGGCCGGCATCCTGTCCAAGGAATACGCGGCCCAGCGGCGCAAGCTGATCGGGGCGCAGGCCGCGCGCAATGTGGCAGCGGGCGACCCTTACGGCTACCAGCGCGACCTGAGCGTGCCGCTGCGCCGGGAGGCCGTATCCCCCCAGTCCGCCAAACTGCAGCTCGAAAACGCCCACACCACCCACCTGACGGTCTCGGACAAGGACGGCAACGTGGTGTCCTATACCTTCACCATCGAATCCTGGGGCGGCAGCGGCATCGTGGTGCCGGGCTACGGCTTCCTGCTGAATAACGAGCTGACCGACTTCGACTTCAGCGGTCCGCACCCGAACGTGCCCGAAGCCGGCAAGCGCCCGCGTTCCAGCATGGCGCCCACCATCGCGCTCAAGGACGGCAAGCCGGCCTTCACCATCGGCAGCCCGGGCGGCTCGACCATCATCACGACGGTGCTGCAGACCATCGTCAACTACATCGACCTCGGCTTGCCGATGGACCAGGCCGTGAACGCGCCGCGCATCTCGGAGCGCAACGGCGAGGCCACCTCGATCGAGCCGGGCTTTTCCGGCAGCGAGCAGGCGCGCGCGCTCGAACGCCTCGGCCACCGCTGGGAAGCCGAGCCGGAAGAAATCGGCGCTGCGAATGCCCTGGTGTTCAACCCGGACGGCACCGTCACCGCGGTCAGCGAAAGCAGGCGCCATGGCGTCGGCACGGCCCTCGTACAGCGCCGCGGCCATTAGGAAACCGGAGCTCGGCGTTGGGCGTTTGTTACATGTTCAAAATCTTTCTTGGGAAAAATACAATTTCGTGTAGGAATGATCTTACATTGGGATAACATACGAACGTCAGTACTGTTCATATCCTTATGTCCACCTCCTACGTCGTGCCCACCCCGCCGATCCGCCGGAGTGCCCTCGCCCTGATTCTCGCGCTCGTGCTCATCACGGCGATGAGCATCTTTTTCGTCCGCGAGGTCGTCGACCTGCGCGACGCGATGGGCCAGCTCAGGCAGAACGACGTGGCGCGCATCCAGGTCCGCAACGTCCTGATGAACCTGCTTAATGCCGAGACCGGGCAGCGCGGATTCCTGCTCACCGGCGACCCGGCCTACCTGGAGCCCTACCAGCTCGGACGCGGCAGCGTGCGCGACAACCTGGCGCAGGCCGAGCAGTCCGGCTACCACGACGCACAATTCCTCGCCAACGTGCGCAAGCTGGCCCTGGTCACGGAGAGCAAGCTCGACGAGATCGAGCGCACCGTGCAGCTCAAGAAGCGCGGCGACGATGCCGCCGCCCTGGCCATCATGCGCGAGGGCTTCGGCCGCAGCAAGATGCGCGAAGCGCGCCGGCTGATCCAGGACGAGGTGACGCGGTTGCGGGTGGTCCGCGAAGCGCTCATCGACGACTTCAACCGCCGCCTGCTGCGCGCCGCCATGATCCTGGTGCTGATGCTGTCGACCGTGGTCGCCATGACGGTGCACGCCTGGCGCTCGCTGTCGGCGGCCGCGCGGCGCAACAACGAGCTGGCCAAGCGCCTGGCGATGGAAGCCTCGCACGACGTCCTCACCGGCCTGCCGAACCGGCGCTACTTCGACCGCTGGGCGCGCCGCCTGGTGGCCAGGAGCCAGCGCAGCGGCAGGCCCTTTACCCTGCTGGCCATCGACCTGGACCGCTTCAAGGAGGTCAACGACACCCACGGCCACGCGGCCGGCGACGAGGTGCTGAAGGAAGTGGCGCGGCGCTTCCAGTCGGTCCTGCGCAGCGGCGAATTCCTGGCGCGCGTGGGCGGCGACGAATTCGTGGTGCTGATGGATGGCGAGTTCTCGCGCAACGAAATCACCAGCGTCGGCCGGCGCCTGATCGACTGCCTGTACCCCTCCCTGCGTCCAGGCCTTGCCGACAACGCGGTCGGCGCCAGCATCGGCGCCGCGGGCTTCCCGCTGAACGGCGCCGACCTGGAGGGCATGATGCAGGCCGCCGACGACGCGCTCTACGCGTCCAAGCACGGCGGCCGCGGCATGCTGTCGTTCGCGCGCGCCGAACCCGGCCCTGCGCCGAGTGTGCACGTCGCTGCCAGTCGCACCGCCCCCACGACGGGGGCTGTTTTCTAGCGCAGCACAGGGCTAGAGTGCGTACCGGACAATCCCACACCACGGACCGGTATGACTCAGCGACGCTTTCCCCCTGCCCTGCTGGCAATGCTCTGCGCCACCCTTGTCGCGGCGCAGCCGGCAGCGGCCAGCGATTTCCTCAACAACCTGGCCAAACAGGTGGTGGGCGATACCGTGCAGGCGGTATCCAGGCACGCGGCGGCGAAGGTCGCGACGGCGGCTGCTCCGGCCGTCCCGGCCGCCGCCGCGCCCAGCGTGCGCGCCGGCGCCAAAGAGCAGCGCATGCGCCTGGAGAACGGCGAACCCTTCCACGCCGACTACATCATCGACTACTGGAGCCGGCCGGACGCCCCGACCCGCGGCAGCACGCCCGAGCTCGACGCGCCGGGCTGGATCATGCCCATCCCCTCGAAGTTCGGCGCCAGCAAGAAGGGGGCGGACTACGCCCTGCTGCAGCGCAGGCTCGAACGGATCATCGCGCGGGTGATGGAGCACCCGGCCCTGGTCGGCATCCGCGGCGCGAGCCTGACCTGGAGCGCCGATTTCGGCTACGACGGGGGCAAGCGGCCTCTGGTAGCCAGTCTGTCGATGATTGCTCGTCCGATCAGCCTGGACGATCCGAAGACGGTGCGCCACCCGGACGGCAGCTTCCACACGCCGGGAGAAGGCCCGGTGCTCAAGATCACCGTGAACAATCCGGAAGAGATCGGTTCTCGCCGCTCGTCCGGCAGCTACAAGGGCATGACCGTGCTGCGCCACGGCTACATGTTCGTGATCCCGAATACCGACCGTCCGCTGCTCGTCGGTCCGGCCGACGACACGCAGGTGAACCCCGACCTGCTCGACGATGCGCGGCCGCGCTCGGACATCCAGTTCATGACCGTCTACGTTGGCGCCTTCATCCCCAGCGAGCTGCACCTCGTACAGAAGCGCATCGACCCGGTCGGCAACGCCGGGCGGCTGATCGGCGTGCTGTACAACATCGACTGGCCTGCCGTGCTGAAGGAAGCAAGCGTGATTCAGTAGTCACCCCGTCTCCATGCGTGCGATTCCCGTCACGCCTTCGTGCGGCGCGCCGTCTGCATCCGGTGCCGCCGCATTTTTTTGTCTGTACAGCTCAGCAAGGTACTACACTGTCAGGACGGCCGCCGAGCCTGCGCGACCGAATAACGATAACGACGGAGACAACGCATGAGCAACTTCATCACCCTGTTGCCCACCCTCCTGATCGGCGCGCTGGCGCTAATCATGTTCGGGCTGGGCCTGTCCCTCACCCTCGCCGACTTCCGCCGCCTCATCAAGCACCCGAAGGCCGTGGCGCTGGCCCTGGTCCTGCAGGCCATGGTGCTGCCGGCGATCTGCTACGGCCTGGTCAATGGCCTGGGTGTGGCGCCGGTGTACGCGGTCGGCCTGATGCTGCTGGCGGCATCGCCGGGCGGCGTCTCGGCCAACCTGTTCAGCCACCTGTTCGGCGGCAACGTGGCGATGAACATCTCGCTCACCGCGATCAACACCGTGCTGTCGATCGTCAGCCTGCCCCTGATCGCCAACTTCGCCATCGCCACCTTCGCGAAAAGCGGGCAGGTGGTGCCGATGCAGACCGCCAAGGTGATCGAGGTGATCGTCATCGTGCTCATTCCGGTGGCGATCGGCATGTTCGTGAAAAGCCGCGCCCCAAGCTTCGCCGCGCGCATGGACAAGCCGATGAAGCGCTTCTCGATGGCCGTGCTGGCCCTGCTCGCCATCATCGCCATCGCCAAGGAATGGACGGCCATCACGAGCTCCTTCGCCTCGATCGGCCTGGCCGTCATCCTCTTCAACATCCTGAGCCTGGGCCTGGGCTACTACGTGCCGCGCATGCTGGGCCTGGACAAGCCGAACGCCATCGCGATCGGCTACGAGATCGGCATCCACAACTCCACCCTGGCGATTTTCGTGGCGGTGTCGGTGCTGGGCGACTTCCAGCTGATGCTGCCGGCGGCGATCTACTCGGTCAGCATGTACGTGTTCGCCACCGCCTTCGGCTTCCTGATCCTGGGCCGCAAGCAAACCGCCGGCGCCGCGGCGCCGGCGTCCAGCTAAAGCTTGTTCAATCCATGCGTCCGGCCGGGAAGGCGAAGGGCGCCCGCTCCATCACGTGCAGTCCGCGCCCGACGGCATAAGCGGCTACGGCGATGCTGACCAGCGCCGCGGTCAGCATCAGGGGCAACCCCGTCACCGCGCGAACCGCGAGTCCGACGCTGATGCTCACGGCAATCGAGACCAGCAACAGCGCGGCCGGCATGATGGCGGAGCTCGGCGCACGCCGGGCATGGTTGCGCAGCGGGGCGGCTACGAGCGGCAGCGTCAGGCAGCAGATACCGGCTTGCCGCACCAGGGTCGGCAGGTCGGCGCCGGTCAGCGCCGTCAACAGCAGTACCGCGGCGGCGCTCAAGGCCCAGCCCTTGGATGACTCCAGCAGCAGGGCCCGCCCCAGGTGGCGGTTGAAGGACGGGGCCAAGCCGGGCATTGCCGGCGCCAGCCTCGCCAGCGCTCCTTCGCCAGGATAGCTGCCTGCCAGGCTGTTCAAGCGCAGGCTGGTCGCGAACGGTACGGCCAGCAGCGTACACGGCAGGAGCCAGCCGATGCCCGCCAGCACATCCTTCTCGGTGCGCCAGAAGCTCAGGATGACGATCACAATCAGGGTGAAGGTCAGCAGACCCAGCGCAGCGACCAGTTCCCCGAGGTGGTGCGCGGGCCCGAGCGCATGCAGCACCAGCCGCCGGCTGTCGCGGCGTTCGCAAGCGCGGCGCAGGGAAGCGGAATACCAGCCTCGGGTATGCTTGCCGGCCACTTTGTCGATCACCACATCGCGCTTGCCGGCCGGATCGAACAGACGGGCGCGCTTTGCCTCCATGCGCCAGTGGCGTTCGCCGCCTTCGGGAAGCATCTCGCGTACCGCCACGACGGCCAGGCCCGCATACAGCAGCAGCGCCAGCGCGATGACCGGTGGACGCGACAGCATGTCACCGACCGCCTGCGGCAGCTGGCCGGCAAGGAGCGGGCCGAAACAGGCCGCATAGATGAATGCAGTCCCGGCCCGATGACCCGCGGTGGCAAGCGCGCTGCCCAGGGTGATGCACACGACCAGCAGCAGCCAGAGGCCCAGGCTCCCGCCATCCGGATTCGGCAAGAGGGCGATCCCGACCAGCGGGACGATCCACGCGACGCAGGCGAGTTCGACCAGGCGCCGGCGCATGCCCGGGACGAGTTTCGCATTGCTTGGGGAGTTGAGTTTCACCGCGCCCGGCATGAAACGCCAGGTCCATGCCGCCAGGACGGCGCCGCATGTTCCCCACCAGGCCATCGCCGCCAGCCCGCGCAGCCCCTCGATCAACCAGACCACGGCGATACAGACGATGAGGAGGAAGCCGCCGCCCCAGCGGATGATGGCGGAAGAGAACGGCGTGGCATGGGACACTGCGGCGCGCCACAGGATCCGGTAGTCGCGCATGCGCGCGTTCATCGTCGCGTTCATTGCGTCACCTCGATGAACAGGTCTTCCAGGCTGACCGGCTCGGCGCGCCGCCCCTCTGTGGTACTACGCGCAGCTTCGAGCAGTTCGTCGAGCGGCCCCTGCAGCGCAATGCGGCCGCCCTTCAGGAAGGCGACGTCGAGCGCCACCCGTTCCAGGTCGGTCAGGATGTGGGTCGAGAACACCACCGTGGTGCCGCGTTCGATCACGCCGTCCACCAGCTCGGAGAGAAAAGCGCGGCGCCCGGCCGGATCCAGCGCCGACACCGGCTCGTCCAGCACCAGCAGTTCCGGGTCGTGCGCCAGCGCGCGGATGATCGACAGGCGCTGCTGCTCGCCGCCGGACAGGCGGCCGATCGGCTTGTGGAGCAGGATGTCGCCGAAACCCCAGCGTTCCAGCAGCGCATCGACCTTGACCCCGTTCCAGCGCGGATACATGGCCTTGAAATAATCCAGCATCTGCAGCGGCGTCATCCACTCGAACAGGCCGTGCTTCTGCGGCACGTAGCCGATCCGGGCGCGGGTCGCATCCGACAGCGCGGCAACGTCTTCGCCGAACAGGCGGATGCTGCCGGCATCCGGCTCACGCAGGCCGAGCAGGCATTCCATCAGCGTCGACTTGCCGGCGCCGTTGCGGCCCAGCAGGCCGATGACCTGGCCCTGCCCGACTTCCCAGTCGAGGCTACTCAGGACGCTGGCACTGCCGTAGTACTTGGCCACGTCGCGCATCTGGATGATGGGTGCAGTCACGATTCTTCCTTCAGGATGTGAGTGAAAAGGGAAAGGACGGTGTCGGAGTCGAGTTCGAGTTCGCGTGCCTCGCGCGCGGCGCGCTCCAGGGTCGGGCGCAGCAGCGCGATCCGCTCGGCCCTGCCCTGCGCGGCGCGCGGACGCTCGGCCACCAGCATTCCAAGGCCGCGCCGGCGCGCCAGCAGGCCCTCGGCCTCGAGCAGGCCGTAGGCCTTGGACACGGTCATCGGATTGACGGCAAGGGTTTGCGCTACCTCGCGCACCGATGGCAGTTCGTCGCCGGGCGCCATCTGGCCGCCGGCCACCAGGCGCCGCACCTGCTCGACGAGCTGCCGGTAGATCGGTTCGGTCGAGCCTGGCGTGATCGAAAACAGCTGGGGTGGATGGATCGGCATGGGCTGGGTTGTCGTTGACGCTGCGTATATGTGTATTAATTGAGTAATACACTATCCGCGCCAGTTTTTCCTGTCAAGCGACAGGCGCAAGTTATGCCCTATGTATATTTCCCGTCTTAAACAAATCTATGACATGATGCGCACGCCGAGGCCGCGTGGACGCCGCTTCCATGCACCGAACAGAGACGAACAAGGAACCATGTCCCCCACTGCAGAAACAGGCGCCGGCGCCGCATCCCAGGCCTATCCCGAAGTCCGCTTCCGGGAACTGTTCGAGCAGGCGCCCGTCAGCTTGCAGATCCTCGACCCGCAGGGCTACACGATGCGGGTGAACCGGGCCTGGGAAGCGCTCTGGCACATCCACGAAGGCAGCGCGCTGAAGCGCCACGTGATGAGCCGAGACTACAACCTGCTGCGTGACCCCCAACTGGTCGCCACCGGCGTCGCCGCCTGCCTGGCGCGCGCGGTGGCGGGCGAATCGGTCGAGATCCCCGCGATCCATTACGACACCGCCGCGCTCGGGCAATCCGGCCGGGCGCGCTGGGTTACCGCGCGCGCGCATCCCATCAAGGATGATCAGGGCCGGGTGGTCGAGGTCATGCTGATGCACGAGGACATCACCGAACGGATCCAGGCCGAAACCATCCTGCGCGAACGCGAGGAACGCTTCCGGACCCTGGCGATGGCGACCTCGCAGATCGTCTGGAGCAGCACCGCCGATGGACAGATCCTCGAGGATTCGCCGTCGTGGCGCGCCTTCACCGGCCAGCGCCATGAAGAATGGCGTGGCCACGGCTGGCTCGACGCCGTCCACCCCGACGATCGCGAGCGTGCGCGCCAGGCCTGGGACGCTTCCATCGCCAGCCATGCCATCTACGAAACCGAATACCGCCTGCGCCGCGCCGACGGCAGCTACCGCTGGACGGCGGTCAAGGGCATTCCCCTCCTCGGGCCTGACGGCAGCGTGCGCGAATGGGTCGGCGCCAACCGCGACATCCACGACAGCGTGACCCAGCAGGAAGGACTGCTGCAGCGGCTGGACAGCGAGCGGCGCCAGTCGACCCTGCTGGCCAAGGTGGCGAGCGCCGCGCGCACCCTGCACACGGCGCTGTCCAGCGAAGACATCGCCGATGCCTTGAGCCAGGAAGTGCGCGCCATCCTCGGCGCGGCCGAGGTCGACGTCGCGCTGGATGGCGATATCGGAGACGCCTCCGCGGCCGCGCCGGGCGCAGCGCCCGGCGCCAGCCTGGCGCTGCCCCTGCTCGACCGCAAGGGACGGCGGATCGGCCGCATCCGGGTTGCCGGCAAGGCTGGCGGCTTCGACGAGCAGGACGAAGCCATCCTGGCGCAGCTGGCCGCGCTGGCGGCCACCGGTTTCGCCAACGCCCGGCTGTATCGCTCCTTGCGCGAGCAGGACCGGCGCAAGGACGAGTTCCTCGCGATGCTGTCCCACGAGCTGCGCAACCCGCTGGCGCCGATCGCCGCCGCCGCCGAGGTGCTGAGAATCGCCGCCGATCCCGGGCGCGTCCGCGTTGCGAGCGAGGTGATCGCGCGCCAGGTGCGGCACATGACGTCGCTGGTGAACGACCTGCTCGACGTATCGCGCGTGACGCGCGGGCTGATCAAGCTGGACAAGACCCTGGTCGGCATCGGGACGGTGGTGGCCAGCGCGGTCGAGCAGTCGCGCCCGCTGGTCGAAGCGCGCGGGCACGCATTGACGCTCGAGATGGCGCCGGAACTTGCCACAGCCCGGGTGCATGGCGATGCCACCCGCCTGGTGCAGGTGATCGCCAACCTGCTGGGCAATGCCGCCAAGTACACCCCGAACGGCGGCAGGATCGTCCTCGGCGCCGCGCGTGACGGCATGCGCGTGCGGCTGTGCGTGGAGGACAACGGCATCGGCATCGATAGCGGGCTGCTGCCGCAGGCGTTCGACCTGTTCACCCAGGGCGAGCGCACGCCAGACCGTTCGCAGGGCGGCCTGGGCATCGGCCTGGCGCTGGTGCGGACCATGGTGGCGCTGCACGGCGGCGAGGTGCAGGCGCACAGCGATGGGCCGGGCAAGGGCTGCAGGTTCACCGTCTGGCTGCCCCTGGCCTGATCGGCTCGAAAAGCTACCCATGCGACTCTTTGTGTAACTTATCAGTTGCTTTTTGTCCGACTTGTGTTACAGTGGTCCATATCAACAAACAAAGGAGACATTGTCATGAAAACCGCCGTTCACGATCACCAGGACAAGCTCGTCGCATTCTCGCGCCGCCAGTTGTGGTTTGCGCTGGGAGCCGTACTCGTGCTCGCCGCCGCCGCTGTGGGCCTGCTGGCATTTCCCGGTGCAGAAGCCCCGGCGCGCCTGTTCTCCCTCCTGCCGATCGCGATCGTGCTTGCCGTGGCCGCCCTGAAGACGGGCGGCGGGCGCGGCGCCCCAACCAGCGCCGAGGTCCGCGCGCTGGTGGACGACGAGTTGCGCCAGGCAAGCCAGCAGAAGGCCAGCCGCAATGGCTTCCTCGCCGTGCTGGCGGCGCAGGTCGTGCTGGCGCCCGGCCTGGCCTGGCTGTCCACGCCCTACCCGGTCGCGCTGATGGCGGTCCTGACGATCGCGACCGGTCTCACCGTGTTCCTTGCCAGCCTGCTGTATCACGACCGCTGAACCATGACGGAACACTTGAAGACGACGATGAAAGTGCAGCGCGCCAGGCTCGACCTGACCCAGGCCGGCCTGGCCGATCGGGCGGGCGTCACGCGCAAATCCATCAACGCCATCGAGACCGGGGCCATGGTGCCCTCGACGATCCTGGCGCTGAAGCTGGCGCGGGCGCTCGGCGTCAGCGTCGAGGAACTGTTCTCGCTGGAGGAAGCCCCGGACTGAGCCCACCTCATAGGGGTCAGGTCTGACATTCGGACACGAGCTCGAGCATTAGCGTGCTGTACTGCTCAGTCCGTGTCTAAATGTCAGACCTGACCCCGGTAAGAAGAAGCGGCGTAAACGAAAAGAGCCGGGCAAGCCCGGCTCTCCAATACATCAAGCGATGATCACAGGTGCGGCGTGATCAGCGGCATCAGGTCGTCGAAGGTACGGCCCGAGCCGTTTTCGCCGATCGCATGCATCTTCCACTCGCCGTTGTGGCGGTACAGCTTGGCCATGATCTGGGCCGTGTGCGAACCCTGCACCGACAGGTTGAAGCGCGCCACTTCCTGGTTGTTGCCGGCATTGAGCAGGCGGCAGTAGGCGTTTTCCACGGTCGAGAAGTTCTGGCCGGTGAAGCTGTTCACGGTGAACACCAGCGACTTCACGCTGGCGGGCACGCGCGACAGGTCGACCTGGATCTGCTCGTCGTCGCCGTCGCCGGCGCCGGTGCGGTTGTCACCGGTGTGGGTGATGCTGCCGTCCTTGCTCTTGAGCTGGCGGAACCAGACCACGTCGATCGGACGGTTCGATTCGTCGAACATCACGACCGATGCGTCCAGGTCGACCGGCTGGCCGGCGCCGCCGCCGAAGCCGAAGAAACCCTTCGACTTGGCCACGTCCCAGCCCAGGCCCATCGTCACGCGGCTCAGCGCTCCGCCGGCTTCCTTGTCCAGCGAGATTTTCTGGCCCTTGCTCAGATTTACTGACATATCGTTCTCCCTAATTTAAAAACCTTCAGCGCGCCGGCGTCTGCATCCAGGCCTTGAATGCCATCCGGTTGCGCGAACATACATACACCCGACCTTTGCCCGAGAAGCGCAATACCATGCCCTCGCCGCTGGTCTGGCTGTTGATCAGGTTGCCCAGGAAGCCGCCACTCTGGCCGGTCGTGATCGAGATCTCGTAGCGCAGCCCGCTGTCCCAGCAGACCACGTGCGAGTTGTCGATGATCGCGTCCTTGCCCGGCTCCACCTCCAGCATCGACATCGAACCGAAGCCCGACACCACCACCTGGCCGCTGCCGGTCGTCTCGGTGACGAAGAAGCCGCCGCTCTGCGCGAACAGGGCGTTGCCGAGGCTCTGGGTGCGCACCTTCAGGTCCACGCCCGAGGTGGCGGCGACAAACGCGCCGTCGCTGATGATGTACTGGTTCGGACCGCAGTCGATGGTCTGCATCGCGCCCGGCAGGGTCGGCGACAGCAGGCAGTCGCCGTCGCCGCGGGTCGCCTCGATGTGCTGCTGGAAGAAGGACTCGCCGTTGGCGAAGGTGCGCATCAGCGCGCTGCCCAGGCCACCCTTCATCTTGCCTTTCAGGTCGAGCGTCGACTCCATCATCACCATCGCATCCGATTCGCAATAGATGGTTTCGCCGCGCCGCATCGAGACATGCAGGAAGGGATCGACGTCCCCGGTCACGGTAAATACTGGCATGTGGACTTCCTTTCGTAAGCGGCCCGCACCTGGCGCGGGCCGCGAGCATGGTGATTAAACGTTGACGCCGTAGTTCTTGGCGAGAGGCCCGAGGCCGCCCGCGAAGCCCTGGCCGATCGCGCGGAACTTCCAGTCGGCGCCGTTACGATACACCTCGCCGAAGATCATCGCCGCTTCGGTGGAGCTGTCTTCCGACAGGTCGTAGCGCGCGATCTCGCTGTTGTTGGCCGCATTGATGCAGCGGATGAAGGCCTTGCCGACCATGCCGAAGTTCTGGCGGCGCGCTTCGGCGTCGTGGATGGTCACGGCCAGCACGACCTTGTCGACGTCTGCCGGCACCTTGCTCAGGTCGATCGACACGGTTTCGTCGTCGCCCTCGCCCGCGCCGGTGGTGTTGTCGCCCGAGTGGACCACCGAGCCGTCGGCCGACTTCAGGTTGTTGTAGAAGATGAAGTCGCCATCCGAACGCACCTTGCCCGACGAGTTCAGCAGGAACACCGCGCCGTCGAGGTCGAACGCTGCGCCGTCGGTGGCGCGGGTGTCCCAACCGAGGCCGACCTTCAGCTGGGTCAGGCCGGGAGCTTCTTTCGACAGGTTGACGTTGCCGCCTTTTTGCAGACTGATTGCCATGATTGTGACTCTCCTAAAAATGACTTCTTGAACACCGGGGGTATGAGCACAGCGAGCTGGTGTTCTGCCACTCGCCGTGCGGTTCTTGCAGGGCAGGCCAGGCCTGCCCTTGTTTATGCTTCGATTGCCGCGTGCTTCTTCTTGTGCTGGATCGAGCTCCACAGCGAGGCCAGGATGAAGGCCACGCCCACGCCGCCGGTGATCAGCTCGGGCACGTGCATGTGCATACTCAGCAGCATGATCACGGCCAGGATACCGATCGCATAGTGCGCGCCGTGCTCCAGGTAGACGAATTCGTCCAGCGTGCCCTGGCGCACCAGGTAGACCGTCATCGAACGCACGAACATCGCGCCGATCGCCAGGCCCAGCATGA
The DNA here is from genome assembly GCF_046236355.1 of Massilia sp. BHUDP2. Lineage (NCBI taxonomy): Bacteria > Pseudomonadati > Pseudomonadota > Betaproteobacteria > Burkholderiales > Oxalobacteraceae > Massilia > Massilia sp. BHUDP2. The sequence goes on from NZ_JBJUVW010000004.1 coordinate 357,182, forward strand.
TGATCACGACGTCGGTGGTGATCGCGAAGGCGCCGATCACGCCGTCGAAGCTGAACGATGCATCCAGCACTTCGAGGTACAGGAAACCGCCGATACCGCCCTTCTTGACCATGTCGCCGACGTTGCTGTTCTCATCCGACTCGCTCTTCTCGAGCAGGCTGGAAATCATGTCGACGCCGATGTACACCAGGATGCCCCACAGGCCGGCAACCAGGACCACCATGCGCTGCGCGTCCGGCACGTAGCTGGTCGCGAACATCAGCGCGCCCAGGGATACCAGCACCGAGATCGAGGACACCTTGCCGAGCGAGCCGAGCTTCTTCTCGACGTTGCCGAGCCAGTGCACTTCCTTCTCGTCGTCCAGCAGGAAGTTCAGGAACACCAGCAGCAGGAACATGCCGCCGAAGGCCGCCACTTCCGCGTGGTGGTTGGTCAGGTGCGAGGAAAATTCCTTCGGATTCGTCAGCGCCAGGTTCCACACGTCCATCATGCCGAGGTCGGCCGCCACGGCGACGATCACCAGCGGGAATACCAGGCGCATGCCGAACACGGCGATGATCATGCCCAGGCCCAGGAACAGCTTGAGCCAGAACTCGTCCCAGCCTTTCAGCACCGAGGCGTTGACCACCGCGTTGTCGAAAGACAGTGAGACTTCCATGACCGACAGGATGGCCGTCACGCCCAGCGCCGTTATCATGCCGGCGACGCCGCCATGGTCGTAACCCCACCAGCCTGCCAACGCCATACAGACGGCGGTCACGATGAATGACCACGTAAAGTGCTTCATGTTGTCGTTTCCCCTTATTTTTCAGTTAAGTTTTTGAATATGCGATGAGTTGTTGTGTCAGTATCATTTTTCGTCCAGAAGACCCACGCAGTATGAGGCCTGGCCGAATATTGAAAAAGCGAAGATAATCGAAGAATTACTTCGCAAAAACAGAAGAGATGAATCACGCGCCTCCGAATTTCCGCCACCTGTACTACTTCTGGGTCGTCGCCAAGGAAGGCAGCATCACGCGCGCCGCCGAACGCCTGGGCCTGGCAATCCAGACCGTCAGTACCCAGCTGGCGCAGCTCGAACTGTCCCTCGGCAAGTCCCTGTTCACCCAGCAGGGCCGGAGACTGACTTTAACCGAGGCCGGGCGCCTGGCCTTGTCCTACGCCGACCAGATCTTCCTTCTGGGAGAGCAGATGCAGGAAGCGCTGGCCGAGTCCGACAGCGCGCGCACCCGCCTGACGGTCGGCATTTCCGATTCGTTGCCCAAGCTGACCGCCTACCGGCTGCTGGAAATCGCCACCCAGCTGCCGCGCCCGGTGCGCCTGGTCTGCTACGAAGGCGAGTTCGACGAGCTGCTGGCCGACCTGGCCCTGCACAAGCTGGACGTGGTGCTGACCGACCGCGCGGTGCGCTCGGGCACGACGCTGCGCGTGTTCAGCCACCTGCTGAGCGATAGCGAGACCATCGTGGTCGGCGCGCCCGGCCTGGTGAAGGACTGGGGCGCGGACTTCCCGCGCTCGCTGAACGGCGCGCCCTTCCTGCTACCGACCCGCAATAATGCCTTGCGCGGCAAGATCGACGAATGGTTCGAGCTGCAGGGCGTGCGTCCCGACATCGTCGGCGAGTTCATGGACAATGCCCTGCTCAATACCTTCGGCCGGCGCGGACTGGGGCTGTTCTTCGCTCCGGCCGCCCTGGTGCACGACCTCGAGGAGCAGTTCAACGCGCTGCTGGTGGGACGGGTGCCGCAGGTGCGCGAGCACTTCTATGCGATCTCGAACGAGCGCAAGATCAAGCATCCGGCCGTCGAAGCCATCCTGTCGGCGGTCCATAAGGGCGTCCTCGCGGGTACATAGCGGTACAATGGTGTCGGCTATTGCCATTTTTTAACTAAATCTCTTCAATGGAAAACTTTCTGTTCGTCGTTCTCGCCCTGTTCCTGGTGGCGCTGAACGGCTTCTACGTGGCGGCTGAATTCAGCATCGTCACGTTGCGCAAGACCCGCGTGCACGCCATCGCCAAGACCACCGGCCTGCGCGGACGCATCCTCGGCAAGGTCCACGGCCAGCTCGACGCCTACCTCTCCGCCTGCCAGCTCGGCATCACCCTGGCTTCGCTGGGCCTGGGCTGGGTCGGCGAACCGGCCTTTGCCAGCCTGCTCGAACCGGTGTTCGCCATGCTGGGCGTCACCTCGCCCGAGCTGATCCACGGCGTCTCCTTCGTGGTGGCCTTCTCGGTCATCTCCTTCCTGCACATCGTGGTGGGCGAGCTGGCGCCCAAGTCGCTCGCGATCCGCCTGCCGGAAGCGGTGGCGCTGTGGTGCGCCATTCCGCTATACGCCTTCTACTGGGCGATGTATCCGGCGATCGCCCTGCTCAACGCCAGCGCCAACATGGTGCTGCGCGTGGCCGGCCTGGCCGGCGCCGGCAGCCACGACACCCATTACTCGACCGACGAGCTGAAGATGATCCTGCGCTCCAACACCAGCGCGCCGGGCGAGAAATTCACCAACGACGAGCGCAACATCCTGGCGCAGTCGCTCGACTTCAGCCAGCTGGCCGTGTCCGACCTGATGCGGCCGATCAACGAGGTCAGCGCGCTGTACGCCAGCCGCTCGCTCGAGGAAAACATGGAGACGGTGCGCCGCAACCGCTTCTCGCGCTACCCCTACTTCGACGAGGACGGCGAGGAAGTGCTGGGCGTGATCCACCTGAAGGACCTGTTCTTCGCCCAGCAGGCCGGGCGCACCATCACCGACCTGACCCAGCACCTGCGCCCGGTCGAGACCATCTCGGCGCGCACCAAGGCGCAGGACATCTTCCGGCGCTTCAAGAGCGGCGCCCCGCACTTCGCCCTGATCGGCGAAAAGGGCAAGCGCCCGGTCGGCTTCATCACGCTCGACAACCTGCTGGGCGCCATGGTGGGCGAGATCCGCGACGAGTTCCGCATGAACGAGAACGACTGGATGTCCCAGCCCGACGGCACCTGGATCGGCAAGGCCAGCCTGCCGATCTTCTCGCTCGAGCGCCTGCTCGGGATCGACATCGACAACGAGGAGATGGGCCTGGACGACGTCGAATCGGTGGGCGGCCTGCTGATGGCCAAGCTGGGCGACATCCCCAAGCAGGGACAGCGTATCGGCTTCCCGCAGTTCGACGTGGTGGTCAAGAAGATGAACGGTCCGCGCATCCTCCTGGTGAAGGTCTTTCCAAAGGGAGAGCGCGAGGACGGACACGACGAGCGCGACTGAAGGATCGAAACCTTTCCAGCATTGAAGTACACAAAGTTGTTGCGCTTGCAATACTCCTGACGCATACTCGTGGACGACGGGATTCCCGGCGGTAGCGACCACGAGGAGCCATGATGTCCCTGCAAGTCCGCAACAACGTGCATGTTTCCGGCCAGGGCGGGGCCACCATGCTGTTTTCCCACGGCTTCGGCTGCGACCAGACCATGTGGCGCTATCTGGCGCCCGCCTACGAAGACCGCTTTCGCGTCATCACCTACGACCTGGTCGGCAGCGGCCGCTCCGACCTCTCCGCCTATGACCTAACCCGCTACGCCAGCCTGCACGGCTATGCCGGCGACCTGCTGGAGATCCTCGACGAATTCGCGACCGGGCCGGTGATCCTGGTCGGCCACTCGGTGAGCGCCATGATCGGCATGCTCGCCGCCATCGAGGATCCCGGCCGCTTCGTGGCCCAGGTGATGGTGGCGCCCTCGGCCTGCTATATCAATGACCTGAGCAAGCATCCCGGCTATGTCGGCGGCTTCGAGCGCGAGGACATCGCCGAACTGCTCGAGACCATGGAAGCGAACTACATGGGCTGGTCGAGCAGCCTGGCGCCCGCCATCATGGGCGCGCCCAACCGCCCTGCCCTGCGCCAGGAACTCACCGACAGCTTCTGCCGCAACGATCCCGACATCGCCAAGCACTTCGCGCGCGTCACCTTCCTGTCCGACCACCGCGCCGACCTGCCCCGCTCCACGACGCCGGCTTTGATCCTGCAGTGCAGCGACGACCTGATCGCCCCCCGCAGCGCCGGCGAGTACCTGGCGCGGCACCTGCCCCGCTCCCAGCTGCATGTGATCGACAACATCGGGCATTGTCCGCACATGAGCGCGCCGACCGCCAGCTCGCGCGCGATCGACGCCTTCCTGGCTGCCACCCTGGACTGAAGCCATGGACAGCGCCGCCACCTCCCTTGACGCGCTGTACGACGACGCTCCCTGCGGCCTGCTGCTGGCCGACGCCGACGGCCTGCTGCTGCACGCCAACGCGACCGCCTGCGCCTGGCTGGGCTTCACGCTGCCGGAGCTGGCCGGGATCGTGCGCATCCAGGACCTGATGACCGTCGGCGCGCGCCTGTTCCACCACACGCACTGCGAGCCGGTGCTGCAGGCGCGCGATTCGGTGGCGGAACTGCAGATCGACCTGCGCCACCGCGACGGCACCCGCCTGCCGATGCTGGTCAACATCGTGCGGCGGCGCGAAGCCGGCCCGATGGGCGATACCGTCCATGACCAGTGGGCCCTGTTCATGGCCACCGAGCGCCAGTCCTACGAGCGCGAGCTGCGCAACGCGCGCCGCGCCGCCGAGGAAGCGCTGGAAGCGCGCCGCGGCGCCGAACTGCAGCTGCAGGCCCTGAACGCCGCGCTGTCCGAGGCCGACCGGCGCAAGGACGAATTCCTGGCCACGCTCTCGCACGAGCTGCGCAACCCGCTGGCGCCGCTGCGCAGCGCCCTCGAGGTGATGCGCCATTCCACGATGGCGCAGGACACCAGCGCGCGCCTGCTGTCGGTATTCGACCGCCAGCTGCACCACCTGACCCACCTGGTCGACGACCTGATGGAAGTCTCGCGCATTACCCAGGACAAGATGGAACTGCGGCGTGAGACCGTGGACCTGACCCAGCTGGCGCGCGCCGCCGTGTGCGACACCGCCGGCCTGATGGAGCAGGCCGGGCACCGCTTGTCGGTCGAGTTGCCGCCGCATCCGGTCACGGTTGACGCCGACCCCACGCGCATCAACCAGGTGGTCGTCAACCTGCTCACCAACGCCGCCAAGTACACCCCCGACGGCGGGCGCATCGCGCTCTCGCTCGCGGTCGACGAGGGCATGGCGCTGCTGGCGGTGCGCGACAACGGCATCGGCCTGCCGCGCCACGCGCTGGCGACCGTGTTCGACATGTTCTCGCAGCTGGAGCCGGCGCTGCAGCGTTCGCGCGGCGGCCTGGGGATCGGGCTGTCGCTGGTGCGCGGCATCGTGGACCTGCATGGCGGCAGCATCGCCGCCGAGAGCGAGGGCGAAGGCCGCGGCAGCTGCTTCACGGTACGCCTGCCGCTGGCCCAGCTTGCCGCGCTGCCGGAACCGGCGGCGGCGCCCGCGCCGGCGCCGGCGCGCATCCTGGTAGTGGACGACAATGCCGACGCCGCCGAGATGCTCCTGATGGCGCTGGAACTGTTCGGCTGCGAGGTGCGCGCGGCCCACAGCGCCAGTGCGGCGCTGGCCATGGCCCAGGAATTCGCGCCGGAAGTCGCCTTGCTCGACATCGGCCTGCCGGACCTGAACGGCTACGAGCTGGCGCGGCGCCTGCGCGCTACCGATACGGGCCGGCACATGCGCCTGATCGCCGCCACCGGCTGGGGCCAGGAAAAGGACCGCCAGCGCGCCTTCGACGCCGGCTTCGACCACCATCTCACCAAGCCGATCGACTTCGACCGGCTGCGCAGCGTGCTGGGGGCTCCTGGCCTGTCATGAGAGAATGGCGCATCCATTCAAGGTGACGCATCGACAAGATTTCCATGGAATACGATTCGAACAATCCCTTCGCACGCATCCTGCGCGGCGAACTGCCCTGCATCAAGGTCTACGAAGACGAGCACACCCTCGCCATCATGGACATCATGCCGCAGGCCCCTGGCCATGTGCTGGTGCTGCCGAAAGAGGCGGCCGTCGAGCTGTTCGGCCTGTCCGACGACGCGGCCGCGGCCTGCATCCGCAGCACCAAGAAGGTGGCGGCCGCGGTCAAGGCCGCAATGGGCGCGCCGGGCATCATGGTCGCCCAGTTCAACGGCAGCGCGGCGGGCCAGACCGTCCCGCACGTGCACTTCCATATCGTGCCGCGCGAGGGGGCGGCGGCGCTCCGGCCGCACGCCGCGGTGCCGGCGGATACCGGGCAGCTGCAACAGATCGCCGCCCGCATCGTCGCTGCCCTGCACGCCTGATCGGGTGTCGCCGCGGCTGTGCTCTGCATAAAGCCGGAGGCTGCTACCATGGCCTTTTTCACAACGGAGCGGCCATGGAACTGCTAGCGGACCCGAACGTCTGGATCGCCTTCCTCATGCTGAGCGCCCTCGAGATCGTGCTCGGGGTCGACAACATCATCTTCATTTCGATCCTGGTCGGCCGCTTGCCGCCCGAGATGCGCGACAAGGCAAGGCGCCTGGGCCTGGGCTTCGCCATGGTCTCGCGCCTGCTGCTGCTGTTCTCGCTGAGCTGGGTAATGGGGCTCACCGCGGACCTGTTCAATGTATTCAATCAGGGCATCAGCGGGCGCGACCTGGTGCTGCTCTTCGGCGGCCTGTTCCTGCTCTACAAGGCCTCGCACGAAATTTTCGTCGAGGTGGAAGCCAAGGACCAGGCCGGGCCGCAGGACGTGGCCGGCACCGCCGCCGCCGCGGCCGCGACCAACAAGCTATTCTGGAGCATCATCGGCCAGATCGCCGTGATCGACATCGTGTTCTCGCTCGACTCGGTCATCACCGCGGTGGGCATGGTGGATCACATCAGCGTGATGGTGGCGGCGGTGATCTTCTCGGTGCTGGTGATGCTGGTGGCGGCCAAGCCGATCGGCGACTTCGTCGACCGCCATCCGTCCGTCAAGGTGCTGGCGCTGGCCTTCCTGGTGATGGTCGGCATGGCGCTCACGGCGGAAGCCTTCGAAGCGGACATTCCGAAGGGCTATATCTACGCCGCGATGGCGTTCTCGCTGGTGGTGGAAGGGCTGAATATCCGAGCGCGCGCCAAGCGCAAGGCCCTACCGCCGAGGATTTAAAGGATTGGCATCGTCTCGCCGGGGCGCAGGGTCAAGACCCGCACGCCCTGGCGCGTCACCGCGACGGTGTGCTCGAACTGCGCCGATAGCTGGCCATCGACGGTGACCACCGTCCAGCCATCATCCTCGGTGCGCACGGCATGCTTTCCCTGGTTGATCATCGGTTCGATGGTGAAGGTCATCCCCTCGCGCAGCACCAAGCCGGTCTGCGGCCGCCCCCAGTGCAGCACCTGGGGCGGCTCGTGCATCTCGCGCCCGATGCCGTGGCCGCAGTAGTCGCGCACCACCGTATAGCCATGCTTGCGTGCGTGGCGCTCGATGGCGTGGCCGACGTCGCCCAGGCGCGCGCCGGGACGCACGGCCCGGATGCCCTTCCACATGGCCTCATAAGTCACCTTCACCAGCCGCCTGGCAGCGGGCGACACCTCGCCCACCAGGTAGGTCTTGCTGGAGTCGGCAATGTAGCCGTTCTTCTCGAGCGTGATGTCGAGGTTGACGATGTCGCCGCTCTGCAGGATCTCGGTGTGCGAGGGCACGCCGTGGCAGACCACGTTGTTGCGGGAGGAATTCAGCGCGTAGGCATAGCCGTACTGGCCCTTGCTGGCCGGACGTGCGCCCAGCGCATCGACGATGAAGCGCTCGACCAGGTCATTGACCTGCATGGTCGACATGCCGATCAGGTTCAGGCTGTCCAGGTGGGCGAACACGCCAGCCAGCAGCCGGCCCGATTCGGCCATCAGCACAATTTCTTCAGGCCGCTTGGTCATGCCGCCGCTGCCTTGACGGCGTCCGGCGGTCCTCCCGCTACCCGCACGCTTTCTGGCGCCACCCCGGCAGCTTTCAGTTCGCGCGCGACGATCTCATTGAAGCTCATCGTCGGGTTCATCTCGCACAGCATGCCGATCTTGATCCAGAATGCCGCCTGCGCGTTGATCGAGCGGCAGGACACACTGCTCGCCTTGCGGATCTGGTCATGTACTTCGTCGTCGATGTTTACGATGCCCACTATACTCTCCATATACGTTCCATATATGGATTATATACACATCAAGAACAAGCACAAGTGATGCTGGTCAATCCAGCTATTGCTTGCCCTTGGGCGTGTAGGTCAACCCGAAGCGCTTGGCGTAGTCGAATCGAAGCCCAGCGGATTGCCGCTCAGCTGGCTGCCGTACGGCTGGGGCTTGCCCTCCTTGATGCGGACGCAGTCCTCGAGCATTGCCACGGTCATCAGGGTCAGGTCTGACATTGAGACACGGACCCAACAATGATGTGGATGAGGCCGTGTCCAAATGTCAGACCTGACCCTCGCTGTTGCTACCCTGGCGGATCACCCGGTCCGGCGTGCCGGTCCAGTCGGTCATCAGGGAGTAGCCGACCGCCAGCAGGGTCGGCCCGATGAACATGCCGACGAAGCCGAAGGCGATCACCCCGCCCAGCACGCCCAGCAGGGTGAGCAGGAAAGGCAGGCTGCTGCCGCGGCTGATCAGCATGGGGCGCACGACGTTGTCGACGCCGCTGATCAGGAAAGTGCCCCAGATCACCATGAAGATCGCCCAGCCGGTCTCGTGATGCATGAACAGCCAGAAAGCCGCGCCGCCCCAGATGAGCGGCGGGCCGACCGGGATCAGGGACGAGATGAAGACCATCACCGACAGCAGCGGCACCGCCGGCACGCCCGCGATGGTGAAGCCGATCGCCGCCACCACCGCCTGCGCCAGCGCGGTGCCGAGCAGGCCGTACATGACGCCGCGCACCGTCTGGCTCACCGTGTTGGCGACCGATTCGGCGCCCTCGCCCATCACGCGCCGCATGGTCACGGCGATCACTTCGAGCAGGGCCTTGCCGTCGCGGTAGAAGAAGAAGCTGACGAAAGCGGCCAGGCTGAGCTGGACCACGCCGGTGCCCAGCATCAGGCCACCGGCGATCAGGTAGCGCCGCGCCGGCTCCAGCATGCGCTGGGCCAGCGCGATCATCTGCTCGCGGCTGGCGACCAGCTCGCGCAGGTAGTTGTCGATCGTCGTGCCCACCAGCGGCAGTTCGCGTACCCAGGACGGCGGAATCAGTTCACGGTGCTCCACCGCGGTGCGCAGCTCGCTGAAGCCCCTGGCGACATCGTCGGCCAGGTTGTAAGCGACCATCGACAGCGGGATGATGACGAGCAGGGTGAGCGACAGCGTCATGGTCAGCGCCGCCAGGGTACGGTGCCCGCGCATCGCATATTGCAGGCGCAGGTAGAGCGGCCAGGAGGAGATCACGACGCAGGCCGCGAACAGGATCGCGGCCAGGAAAGGCTTGAGGACGTAGAGGCAGCCCAGCGTCAGCAGGACGACAATGGCGATGCGGGTGTAGTTCCTGCCCTGGCGTTGTTCCATGCCGTCCCTGTCGAGTGGTGTTTACACCATCATAACAGCAGACTTGTTAAGGATGACGTAGGGTGGGCGGCTTTGCCGCCCACGCGGTGATCGCTAACGATTCCGTTTTCGCGCCGGATGATCTTGCTGCCAACTATCACCGCGTGGGCGGGGAACCCGCCCACCCTACTGTAGCGTTACAGGAGCTGGCGCAGGTCCGATGCGATTGCACCCGGCTCGGCCTCGTGACGCACCAGCAGGCGCACCCTGCCCTCGCGGTCGAACACATAGCTGCCGGTCATGTGGTCCACCGTGTAGTTCTTGGGATCGTCGCCGGACGGCGTCTTGGCGTAGAACACCTTGAATTCCTTGGCGGTGCGTGCGGTGGCTTCGGCATCGCCGCGCAGGCCGATAAAGCTCGGGTGGAAGGCCGGCACGTAGGCATTCAGCAGTTCCTGGGTGTCGCGCTCGGGGTCGAGTGTGATGAACAGCACCTGCACGTCCTTGCTTGCCGGGCCGAGTTCCTTCATCACGGTGGCCATCTTGGCCATCGTGGTCGGGCACACGTCCGGGCACTGGGTATAGCCGAAGAACACCACGGTCAGCTTGCCGCGGAAGTCTTGCAGCGTGCGCGGCTTGCCGGTGTGGTCGGTCAGCGAGAAGCCCTTGGCGTAATCGAGGCCGGTGATGTCGGTATTGACGAAGGCCGGGGTCTTGTTCGACAGCTTGTCGCAGCCGGCGGCCAGCACCGCCGCGGACAGCATCAGGGCGGTCAGCAGTTTTTTCATGGTCAAAACTTGAAGTAATGGTCGACCAGCAGCGCGGCGAACAGCAGCGACAGGTAGACGATGGACCAGGTAAAGGCATTACGCGCAGCCATGTCGCTGTAATGCTTGTGCACGCGCCACGAGTGGCGCAGGAAGACCGCGTTCAGCACGACGGCCGCGGCCAGGTAGATCAGGCCGCTCATGCCGACGGCAAAAGGCAGCAAGGTGGTCGCCGCCAGCGCGATGGTGTACAGCCACACCTGCAGGCCGGTGTACTGCATGCCGTGGGTAATCGGCAGCATTGGCAGGCCGGAGCGGGCGTAGTCCTCGCGGCGGTACATGGCCAGCACCCAGAAGTGCGGCGGGGTCCAGACGAAGATGATGAGCACCAGCAGCCAGGCTTCCATCGGCACTTCATTGGCGACGGCGGCCCAGCCCAGGGCCGGCGGCATGGCGCCCGACAGGCCGCCAATGACGATGTTCTGCGGCGTGGCCGGCTTGAGCAGCATGGTGTAGATGAAGGCATAACCGACGAAGGTGACGAAGGTCAGCCACATGGTGAGCGGATTGACGAGGAAATACAGCACGCCCATGCCCAGGCCGCCGATGATCGTCGAGAAGACGATCGTCTGGGTGCTGGTGAGCTCGCCCATGGCGGTGGCGCGGCGCGCCGTGCGCGCCATGCGCGCGTCGATCTCGGCCTCCACCAGGCAGTTCACGGCGAAGGCGGCGCCCGCCAGCAGCCAGATGCCGACGGTGCCGGCAACCAGCACCTGCCAGCCCGGGAAACCGTCGGTGGCAAGGAACATCCCGATCACCGCGCAGAACACGGCCAGCTGCGTGACCCGTGGTTTGGTCAGGGCCCAGTACTGGGCAACGCGGCTCGGGGGTTTATGGAGGGCTGTCTGGGTCGTCATCGATGGGGGGCGTGGGGACTCGAACCGCGGCAAGGCCGGGGTCGCGGTGGCGCCGGCCAGGTCGCGGCTCTCGTCGAGGCTCAATTCGCTGCTCATCCGGCGCGGTTCACTTCAAGTTGCTGTCTCACCCGATAGTTTAACATGGTCACCAGCAGGACCAGCAGGGCCGCCCCCGCGTTATGCATTACGGCAATGGCGAGCGGGAAGTCGAAGTAGACCGTGGCCACCCCGGTCAGCAGCTGGACGACCAGCACCCCGGCCAGCCATTTGGCGTGTTTTGCCAGATAGGCATGGCGCCAGGCGCGCCACACCAGCAGGCCGACGACGGCGACCACCAGGATGGCGAAGTTGCGGTGCACCCAGTGGATCGCCACCAGGGCCGAGAACGGCAGGTAGTGGCCGGCCGCCGTCTTGCCCAGCTCGCGCCACAGGTGGAAGCCGTGCTCGAAATCCATTTCCGGCACCACTCGGCCGTCGCACAGCGGGAATTCATCGCAGGCCAGGGTCGCGTAGTTAGTGCTCACCCACCCGCCCAGCGCGATCTGCACCGTGATGACGACCGCCGCCAGCAGCGCCAGCGTGCGGATGCCGCGCAGCGCGGCGTCGTCGCCGGCGCGTGGCGGCTTGTGCATCAGGTAGTCTTCACGCCCGCCGAGCCAGGTCAGCAGGGCCAGCAAGCCCATGCCCAGCAGCAGGTGGATGGTCACGATCACCGGTTGCAGCTTCAGGGTGACGGTCCAGGCGCCGAAAGCGCCCTGGATGCACACGAAGATGAACAGCGCCAGCGGGATGCCCGGCTTGAAGGCCTGCATCTTCGTCTTGCGCCACTGCACGGTGGCGGTGATGAGCAGGGCCATGATGATCACGCCGATGCCCATCGCCAGGTAGCGGTGGATCATCTCGATCCAGGCCTTGACCACGGTGACCGGCCCGGTCGGCATGGCGGCTTCGGCCGCCGAGATCTGCTCGTGCGCCAGGAAGGGATTGGCCATGCCGTAGCAGCCCGGCCAGTCCGGACAGCCCAGGCCCGAGTCGGTCAGGCGGGTAAAGCCGCCGAAGACGATCAGGTCGAAGGTCAGGAAAACGGCGACCCAGACCAGCTTGCGGAACTTGTTGGGGTCCGAGGACATCCAGACCATCGACAGTGGCAGGATGGCCACGAGCACGCCCATCAGGGCCAGTTGGATCAGGGAAGAAGCTTGCATTATCTATCAGGGTGTCGCGGGCCATGCGCATGGCCCTGGATGGGATCGGGCCTGGTCAGCCGATCGCGGAAGCCTTGAGCAGCTTGGCGATATCCTTGTGTACTTTGCCCGGGTCCGGATTGACGGGGAAGCGCATCATCAGGTTGCCGAGCGGGTCGATCAGGTAGATGTGGTCGGACGGTTGCGTGCCTTTGTCGGCCGGCAGCCACTGGTCGACGGCCTCCTTCGGCGCGCGCAGCAGGTGCATGCCGTCGTATTGGCGGATCGTCATCGTGTCGAGCGGCTGATTGTCGGTGACGAGCCAGACACGTTCGACGCGGTCCATGTTCTTGCCCTGCATGGTGCGCCACTGGCGCATCGCGAACAGCTGCTTCTGGCAGGCCTCCAGGCATTCGCCGCCCCCGACCTTCAGCATGATCCACTTGCCCGCGTACTGCTCCAGCGTTTCGGGGCGGCCGTCGAGCGTGGTGCTGGCCATGGCCGGGATCGGCCTGCTGCGCGGGTCGATCAGGGTGCCGTAGTTGGTGCGCCCGGTCGGCTTGATGACGTAATAGGTGAGATAGGACAGGATCATCGGTGCCGCGCAGACCAGCAGCACGGCGAACAGTTTCCAGCGGCCCGTGCGGCGGGCCTTCACCGGATCCTTGGCGGGATCAGTTGCCTGCATCACTGGTTTCTGCTTCAGGTTTTCCTGCATCGGCTTGTTTTGCTCCACTCTTTGCTCCACTTCGGAACCCTGTTATCACAAAAAATAGGATGGCCATGGCCGCCAGCGCATACCACTGGAAGGCGTAGCCGCGGTGCTTGTCGATGCCGCTCGAGGGCGAGGGCCAGACCCGCAGCAGCATGTCGTCCAGCTCGCCCGGCTGGTCCGGCCCGGTCTGCTGCACGAAGAAGGGCTGCAGCACCAGTCCGGTGGCCTTGGCCACCAGGGCCGGATCGATGTTCTGGACGATCGCCTTCGGCGCCAGCGGCGCGGCCTCACCCAGGTCCATCACGTGCCCGGCCGAGGCCACGACGATGCCTTCGACCGTGACCGTGCCCGAGGGCGTGGTGAAGGCAGGCAGCTTGCCGTATTCCGCTTCGCGCGGCAACCACCCGCGCATCACGAGCACATGTGTGTTCGATCCCGCGATTTTAAACGGCATGACCAGGTAGTAGCCAGGACGGCCGGCCATCGGGCGGTTGGCCAGGAACAGCGGCCAGCCGGCGACGAACTCGCCGCTGACGCTGACATGCCGGTATTCGAGTTGGGCGGCGGGCGTGAGGGCGCTGCCGAGCGCCATGGGTGCTTCGGTGGCGAGGGTGGCCAGCTTTTCCTGCACGGCCAGCTTGTATGCGGCCCTGCCCTGTTGCCAGTTACCCAGCGCAATACCTACCAGGGCAACAAGCAGTGCGGCGATGAAGGGAATGAGGCGAAAATGGAAGGGGAAGCGCATTACAATGATGCCTCAACCTTGACTGGGCCAACCATGAAACTGCTTGTTGCGATTGCCTTCATCCTAATCCTAGCCAGCCTTGCGTCGGCCCTTTTCTTCCTGATGCGCGACAAAGGCCAGAGCAACCGGACGGTGCATGCGCTGGCGCTGCGGGTCGGGCTGTCGATTACCCTGTTCCTGTGCCTGCTCGGCGCCTACAAGATGGGGTGGATTGCCCCGACCGGTATTCGCTGACCGCGAAACCACCATCATAAATGTAGGGTGGGCAGGTCTCCTGCCCACGCGGTGATCGCCATCGGCTCCGCTTTCGCGTTCGATGATCTTGCTGCCAACAATCACCGCGTGGGCGGGGAACCCGCCCACCCTACGTGTTACCTCGAACTTGCTTACAGCCAATACACGACGACGTACAGGCCCAGCCACACCACGTCGACGAAGTGCCAGTACCAGGCCGCGCCTTCGAAACCGAAGTGATTGTCCGCCGTGAAGTGACCCTTGAGCACACGGTACAGGATCACCGACAGCATGATCGCGCCCATGGTCACGTGGAAGCCGTGGAAGCCGGTCAGCATGAAGAAGGTCGAGCCGTAGATGCCCGAGGTCAGCTTCAGGTTCAGGTCCGCATAGGCGTGCATGTATTCATAGACCTGGAAGCCCATGAAGATCGCACCCAGCAGGATGGTGGCGAACAGCCAGAACGCCGTCTTGGAACGGTGGCCGGCGCGCAGCGCGTGGTGCGAAATGGTCAGGGTCACGCCCGACAGCAGCAGCAGCGCGGTGTTGATGGTCGGGATCGGGAACGGCCCCATGGTCTGGAACTGGTCCACCACGCCGGCTGGGCCGGTGTTGCCCCAGGTCGGTGCGAAATCCGGCCAGATGATCTTGTGGTCGAGGTCGGAGAGCCAGGGCATGGTGACCGCGCGCGCGTAGAACAGCGCGCCGAAGAAGGCGCCGAAGAACATCACTTCCGAGAAGATGAACCAGCTCATCGACCAGCGGTAGGACAGGTCGATGCGCCTGCCGTACATGCCCGACTCGGATTCCTTGATGGCGTCGCCGAACCAGAAGTACAGCACCACCAGGGTGGCGGCGATGCCGGCCAGGCACACTGCCGGCCCCCAGGGGGCGCTGTTGACCCAGCCGGACGCGCCGGCCATGGTGACCAGCATCGACATGCCGGCGCACATCGGCCAGCGCGACGGGCCTGGCACGAAATAGTAGGGCGCGGTTTGTGGCGAACTCATTTTCATCTCCTCATCTACTCTTGTGTTTTCGGGTGATTCTTTTGTGTCGCTAAGTCTTGTCTACTGCCCTTACTTGACTGTCGCTGTCGCCGCTTTCGCCGACGCCGTCTGCACCGCGCCGCCGATCTCGAAGAAGGTATACGACAGGGTGATGTTCTTCACCTCGCGCGGCAGCGCCGGATCGATGAAGAAGACCACCGGCATCTGGCGCGCTTCGTTGGCGGCAAGCGTCTGCTCCTGGAAGCAGAAGCATTCCACTTTCTTGAAGTGCGGCGCGACGACCTGGGGTGCGTAGCTCGGGATCGCCTGCGCCTTGACCGCCCTCGCCTGCGTGTTGACCACCTCGTAGGTGACGGTGGTCAGCTCGCCGGGATGCACTTCGATGCTGCGCTGGACCGGGCGGAAGCGCCACGGTCCCTGCGCATTGCCATCCAGCTCGACGACGATCTTGCGGCTCTTGTCGATCTGGGTATTCTTGGGCGCTTCCACGAACTCGCCCTGGGTCAGCACGTTGATGCCGAGTACCTCGCAGATCTGGCGGTACACCGGCACCAGCGCGTAACCGAAGCCGAACATCACCACCGCCACCACCACCAACTTCATCAAGGTGGTGCGGTTCAGTTGCAGCAGCCGTTTGCTCGCGCTCATCTCGACGCTACCTTCAGCTCAGCCAGGTGAACTTGACGAACACGCTGGCGAAGAAGAACAAGGCGATCCCGCCCAGGATCAGGGCGGTACGCAGGTTGCTGGGCTTGCGTGGTTCCTGGACCATGATCACTTCACCAGCGGCGGGGTTTCGAAGGTGTGGAACGGCGCCGGGCTCGGCACGGTCCACTCCAGGCCTTCCGCGCCTTCCCACGGCTTGGCCGGGGCCTTGGCGCCGCCGCGGATGGTCGGCAGCACGACCGCGAACAGGAAGTAGACCTGCGACAGGCCGAAGCCGAAGGCGCCGATCGACACGATCATGTTGAAGTCGGTGAACTGGGTGGCGTAGTCCGCATAGCGGCGCGGCATGCCGGCCAGGCCCAGGAAGTGCATCGGGAAGAAGGTGACGTTGAACGTAA
This sequence comes from Massilia sp. BHUDP2, assembly GCF_046236355.1. NCBI lineage: Bacteria > Pseudomonadati > Pseudomonadota > Betaproteobacteria > Burkholderiales > Oxalobacteraceae > Massilia > Massilia sp. BHUDP2. Next base: position 373,228 of record NZ_JBJUVW010000004.1, read on the forward strand.
TCAAGGAAAGCCAGAAGTGCACCTTGCCGCGGAATTCCGGATACATGTGGCCGGTCCACTTCGGCGCCCAGTAGTAGAAGCCGGCGAACAGGGCGAACAGCGAGCCTGCCACCAGCACGTAGTGGAAGTGCGCCACCACGTAATAGGTGTCGTGCACCTGGATGTCGATCGGGGTCACCGCCAGGATCAGGCCGGTGAAGCCGCCCATGGTGAACACGAAGATGAAGCCCACCGCGAACAGCATCGGGGTTTCGAAGGTCATCGAGCCCTTCCACATGGTGGCGACCCAGTTGAACACCTTCACGCCGGTCGGCACCGCGATCAGCATGGTGGCGTACATGAAGAACAGCTGCGAGGTCACCGGCATGCCGGTGGTGAACATGTGGTGCGCCCACACGATGAAGGACAGGATCGCGATCGAGGCGGTCGCGTAGACCATCGAGGCGTAGCCGAACAGGGGTTTGCGTGCGAAGGCCGGGATGATCTGCGAGACGATGCCGAAGGCCGGCAGGATCATGATGTAGACCTCCGGGTGGCCGAAGAACCAGAAGATGTGCTGGTACATCACCGGGTCGCCGCCGCCGGCCGCGTTGAAGAACGAGGTGCCGAAGTGGCGGTCGGTCAGGGTCATGGTGATGGCGCCTGCCAGCACCGGCATCACGGCGATGAGCAGGTAGGCGGTGATCAGCCAGGTCCAGCAGAACATCGGCATCTTCATCAGGGTCATGCCCGGCGCGCGCATGTTCAGGATGGTGACGATGATGTTGATCGAGCCCATGATCGACGAGGCGCCCATGATGTGCATGGCGAAGATCGCCATGTCCATGCCCGGGCCCATCTGGGTCGACAGCGGTGCGTACAGGGTCCAGCCGGCCGCGGTGGCGCCGCCCGGCGACAGGAAGGAGCCGGCCAGCAGGATTGCCGCCGGCGGCAGCAGCCAGAACGAGAAGTTGTTCATGCGGGCGAAGGCCATGTCCGAGGCGCCCACCTGCAGCGGCAGCATCCAGTTGGCGAAGCCCACGAAGGCCGGCATGATCGCGCCGAACACCATCACCAGGCCGTGCATGGTGGTCAGCTGGTTGAAGAACTCGGGGCGGAAGAACTGCAGGCCCGGCTCGAACAGTTCGGTGCGGATCATCAGCGCCAGCACGCCGCCCGAGAGCAGCATGATGAAGGAGAACCACAGGTACAGGGTACCGATGTCCTTGTGGTTGGTGGCGAACAGCCAGCGGCGCCAGCCGTGTGGGTGGTCGTGCGCGTGGTCGTGGCCGTGGTCGTGTGCGTGATCGATGGTGCTGGTAGTCATGTCGATTCCCTGAAGCTTAGATAGCTAACACAGTGCTACGTTATTTGCTGCGGGCAGCCAGCACTTCCGCCGGTTGCACGATGTTTTCCGCAGCCTTGTTCGACCAGGTGTTGCGGGTATAGGTGATCACGGCGGCGATCTCGGTGTCCGACAGCTGCTTCCAGGCCGGCATCGCCGACGGATAGGCCGGGGTGTCCTGGCCGTTGAGCAGGATGTCGATCTGGTGCGCCTTGGCGCCCAGCACGTTCGGCGAGCCGTCCAGCGGGGCAAAGGCGTTCGGCACGCCCTTGCCGTTGGCCTGGTGGCAGGCCACGCAGTTGGCGGCGTAGACCTGCTCGCCGCGGGTCTTCAGTTCGTCGATGGTCCAGACCTTGTTCGGGTCGTCGGCCAGGGCGGCCATGCGCTTCTTCTCGCCGGCGACCCAGGCGGTGTAGTCCTCGGCGGACACCACGCGCACCACGATCGGCATGAAGGCATGGTCCTTGCCGCACAGTTCGACGCAATTGCCGCGGTAGACGCCGATCTTGTCGGCCTTGAACCAGCCGTCGCGCACGAAGCCCGGAATCGCGTCCTGCTTGATGGCGAAGGCCGGGATGGTCCAGGCATGGATCACGTCGTTGGCGGTGAACACCATGCGGATTTTCTTGCCGACCGGGACGACCATCTCGTTGTCCACTTCGAGCAGGTAGTTCTCGCCCTTTTTCTCGGTGGCAGCCTGGCCCGGCAGGCCGATCTGGGCGCGCGGGGTGGCCAGGTTGGACAGGAAGGAAATGCCCTCGCCTTCGCCGTTCAGGTAGTCATAGCCCCATTTCCACTGCATGCCGGTGGCCTTGATGGTGATGTCGGCGTTCGAGGTGTCCTTCAGGGCGACCACGGTCTTGGTGGCCGGCAGGGCCATGCCGATGACGATCAGGAAGGGAACGATGGTCCAGGCGATCTCGACGGCGGTCGATTCGTGGAAGGTGGCGGGCTTGTGGCCGAGCGACTTGCGGTGCTTGAACACCGAATAGAACATGACACCGAACACGCCGACGAAGATCACCAGGCAGACGATCATCATCCAGTTGTGCAGGTCGTAGATATCGGCGCCAACGCCGGTCACGGGGGGCTGCATGTTCAACTGGTGTTCCACCGGCCGGCCCGTGATTTCCGGAGCCGCCCATGCTGGGATGCCGGCCGTTGCTGCGAGGCCGAACATCCAGGCCCCAAGTCGCGATGCGTATGTCATGTTGTCCCCAACCACCCAAAATAAAAATATTTTTTAACGGTCGACAGCTCCATGAACGAACTGGCGCCGCTCCGAAACGTAATTCGCAGAACGGTTATACCAGTACCGCGAAATTGCGCTGCGGAATCGGTGGGAACCTACACGCTGGGGGCCGGTCGCTTTGTGCTACCCGCCATCAGCGGCTCTGCTGATGCTGCAATTCATTTCTCGTTGTATTTCTATTTTCGCGCCTGGATTGCTGCTTTTTTCAGCGTTTTCCTCGTCCAGACGACAAAAATAGCTACTGATTATAATCAAATCAGTAATTTTTATTCAAGGAAAATCGGGCGTCGTTGTTGCCGGCAGTTATTGAGACTTGCGTGGCTGGAAACGCACGATCGCCTCCCCTGCCGCGGTGGTGCGCGGGGCCGGACGGAAGGCGTGGCCATAGATGACCTCGAAGCTGAGGCCGAGCTTGCCGTCGGGGCGGCGCTGGGCCTCGAAGGCATCGAGCATGCGCCGCCACGCCGCGCGCCCGACCAGGCCGCGCCGGCGCGTATCGAGCGGGTTGCCGCCGAAGGCGCGCACGTCGCGCAGCAGGCTCTCTGCAGTGTCGTAGGTGACGGTGATGCGCTCCATGTCCATGACCGGGGTGGAAAACCCCGCCTCCACCAATTGGTCGCCGAAGTCGTGCATGTCGACGAAAGGCAGCGTGTGCGGCGTTTCATCCATGGCGGCAAAGGCGCTGCGCAGCTCGGAGAAGGTGTCCGGGCCGAAGTTCGAGAACATCAGGAGGCCGTCCACCCGCAAGACCCGCCGCCATTCCGCGAACACGCGGTCCGGCTGCGGATGCCAGTGCAGCGCCAGGTTCGACCACAACAAGTCGAGCGAGTTCGTCCCGAAAGGCAGCTTGCCGAAGTCGCCGCACACGATGTCCACGCCGGCCTTGGCCGGCAGCAAACGGCTGAGCATCTGGTTCAGCGAGCGGGTGGCCGGCGCCGGCGCTTTCGCGGCCGTGGCCATGGCGGGGGCGGCGTCGATGCCGAGGATCTGGGCGGCCGGATAGGTCTTCTGCAGCAGCGCCAGGTCGGCGCCCGTGCCGCAGCCGGCATCGAGCACCTGCTTCGGCGCGATCTTCACGAGCTGCAGGCGCTCGTGCATGCGCTGGGCGATCTCGCGGCGCAGGAAATCGGAAGCCTGGATGCGGCCGGGCTGGGCGAACAGGGTACGGACGCGCTCGAGGTCGATCGGCGCGCTCATGCGGGAAGGTTGCGGTGAAGCCATGGTGGTGAAGCGCTCAGTGCGATAACTTGGTGAGATAATGGCGGAGTGTACATGCTCCTGTGGATTCGAGTAGATGCCCCTGCTTTTCCACTCCCTGCTGCCGCGTGTTCTTCATGCGCTGTTGCCGTCCAGCTGCGTGCTGTGCGGCAGCCTGGGAGAGCAAGCGGTCTGCCCGGCCTGCACGCAGGCGCATGCGCGGGACCTGCACACGCGCTGCCCCTGCTGCGCGAACCCGGTCGGCACCGCCGACGGCGCCCGCCGCTGCGGCGCCTGCCTGGCCGATGCGCCGGCTTTCGACGCCACCGTGGCGGCCTGCGACTATGGCGCGCCGGTCGACCGGCTGGTGCTGCAGCTGAAATTCGCCAGCCGGCTGGCGCTGGCGCCGTGGATGGCGGGCCGCTTGCGCGAGGCCGTTCGGGCGCGCGGCGCAGACTTGCCGGAGCTGCTGTGCCCGGTGCCGCTCGGGCCGCGCCGCCTGGTCGAGCGCGGCTATAACCAGGCGCTCGAGCTGGCCCGGCCGCTGTCCAGCGCGCTCGGCGTTCCGCTGGCGCCGCGACTGCTCGAACGGCAGGTGGAAACGGCCGCGCAGTCAGGCGTGGCGCCGGGCGAGCGCCGCCGCAACGTGCGCGGCGCCTTCGTCCTGGCCGAAGGCCATCCGGCCCTGGAATGCGTGCACGTCGGCGTGGTCGACGACGTCATGACCAGCGGCCACACACTCGATGAACTGGCCGGCGTGCTCAAGCGCGCCGGCGCGGCACGCGTCACCAACCTGGTGTTCGCGCGTACGCCGCCCACCCATAGAAATTGAAGGAGAACATGTTGTTCCACGTCGTCCTGGTCGAACCGGAAATCCCGCCGAATACCGGCAACGTCATTCGCCTGTGCGCCAACACCGGTGTCCAGCTGCACCTGATCGAGCCGCTCGGCTTCCCGCTCGACGATGCCAAGATGCGCCGTGCCGGCCTGGACTACCACGACTACGCCACCATGAAGGTGCACAAGAACTGGGACGCCTTCCTGCTTGACGTGAAACCGGATCCTTCGCGTATGTTCGCGCTGACCACCCACGGCTCCTCGCCTTTCGCCGACGCCGGTTTCCGGCCGGGTGACGTGTTCGTGTTCGGCGCCGAATCGCGCGGCCTCGACCCGGCCCTGCGCGAAACCTTCGCCCCAAGCCAGCGCATCCGCCTGCCGATGATGCCGGACAACCGCAGCCTCAACCTGTCCAACACGGTGGCAGTCGTGGTTTACGAGGCCTGGCGTCAGAACGGCTACGCCGGCGGCGCCTGAGAGTCGACCTCGAGCATTCCCAATGGCAATGTTACTTATTGTCGCGAAGTTACGACACAATGTAGAAATATCCACAATTTAACGCGACAGTATTTGGCGAACAGGAGTACGCTGGCCACGTGGCGTTGTCGATCGGCGCCCCCTGTTTTTGCTTGAGGTTTCAAATGAAGAAGTTACTTTCCACCGGCGCCCTGCTCCTGTGCTGCACCGCCGCCCATGCGGCCCCCGGCGACACCATTTCCTGGGGCTTTTCCTTCAACGGTTTCTACGACAGCGTGTCGGACAGCTTCCTGCCCGAGGAAGTCATCTCCGGCTCGTTCAAGGGCCATGATCTGAACAGCAATGGCCTGCTGGAAAAAGACGAGCTGCTGGCCCTGGTCGTCGGCGAACTCGACTACATCGCCTGCGCCGCCACCAGCAACCCGTTCTACCAGTGCGGCGCCACCAGTTTTTCCTTTTCCCAGGATGCCGATCTGCATTTCAGCGTCGGCAGCTACGGCCAGGATCCCGAAGGCTGGGTCGGCGGCGGGCGCCTGATCACCACCGGCGACCAGCACTACGACTACGAATTCAATCCAAACATGACCCAGGAGCGCCACCTGTACTGGACCAGCGACACCCGGCTGACCATGATGTCGCAGGCGCCGGAACCATCGACCTGGGCGATGCTGGCGGCCGGCCTGGCCGGGCTGACCTGGCGCGCACGGCGCCGCCGATAGCGGCATGGCCGCAGTTTTGCGGCGTCGCCCCCGCTCCATGTGTTAGGGTTCGGGTGATTCAAGGCAACGAGTGCCGCGACAAGCGGCCAGGCCTCACGACACCATGGACTTTCGAACCCTTAGCGCCCTGCCGCGCGCATCGACACGGATGCGCGCATGAAAACACTTATCCATCCCGCACGGGCCGTCGCCCTGGGCTTCCTGCTGGCCATCGTGGTCGGCACGCTGCTGCTCATGCTGCCGGCGGCGCGCGCCGACGGCCTGCCGGCGCCGCCCCTGGTCGCCCTGTTCACCTCGGTCTCGGCGGTATGCGTGACCGGCATGGCCATCGTCGACACGGGCAGCTACTGGTCCGGCTTCGGGCAGGCCGTGATCATGTTCCTGTTCCAGCTCGGCGGCTTCGGCCTGATGACCGCCGCCACCCTGCTCGGCCTGATGGTCAACCGTTCGCCCAGGCTGCGCACCCGCATGATGACGCAGACCGAGACGCGCCTGCTCGGGCTGGGCGACATCACGAGCGTGGCGAAGGTCGTGCTCAGGGTCGCCCTGATCTGCCAGCTGCTGCTGTTCGCGGTCCTCACGCTCAGGCTGCACCTCGGCCATGGCCTGGATTGGGGCGATGCCGCCTGGAGCGGACTGTTCCATGCCGCCTCGGCCTTCAACAATGCCGGTTTCTCGACCCATGCGGACAGCCTGGTGCGTTACGCCGGCGACGCCCTGGTGCTGGGACCGATCATGATCGCCATCGTCATCGGCGGCATCGGCTTCCCCGTGTTGCACGACCTGCGCCACCGCTGGCGCGACCCGCGCCACTGGTCGCTGCACACCAAGCTGACGCTGACCGGCTCACTCATCCTGGTGCTGGGCGGCTTCCTGGCGATCGTGATATTGGAATGGAACAATGTGCGGACCATCGGGCCATTTTCCCTGTTCGATAAACTATCGAACAGCATGTTCATGTCGGTCGCGGCGCGCACCGCCGGTTTCAATACGGTGGACATCGGCGCCCTCACCCCGGAAACCTGGGCTGTGCACTACTTCCTGATGTTCATCGGCGGCGGCAGCGGCGGCACCGCGGGCGGCGTCAAGGTCGGCACCATCGCCATCCTGGCCCTCCTGGTGATCGCCGAAGCAAAAGGACATACCGATACCGAAGCCTTCGGGCGCCGCGTCGGCGCCTCGGCCCAGCGCCAGGCCATCACGGTGCTGGTCCTGGGCTCCATCATCGTCGCGGTGGGCACGGTGATCCTGCTGCGCATCACCCACTTCCCGACCGACCAGATCATCTTCGAGGTAATCGCCGCCTTCGGCAGCGCGGGACTGTCGACCGGCATCACCCACCAACTGCCGCCCAGCGGCCAGCTGCTGCTGGCCGTGCTGATGTTCATCGGCCGGGTCGGCACCATCACGCTCGCCACCTCGCTCGTCCTGGGCGAACGGCGCATGCCTTATCGTTATCCGGAGGAACATCCAATTGTTGGGTAGGATTTTTACAGAACAGTTCGCCTTTTCGGCGAGCGACAGCGTCGTCGTCATCGGCCTAGGGCGCTTCGGCGGCGCCGTCGCCCAGTCCCTGATGCGCCTGGGTCACGACGTGATGGGCATCGACAACCGTGAAGACCTGGTCCAGTTCTGGGGCGACCGCCTCACCCACGCGGTGCAGGCCGATTCCACCAACGAGAGCATCATGCTCCAGCTGGGGGTGGCCGACTTTTCCCATGCCATCGTGGCGATCGGCTCGAACCTGTCCGCCAGCCTGATGACGCTGATGGTGTTGACCGAGCTCGGCATCAAGGACATCTGGGTCAAGGCCCAGACGCCGGAGCACGGCCAGATCGCCCAGCGCATCGGCGCCCACCACGTGATCTTCCCGGAAGCGGACATGGGCGCGCGCGTGGCGCACCTGATCACCGGGCGCATGATGGACTTCATCGAGTTCGAGGACGGCTTCGCCATCGCCAAGATCCATGCGCCGCTCGACACCCACCACCAGACCCTGGCCGAGTCGCAGGTGCGCTCGCGCCACGGCGTCACGGTGGTCGGCGTCAAGCGCGCCAACGAGGACTTCCAGCATGCGCAGCCGGAAACCCGCATCCTGCCGAACGACCTCCTGATCGTCTCCGGCCCGACCAAGAAGATCGAGGTGTTCGCCAGCAGCGGGCGCAAGCGCAAGTAAGCTTATTTGCCCACGACCTTGATCTGCTTGACTTCGAAACTGGAGTCGCCGAAGGTCTCCTTGTCGAATTCGCCGGTCAGCTCGACCACGGTGTTCTGGTCGATGCTCACGCCCGCCGGAAAGTGCTCGGGTTCGATCTCGACGGTGATCTTGCCGCTCTGGTCGGCGAATTCGTAATCGTCCCCGCCCTTGTGGCTGAGCAGCTTGCCCTGCAGGCGCGCGTGCTGGTCGTCCTTGCCCTTGTCGAGCAGTTCCTTGGCGGTCGTCAAGGGAACGCTCGACGGCCCCGTGTAGCCGGAAGTCGCGGCCGGCTTGGTGGACGGCCCGGTATAGCCGGCCGGCTGGCCGATGGCGAAGGCCGATGCGGCCAGCAGGGTCGTGACAGCGGAAATCTGGACAATGCGTTTCATGTTGGCTCCTGGTGTGAATGATGGGACACAGGCGCATTACACCGGCCGGACATTAAACCGATCTTAAGATTGCGTCGCAGGCCAGTCGAGCGTCACGCCCAGCCCGCGCCCGCCCAGGCCCGGCCCGAAGGCGAGCTTGACGCCATGCAGGTCGGCGATGCGCTGGACGATCGACAGGCCAAGCCCGCTGCCGCCCTCCTCCTGCCCCAGCACCCGGAAGAAGCGTTCGGTCAGGCGCGCCCTGCTGGCGGCGTCGACCCCGGGGCCGTCGTCGCGCACGGCGATCCGGTCGCGGCCCGCATGGCGCAGGGCCTCGACCTCGACCCGGCTGCCGGCCGGGCAATAGCGCAGCGCATTGCCGACCAGGTTGCGCAGCACGATCTCCAGCATCTGCGGGTCGCCCTCGACCTGATCGATCGCGCTGTGCAAGGCGAGGTCGATGCCGCGCCGCGCCGCCTCCGGCGCATAGTCGGCGCGCAGCGCCGCGAACAGGGGCGGCAGCGCCACCGCCTGGCTCACCAGCTGGGTGCGCGCCAGCGGGTCCAGGCGCGCCAGCGCCAGCAGGCTGTCGACCAGCGCGGTCAGGCGCCCGATGTCATGGCGCAGCTTGTGGAAGGACTCCGCCAGGGCGGGATGCTGGCGCTGCAGCAGCTGTACGTGCATGTGCAGGCCCGCCAGCGGCGTGCGCAGTTCGTGGGCCGCATCGGCCGTGAAGCGGCGCTCGGCCTGCAAGGCCTGGTCGAGGCGGCCCAGCACCTCGTTCAGGGCGCCGACGATCGGCAGCAGTTCGCGCGGCTGGCCATCGAGCGCCACCCGCGCCAGGTCGCCCGGGGTCTTGGCGGCGATGCTGGCCGCGGTGCGGCGCAGCGGCGCCAGCACACGCCCGGTCAGCCACCAGCACACCAGCCCCAGGAGCAGGAGGATGCCGAGCGCCGGCAGCCACAGGGCCTCGGCCAGGTCTTCCAGGATCTCGAAGCGCTTGTCGGCGCGCTGGCCGACCTGCACCTCGAAGCGCCGCACCCCGTCGCGCACCACGAACACGCGCCAGTCGTCGCCGTCGACCCGCAGGTCGGCAAAGCCATGCTCGTCGTCGAAGCCGCCCACGAAGGGATGCGCCGGGGCGCCGGCGCTGCGCTGCACGACCCGGCCGCCGGCCACCACCTGGTACTGCATGTCGACCCGGCGCACCCCGTCCCCCTCCATCGGCGGCAATGGAGCCAGCAGGCCGCGCGCATCGAGGTCGGTGGTGGCCGCCATCAGCATATAGGCCGATTCTTCGAGCGCATCGTCGAACACCTCGCCGGTTTCCTGCCAGGCGATTGCGGTGAGGGTCCCGAGGCCGGCCAGCCACAGCACGCTGCTGGCGGCGAGGATGGCCGCCAGCAGGCGCCGGCGCAGCGACCACGGCCCGGAACGCTTACGCATGTTCCTTCAGCCGGTAGCCGAGGCCGCGCACCGTGACGATGCTGTCGCTGCCGAATTTCTTGCGCAGGTTGTGGATGTAGACCTCGATGGCATTGCTCTCGACCTCCTCGCCCCAGCCGTACAGGCTTTCCTCGATCTGGGCGCGGGTGACGATGCCGTTCCTGCGCTGCAGGAGCGCGAGCAGCACGTGGTATTCGCGCGCCGTCAGCGCCACCGGCTGGCCGTGCAGGCTGGCCTGGCGGGTCTCCAGGTCGAGCGCGATGCCGGCGTGCGCCAGCAGGTTGCTGGCCTGGCTGGCGCCGCGCCGCACCGCCGCCCGGATGCGCGCCGACATCTCCTCCAGCTCGAAGGGCTTGACCAGGTAGTCGTCGGCGCCGAGGTCGAGGCCCTCGACCCGGTCGGACAGCGCATTGAAGGCGGTAATCAGGATCACCGGCACGGTGTCGCCGGCCGCGCGCAGGTTTGCGAGCAAGTCGTCGCCCGAGAGGCCGGGCAGCCCGCGGTCGAGCAGCACGCAGTCGTAGCGGTGGGTCGCCAGGGCGGTGCGGGCCGAGTCGCCGCGGCGGACCCAGTCGACCGCGTGCCCGTCGAGCCGCAGCCAGGCCTGGATGGTGTCGCCGAGCGAACTGTCGTCTTCGGCCAGCAGGATGCGCATCGATGCCTTTCATCGTTTTATCGATATCAGGCATCTTGCCACGGATGGCGGGACGCCGTGCGCACGGCGCCCGGCCGATGCAATGCTTACAGGGTGGGGATCAGGACCTTGTCGACCACGTGGATCACGCCGTTGCTGGCCCTGACGTCGACCGCGGTGATGCGCGCCGCGACCGCGGTGGTATCGCGGATGGTCGGCGGCGTGCCCGCGGAGATCACGATGTTCTGGCCGGCGACCGTGGCGACCGGCGTGCCGAAGGGAATCTGCGTCGACAACACCTGGCCCGATACCACGTGATAGGTCAGGACGGTGCGCAGCTGGGCCGCAGTCAAGCCTTGCGGCGCGGCCGCGAAGGCGGTATCGGTCGGTGCGAACACCGTGAACGGGCCGGCGCCGGCGAGCGTGCCCTGCAGGTTGCTCGCGACCACGGCATTGACAAGCGAGCTGAAGACAGGATTGGCCTGGGCCATCTGCACGATGTTCAGCACGCCGGGCGGCACCAGCACCTTGTCGACCACGTGGATCACGCCGTTGCTGGCGCCGACGTTAGGGGTGGTGACGGTGGCGCTGGTGAGGGCGGCGTCGGTGATCTTCACGCCGCTGCTGAAGTCGAAGTTCAGGCGGCTCGGCGCGCCGGCATAGGTATAGGCGGTCTGCTGGGTAGCGCCGCCCGCGGCCAGGTCGCCGGAAGCCTTGCGGCTGGTCAGCACGTGGTAGTTCAGGATGTTCTGCAGCGCGCTGGCCGGCAGGGCATCGACCATCGCCGTCGCGCTGGCGAAGCCGAGCCGGGTGGCCAGGTCGCCGAATGCGCGGTCGGTCGGCGCGAACACGGTCAGCTGGGCGTTCGGGTCGGCCAGCGTGGTGGCGATGCCGGCCTTGCTCGATGCCGCCAGCAGCGCGGTGAAGCCCTGTTCGCGCGCGACGTCGGCGATGTTCTTCTGCATCGGAACCGGCGCCATATCGTCATCGTCGTCGCTGCTGCCGCATCCGGCCAGGCTGCCCGCGAAAGCAAAAACCACCAAGCCATATTTGAGGAAACCTTGCAGTGTCATGTCAGTTCTCCGGTTAAGTGATACATCCTGAATAAGTTGTATGCGCAAGCGGTTCACCATGATGTTTCTGCTTTAAATATAGGTTCACAATCGCGACGCACGCTTCAAATTTTGCTTAAAACCGGGTCAGCGAAGGGACATTGCTTGTCTATACCGGCTCATGGAATGGGGTTACTGCGCCGTCCCGCGGTCCTTCGTTTAGAATAAAGCTCATCAATTCCAACAAAAAGAATGCCGTGAAACGACGTCGACTGCTCGTCATTGCCTCCGTCCTGATCCTGGCTGCCCTGGCTTGGTGGCTGTTCCACGGCATGCGCGGGCTGGAGCTGGCCGCCTACCAGTTGCGCGAGCGGCCCATGGTGCAGACCGTGGTGGCCACCGGCCGGGTGGCGGCGGTCTCGCGCGCCCAGGTCGGCAGTCCGCTGACGGCGGTGGTGCTGGAGCGGCGCGTGCGCGAAGGCGACGCGGTGCGGCCGGGCGACGTGCTGGCGATCCTGCGCGCCGACGACCTCGAGGCGGCGGTGCGCGAAGCCGAAGCCGAGCTGGCCCAGCTGCAGCAGTCGACCCGGCCGCAGGCCCAGGCCAGCCTGCGCGAAGCCGAGGCGCGGCTGGCCCAGGCCAGCCGCGAAGCGGCGCGCCGGCGCGACCTGTTCCAGCGCCAGATGATCACGCGCGAGGCCATGGAACAGGCGGCACAGGCCGAAACCGTGGCCCGCATCGCGGCCGAGCAGGCACGCCTGGCCGCGCGTGCGCTGGTGCCGGGCAATCCGGGCGAACAGGCGGCGCGCGCGCGGCTCGCCAATGCCAGGGCGCAGCTGGCCAAGACCACCATCCGCGCCGAAGTCGCCGGCACCGTCCTGACCCGCAACGCCGAGCCGGGCGACCTGGTACAGCCGGGCCGCATCCTGTTCGAGATCGCGCGCGCGGGCGCCACCGAGATCCTGGTGCCGGTGGACGAGAAGAACCTCGAAGTGCTGGCCGTCGGCCAGGGCGCGCTCTGCGTCGCCGACGCCTATCCGCTGCAGCCCTTCACGGCCCGGGTCGATTTCATCGCCCCGGCCGTCGATCCCCAGCGCGGCACCGTGGACCTGCGCCTCGCGGTCGATCCGGCGCCCGCCTTCCTGCGCCAGGACATGACCGTCTCGGTGAACGTGGAAACCGGCCGGCGCGAGCGCGCCATCGTGGTCCCGAACGACGCCCTGCTTGCGGTGCAGGGCCGGCAGGCCGAGACCTGGGTGGTGGCGGACGGCCGGGCCGAGCGGCGCCGCGTCCAGCTCGGCCTGCGCGGCCTGGTCCAGACCGAGGTCACGGCCGGCCTGGGCGCCGGCGACTGGGTGCTGGCCGATCCACCCGCCACCCTGCGCGCCGGCGACCGGGTACGGCCGGCGCCGGCCGCCATGCCGGCCGACTCGGCCACCCGCAGGGAACTGCCGGCCAGGCTGGACTGACCCATGTGGCTCGAGTGGACCATCGCCACCCGCTTCCTGCGCGAAGGCCGGGCGCAGAGCATCCTGATCCTGGTGGGGATCGGCGTCGGCGTCGCCGTGATCGTGTTCCTGACCGCCCTGATCAACGGGCTGCAGGCCAACATCATCGACCGTACCCTAGGAACCCAGGCCCACATCAAGGTCCAGCCCACCGAAGAGCACAACCGGGTACTGCCGCCGGCGGCCGGCACCACCCAGCTGGTACTGGAGAGCAAGCGCGCCCAGCGCCTGCGCTCGATCAACAACTGGCAGGAAGTGCGCGACGTGCTCGACACCCTGCCGCGCATCACGGCGGTCTCGCCCCTGATCTCGGGGCCGGCCTTCGCGCGGCGCGGCGATGCGCTGGAGTCGGTGGCGCTGGTGGGCATCGATCCGCCGCGCTACCAGCGCATCATCCCGATCCAGCAGGACATCGTGGAAGGGGACTTCCGCATCGGCGCGGGCGACGCCGTGATCGGCAGACAGCTGGCCAGGGACCTCGGCATGCGGGTCGGCGACAAGCTGCGGCTCGATGGCGGCCAGGGGCGCGAGAGCGTGGTGAACGTGGCCGGGATTTTCGAGCTGGGCGTGCGCGAGCTGGATGCGCGCTACGTCTACCTGGACATGAAGCAGGCCCAGTCGCTGCTCGACCTGCCGGGCGCCGCCACCGTGATCGACCTGACCGTGGACGACATCTTCGCGGCGCGCGAGATCGCCGCGCGCACCGCCCGCCTGACCGGCCTGAAAGTGGAGAGCTGGATGGAGACCAATGCGCAGCTGATGAACGCGCTGCGCTCGCAAAGCCTGTCGACGCGGATGATCAGCACCTTCGTGGCCCTGAGCGTGGCCCTCGGCATCGCCAGCGTGCTGTCGGTCAGCGTGGTCCAGCGTACCCGCGAGATCGGGATCCTGCGCGCGATGGGCATCACGCGCGGGCAGATGCTGCGCGTGTTCCTGGTGCAGGGTGCCCTCCTCGGGCTGGCCGGTTCGCTGCTGGGCGGCGCCGCCGGCTACGCCCTGGTGGGCGCGTTCAATACCTTCGGGCCGAAGCTGTTCACCATCCCGCTCGATCCCGCGCTGCTGGCGGGCGCGGCGGCGCTGGCGACCGTGACCGGGATCGTGTCGGCGGCGGTGCCGGCGCGGCGCGCGGCGGCCCTCGATCCGGTGGAGGCGATTCGCCATGTCTGAACGCGATCCCGGGCGCGACGCCGGCCAGGAAGTGCTGCGCCTGGACGGCCTGCGCAAGAGCTACAACGTCGGCAAGCCGACCGAAGTCGAGGTGCTGCACGGTATCGACCTGCGCCTGGAGCGGCGCGACTTCGCCGCCCTGGTGGGCGCCTCGGGGTCCGGCAAGAGCACGCTGCTCAACCTGATCGGCCTGCTCGACCGGCCCACGGCGGGCGAGCTGTTCCTGCTGGGCGAGCCGACCAGCGCCATGGACGACGCCCGCCGCACTGCCCTGCGCGGCGGCAGCATCGGCTTCGTGTTCCAGTTCCACCACCTGATCCAGGCCTTCACCGCGCTGGAAAACGTCTTGATGCCGCTGATGGCCGTGGGCGGCAAGCCGACCCGCGCGCAGGCCGATCACGCCCGCGCCCTGCTGGAGCAGGTGGGACTGGCGGGCATGGAAGCGCGCAAGCCCGACCAGTTGTCGGGCGGCCAGCAACAGCGCGTGGCGGTGGCGCGCGCCCTGGTGACCCGTCCGGCCCTGCTGCTGGCGGACGAACCGACCGGCAACCTCGACAGCAAATCCGCCGCCGAAGTGTTCCAGCTGTTCCGCCGTTTCAACCGCGAGTTCGGTTGCGCGGTGCTGCTGGTGACGCACGATCCGCGCCTGTCGGAGCAATGCGACCGCACCATCACCCTGGTCGACGGCCGCATCGAGAGCGACAGGATCGCCTAGGCCGGCTTTTTTTCGGCCAGCATGGCCGCCACCATGGGCTGCGTACCCGCATCCCAGCGCGCCAGCAAGCGCTGCGGGCAGCGGCCGAAAAGCGTCGCCAGGGCGCCGTCTTCCCAGCGGTGCAGCGCGAAGGCCGGCTCGCCCTGCTCCACCAGCGGCCGGCCGTCCGGCTGCCCGGCCGCCATGGGCGCGAAGCCCAGGCTCAGGTCCGAGGACGAGGACGGGCAGGTCACGACCTGGCGTCCGCGCCAGAAAAACACGCCCGCCAGGTGCACATGGCCGGTGCAGATGCCTGCGACCTGCGCGCCCTGCAGCGCGGCGTCGAGGCGGGCGATCCAGTCCTGGCCCGGCCCCGGGTCGATCCAGGGGATGCCGACGTCGACGGGCGGATGGTGCAGGAAGAGCAGCAACGGCGCCCCCCGGCTGTCCTGCACGGCCTGGCGCAGCCAGGCGGCGCGCGCCTCGCAGAAGGCGCCGCCGTGGCGGCCCTCCTCGAGGCTGTCGAGGACCAGGACCTCCAGCCCGCCGAACTCGGCGCGGCCCTGCACGAAACCGTCCGCGTCGTGGCGCTCGCCGAACACGGCGCGGAAATGCCCACGATGGTCGTGGTTGCCCAGCGCGAAACGCAGCGGATGCGGCCAGCGCGCCAACGCCCCCTGCAGGTGCCGGTAGCTCTCGGGCGCGCCGTCGTCGGCCAGGTCGCCGCTCAGGACCAGCAGTCCGGGCTGCGGCTGCAGGGACAGGAGGTGATCCAGCACCCTGTTGAAACGCGCCAGGTTTGGATGGCCGGGGTCCGCGTGCAGGTGCAGGTCGGTGACTTGGGCGATCAGCATGCGGACTCCTGTCTGTCTAAGATCCGGCCATCTTGCCACGAAATGAAAAACGCCCGGGTCGATGCACCGGGCGCTGGAAGGACAAGCGACGATCGACGCTCAGCGGATCGTCACGCTCACGCTCGCGCTGCCGATATTGCCGGCGGCATCGCGCACTACCGCCTTGAGCGTGTGGGTCCCCACCGCCAGCTTGCGGGTGTTCCAGGTGTACGACAGGCTGCCGCCGCTGCCCTGCGCCACCACGACATTATTCACCAGCAGTTGCTGGGACAGCGCCGCGGCGCCCAGGTTGTCGCTCGCGCTCACGCTGACCTTGACGTTGCCCGAGACCGCGCCGGCCACCGGATTGAGGATGCTGACCGCCGGCGCGGTGGTATCCGTGCTCGAGGCTGGCACCGTGGTGGCGTTGGCGACGTTGACGGCTACGTTGGCCGAGCGGCCAACATTGCCGGCGGCGTCGTAGGCGACGGCGACCAGGTTGGCCATTCCGTTCGGCACGCCCGCCGAATTCCAGCTGAATCCGTAGGGCGCGCTGGTGTCGCTGGCCACCGTGGTGCCGTTGACCTGCAGGTCGACGCGCGTCACGCCGACATTGTCGCTGGCGCCGGCATCGACGGCCACCAGGCCGGAGACCGTGCTGCTGCCGAGCGGGGCCTGGATGGCGACGCTGGGCGCGCTGCTGTCCACGACCGGGGCGGCGGCCAGTGCGGCCTGCACCGCGGCGGCGGCATTGACCCGGCCATGGCCGAAGTAATTGTCGCGGCCGACGGCGCCCAGGTCCACGGCCGTCGAGTAGAGCAGGCTTTCGATGCGGCTGTTGGAGACGGTCGGCGCGGCGGCCATCATCAGTGCGGCCACGCCGGCGGCCACCGGGCTCGCATACGAGGTGCCGTTGACGGCGGCGTAGCTGTTGCCCATGCGGGTGGTCCAGATGCCGCTGCCGGGTGCGGTCAGCGTCACGAAGCTGCCGTAGCTCGACCAGCTGGCGCGGTTGTCGTTGCTGTCGGTGGCGCCGACCACGATCATGGCGCTGTTGGGAGCATAGCCCTGGTCGGTACCGGTGTTACCGGACGAAACGAAGACCAGGCCGCCCTTCGACTTCATGTAGTTCGCCGCGCTGGTCACCGACGAGCTGGTGGTCACGCCGCCATAGCTGACGTTGGCGACGCGGGCGCCGTTGTCGGCAGCGTAGATCAGGCCGCTGGCGACGGTGCTGTAGGCGGCATAGCAGCCGCCGTCGGTGGCTTTCTTGTAGGCGACACGCACCGGCATGATGCGCGCGCGACCTGCGATCCCGGCCACGCCGATGGCATTGTTGTTGACCGCCGCGGCGGCGCCCGCGACCGAGGTGCCGTGGCCGCAGACGTCGGCCAGGTTGGTGTTCGCATCGTAGACGTTGTAGCCGCCGACGAGGTTCGGCGCCAGGTCCGGATGGGCGGCGTCGATGCCCGAATCGAGGATCGCGATCGTCACGCCGCTGCCCTGCGCCATGTCCCAGGCAGCGTTGGCGCCAATCTTGCCGACGTGCCAGGCGCTGCCGATGTAGGGGTCGTTCACCGCGAGCGTGCTCGGCACCAGGCGATCCTGCTCGGCCGATTTCACGTGCGGGTTGTTCTTCAGGCGCGCCAGCACGGCCTTTTCGGAGGCATTGGCCGGCAGGTCGACGATGTAGATGCCGCTCTGGCCGAGCTTGTAGCGCTTGTGGCCGGGCGTTTCGATCATCTTGCCGAGCGAATCGGTCGTGACGCCGTCGCGGACTTCGACCAGCATGCGGCCCTTGACCAGCAGCTCATCGCCGGGTTGCGCGGCTACGGCGGAAAAGGCGGCGCTGGCGCCGAGCACGGCGAGGGTCAGGGTGCGCAGCACGAAAGGGATGTGAATGAAATTCATGGCATTTCCTGTTAAGTGTTCCGAACAGGACTGCCGCATGAACGCACGCCTCCGCACCGGACCGCACGGCGGAGCCCGGGAAGCGTACTTGCTCTGGCAGTCCTGCCGTCATGGGGCCTGCGCCCGGTAGACCGTGACTTTGCGTCCCGCGCTTTCGCGCGGTTTGCCTTTTTCAGTTCGTAAATATTAGTTGATTTAATTCCGCAAGGCAACATGCAGACGTCGCATTTTTGATTTAAAGAAACCTTTGACGTCTTTAAGCAAATGACAAGACGATTGTCTGACAAGTAAAATTGTTGCTTCTATTTAAACATAGAATTAATTCTTGGCAATATTATCTGTTTATTCAAAGAATTTGCATTTATACGAATATTGTCGACGGATTTGACACTTTCAGGCCGTAATTCCTTCCCCGCCTTTTTAAGTATTTGAATTTGCTGTAAATACTAATTCTGGTATGAATCCTGCATGAACCAGATGTGATACTGAAAAGTTGTGGTTAATCAATTACTTATCAGGTCAACACTTGCTTCCTCTGGAGCAGGATTTCATATGGGAATGTTTTGTCACTGAAAGGAATAATGATGAAACGGAATATATTAAAACAACTATTCATTGCCGCAGCCCTGTCCGGTATTTGCATGTCGAGTCAGGCGGGCATTATCCAGGCCCCGCCGCCAAACACGACAGTTGATCTGGACGGCACGGGATTTGGCAATGTCAATTCGATGCTTTCCTTGAAGCCGAAGGCGAATGGCACGAGCGCGACAGGAAGCGTGGCCTGGTCCGGGACGCAAGACCTTGCTACGGGCGATGTTTCTTCAGATGGTAATAACAAGAATGCGACCTATTCGTTCGGTGAACTCGGCATTACCGATGCCGCCAGCCTGCTGTTGGTTTTCAATCCCAACGAGCCAGGCAATACGGACACCAATGGCATTACGATCAACTCACTGATCCTGTCGGTGTATTCCGGGAGCGGCGCGTTCCTGTACTCGACCAGTCTGGCCGCGCCAGTCACCTATACGTCGACCCCAACCGGAAACGGCAGATCCGGATTTGGCTTCATCCTGGATGGTGATGGCATCGCGGGCGTTAATGGGGTACTCAGTGCCAACAATCGCATTGGCCTGACGGCCTCCTTGCTGAATGCGCAAGGTAGCGCCGACAACTTCTTCGGCATCGCATTGGAAGGCGAAGGCGGCGGCACCGATGTGCCGGAACCAGGCAGTGTTGCGCTGCTGGGTCTTGGCCTGGCTGGCATGACGGCCTTGCGCCGCCGCAGCCGCAAGGCGAAAGCGTCCGCATAGAGCCCGGCATGGGTGGCCGTCACGCCAACGGGCGGCCGCCCATCGCAGCTGAGCGTTCAGCCGCGGATTTTTGCCACCAGCTTGGTCGTCGAGCGGTCATGCTCGAAATCGACCGCCACCGCCCGCCCGCCATAGGCCAGCACCGCCTGCCCTTCCGGAATCTTCGTCATGTCGTAGTCGCCACCCTTGGCATAGATGTCCGGGCGGCTTTCGAGCACCACCTCGAGCGCGGTGTCCTCGTCGAAGTCCACCACCAGGCTCACCGATTCGAGTGCCGCCAGCACCGCCATGCGGTCCGCCAGGGTGTTGTGCGGGCGGTCGTCGCCCTTGCCGAGGCGCTTGACCGAGGCGTCGGTGTTGGCGGCCACCACCAGCGAGCCCCCCAGTTCGCGCGCCTGCGCCAGGTAGGTCACGTGGCCGCGGTGCAGGATGTCGAATACGCCGTTGGTCAGCACCACCGGCTTCGGTAATTGGGCGATACGCTGCGCCAGCTCGGCGCGCGTGCAGATCTTGTTTTCGAATGCAGGCATAAGGCTTGTAAAAAATCAGGTGGTAGTGGGTGCGTCGTCTTCCGGTTCTTCCTCGATCGCCATCGACAGCTCGGTGGCCCTGCCTGCGCTGCCGTCCGGCCCCTTGCGCTCGCCCGAGAGCTTGATCTGCAGGCGCAGGCCGTTGGCCGAGTCGGCGTTGCGGATCGCTTCATCGTAGCCGATGTAGCCCTTGTTATAGAGTTCGTACAAGGCCTGGTCGAAGGTGCACATGCCGAGTTCGCGCGACTTGTGCATGATCTCCTTGATGTTCTGGAAATTCCCTTTCAGGATCATCTCGCCGATGGTCGGGGTGTTCAGCAGGATCTCGATGGCCGCCTTGCGGCCCTTGCCGTCCTCCGTGCGGATCAGGCGTTGCGAGATCACCGCGCGTAAATTGGACGACAGGTCCATCAGGAGCTGGTTGCGGCGCTCTTCCGGGAAGAAGTTGATGATGCGGTCCAGGGTCTGGTTGGCATTGTTCGCGTGCAGGGTGCCCAGGCACAGGTGGCCGGTCTCGGCGAAGGCGATCGCGTGCTCCATGGTCTCGGTGTCGCGGATCTCGCCGATCAGGATCACGTCCGGCGCCTGGCGCAGCGTGTTCTTCAGGGCGTTGTGCCAGGAATGGGTATCCACGCCCACCTCGCGGTGCGTGACCAGGCAGTTCTTGTTCTTGTGGACGTACTCGACCGGGTCTTCCACGGTGATGATGTGGCCGGCCGAGTTGCTGTTGCGGTAGTCGATCATCGCCGCCAGCGTGGTGGACTTGCCGGAACCGGTGCCGCCGACCACCAGCACCAGGCCGCGCTTGGTCATCACGACGTCCTTCAGCACGTCCGGCAGGTCGAGCTTCTCGAAGTTCGGGATCTCGGAGGCGATCGTGCGCACCACCATGCCCACGCTCTGCTGCTGCACGAAGACGTTGACGCGGAAGCGGCACACGCCGGGGAGCGAGATCGCGAAGTTGCACTCCATCTCGGCTTCGAATTCGAGACGCTGGCGCTCGTTCATCAGGGACAGGGCCAGCGCGCGCGTGACCTCGCCGGACAGGCGCTGCTGGCTCAGGGGCTTCATGGCGCCCTGGTGCTTCATGCTGGGCGGGAAATCGCTGGAGATGAACAGGTCGGAGCCGCCCTGGTGATGCATGACCGTCAGCAGCTTGTGGATGTAGGCCTGGGCTTCCGCCGGACCGAAGGTGGACGACATGGGTACCTCGCGTAAACGCAGGCGGAAATCCTGCCCGGCAATTATATCGACTATGATGAGGGGGTGATGAAATCCTGGCTGACTAAATGCCAACATTGTGTCAGGATTAACGGCATACCAGCCGTGACATCGTGGAAAAAACCTATGACACTGACCGAGCTGAAATACATCGTCGCCGTGGCGCGCGCCAAACACTTCGGGCATGCCGCCGAAGCCTGCTTCGTCGCCCAACCCACCCTCTCCGTCGCCATCAAGAAACTCGAGGACGAGCTCGGGGTGACGCTGTTCGAGCGCGGTGGTTCCGAAGTCTCCGTCACGCCGCTGGGCGCGCAGATCGTGGCCCAGGCCGAACGCGTGCTGGAGCAAACCGCCGCCATCAAGGAACTGGCGAAACAGAACAAGGACCCGCTGGCCGGGCCGCTGCGCCTGGGCGTGATCTACACCATCGGCCCCTACCTGCTGCCGCCGCTGGTGAAACGCCTGATCGACACCGTGCCGCAAATGCCGCTGGTGCTCCAGGAGAACTACACCCACAAGCTGCTCGAACTGCTGCGCCAGGGCGAGCTCGACGCCGCCATCGTGGCCCTGCCCCTGCCCGAGCATGGCATGTCGATGCAGACCCTGTACGACGAGCCCTTCGTGGTGGCGATGCCGCGCTCGCATCCCTGGGCCAAGCGCAAGGAAATCCCGGCCGACGACCTGAAGCTGGAAACCATGCTGCTGCTGGGCGCGGGCCACTGCTTCCGCGACCAGGTGCTGGAAGTGTGCCCGGAGATGGCGCGCTATTCGTCGCCGGGCAACGGCATGCAGCGCACCTTCGAAGGCTCCTCGCTGGAGACCATCCGCCACATGGTGGCGAGCGGCATCGGCCTGACCGTGCTGCCGCGCGCCTCGGTGGCCGACATGCACGACCCCAACGGCCTGCTGACCTACGTGCCCTTCTCCCATCCGGCGCCCTCGCGCCGGGTCGTCATCCTGTGGCGCAAGAGTTTTACCCGCCGCGCGGCGATCGATGCGGTGGCCGCGGCGGTTGGCGAGTGCAAGCTGCCCGGCGTGGAGATGGTGGCGCTCGAAGCTGCCGCCTGACCGGCTCGCGCCTTACTGCTGGCCGGTTTTCGGCGCAGGCGCGCGCGAGCGCGCCAGCTGCCGGTCCAGCGCATTCGCGAAATTCCGGCTGTCGGCCTGGCTGAAGGCGGCCGGCCCGCCGGTATCGACGCCGCTGCCGCGCAGCTCTTCCATGAAGGCGCGCATCGTGAGTTGCTGGGCGATCGTGTCCTTGGTATACCACTCGCCGCGTGGATTGAGCGGCAGCCCGCCCTTCTCCAGCACCTGCGCCGCCAGCGGGATGTCGCCGGTGACGACGATGTCGCCCGCGTTCACGCGCGCGACGATCTCGGCGTCGGCCACGTCCGGGCCGCTTGGCACCTGCAGGGCGCGGATGAAGCGCGAACCGGGCACCCGGATCAGCTGGTTGGCCACCAGCGTGACGCCCAGCTGCAGGCGCTCGGCCACGCGGAACAGGATGTCCTTGATGACGCCCGGGCAGGCGTCGGCATCGACCCAGATGTGCATGATGAAGAAGAGCTTGTCGGCAGGAGACCGATTGTACCGGCAAGCCCTTCCCTTCACAGCTGGATAAGTGCTCAGTCCTTCCTGCGGCGGCGCGCGGCAGCCAAGCCGGCCATGCACAGCATCGGGAGGATCAGCGCGGCGGTCGAGGGTTCCGGCACGGTGGCGGTGATGCTGAAGCGGTCGCCTGCCTGCAGGCCGGTAGTGTCGAGCAGCCAGTCCTGGCCGGCAGCGCCGAACACGTCGCCGAACTGGAACTCGGCGTACTCCGGCGTGGCGAAGTGGATCACGGCGGTGGTGGCGCCCGCATCGATCGCCTTGATGTTGCCGAAGGCCGGCGTGACGCTGCCGGCGCCGGCGAAGCGGATGCCCTGCAGGCTGAAAGTGAAGCGGCCAAGGTCGGCCCCGGCCAGGTTGCGCACCAGCGCATCGAAGCTGAGCGGCCCTTGCAGGTCATCCGCTTCCAGCACGAAGTTCAACGTGCTGCTGCTGAAGTCCCGCAGGTCGAGGTTGAAGGCCACGCTGCCCGCCCCGCTGAAATCCTCGACGGGGTTGGCGCCGGCGCTGCCGGTCAGGAGGGCGGCGTTGGCGGCGCCGGACAGCACCAGGGCGCCGGCGAATGCACACAGTTTGGTCAATTTCATGGGGTTCTCCGTTTGGTCGGGAATGCGCTCATAAAGGGCCCAGGGCCCACGGACCGGTAATCGCGAAGGTGACGCCCGGGGTCTGGATGTTGACGAACAGGTAGCGGCCGGTCGGGTCGAAGCAGGCGCCGGCGAATTCGTTGCCGCGCTGGTCGCCGGCGAGCGAGGCCAGCTTGCCTGCGCCCGTCAGCTGGGCGGCGCTCAGGTTGATGTTGTTCTTGGCAAAGATGTAGGCGTCGCCCGCGCCGGTCAGGCCCATCAGGCGCTGGCCGAAGCCGAAGGCGTCGGTGGCGGCGGTCGAGGCATCCTCGCAGATCAGGATGGCATTGCGCGGGCTGACCGTCAGGTTGTCGCCCATGTTCCCCACCAGGGCGCTCGGGCTCGAGTAGATGCACTTGAGCACCTGCGTGGCCAGGTCGAGTTCCCAGATGGTGCCGCGCGACACGGCGCCGCCCGCGGTATCCATCACGTAGACCTTGCCTTGCGCGTACCAGATGCCCTCGCCGCGATTCATGCGCGCGGCGCCCTGCACCCAGCCCTGCACGAAAGGACCGGCGGCATTCGTGATGCGCACGCCGCTCGGCCCGGTGGCGTCGCCGCGGTTGGCGTCCGGGTCGGCGATGTTGACCCACTCCAGTTCCACGGTGGCGTCGACCGGCATGGTGGCCAGGTTGACGTTGTTGACGCCCTTGACCTTGGCCATCTGCAGCACGCCGCCCAGGGCCAGGCTGCCGTAGGCGCCGGTCCGGATGTCCGGGATGTAGCGGTAGAAGCCCGACTTGCCCGAGGAATCCTCGGTCTGGTAGACCATGCCGGTGGCCGGATCGACAGCGGCGGCTTCGTGCGCGAAGCGCCCCATGTCCTTGATCGGCTGGCCGGTGGTGAGCGCCGGGTCCGCATGGACTTCGAACACGTAGCCGTGCTTTTTGCCCGCGGCGCTGACATTGTCCGAACCGACTTCTTCGCAGCTGAGCCAGGTGCCCCAGGGAGTGATGCCGCCCGCGCAGTTGGTCTGGGTGCCGCCCAGGCTGGGCGTCATGCTGACCCAGTTCCCGTCGCGGAACAGCAGGTTGGTGGTACCGCCCCCGAAGCGGTTGCTCGTGCCCGTGCTGACGGCGCCGCTATCGTAGACGCCGACTGCATCCAGGAAGTTGCCGGGGGAGGTGCCGCCGATTTCGTGGTTACGCACCAGCACCAGCTCGGTGCTGCGGCCCAGCTTGCGCGACAGGACCACGCCCATGCCGTCATGGCCGCCCGGACAGGTCTTCCCGTCGCTCATCCGGTCGCCGCGCCAGCCGAAGCTTTTATACGTGAAGCCGGCCGGCAGTTGCAGCAGCGGCAGACCGGTCGCCAGGTCCTTGACCGGGGCGATCGGGCCGTAGGGGCTGTCGACCAGGGTGGTGGCGCCATTGGCCGCCATGGCCTGCTGCGCCTGCAGTGCGGCAAAGGCGCCGATGAAGGGCAGCGCGGTCGAGCCGGCCAGGCCTTTGAGCAGGTTGCGCCTCAGCGGCGAGTTCGGTGGGGTGAGGTCCTTGTCGGTCATGCTTGCTTCTCCAATGGGTGGTGAACGGCGGGCTGGTGCTCATCCGTGCGTTGCGAGCCGATGCATTAAAACAAACAAAGATGTCGGTTCGATGACAACAAAATGGCAACTTTCCGGATTGGAGACGCGCGTCGGCCGCTTCCGCCAAAAGGCTTTAGAATCCCTGTCTTCTGCTCAACAGTTCTTGCTCGACAAGACGCAACATCATGAACAAGCTGGCGCTCTATTTCCGCCTGATCCGAGCCGACAAGCCGATCGGCATCCTCCTGCTCCTGTGGCCGACCCTGTGGGCCCTGTGGATGGCGTCCGACGGGGTGCCGGACATGACCGTGCTGGCCATCTTCGTCGTCGGCACCGCCTTGATGCGCTCAAGCGGCTGCGCCATCAACGACTATGCCGACCGCGACTTCGACAAGCACGTCAAGCGCACCGTCGACCGCCCGCTCACCAGCGGCAAGATCCGCGCCTGGGAGGCGCTGATGGTGGCGGGGGTGCTGGCGCTGCTCTCCTTCCTGCTGATCCTGCCGCTCAACACGCTGACCAAGCAGCTGTCGGTGCTGGCCCTGATCGTGGCCGGCACCTACCCCTACTTCAAGCGCTTCTTCGCGATCCCGCAGGCCTACCTGGGCATCGCGTTCGGCTTCGGCATCCCGATGGCCTGGGCCGCCGTGCAGGACACGGTGCCGGCAGTGGCCTGGTGGCTGCTGGTGGCAAACGTGTTCTGGGCCGTCGCCTACGACACCGAATACGCCATGGTCGACCGCGACGACGACCTCAAGATCGGCATGCGCACCTCGGCCATCACCTTCGGGCGCTTCGACGTGGCCGCAGTCATGCTGTGCTACGGCGCGGCGCTGGCCATCGACCTGGTGTGCGGCTGGTACCTGGGCCTGCGCTGGTGGTTCGTGGGCGGCGTCGTGGTCGCGGCCGGCATGGCGCTCTACCACTACACCCTGATCCGCGACCGCGAACGCATGGCCTGCTTCAAGGCTTTCCGTCACAACAATTGGCTTGGCGCCGCACTGTTCATTGGTGTCGCGCTAGACTATGCATTCAGGTAATATTGCACAAAAAGCATTCAACCCTTCTTTGACGAGGCCTATCATGATGGAAAAGATCCCTACCCAAACCGGTACCCGCGACCAGCTGCTGTCCGACCTGAAGACCGTGATCCAGGACGCCGAAGCCTGGCTGCGCAACGGCGGCCAGCTGACCGGCGACGAGCTCAAGGCCGCCAAGGCCAAGTTCGAGCAGACCCTGTCGACCGCCAAGGAAAGCCTGGGTGAATACCAGCAGACCGTGGTCGAAAAGACCAAGGAAGCGGCGCGCGTCACCGACGAATACGTGCACGAGAACCCATGGAAGTCCGTGGGCCTGGGCGCCGCCGTCGGCGTCGTGATCGGCATGCTGATCGCCCGCCGCTAAGATGAGCATCACGGCGGCGGTGAGAAGGATCGGGGCCAATGTGCTCGACCTGGCGCGCACGCGCCTCGAGCTGGCCGCCATCGAGCTGCAGGAAGGCGCCCAGCGCCTGTTCGGCTACCTCGCCTGGGCCGTCGCGGCCGCGGTGCTGGGGCTGTTCGCGCTGGGCCTGGTCATCCTGTTCGTGCTGGTGCTGTTCTGGGACACCCACCGCCTGGCTGCGGTCGGCGGCATGGCCGTGCTGTTCATCCTGGGCACCCTGTTCGCTGTCATGAGGCTGCGCGCCGGCCTGGCCGCGCGTCCGCCGATGCTGCCGGCCACCCTGGCGGAACTGCGCAAGGATGCGGCGGCCCTGAAGGGAGACGACCTCCATGGCGTCTAAATCCCTGGAACTGGCGGCGCGCCGCGAGGCCCTGGTTGCCCGCTGCGCCGACCAGCGCGCGCAGGTGGCGCAGGAAGTGGCCATGCTGTCCTCGCCGCAGACGCTGGGTTTGATCCCGGCCTATGCGGCCAGGCACCAGAAGACGGCGCTGATCGTGGCCGGCGTGGCTGCGGGGCTGTTCCTCACCAAGCCGAAATGGGCGGTAGGCACGGTGACGGCGGTCGTTTCGGCCTACAAGTTCGCGCAGAAGCTGCTGCCTGTGCTCAGGTGGAAGGGCTTCGAGGTCCATTGAACCGTAGGGTGGGCGGCTTGTCCGCCCACGCGGTGATAGTTAGCAGCAAGATCATCCGGTACGAAAGCGGAGCCGGTAGCGATCACCGCGTGGGCAGGAAACCTGCCCACCCTACGAATCCTTGCCCAGCTCGTCCCCGAGCTCGCGGCCGCGATCCGCCGCCGCCTTCATCGCCGAGACGATCGCGTCCTTCACCCCCGCCGCTTCCATGCTGGTAATCGCCGCATGCGTCGTGCCGCCCTTCGAGGTCACGCGCTGGCGCAGCACCTCGACCGGATCGCCCGATTGCGCCGCCAGCTGCGCCGCGCCGGTAAAGGTGGCCAGCGCCAGCTGCCTGCCCTGCTCCGCGTCCAGTCCCATCTCCAGCGCCGCCTGCTGCATCGCTTCGAGGAAGTAGAAGACATAGGCCGGGCCGCTGCCCGACACCGCCGTCACCGGATCGATCAGGCTCTCGTCCTTCAGCCACACGGTCTGGCCGACCGCGCGCATCACCTTGTCGGCCGCCGAGCGCTGGGCCTCGTCGACTTCGCTTGCGGCCACCATGCCGGTGATGCCCATGGCGATCAGCGCCGGGGTGTTCGGCATCGAGCGCACGATGCGGGTGTAGCCGCCCAGCCAGCGCGACAGGTCGGCGATGCGGATGCCCGCCGCGATCGACAGCACCAGGGGCTGCTTATCTGGAACATTCGCGAGCAGCGGCTTGAGGCAAGCCGCGACCTCGCGCATCTGCTGCGGCTTCACCGCCAGCACGACGACGTCGGCGGCGCCCACCTGCACGTCGATGCTTGACGCCGTGCTCACGCCGTACTGGCTGGCCAGGCGCTCGAGCGCCTCGGTATTGGGGTCCACCACGTGCAGGCTGCCGGCGCCGGTGAGTTGTCCGGCCAGGCCGGCGATCAGGGCCGTGGCCATGTTGCCGCCGCCGATGAATGCAATCTTCATGCTGTTCCTTTTTATTGCTCGTAATGGCGGGCGCCGAAGATGGCGCTGCCGATGCGGACGATGGTCGCGCCTTCCGCGATGGCCGCTTGCAGGTCGCCCGACATGCCCATCGACAGGGTGTCGAGCGCCAGGCCGTCGGCGCGCAGATCCTCGAACAGGCCGCGCAGGCGGGCAAACGCGGCGCGCTGCTGCGCCGGGTCATTGCTCGCTTCGGGAATCGCCATCAAGCCGCGCAGGCGCAGGTTAGGCAAGGCGGCCACCTGGCGCGCCAGCTCCGGCAGTTCCGCTTCGCCGGCGCCGCTCTTGCTGGCTTCCCCGCTGATGTTCACCTGCAGGCAGATGTCGAGCGGACCGAGCTCCAACGGACGCTGTTCGGACAGGCGCTGGGCGATCTTCAGGCGATCGACCGTGTGCACCCAGTTGAAATGGGCGGCGATCGGCCGCGTCTTGTTGCTCTGGATCGGACCGATGAAATGCCAGCTGACCGGGGCATCCGGTTGCAGGCGCGCCACTTCCTGCATCTTGTCGAGCGCTTCCTGCAGGTAGTTTTCGCCGAAGGCGCGCTGGCCCACGGCCATCGCTTCGACCACGGCTTCCGCAGGGAAGGTCTTGGAAACGGCCAGTAACTGGACCTCGTTCCTGCCCCTTCCGGCAGCGCTACAGGCGGCCTGGATTGTCGCTTCGACAGCTTGCAAGTTCCCAGCGATTATGGACATAATGATTTTCTACAGGAAATATTTTGAGTGCTTCGCACACGCCACAGGATTATAAATGGACATCTCGGAACTGCTTGCCTTCTCTGTCAAGAACAAGGCATCTGACCTGCACCTCTCGGCCGGCCTGCCGCCGATGATCCGGGTGCACGGCGACGTGCGCCGCATCAACCTGCCGCCGCTGGAGCACAAGGACGTGCACGGCATGATCTATGACATCATGAACGACGGCCAGCGCAAGCAGTACGAGGAAGTGCTGGAGTGCGACTTCTCGTTCGCGATTCCCGGCCTGGCGCGCTTTCGCGTCAACGCCTTCAACCAGGAGCGCGGCGCGTCCGCGGTGCTGCGTACCATTCCATCCAAGATCCTGTCGCTGGAAGAGCTGAACGCGCCGAAGATCTTCAGCGAGCTGGCCCTGAAGCCGCGCGGCCTGGTCCTGGTGACCGGCCCCACCGGCTCGGGCAAGTCGACCACGCTGGCGGCGATGGTCAACCACCTCAACGAAAACGAATACGGCCACATCCTCACCATCGAGGACCCGATCGAATTCGTGCACGATTCCAAGAAGTGCCTGATCAACCAGCGCGAAGTCGGCCCGCACACCCTGTCCTTCAACAACGCACTGCGCTCGGCGCTGCGCGAAGACCCGGACTGCATCCTGGTGGGCGAGCTGCGCGACCTGGAAACCATCCGCCTGGCCCTGTCGGCGGCGGAGACCGGCCACCTGGTATTCGGCACCCTGCACACTTCCTCGGCCGCCAAGACCATCGACCGTATCGTCGACGTGTTCCCGGCCGAAGAAAAGGAGATGGTGCGCGCGATGCTGTCGGAGTCGCTGCAGGCCGTGATCTCGCAAACCCTGCTCAAGACCAAGGACGGCTCGGGCCGCGTGGCGGCGCACGAGATCATGATCGGCACCCCGGCGATCCGCAACCTGATCCGCGAAGCCAAGATCGCGCAGATGTACTCGAGCATCCAGACCGGCAGCAGCGTCGGCATGCAGACGCTCGACCAGAACCTGACCGACCTGGTGCGCCGCAACGTGATCTCCAGCGCCGCCGCCCGCGCCGCCGCCAAGATCCCTGAAAACTTCCCGGGTTAAGAAAAAGCGAGGAGCAACGATGGAACGCGACCAGGCATCCAAGTTCATGTTCGACCTGCTG
The DNA here is from genome assembly GCF_046236355.1 of Massilia sp. BHUDP2. Lineage (NCBI taxonomy): Bacteria > Pseudomonadati > Pseudomonadota > Betaproteobacteria > Burkholderiales > Oxalobacteraceae > Massilia > Massilia sp. BHUDP2. The sequence continues at coordinate 402,557 of NZ_JBJUVW010000004.1, forward strand.
CGCCTGATGACCAGCAAGGGCGGGTCGGACCTGTTCATCACGGCCGGCTTCCCGCCGGCGATCAAGATCGACGGCAAGATGACGCCGGTCTCGAGCCAGGCACTGAGCGGCACCCATACCGCCGACCTGGCGCGCGCCATCATGAACGACAAGCAGGCCGCCGGCTTCGAGCTGACCAAGGAAGCGAACTTCGCGATCAGCCCGGGCGACCTGGGACGCTTCCGCGTCTCGGCCTTCATGCAGATGGGCTGCGTCGGCATGGTGCTGCGCGTGATCACCACCACCATCCCGAAATTCGAAGATCTCGAGCTGCCGGAAACCCTGAAGGACGTGATCATGACCAAGCGCGGCCTGGTCATCATGGTCGGCGCCACCGGTTCGGGCAAATCGACCACGCTGGCGGCGATGGTCGGCTACCGCAACGAGAACAGCTACGGCCACATCATCACGATCGAGGACCCGGTCGAATTCGTCCACCCGCACAAGAACTGCGTGATCACCCAGCGCGAAGTGGGCGTCGACACCGACAGCTTCGAGGCGGCGCTGAAGAATTCGCTGCGCCAGGCGCCGGACGTGATCCAGATCGGCGAGATCCGCGACCGCGAGACCATGGAGCACGCGATCGCGTTTGCCGAGACCGGCCACCTGTGCCTGGCCACCCTGCACGCCAACAGCGCCAACCAGGCGCTGGACCGCATCATCAACTTCTTCCCGGAGGAGCGCCGCCAGCAGCTCCTGATGGACCTGTCGCTCAACCTGAAGGGCCTGATCTCGCAGCGCCTGATCCCGAAGAAGGAGGCCAAAGGCCGCGTGGTGGCGATGGAGATCCTGCTGAACTCCCCGCTCATCTCCGACCTGATCTTCAAGGGCGACGTCCACGAGATCAAGGAGATCATGAAGAAGTCGCGCGAACTGGGCATGCAGACCTTCGACCAGGCCCTGTTCGACCTGTACGAGGCGGACAAGATCTCGTATGAGGATGCGCTGCGCAATGCGGATTCGGTGAACGACCTGCGCCTGAACATCAAGCTCAACAGCAAGCATGCGAAGAACCGCGATTTCTCGACCGGGATGGACCACCTCGGCATCGTCTGAGCGCCAGCACCTCTCCTCGACCAAGAAGGGGCGACACTCGTGTCGCCCCTTTTCACTTCCTCGAAACAGCAACTAATACGATGAATTCATCAAAAATAGGAGTTGTCCTACAGAAATACTGACTAAATTGATGGATAATTCGCATGCACAATGATTCCCATATGAAACATATGTGTTGTTTTATATAACATTGCTGCAGTTTTTATTGCAAAGCCATAGTATGAGTACAGAAAACAAGCCTCTGGAAGCACTCGCCTTCCGCCTGGGCGAGGAAGAGTACGGTGTCGATATCCTGAAGGTCCAGGAAATCCGCGGACACGATCCCCTCACCCGCATCGCCAATGCGCCCGACTTCATTCAGGGCGTGGTCAACCTGCGCGGCATCATCGTCCCCATCGTCGACCTGCGCCTGCGCTTCGGCATCACTGCCACCAGGAAGCAGCCCAGGGTCGTGATCATCCTGAACGTCGGTGGTCGCGTCATCGGCATGGTGGTGGACGGTGTCTCGGACGTGGTCCGCCTCGGCCCCACCGACATTCGCCCCGCGCCCGAGATGGGCAGCAGCTTCGGCGCCGACTTCCTGCTCGGCCTCGGCACCATCGACGAACGCATGCTGATCCTGCTCGACATCGAAGCACTGATGGCATCGAGCGAACTCGGCCTGATTGAGCGCCTCGCGGCCTAACCCTATTTCCTACCGAATCCCATGTTCAAGCAAATGAAGGTCGGCACCCGTCTGATCGCAGGCTTCCTGACCCTGTCCATCCTCGGCGCCGTGGTGGCCGCCATCGGCATCTACAACATGTCGCAGATGAATGCGCGCACGGACCGGCTCTATACCCGTGAGCTGCTCGGCATCTCCTACGTCAAGGAAGCCAACATCAACCTCGTCTACATCGGCCGTTACATGCGCAACGTGCTGCTGGCCTCGAGCGACAAGGACCGCGACGCGGCCATCGCCAGCATCGCCAAGGCGCGCACCGGGCTGCACGCCAACCTCGACAAGGCGCGCGGGCTGTTCTTCTCCGAACAGGGCAAGCGCAGCTTTGCCGACGTGGACCGCGGCGTGCAGGAGTACGAAGCGCTGGTGGAAGAAGTCATCCGGCGCGCCCTGGCCGATGGCCTGCAGCAGGAACGCAGCGCCGTCGACTACCTGCTGCTGACCGTCGCCCCCAGGGCCAACGAGCTCGACACCCGCATGAGCAGCCTGACCCGCATCAAGGAACGCAATGCGGAAGAAGCGGCCCAGGATGCGGCCGCCCTGTACGAATCGAGCCGCGTCATGATGCTGATGCTGGTGCTGGGCAGCGCCGTCTTCGGCGTCGGCCTGGGCGTCGTGATCACCCGCAGCCTGACCCGCCAGCTGGGCGGCGAGCCGGCCTATGCGAGCGACATCGCCAGCCGCATCGCTGCGGGCGACCTCAGTGTCGACGTGGCGCTGCGCCCGGGCGACCGCTCGAGCCTGCTGTTCGCCATGAAGAGCATGCGCGACAGCCTGGCGCAGATCGTCGGCGAAGTACGCAACGGCACCGACGCCATCGCCTCGGCATCGCGCCAGATCGCCAGCGGCAACCTCGACCTGTCCTCGCGTACCGAGGAACAGGCCAGCTCACTGGAAGAAACCGCCTCCTCGATGGAAGAGCTGACCTCGACCGTCCAGCAGAACGCCGACAATGCGCGCCAGGCCAACAGCTTGGCGACCTCGGCCTCGGAAGTGGCCGGACGCGGCGGCGCCGTGGTGGCGCAGGTGGTCGACACCATGGCCTCGATCAACGACTCCTCGAAGAAGATCGTCGACATCATCGCGGTCATCGACGGCATCGCCTTCCAGACCAATATCCTGGCCCTGAACGCCGCCGTGGAAGCGGCGCGCGCCGGGGAACAGGGCCGCGGCTTCGCGGTCGTGGCCTCCGAAGTGCGTACCCTGGCGCAGCGCTCGGCAAGCGCGGCCAAGGAGATCAAGCTCCTGATCGACGATTCGGTGGAGAAGGTCGACGCCGGCGCCAAGCTGGTCAACCGTGCCGGCGCCACGATGGACGAGATCGTCGACAGCGTGCGCCGCGTGACCGGCATCATGGGCGAGATCTCGTCGGCCAGCCTGGAGCAGACCGAGGGCATCGAGCAGATCAACATGGCAATCAGCCAGATGGACCAGGTGACCCAGCAGAACGCATCGCTGGTGGAAGAAGCGGCGGCAGCGGCCGAGTCGCTGCAGGACCAGGCCGGCAAGCTGGCCGAACTGGTGTCGGTATTCAAGCTCGATGCGCGGGCGCCATCGGTGGCTGCGCCTGCCGTGCAGGCCAGGCCGGCAACGCGCCTGATGGCGCCTGCCTTCAGGCCGGCGCCACGCAAGGCCGCCGTGCGCGAGGAGGAATGGGAAACCTTCTGAGCGAAGGCGAATGCGGCCGCTATGCGGGCCGCATTCTTTTCTCCCGTTCATGCTGCTGCCTCGATCAAGTTGCTAGAATTTAAGTTTTGGCAACGCTCTGGAGCGGCACTTGGAACACGAAAGTCACCAACATCATCACCCCCACGGCACCGGCATCCGCTGGCTCGACATCTCGCTTGCCATCGCGGCCGGTGTCGTCTCGCTGGTTTCGCTCTGGCTGGCGCTGCACTCGGCGCATTCGATGGAAAAGCTGGTTGCCGCCAACAGCTATCCCTACCTGGAGCTGATGCGCAACATGAGCAGCCTGGAGAAGGATCCGGTCACCGGACAATCCCACAAACGCGTCGAATACATGCTGGTCAACAGCGGGATCGGCCCAGCCCGGATCGAATGGGTGCAGCTCAGCTACAAGGGCAAGCCGATGGCCGACCTGAGCGAACTGCTGGCCGCCTGCTGCAACATGGGGCCGGAGCCGGACATTGCCTTGAACCGGCGCGGCAACGTGGTCGGTTCACTGGTGCGCCCCGGCGACATGATCTCGATGTTCGCGGCGGACGAGCCGAAGACGCCGAATCCGATCTTCGACGCCCTCCACCGCAGCATGAAAGACATCAGCCAGACGGCTTGCTATTGTTCGGTGTTCGACGAATGCTACATCCGCAACAAGGACGGAATGAAACCGGAGCCGGTCGATGAATGCACCGCGCCGGCCAAGACCTTCAGGCCGGACTTCAAGTAGAGCCGGTTCCGCTTCAAGCCACGTTCAAGCCCATCTCCCGCACCATCTCGGCTGCCTGGCGCACCGAGATGGTCGCACCAAGAAACTGCTTCGCGTTCGCCAGCTTCAAGCCGCCGATATCGGCTTCGCGCAGGTCCGCGCCCTCGAAGCGCGTGTCCCTGATGTGGGCGTCGCGCAGGCTGCCGCCTTCGAACACCGCTTCGCGGAAGTCGCAGCCCGACAGGTCGGCATCCGCGAAATCGAGCCCCACGAGTTTCGCCTTGCGGAAGGACATGCGGCGCAGGTCGGCGCCGACCAGCAGCGTGTCTTCGAAGCTGAGCGCCAGGTGGCTGGTTTCCTCGAACTGCGCGCCGGTCAGCTTGCAGCTGCGGAAGGAGGCGGACGCCAGGCGCGCGCGGCGCCAGCTGCTGTTGTTCAGGTCGGAGGATGCGAAGAGCGCGTCGACCAGGTCGGCGGACTCGAAATCGGCGTGCCCGCCACGGCAGCGCTGCCAGCGCGTGCGCGCCAGCTTGGCCGCATAGAACGAGGTTTCCGCCAGTTGGCAGGAGCGGAACACGCAGTCCTGCAGGTCGAGGCGCGACAGGTCGAGGCTTGATAAGTCGCAGTCCTCGAACACGAGGAGGCTGCCGGAAGCGAGGGAGGATTCGATGCGGGCGCGGTCGAGGGCTTCGCCGCTGAGGGTGATGGTGGTGCGGGACATGGCAAGGGTGCGGTGGTTCGGCCGGACAGCATACACGCCCGGCCGCGCCGCCGCATCCCCGTTTGAAGTGCTTCTCTAGAGGCCTTGATCAGCCGGGGCCGGGGCCGCCAGGACCGCGGCCGCCGCCCGGACCGCCAGGACCGCCGAACATCATCGGGCGGCGCTGTCCGCCGGGGCCGCCGAAGCTGCCGAAGGTGTAGCTCAAGCCAACGAAGGCAGTACGACCATTGCCATAGCGCAGGTTGTATTCGCGCAGGCGGTCGGTCTCGGTGATCGTCTCCGTCTTCTGCGAATCGAACAGGTCGTTGATGTTGACGCTCAGGGTCAGCGCCGGCGTCAGCCTGTGGCTGTAGTTGAGGTCGGCCCAGCGTTGCGGCTGGCGGTAGCCTTCGCCGAACAGGGTCTTGCCTTGGGCGTTCAGGTTTAGCATGATCCTGCTGGCCTGGTTCAACTGGTAATTCACGCGCCCGCGCAGGTTGAGCGAGGTTGCGCTGCGCTTGTCGTCGGTGGCGCGGCCAAGCACGGTCTGTTCCGAATAGTTGACGTTGCCGTTCAGGTTGAGCGTCAACGCCGGCGTCGCGCGACCGTTGAAATTGAACTCCAGGCCGCCTGAACGGGCAGTGCCGGCGTTCTCGCGCGTGGTCAGGAGCACGTCGTTGGCAAGCAGGATCCGGCGCTCGTTGATCAGGTCGCTTTCGTTGCGCATGAACAGGCGCACAGTAGTTTCGACCTTGCCCAACTTGGTCTCGACGCCGAGTTCGAGGGAATCGGTACTGGACGGCTGCAGGTTCGGATTACCCGAAGAGATGTTCAGCTCGTCGCGGTAGACCACGAAGGGGTTCAGTTCGTTCTGGCCGGGACGGCGGATGCGGCGCGCGTAGCTCAGCCGTAGCGTGGTGTCGTCGGACAGGCCATAGGTGACGAAGGCGCTCGGGATAGCGTCGAAATAGTGGTTGCTCGCGCGCACGCCGGTGGTCACCTGGTTCATGTCGAGGTCCGCGTACTCCGCGCGCAGGCCGCCCAGCACTCCCCAATCCTGATTCACGCGCCATTGGTAAGTGCCGTACAGCGCGTAGGTGGTGTCGTCCAGCTCGAAGCGGTTGGTGGTGTTGCGGTTGATGCTCTCGACGCCGTTGCCGTCAATGTCGAAGCGGGCGTTGTCGAAAGTGCTGCTGTTGCGCGCCACCTTGTAGCCCATCTTCAGCACGCCGCGTTCGCCCGGCAACTCGTAGTCGCCGGTGAAGTCCGCAATGCGGGTATCGGCCAGGTTGGCCTGGCGGTCGCCAATCACACTGACATTGGGCGGACGCACGGTATAAGCCCTGGCAGCGCGCGAGGCATTGTCACGGTCGCTGCCGGAAAGGCGCAGATCCAGCTTGAAGACCTCGCCCGGCGCGTCGCCCTTGTGCTCGAAGCCCGTGTTGAATCCGTAGCTGCGGGACTTGCCCTCACTCAGGCCCCGGCGCAGGTATTCGTTGTCGACGGTGCCGGCCGCCCTGGTGCTGCGGTAGCTCTCCGAAGACTCGTTACCGCTCGAGTTGTCCTGATAATTCATGCCGGCGGCTATCACGTCCTTGTCGCCCAAGTTGTAGCTTACCTGGCCGTTCATGTTGACCGATTCAGTCCTATCTACGCGGCTGGTTTCTTGATCGCTGCGCGCGATCGCGCCGGTCGCCGGATCGATGCGCTCGCGGCGGTTCGTGCTGGTGTTTTCGTTCTTGCTCTCGATACGGGACAGGCCGCCCCGCACGGTGTAGCGGCCTTGCGTGTAGTTGACGAAGGCGGACGTCCTGTTGCGGCCTTCGGTGCCGACGTTCCCGTTCAGACCCAGGAAAAGGCCTGGGCTGCGTTCGCGGCGCATCACCAGGTTGATCACCGATCCGCCGCCGCCTTCGTTGCCGAACTGCGCGCCCGGGTTGTTGATGACCTCTACCGACTCCAGGTCGGCCGCCGGCAGCGCATTGATCGCGGCGCCTTGGTTCCCACCCTGCATCATCGCCGAGGGCTTGCCGTCCACCAGGATCTGCACGTTGCGGCCACGCAGCGTGACGTTACCGTCGGCGTCGACGGCAACCGAGGGCACCTTGTTCAGGGTGTCGGCCACGGTGTCATTCGAGGTCGCCGGATCGGCCTTGACGTCATAGCTCTGGCGGTCGATGCGGTTCTGGGTGCGGGTCGCGCTGACTGTCACGGTGGACTCGACCGGCGTCTGCGCCGGCGGCGCAGCAGTTGCCTGGGCTGGCTGGGCCTGGACCGGCGCCTGCTGTTTCGCCTGCTCCTGCACGGCAGGGGCCTGCTGCGCGCTCGCCGCGAACGGGGCGAGCAGCGTACCTGCGACGAGATGCGCGATCAGCGAACGGCGCGGATGACGGGAGTGGCTGGCGAAGTGTGAATTGGTAGGCATGGAAGCGGCTCTGCAATATAGGCGAGCGCGATTGTCGCATGCCAACTTCTTATCGTTTGTAACAAAAGATAACAAGCACCGACTTGAGCGATCGGGGCATGCATACGTGTTGCGCCGCCATGACATACACTTCTGGTTTTCCAGACGAGGGCTCAACCATGAACGTATTCGATTTCAGCGCCACCACGCTCGACGGCAAGCCGATGGACTTGAGCGCTTACCGCGGCAAGGTGCTCCTGGTCGTGAACACCGCCAGCGCCTGCGGCTTCACGCCGCAGTACAAGGGCCTGGAAGAGCTGCACCGCCAGTACGGCGAGCGCGGGCTGGTGGTGATGGGCTTCCCCTGCAACCAGTTCGGCAAGCAGGAGCCGGGTACGGAAGCCGAGATCGGCGCCTTCTGCGAGAAGAACTACGGCGTGAGCTTCCCGATGTTCGCCAAGGTCGACGTCAACGGCGACGGCGCCCACCCGCTGTTCAAGCACCTGAAGGGCGAGAAGCCGGGCGTGCTAGGCACCGAAGCGATCAAGTGGAACTTCACCAAGTTTCTGGTCGGGCGCGACGGCGAGGTGGTCAAGCGCTATGCGCCGCAGACGGCGCCGAGCGAAATCGCCGGCGATATCGAGAAGCAGCTGGCGTAATAACGGATTGCAGTTGTAGGGTGGGCAAGTTTCTTGCCCACCCGGTGATAGTTATCGGCTGAAGGTCACGACCGGATGATCTTGCAGCCGTTTGACCGCGTGGGCGGGAGACCCGCCCACCCTACGAAAATCAGGGTTGCGGCACCAGGCGGATCGCCTGGCCCCCGCCCGGGGCGAGGCGCAGCTGCAGGGTATCGGCCGCGGTGACGGTCTTCGTCTCCGTCACCAGGTCGAAACGGCGCTCGCTGCGGTAATCGGCCGCGTCGCCGTCGCGGTAGATCTCGGCGGTATAACGCTTGCCCTTGTCGAGGAAGTCCAGTGGCAGCGCCAGCGTGCGCGCTTCACCGTCGGTGACCGCGCCGACATACCAGTCGTCGCCCGCGCGGTCCTTGCGGGCGATGGTCGCGTACTGCCCCACTTCGCCGTTGATCACACGGGTGTCGGCCCAGTCGGTCGGCACGTCCTTGATGAACTTGAAGGCCGCCGGATACTTGGCGTAGTTCTCCGGCAGGTCGGCCGCCATCTGGATCGGCGAATAGATCACGACGAAGTTCGCCAGCTGCTTGGCCTGGGTCGAGTTGAAGACCTTGTTGTCCGCGCCCACCAGGCTCAGCACGCCCGGCGTGTAGTCCATCGGGCCGCTCAGCATGCGGGTGAACACCAGCTTGGCCTCGTGGTCGACGCTGTTCGGCGGATTGCCCCAGGCGTTGTACTCGACGCCGCGCGCGCCTTCGCGCGTGAGCCAGTTCGGGTAGGTGCGGCGCAGGCCGGTGTCCTTGACCGGCTCGTGGGTGTCGATCGACAGCTTGTACTTGGCCGCCTCGGTCACCGCCTTCAGGAAGTGGTTCACGCCTTCCTGCGAATCGTAGTGGCCGTAGCGCGGCTTGCCGTCGCGGCCCGTGAACAGGGCGCTGCCGGCTTCATGCACATAGCCCGACTTGATGCTGTCCACGCCCAGCTTCGCATACAGCTTGTACGCCGCATCCATCTGCTTTTCGTAGGCGACGATGTTGGCGCCGGTTTCGTGGTGGCCGATCAGGCGCACGCCTTTCGACTTGGCATACGCGGCCAGGCCCGGCAGGTCGAAGTCGGGGTAAGGCTGGGTGAAGCTGAAGTCGGCGCCGCCATGGCCCCAGTCGCTCTCCCAGCCCTTGTTCCAGCCCTCGACCAGCACGCCGCGGAAGCCGTTCTGGGCGGCGAAGTCGATGTACTTCTTCGTGTTGGCGGTGGTGGCCGCGTGCTTCGGGCCGGCGTTCCAGGTGCCGCTCTGCAGGTGCATCTGCCACCAGACGCCGACGAACTTCGAGGGCTTCACCCAGCTCACGTCGCCGAGCTTGTTCGGCTCGTTCAGGTTCAGCACCAGGTCGGACATGTACAGCCCGGCCGCGTTGTCCGCGATCTGCATGGTGCGCCATGGCGTGGTGAAGGCGCCCTTGCGCACTACTGCCGGGCCGCTCGGCGACGGCGCCAGCATGGCGCGCAGCTTCTGGCCGTCGACCTTGCGCAGCCACATGGTGGCGTAGTCGACCAGCGCCGCTTCGTGGAAGGCGATGTGGGTGCCGTCATCCAGACGCACGGTGAGCGGCGTATTGGCGATGCCGATTTCCTTGAGCGGCGCCTTGCGGATCTCTTCTTCGAGTCCCGGCAGTTCGGCCGCCGGAATCCACCAGGCGGTGGCCGGCTGGACCACCGTGAATTCGGTCAGCTCGTCGATGATCTCGGCTTCCTTCAGCTGCGGCTGGGCCGGGAATTCGTAGCGGAAGCCGACACCGTCGTCGTAGATGCGGAATACCACCGCCAGCTGGCGGCCGGCGCGGTTCCTCTGCTCCAGGTCGACGCGCAGCTCGCGGTAATGGTTGCGCACGAAGCGGCGCTCGCCCCAGGGCTGCTCCCAGGTGCTGTCATGGTCGCTGACGGCTTGCTTGCGCAGGCTGAAGCCGCCGTCGAGCTTGTGTGCATTGGCCAGGTTGAAGCCCAGGCGCGAGGGGGCGATCAGCTCCTTGCCCTTGCGCTTGACGCCATAGGCGAGCTTGCCCATGCCGTCGACCTGCACTTCCACGCTGATGACATTGCCCGGAGAGGCCGCGCTGGCGATCAGTTTCTGGGCCCAGGCCGGCAGGGCCAGCAGGCAGGATGCTGCCACGGCTGCGGCCGTGGCAAATGTGCGGTGGAAGTGCATCGGGTCTCCTTGTCGTGTAATGCGCCGTAGGAAAACTACCTCTACTACGGCTGAGCATCACATAGTACGACAAAAAGATGTAACTCGACTACCAAATCAACGCGTCCGGATCCAGGCGGCGCCGTGGGTGATGCAGGCGCGGTTCACGTTCTCGAGGAATCGGATGGCCTCCCCCTGCGAGACGCCCGGCGGCATCAGCTGAGCGAGCGAGGTGTCTTCGGTGACGCGGTCGAGGCCATAGGAAATGGCGCGCGATACGTCGCGTGCCACTCTGCCGTCGCTGTTGTACAGCGCGTCATAGACGCCGGCTTCCTCCCATACGGGCACGAGGCCGGGCGTGGTGGAGTCCTCGAAGACGACCATGGGCGGCAGGCCTTCGTCTTCGCGGACAAGTTGGAAAATGAAACTCAAGATCGATCCTTTGCATGCAAACGAGGCGATCCTAGCACGGTGGGGCCGGTACACGGCGCGTGCCGTGCCGCCCGCGAATCAGTCCAGCGCCCGGTCGATCAGCTCGATCCAGTGCGTGACCGGCGTCTGCGTCCCCGACTGCAGGTGGGTCATGCAGCCGATGTTGGCGGACACGATTTCGTCCGGTTTGCAGGCCTCCAGATTGGCCAGCTTGCGGTCCCGCAGTTCGTGCGCGATCTCCGGATGCAGTACCGAATAGGTGCCGGCCGAGCCGCAGCACAGGTGGCTCTCGGCGCATAGCGTGACGTCGACGCCGGCGGCGCGCAGCACGCCCTCGACCTTGCCGCGGATCTGCTGGCCGTGCTGCAGCGTGCAGGGCGGGTGATAGGCGACGCGCTTGGCGATTTTCCCTTGCAGCTTCGCGGCGATCTGCTCCTCGAACTCCGGCAGGATTTCGGACAGGTCGCGCGTGAGCATCGAAATGCGTCCGGCCTTGGCCGCATAGGCCTCGTCGTGCGCCAGCAGGTGGCCGTATTCCTTGACCGTGACGCCGCAGCCGGAAGCGGTCATGACGATCGCCTCGATGTCTCCCTGCTCCACCCAGGGCCACCAGGCGTCGATGTTGCGGCGCATGTCCTCCAGGCCGGCAGCCTGGTCGTTCAAGTGGTAGCGCACGGCGCCGCAGCAGCCGGCCTTCGGCGCCGTGATCAGCTGCACGCCGAAGGCGTCGAGCACGCGCGCGGTGGCGGCGTTGATGTTGGGCGCCATCGCCGGCTGCACGCAGCCCTCCAGCACCAGCATCTTGCGTGCATGGGTCCGGGTGGGCCAGGCGCCGGCGCTGCGTGCGGGCTGCAGCTTGTCCTGCAGCCCTTTGGCGAGCACCGGGCGGGCGAGCTGCCCTGCCCTGAAGGCCGGCTTGAACAGTGCGCTACGGGGCAGGAACTCCTTGAGCGTGCTGCGCTTGACACGGTCTTTCAGCGGGCGCGGCACGCGTTCCTCGACCACGCGGCGGCCGATATCCACCAGGCGGCCATACTTGACGCCCGACGGACAGGTGGTTTCGCAGTTGCGGCAGGTGAGGCAGCGGTCCAGGTGCAGCTGGGTCTTGCGGGTCGGCTCCGCGCCTTCCAGCACCTGCTTGATCAGGTAGATGCGGCCGCGCGGGCCGTCGAGCTCGTCGCCCAGCAGCTGGTAGGTCGGGCAGGTGGCGGTGCAGAAGCCGCAGTGCACGCAGGCGCGCAGGATGCTTTCCGCTTCCTTGCCGTCCGCGGTGTCCTTGATGAAATCGGCCAGGTTGGTTTGCATATCAGTACAGTCGTCCCGGATTGAAGATGTGCGCCGGATCGAAGGAATTCTTCAGGCGTTCGTGGATGCGCGCGACCGCCGGCTGCAAGGGCTGGAACACGCCCACGGATTTGTCGCCGCCACGGAACAGGGTCGCGTGGCCGCCGGCGGCGGATACCGTAGCGCGGATCGTGGCGGCATCGCGGTCGCTACGCAGCCAGCGCTGGGCGCCGCCCCACTCGATCAGCTGCACGCCGCCGAGCTTGAGCGTATCCGTCGTGGAGGGCAGCGACAGGCGCCACAATGCCTCCTCGCCGCCGAAGAAGGGCAAGCGCTGTTCGCGCAGCTCTTCCCAGAAGCATGCCGGGTTGGGCATGGTCTCGCCGCCGATCAGGCGCACGGCCGCATCCACCGCGGCCTGGGCGCCCGACAGGCGCAGCCACAAGCTGCCGTTGTGCCAGCAGCTGGCGGACAGCGGCAGCGGCTGGCCGCCCCATTCGTTCAGCTTGCGGATGGCCTCGACCTCGGACAGTTCCAGGCACAGCGTGGTTTCGGCAAAGGGCTTGGGCAAGACCTTGACCGACACTTCCAGCAGCAGGCCGAGGGTGCCGAGCGAACCGGCCAGCATGCGCGAGACGTCGTAGCCGGCCACGTTCTTCATCACCTGGCCGCCGAAGGTGAGCACATCGCCCTTCCCGTCCAGCAGCTTCGCGCCCAACACGAAATCGCGCACGCCGCCGCTGGCGGCGCGGCGCGGGCCGGCCAGGCCGGCGGCGATGGCGCCGCCCAGGGTAGCCCCCTCGCCGAAGTGCGGCGGCTCGAAGGCCAGCATCTGGTTGCGTTCGGCCAGCACCGCTTCGATTTCGGCGAGCGGCGCGCCGCAGCGCGCCGTGATCACCAGTTCGGTCGGCTCGTAGTCGACAATGCCGGCATAGCCGCGCGTGTCGAGGATCTCGCCCTCCAGGCGCTGGCCGTACCAGTCCTTGCTGCCGCCGCCACGGATGCGCAGCGGCGTCTTGTCGGCTGCGGCGGCGCGCACCCGTTGCTGGAATTGTTCGATCGATTGCATGTGTTAAAAGCGCGGGAGGTCGGGGAACGGCAGCTCGCCGCCATGCACGTGCATCTTGCCGAATTCGGCGCAGCGGTGCGGGGTCGGGATGGCCTTGTCCGGATTGAGCAGCATGGGTGCATCGAAGGCGCGCTTGACTTCAAAAAAGGCGTCGAGCTCCTTGCGGCCGAACTGCACGCACATGGAGTTGATCTTCTCCATGCCCACGCCGTGTTCGCCGGTGATGGTGCCGCCCACCTCGACGCACAGCGCGAGGATCGCCGCCCCGAAAGCTTCGGCGCGATCGAACTCGCCCGGCTGGTTCGCATCGAACAGGATCAGGGGATGCATGTTGCCGTCGCCCGCATGGAACACGTTCGAACAGCGCAGGCCGAAGGTCGTTTCCATTTCCTCGATGCCCTTCAATACGCGCGCCAGCTGCTTGCGCGGAATGGTGCCGTCCATGCAGTAATAGTCCGGCGAGATGCGCCCTGCCGCCGGGAAGGCGTTCTTGCGGCCGGACCAGAAACGCATGCGTTCGGCCTCGCTCTGCGAGACGGCAATCGCCGTGGCGCCGGCGCCTTCGAAGACCGCCTTCATGCGTTCGATTTCTTCCGCCACTTCCAGTGCGGTGCCGTCGGCCTCGCACAGCAGGATGGCGGCCGCGTCGGTATCGTAACCGGCACGCACGAAAGGCTCGACCATGCGCACCGAGGTGCGGTCCATCATCTCCAGCCCGGCCGGGATGATGCCGGCGGCGATGATGCTGGCCACCGCATTGCCGGCGGTGATGACGTCATCAAACGAAGCCATGACGACCTGGGCCACCGCAGGTTTCGGCACCAGTTTCACGGTCACCTCGGTGACGATGCCCAGCATGCCTTCCGAGCCGATGAACACGGCCAGCAGGTCCAGGCCGGGCGCATCCAGCGCTTCGCTGCCGAGTTCGATGATCTCGCCTTCGATGGTGGCCACGCGCACGCGCAGCACGTTGTGCACCGTCAGGCCGTATTTCAGGCAATGCACCCCGCCCGAGTTCTCGGCCACGTTGCCGCCGATGGTGCAGGCGATCTGCGACGAGGGATCGGGCGCGTAGTACAGGCCGTGTTGAAAGGCTGCGTCGGAGATGGCGAGGTTGCGCACGCCCGGCTGGACCACGGCGGTGCGCGCGTACGGGTCCAGGCGCACGATGCGGTTCAATCGCGCGGTCGAGATCACGACTCCGTCCGCGATCGGCAGCGCGCCGCCCGAGAGACCGGTGCCGGCGCCACGCGGCACGATCGGCACGCCGAGCTCGCGGCAGGTGTTCAGGATCGCCAGCACCTGCTCTTCGCTGGTGGGCAGGGTGACGATCATCGGCAGCTGGCGATAGGCCGCCAGGCCGTCGCATTCGTAGGGACGGGTGTCTTCGGGGTCGGACAGGACGCAGCCGTCAGGCAGGCGCGCACGCAGGCTTGCCGCGACCTGGTCGCGCCTTCCGGCGAGAGTGGATTGTATGGCGCTCATGGTTGAATTGTAGGCAATTTCAGGCACAAGCGGGGCACAAGCGCTGCGTTTTATCGTATGCTCGCCCTATCGTTTTTTTACTATATTGCATAAGGCTGCATCATGGGCAATCGACTTTCCAAAATCGCCACCCGCACGGGCGACGACGGCACCACCGGCCTGGGCGACGGCAGCCGCACCGGCAAGGACAGCGCACGCATCCATTCGCTCGGCGAAGTGGACGAGCTCAACTCCTTCGTGGGCCTGCTGCTGTGCGAAGAGATGCCGGGCGACCTGCGCGAGGAACTCATCTCGATCCAGCACGACCTGTTCGACCTGGGCGGCGAGCTGTGCATCCCGGGCTACGAGATGATCAAGGACGAGCACGTGGCGCGCCTGGACGGCCTGCTCGAGAAGTACAACGCCGACCTGCCGGTGCTGAAGGAATTCATTCTGCCGGCCGGCTCGCGCGCTGCTTCCCTCGCCCACGTGTGCCGCACCGTCTGCCGCCGCGCCGAGCGCAGCATCGTGGCGCTGTCGCACGCCGAGCAGATCCGCCCGCATCCGCGCCAGTACGTGAACCGCCTGTCCGACCTGATGTTCGTGCTGGCGCGCGTGCTGAACCGCTTCGCCGGCGGCAGCGACGTGCTGTGGCAGCACGAGCGCAAGCGCGGTTGAGGCAGGAAACCGGCGTATGGAAGACTTCATCGGCATCTACGACAATGCCCTCACCGCCGAGCAGTGCGACGCGATCCGCGCGCGCTTCGACGCCAGCGGCAAGGTCGCGCGCGGCCGCACCGGCAACGGCGTGGACGTCAGCAAGAAGGACAGCTACGACCTGACCATCAACGGGCATGCGGAATGGGACGACGTCGGCGCCCTGCTGACGCAGACCATGGCGCGCCACCTGGCGCAGTACATGGACAAGTACCGCATGCTCCTGATCGGCGCGCTGTCCCCGCAGGTGGCGCATCCGCAGACGGGCGAACCGGTGACGCTGTCACTTGGTAATTTCGACGAGTTCGGCACGCCGAACGTGGTGGCGCTGATGCAGTCGATCTACCGGGTCGGGAACGTCAACCTGCAGAAGTACCTGCAAGGGACCGGGGGCTACCACCACTGGCATTCCGAGATCTATCCGCAGAACGCCAGCTGCGAAACCCTGCACCGGGTGCTGCTGTGGCAGTTTTATTTGAACGACGTGGCCGATGGCGGGGAGACCGAGTTCCTGTACCAGGGGCGCAAGGTCGAGGCGCGCAAGGGGCGCTTGATCATTGCGCCGGCGGGGTTCACGCATACCCACAAGGGGCATGTGTCGCGGAGCGGGGACAAGTATATTGCGACCTCGTGGATTTTGTTCCAGAGGGCCGAAGCACTGTTTGGTGGTTCGTAGGGTGGGCAGGGTAGTTCAGGTCAGTGGCCTGAACTACGCCCACGCGGTGATAGCTTGCAGCTAGATCATCGGGTGCGATAACGGAGCCGATAACTATCGCCGCGTGGGCGGCATAGCCGCCCACCCTACGGTAATCAGGTGTTGTTGACGACCAGGCGCGGCTCGCCAGCCGCAAACCGCTGACGAATCGACGCCGCAATGCCCTTGGCATCCAGCCCCACCGACGCCAGCAGCGCCGCCGGGTCCCCCTGGTCGATGAACTTGTCCGGCAAGCCGAGATTGAGCACCGGCTTGGCAATCCCTTCCGCCGCCAGCGCTTCCATCACCGCGCTGCCCGCGCCGCCCATCACGCAACCCTCTTCCACCGTCACCAGGTAGTCGTGCTCCTTCGCCAGGCGCTTGACCAGTTCCACGTCGAGCGGCTTCACGAAGCGCATATTGGCGACCGTGGCGTTCAGCTCTTCGCCGGCGGCGATGCTCGGCGCCACCATCGAACCGAAGGCCAGGATGGCGATGCCCTTGCCTTCACGACGCACCTCGCCCTTGCCGATCTCGATCGAGCTCAGCTCTTCCTGGATCGCCGCGCCGACGCCGGCGCCGCGCGGATAGCGCACCGCGGCCGGACCCGGGTAGTGGTAGGCGGTGGTCAGCATCTGGCGGCATTCGTTCTCGTCCGAGGCGGCCATGACGACCATGTTCGGGATGCAGCGCAGGTAGGCCAGGTCGTAGTTGCCGGCGTGGGTGGCGCCGTCGGCGCCCACCAGGCCTGCGCGGTCGAGCGCGAAGGTCACGTCCAGGTTCTGCAGGGCCACGTCATGGATCAGCTGGTCGTAGCCGCGCTGCAGGAAGGTCGAGTAGATCGCCACGACCGGTTTCAAACCTTCGGTGGCCATGCCGGCGCCGAAAGTCACCGAATGCTGCTCGGCGATGCCGACGTCGAAGTAGCGCTCCGGATACTGCTGATGGAAGCGCACCATGCCCGAGCCTTCGCGCATCGCCGGCGTGATGCCGACCAGGCGCTTGTCGACGGCCGCCATGTCGCACAGCCAGTTGCCGAACACTTCGGTATAGGTGATCTTGCTCGGCGCAGTGGCCGGCTTGATGCCTTCCGTCGGGTTGAACTTGCCGGTGCCGTGGTACAGGATCGGCTCGGCCTCGGCCAGCTTGTAGCCCTGCCCTTTTTTCGTCACCACGTGCAGGAACTGCGGGCCCTTGAGCTTCTTGATGTTCTCCAGGGTCGGGATCAGGGAATCCAGGTCATGGCCGTCGATCGGGCCGATGTAGTTGAAGCCGAACTCCTCGAACATGGTGGCCGGAACCACCATGCCCTTGGCGTGTTCCTCGAGCTTGCGAGCCAGATCCAGCACCGGACCCGGCAGGACGCTTTTGCCCACGTTCTTGGCCGCGGCATAGAACTGGCCGCTCATCAGGCGCGCCAGGTAGCGGTTGAGCGCGCCCACCGGCGGCGAGATCGACATGTCGTTGTCGTTCAGGACCACCAGCAGGTTGCAGTCTTCCTCGACGCCCGCATTGTTCAGGGCTTCGAAGGCCATGCCGGCGGTCATGGAGCCGTCGCCGATCACGGCGATCGCGTGGCGGTCTTCGCCTTTCAGCTTGGCCGCCTGGGCCATCCCCAAAGCAGCAGAGATCGAGGTCGACGAGTGCGCGGTGCCGAAGGTGTCGTAGATGCTTTCGTCGCGCTTCGGGAAGCCCGACAGGCCGTTCAGCTGGCGCAGGCTGGGCATGCGGCCGCGGCGGCCGGTGAGGATCTTGTGCGAATAGGTCTGGTGGCCCACGTCCCACACGATGCGGTCGTGCGGGGTGTTGTAGACGTAGTGCAGCGCGATGGTCAGTTCCACGGTGCCCAGGTTCGAGGACAGGTGGCCGCCGGTCTTCGACACCGAGTCGAGCAGGAACTGGCGCAGCTCGGTGGCGAGCGGGGTCAGTTGCGTGCGCGGCAGCTTGCGCAGGTCCGCGGGGTCGTTGATGGTCTCTAGCAGGTTCATTTATGCCTTCCGCTGCACGATGAGGTCCGCGAGTTCGCGCAGCCGCAGTGCTTGTTCTCCGAATGGCGCCAGCGCATCGTGCGCTTCACGCCGCAATTGCTCGGCCAGTTCCTTCGATTGGTCCAGCCCAAGGATCGACACATAGGTCGGCTTGTTGTCGGCCGCGTCCTTGCCCGCGGTCTTGCCCAGCGTGGCCGAATCGGCCGTCGCATCCAGCACGTCGTCCACCACCTGGAAAGCCAGGCCGATCGCCTTCGAATAGGCGTTCAATGCTTCCAGTTCGGTGGGCGACAAATCACGGCCGGCAAGCGCGCCCAGGATCACCGAAACGCGCAGCATGGCTCCGGTTTTGAGCTGGTGCATGCGCTCCAGTTCCTCGCGCTGAAGCGCCAGGCCGACGCTGTCAAGGTCGATTGCCTGGCCGCCGCACATGCCGCTCGAGCCCGCCGCCTCGGCCAGCAGGCGCAGCATCAGGACCTGGCGCGCGGGCGGCACGGTAGCGATGCCGGCCAGGGTCTCGAAAGCCTGGGCCTGCAGCGCGTCGCCGACCAGCAGCGCGGTCGCTTCGTCGTAGGCGACGTGCACGGTCGGCTTGCCGCGGCGCAGGTCGTCGTCGTCCATGCAGGGCATGTCGTCGTGCACCAGCGAGTACACGTGGATCATCTCGACGGCACCGGCCACGCGCGCCAGCGCGTCGACGTCGCCGCCGAACAGGGCGCCGCTGCCATAGGCCAGCAGCGGACGGATGCGCTTGCCGCCGCCCAGCGTGGTGTAGCGCATCGCTTCGTGGAGCTTGTGCGGGATGGTGGTGGCAGCCGGCAGGAAGGTCTCGAGCGCATGCTCGACGTCCTGCTGCACCTGCTGCATCCAGTCCTGGAATGGCTGCGTCATTGCTCGCCCTCGCCTTCGGCCGAGAAGGGCTTGAGCATGTCGCCTTCGAGCACCTTGACCTGGGACTCGACCTTTTCCAGCTGGGCCGCGCAATACTTCACCAGCTCGGAGCCGCGCGCATAGGCGGCCACCGAGGCTTCGAGCGGAAGCTGGCCGGATTCCATCTGCGACACGAGCTGGGCCAGCTCGGCCATCGCGCCCTCGAAGGATTCCGGCGGCGCGCCGTTTGTCATATTTGCCATAGCTATGTAATAGGGGACGGCGCAAGGGTGCGCCATGGGACAGTCCAATCGCGTATTTTAGTCCAATCCTTCCCCTCAAGGGGCGCACATTGCATCGAACGCAACTTGCTGTAATTGAATCTTCTGCTGCGATTGCGCCTGCTCCCAATGAAACCCGTGATTATTCAACTACTTATTTGCGCGGTTTCGTCTCTCGCACGCGATGGGCCCTGACCCCTGAGCTTGTTTCCGAGGTATAATCTTCGGTTCTGTCCGAAATACCGTAATCCTCATTCCAAGATACTGGTCTTTGGATTCTTTCTCTTCTTTGGTACTGTTAAATTAAAGGGGGGTTGGGATGTCCGATCTGGCTACCCACGCCAAGCTGGCGCGCTCGTGCGCTCAGCTTCCGGTAAACGTCTACTTTGACGATGCGCTGATGCAGCGCGAGCTGCAGCAGCTGTTTCACAAGGGCCCACGCTACGTCGGCCACGAATTGATGGTGCCTGAGGTAGGCGATTTCGCGACACTTGCATCCGAAAACGAAGGCCGCATGCTGGTCCGCAACGCGGGCGGCATCGAAGTGCTGTCCAACGTCTGCCGTCACCGCCAGGCGCTGATGTTCAATGGCCGCGGCAATGCGAACACCATCGTCTGCCCGCTGCACCGCTGGACCTACGACCTGAAAGGCCAGCTGATCGGCGCTCCGCACTTCCCGGAGACGCCCTGCCTGAACCTGTCGAAGACGCCGCTGCAGAACTGGAACGGCCTGCTGTTCGAGCAGAACGGCTACGACGTCATGGAGAAGCTGAAGAACATGGAGGTCACCAAGGACCTCGACTTCAGCGGCTACATGTTCGACCACGTCGAAATCCACGAGTGCGACTACAACTGGAAGACCTTCATCGAGGTCTACCTGGAGGATTACCACGTCGAGCCCTTCCACCCGGGCCTGGGCAACTTCGTCTCGTGCGACGACCTGAAGTGGGAATTCGGCCGCGACTACAGCGTCCAGACCGTGGGCGTGAACCGCGCGCTGCAGAAGGCGGGTTCGCCGGCCTACAAGAAGTGGCAGGAACAGGTCCTGAAGTTCAACAACGGCCAGCCGCCGAAGTACGGCGCCATCTGGCTGACCCTGTACCCGAACATCATGGTCGAGTGGTATCCGAACGTGCTGGTGGTATCGACCCTGTGGCCGATCGGCCCGCAGAAGACCCGCAACGTGGTCGAGTTCTACTACCCGGAAGAGTTCGTGCTGTTCGAGCGCGAATTCGTCGAGGCCGAACGCGCCGCCTACATGGAAACCGCGGTCGAGGACGACGAGATCGCGCTGCGCATGGATGCCGGCCGCAAGATCCTTCTCGAGCGCGGCGTCAACGAAGTCGGCCCTTACCAGTCGCCGATGGAAGACGGGATGCAGCACTTCCACGAGTGGTACCGAAGCAAACTTGAGCTGTAATTACCGGTAATGTAATGGCTTCACTCTGGATGCTGTTCGCCAGCTTCGCGTTCGCCGCCATGGGCGCGGGCGTGAAGCTGGCCTCCGAGTTCTACTCCACCTCCGAACTCCTGATGTACCGCGGCCTCATCGGCACGCTGGTGCTGCTGGTGGCGGTGCGCCACCAAGGCGGCACCTTCAAGACTCCTTTTGTGGCAGCCCACGTCTGGCGCAGCGTCGTCGGCGTCGTCTCGCTATGGCTGTGGTTCTTCGCCATTTCGCGCCTGCCGCTGGCCACCGCGGTCACGCTCAACTACATGGCGCCGATCTGGATCGCGGCCTGGATGTTCGCGCACGGCTGGTGGAGCGGCACCAAGCTGCCCGAATGGCCGCTGGTGCTGGCGATCGCCATGAGCTTCTTCGGCGTGACCCTGGTGCTGCAGCCGGCGATCGAAACCAAGCAGTGGATCGGTGGCCTGGCAGGCATCGCCTCGTCGCTGATCTCGGCGGCGGCCTACATGCAGGTGCGCAGACTCGGCCAGATGGGCGAACCCGAATACCGCGTGGTGTTCTACTTCTCGCTCAGCACCACCATTGCCGGCCTGTTCGGCACGCTGGCGGGCGACAGCGGGGCCGGTCCGGGCGCCGTGTTCCAGAGCCATACCCTGTACAGCGGCGCCCTGCTGCTGGCGGTCGGCATCTTCGGCCTGCTGGCCCAGATCGCGATGACGCGCGCCTACCGCGTCGGCAAGGTGCTGGTGGTGGCCAACCTGCAGTACACGGGCATCGTGTTTTCCAGCCTGTGGGGCCTGGCCCTGTGGAGCGACAGCTTCGACTGGCACGTCTGGCTGGGCATCGCCGTGATCCTTGCATCCGGCATCGCCGCGACGTTCTACAATACACGCAGCACGGCCAAGGGCGCCGTGGTCAAGGACACCGATCCGATCGCCAGCGAGACTTGAGGAGCGACATGTATACGACACTGATTTCGGCGCAAGACCTGGCCGCGCACATCGACAATCCCAACTGGGTGGTGGTCGACTGCCGCCACGACCTGATGAACCTGGCGGCCGGCCGCGAAGGCTACGCCGCCGGCCACCTGCCGGGCGCGGTCTTCGGCGACATCGACACCCAGCTGTCGGGCGCCAAGCACGGCCCGGACGGCGTGTTCCGCGGCCGCCACCCCTTGCCGGAAAAAGAAGCGCTGCTTGAAACCCTGCGCGGCTGGGGTATCGACGACGACTCCCAGGTCGTGGCCTACGACGCCCACGGCGGCATGTTCGCCGCGCGCCTGTGGTGGCTGATGCGCTGGCTCGGCCACGAGGCGGTGGCGGTGCTGGACGGCGGCATGGCGGCCTGGCAGGCGATCGGCAAGCCGCTCACGCTTGATGTCGTATCGAAGCCGCGCGGCAGCATCACGGTCCGCGCGCCCTTCGTGCCGACCGTGACCGTGGCGGATGTCATGGAGAACGTGGACAAGGGCGAACGTATCGTCATCGATGCACGCGCCTCCGACCGCTTCCGCGGCGAGAACGAGACCATCGACCCGATCGGCGGCCATATCCCGGGCGCCCGCAACCGCTTCTTCAAGGACAACCTGCAGGCGGACGGCCGTTTCAAGGATGCGGCCACGCTGCGGGACGAATTCGCGCCGCTGGTCGACGACCCGGCACGGGCCATCATGCAGTGCGGCTCGGGGGTCACCGCCTGCCACAACCTGCTGGCGCTGGAAGTCGCCGGCATGCCGGGGGCGGCGCTGTATCCGGGGTCGTGGAGCGAATGGGTGGGCGACGGCAAGAACGATACCGGCCGCCCTGTTGCCAAAGGCGAGGCTTGAGCCGGGAGCCATCCTGATGAAAAAAGCAGCAACGAAAGAGCACGCAGCAATGTCGAACGAAGACAAGATGAACGCAGGCGCCCCGGCGCTGGAGATTCCCGAAGCGGTAGCCGCCGCCCTGAGCGGCTGGGTGCAGCAGGTGGCCGAGCAGACCGCCGCGCCGGTGCGCGACGCGCTGGCCGCCCTCGAAGCCGATGCGGCCGCCCTGCGCGAGACCGGCGCCGAGCTCGAAGCCGCACGCGACCAGGCCCTGGCAGCCTCCAGCGAACACCAGGCCGAGATCGAACGCCTGACGGCGGAACTGCGCGACGCGCGCCAGGTCGCCACCGAGGCGCTGGTGAGCAAGGCCAAGGACCAGCTGGCGATCGACGGCAAGGACCGGCAACTGGCCGACCTGCGCGCCCAGCTCGAGCGCAATGTCGCGGCCCAGGCAAGCGAATCGGACGCGCGCCTGGCCGCCGAGATGGAACTGGTGGGCGCCACCACCGCACGCGACAACTTCGAGAACGAAGTGAAGACCCTGCGCGCGCAGCTGGACAAGTCCTACGCCGAGCGCAGCGCCCTGCGCGCCGAACTCGAATCGCTGCGCGCGAAAAAGTAAGCCGCCATGGAACAACGCAATACGCGCCAGCGCAAGGCAATCCACCAGTGCATGGAAGACGCCGGGCGTCCGCTAGCGCCGCAGGAAATCCTCGAGCAGGCCCAGGCCGTGGTGCCCGGCATCGGCATGGCGACCATCTACCGCAACATCAAGTCGATGCTGGAAGCGGGCGAGATCACCACGGTGTCCCTGCCGGGCGGGGGCGACCGCTACGAGATCGCCGGGCACGGCCACCATCACCACTTCCATTGCCGCTCGTGCGACAAGGTGTACGAGGTGCACGCCTGTCCGGGCGACATGCAGAAGCTGACGCCGGAGGGCTTCGTGCTCGAATCGCACGAGCTGACGCTGTACGGCTTGTGCAGCGCCTGCCGTTCACGCTGAGCCCCTACGAACTACGGCAATCCTTGCAATAACGGTGGTTGCGCAGGTGCGCCCCCAGCAGCAGCACGCTGCTCAGCACCGCCGCCACCGTCTCCGCCATGTCCCCCAGCTGCGGCCCGACGACGAACACCGCCAGCAGGAAGGTGACCAGCCCCACCAGCCCCAGTGACAAGGCAACCGGATCGCGGTGCTTGAGGTAGCCCGGCACCAGCGCCAGCAGCACCGGCACCGTCACGCCCAGCAGCAAGGCATCGTGCAGCGCATGGTGCTCCCCGCCCAGACCCAGCAGAGGAAATGCCGCGATCAGGAGCGGCATCGCCAGGCAGTGCACCAGGCACAGGGCCGACGCCGCCATGCCGGCGTAGTCGGCGAACCGGATCAGGGTTTTCATCAGAAGATGAATCGCAGTCCGGCGGTGATGTTACGGCCAGGCAGCGGCGCCGCTTCCTTGATGAAGGAGGTATGGCTGAAGGCCAGTTCGTTCGTCAGGTTGTTGATGCGGGCGTAGAGCTGGGCCGGCACGCCGCCGATGCGGGTGGTGTAGTGGGTGCCAAGATTGAGCATGTTATAGCCGCCGGTCGTCCCTTCGAAATCCGCCACCTTGTCCTGCTTGCCGACGCGGACCAGCTCGGCCATGCCGTGCCAGGCCTGCCAGTCCGCATTCAGGCGCACGCCGATGCGGTGCGCCGGAATGCGCGGGATGTTGCGGCTGCCTTCGCTAGCGCCATCGAAGCGGGCGCGCACGTAGTCGCCGAACAGCGTGCCTTCCACGACCTTCGAGAACTTGTGGCGCAGCTCCCCTTCCAGGCCGGTGAAGGTGGCGTCGCGCTGGGTGTACTCGACCAGCTGGAAGCCTTCGTGGTTGTCCAGGGTATGCGCGTAGATGTAGTTGTCGACGCGGTTGTGGAAGGCGCTCAGCGAGAAGGTCGTGTTGCCTTCGAACTTGCGCAGGGTGAGGTCGATGTTGTTCGAGGTCTCCTTGCCCAGGTTCTGGTTGCCGATCTCGTAGGTCGCGGTGGCCAGGTGCACGCCGTCCGCATACAGTTCTTCCGAAGTCGGCAGGCGGTGGCTGCGGGCGATGCCGGCACGCAGCGAGTACTGCGGCTGGAACTTCCAGACCGCGCCCAGCGCCACCGAGGTGCCGCGTGCGTCGGTATCGCGCTGGCTTGCGCTGTCGACCCGGATGTCCTGCCACTCGTGGCGGGCGCCGGCTTCGAAGCGCCAGTTGTCCAGCTTGTATTCCTCGGTGACGAACACCGCGTGCTTCTTCGTGACGGTCGGCGGCACATAGGCTTCGTCGCCCTCGGTACGGAAATCGCGGCGCGTGGTCTGCGCGCCGACGACGCCGCGCCAACCCGCGACCGGATTGTGTTCCAGCTCGACGCGGGCGTCGTGCGCCTTGTTCATGAAACTGGTGGCGACCACGCCCTCTTCCAGCTCGTCGTGGCGGTAGTCGGTGAGCGAGGCGCGCAGGCGCGCCTTGGCGAAGCCCGGCAACGGGTTGCGGTACTCGCCGCGCAGGTCCCAGCGGTCGCTGTCCAGCTTCACGACCGGCACCTCTTCGTGGCCATGCTCGTGATCGTGGTCGTGGCCGGCGTGGTCATCGTGGTCGTCGTGGCCGCCGCAATGCAGGTGGTCACCGTGCGGATGGCAGCTTTCGAATTCATGGTTGTGGCCGGGAATGCCGTATTCGGTGCGCTCCTTGGTGTAGGCCGCGCCCAGGTAGCCGCGCTCGCCGACCCAGGACAGGCCCACGGTACCGCTCTCGGTGTCCTTGTAGCTGCCGGGGACGCGCTTGCCTTCATCCCAGCCCTTGCCGACGCGGTATTCGCCGGCGTCGCGCTTGACGCCCTCGGCATGGACGGCGAAGTTGCCGCTGCCGCCGGTCACCTCGAACGCCCCGGTCTTCTCGCGCGCCACCGAATTGGCGCGTACTTCGGCGCTGCCTTCGACACCATTCTCCGGCACCCGGGTCGGGATCTTGCGGTCCAGGATGTTCACCACGCCGCCGACCGCGCCGCCGCCATAGGCCAGCGCCGACGGGCCGCGCAGCACTTCGATGCGCTCGGCCAGGACAGGTTCGAAACCGACGGCGTGGTCGGGGCTGATGGTGGAGGCGTCCTGCACTTCCGCGCCGTCCGACAGGATCTTCACGCG
This sequence comes from Massilia sp. BHUDP2, assembly GCF_046236355.1. Taxonomy (NCBI): domain Bacteria; kingdom Pseudomonadati; phylum Pseudomonadota; class Betaproteobacteria; order Burkholderiales; family Oxalobacteraceae; genus Massilia; species Massilia sp. BHUDP2. Next base: position 427,857 of record NZ_JBJUVW010000004.1, read on the forward strand.
CGGGCCGTCCATGCCGCGGATGACCGGGCGGCTGGCGCCCGCGCCGAAGTGGCTCGAGTTGATGCCCGGCTGGTTGGCCAGGGTCTCGCCCAGGGTCGACTCGCGCACCCGCACCAGTTCACCGCCGCCGAGCGAGGTCACCGGCGTGATCATGTCGTCGCTCACCACGCCGAGGGCGCTGGCGGAGACCACCACGGTCGGGACGGTGTCGGGATCGGCCTGCAGGCGGCTGTCGTTCTGCGCGTGCGCCAGCGGGGCGCCGAAGGCAAACAGGATCGCCAGCGCGAGCGGCGTGCGGGGGAAGGTCGAAGTGGACATGGCAAGGCTTCCTTTGTTGAGTTCTGCGGTAATGATAAGTCATTATCATTAGCAGCGCAACAGGCGGACGCGGGCATGCGCACTCCCCTTGCGGGGAGTCGCGAGCTTCAGGAGAAAGGAAGATGTCGCTTAATAAGCGTGGTTCAGCATCACCACGATCGCCACGCCGAGCGCGATCAGGGCCACCTGCGGCACCGATTCGCGCACCGTGGCGCGGCGCTGCATCTGCGGCATCAGGTCGCTGACCGCGATGTAGATGAAGCCCGAGGAGGCGAACACCAGCACGTAGGGAATCAGGCCGCTGGCCTGGTCCAGCGTGAAGTAGCCGAGCAGGCCGCCCGCCACCGCCATCAGGCTGCACAGCAGGTTGAAGACATAGGCGCGCAGGCGCGAGAAGCCGGCGTTGAGCAGCACGATGAAGTCGCCGATCTCCTGCGGGATCTCGTGGGCGACGATGGCCAGCGCGGTGACGATGCCCAGTTCCGGATTGGCGAGGAAGGCCGCGGCGATCAGGATGCCGTCGGTGAAGTTGTGCATCGCGTCGCCCAGCAGGATCATCCAGCCGGATTTGCCGGCCTGGTGGGCGTCATGGCCGTGCGCGTGGTGGTGGCCGTCGCCCTCGTGGTGGTGCGAGTGGCGCAGGATCGCCAGCTTCTCCAGCACGAAGAAAGCCAGCAGGCCGCCCAGCAGGGTGGCGAACAGGCTGCGCGGGTCGGCGCCCGATTCGAAGGCTTCCGGCAGCGCGTGCAGCAACGAGGTGGCCAGCATGATGCCGACCGACAGGCTGACCATCCGTTCGACCACCTTCGACAGCAGCGCGAACGAAAACACGGCAGCGCCGGTGATGCTGGCGACGCCGGCGATCACGGTCGCCAGCAGGATGGAAGATAGGACGGGGTCGATTTGAGGCCTCTAGTTCTGGTCTTGCGCAGAGCAGCAAACCGGGCATTGTACCCTGCCCGGTCCGCGCCTGTGCAAGATCAGGCCACGCCGTGCTTCGAGAACCAGTCCAGCGCCTTGGCCCAGCCGTCCTTGGCGTCGGCCGCATTGAAGCTCGGGCGGTAGTCGGCGTGGAAGGCGTGGCCCGAGTTCGGGTACACGTGGATCATCGAGCGGCTGTTGCCGGCGTCGAGCGCCTTGCGCATGCGCTCCACCGAATCCAGCGGGATGCCGTTGTCCTTGGCGCCGTACAGGCCGAGCACCGGCACCTTCAGGTTCTGGGCGATGTCGATCGGGTGCTTCGGCTGCAGCGGGTTGGTCTCGCCCACCAGGCGGCCATACCAGGCCACGCCGGCCTTGACGTCCGGGTTGTGCGCCGCGTACAGCCAGGTGATGCGGCCGCCCCAGCAGAAACCGGTGATGCCCAGCTTGGCGGTGTTCCCGCCGCGCTGCTTGGTCCACTTGACGATGGTGTCGAGGTCGGTCATGACCTGGGCGTCCGGGACCTTGGCGATGATGGTCTTCATCAGGGTGCCGGTGTCCGGGGCCTTGGTGGCGTCGCCCTGGCGCACGAACAGGTCCGGGGCCACGGCCAGGTAGCCGGCCTTGGCGAAGCGGCGCACCACGTCCTTGATGTGCTCGTGGACGCCGAAGATCTCGGAGATGACCAGCACCACCGGCAGGTTGGTACGGTCCTTGGGCTGGGCGCGGTAGACCGGCACGTCCTGGCCGTTGACGACGACAATGTGGTCGGCGGCGTCCAGGCCCTCGGTACTGGTCTGGATCTGGGTCTGCGCCACCACCGGCAGCGCGGCGACGGCGAATCCGCCGCCCGCGGCGGCTTTCAGGAAGACGCGGCGGTCGACGCCCTCGCTGAAGGAACTGGCGGACAGCAGGCTTTCGGCATCGCGAATGAGATCTTTCATGTGGCCCCTCCGGTTGTGTTGGACAGGCTTGCTATCTTAGCAAAGTCCGGAGGGGCGCACGTTTGCTGTCGAGCTCAGCGAGTCAATGCGAAATTGACGTTCGACTGGTTGGCGGTGCCGATGTCGACGTTGTCGACCGACTTGCTGACATAGCCGGTGGCTGCCGCCTCGACGCGGTACTTCCCGGCCGGCGCCGCGGTGCTGGCGCTGAAGGCCAGCGGCAGCGTGCTGGTATAGGTCGCGAACTGCGGCGCCGTCACCGGCAGGCTGGCGATCGTGTAGGCGCCGCCGGCCAGGTCGGCGCCCTGGTACTTGATGGTGACGGTCGGACCGGCCGCGAAGCTCTGCTTGGCCGAGACGTAAGCGGCTTCGGTACCGGACGGCGTCATGGTCACGGTGCCGCCGATCGAACCGGTGTTGCCCGGCGCCAGCAGGATCGGCGCTGCCGAGGTGCTCAGGACCGTGGTGCTGCTGGTCGAGGCAACCGGCACGCCTGCCACCACGCTGGCCGCGCTGTCGTTGGCGGTGATGACGACGTCGTAGTTGCCCGGCGCGAGACGCGAGAGCACGAATTCGCCGGTGCTGGGGTTCGGCGTGGTGGCGCTGACGATCTGGCCGTTCTGCTGCGCCGAGACCTGCACGCTGCGGCCCAGCAGTGCGGTGCTGACGAAACCGGAGATGCCGTTCAGGGTCGCCGGCACCACCTTCACCACGGGCTTGAGCGCATAGCTGCCCTTGCCGCGGGTGAGCACCGACTTGCAGGCGTCGAAGTCGAGCACGACGTCGGTCTTCCGGCCGGCCGTCACCTCGACATTCCCGACCAGCTTGATGCCGCTCTGGATGCCGCTTGGCGTCTCGAGCGGCTGCTCGGTCTTGCCGGCGGTCGGCACCACGGTGTTGCCATTGCTGTCCAAGACCAGGCGCAGCTGGGTGTAGCGCCCTGCTTCGAGCGAGGTCTGGCCAAGCGCTTCGAGCACGCCGTTGCTCAGGTTCAGCAGGTTGATCTTCTTCGCCGGGTTCACCGTGATGTCGGTCCAGCCGGTATCGAGCTCCGACGCGCCTTCGCTGCGGTGTACGCGCACTTTCGAAACGGTGACGTTGACGGCGTCGAAGCCGCAGGCCGGGTCGTCGGTCATCGACACGGCCAGGGTGCCGAGGGTGCTGACGGGAGTACTGGGCGAGGCTTCGCTGCCGCCACCGCCGCCACAGGCGGACAGGACAGCGGCGCTGAGGGCGGTGGCGCCGACGAGGGCAATGCGGGCTTTGGTCTGGAACATGTTATGGATTACCTTTCTTGGGTCTGCCAAAAGCAGCTTCGAAAGGATCCTAGCATTCCAAAAAGCAACTGTTACGTGACCTTACGCACTTTGAAACAGTTGCTTACAGTCTTTACAGATGAGCAGCGTTTAGCTGCCCGAAATGCAACGGAACAGGCTGTCAGTGATCGGTCGAACGCCGCTTCAGCTGGCCGATGACGCTCGCCACCTTGGTGGTAATCACATCGACTGCCGGACCATTCGCACCGTGCGGCAGGATGACGTCGGCATTGCGCTTGGTCGGCTCGATGAACTGCTTGTGCATCGGGCGTACCGTTTCCAGGTACTGGTTGACGATGCTCTCCACCGAGCGTCCGCGTTCGGCCACATCGCGCTGCATGCGGCGGATGAAGCGGACGTCGGCGGCGGTGTCGACAAAGATCTTCAGCGACATCATGTCGCGCAGATCGGCGTCATACAGGGCGAACAGGCCTTCGATGACGATCACCGGGGCCGGCTTGACGGGGATGGTCTGGTTGGAGCGGTTGTCGATCGTGAAGTCGTACACCGGCATCTGGATCGTTTCGCCATTGCGCAGGGCCCGAACGTGCTCCACCAGCAGAGGCCAGTCGAAGGCGTCCGGATGGTCGTAATTCTGCCTGCGGCGCACTTCGGGGGTGAGGTCGGACTGGTCGCGGTAGTAATCGTCCTGCATCACCACCGACACCATCTCGGCGCCGAACGAGGCCAGTACTTGTTGGGTCACCGTTGACTTGCCGCTGCCGCTGCCGCCGGCGACACCAATGACAAACGGTTGAAAAGAAATCGCATTCATCCCCGCATGATACCGGAGCGGCGATCATGCCGACAGGGGCGCTCGATCAGCGCGCGCCTTCCGCACAGGCCGCAAGCTGTTCCGCAGCTTGCAATGTTGCAGGAAACAGCACCGGAACATCCTCCGATTTGCCGTAGTTTTTCAGCTTGCGGTAGCGCTGCACGAACAGCGCGCCGGGCCGTCCGGTCAACGCGGCAATCGCGCCCTTTCCTTCCTCGGAGGCGATGGCGCGGGCCATGACGTAACCGAGGGCATAGAGCACCTCGTCGCCATAGAAGCCCAGCGCATAGATGTCGCCGTAGCTGACCTGCGCCCCGGTCCTCAGGCCGTGGGTCGACAGCTCCAGCAGCGTGATGCTCTGGCCGACCTGGTCGATCCTGCGAAGCGTCTGTTTGCGCACCTTGTCGCTTTCCTCGTCGATTCCTGCGGGGATGGCGGAAACATCGCCAACCAGGCTGGCACTGCCTTCCATCTCGAGGGACATGAATAGCCGCGACAGCTCCTCGCTGTGCGGGATCTTCGCCAGGCAGGCGGCATCCGCCGTAGGCGACGATGCCCGGGCAATGCCCTGGATCGCGTGGAACAGCTCATGCTCCATGATCGTGGCGGCGAGCGCCGCGGACGGGAACCTGTCCAGGTTGAGGAAAAACTCCGGCCCGCCGAAGGCGAAGCCGCCCGAAGTTCCGCCAACGATCAGATAGCCCGTCACATGTCCGCCGAGGCTGGACGGGGTGAACTCGGCAATCCTGGCCTTGACGCGTGCCAGCAGATGGGAAGCGGGATCCTCCAGCTTCGCCAGGGTGGCCCTGATCTGCGCAGCATGCTCGCGTACCGGCCCGAAGCGAAACTTGCCGGGATCCTCCGCGGCATCGTCGCGCTGTGCCGCGGCCACCAGCGCTTTCGCGAACAGCTCGTCCGTGCCTGGCCGGCCATAGGAACGTGCCTTGCGGATCAGCCCTTGGTTGCCGGGCAAGGCGGCGATGCGCAGCGCTTCCGCCATGGTGAGCGCAGGGTTCAGGACCGCGTCGAGCACGGCTTTGGTGGAATCGGTGTCGACCGTCACCGTCACCGCTTGCGCCACACCAGCCGGTTTGGCCGAGGATGGGCTGTTGCCGGCCGCCGGTGCCGCCCGGAGCGGATGGACGATGGCGAGCGCCGCGATTCCAATCAAGATGAGTTTGCGCATTTCAGTTCCCGGGAGCCGACGGCCGAGCCCGGCCGTTGAACCCAGCATAGCACCTTGCCACGCAGAAAAAGTCACGGAAGCTCACTTTGCCGCTAACCGTGCGCACCCGTCGCACGCAGGCGCTTCATACTGCTTCCTCTGACTACTCGCACAGGATTAGCCATGTCAACAGTCAATCTGGATGAACTCGAAGGAGCGGCCATGATGGTCGAGGATGGCGGCGGGTCGGTCACGGCCATGGTGTCGCGCGAAACAGGCATGATCCACCTCCTGAACGACGAGTACATGGACGAGGAGGCGCCAACGCCCTCGGCGTCCGGCGACGACGCGCGCTACGTTTCCGTACCGCCCGCGGGCACGCTCGGCATCGGAGACGGGCTGGTGCTGCGCTTTGCGGCTACCCACCTGGCCGACGAGCAGGAGGCCGTGCGCGACATGTTCCGCGACCGTAACACCGAAGGCTTCGCCCGCCTGCTGGAGGAGCGCGGCGCGGGCGAAGCCTGGGAACGTTTTCATGCGGAAGCCACCCGCAGCGCGCTGCGGCGCTGGTGCGACGAGAACGGCCTGCAACTGGCCGAATGAAGGTGCCGGCCTGGGCGAAAGCCCGGCTACCAGAGATGATGAACGTGAGGCGCGATCATCTCGCGGTAGAGTGCACGCAGTTCGGACATGACTTCCGGCGCGAGCGGCGCCAGCGCGGCCGCTTCGGTGTTCGACCTTGCCTGCGCGGCGTTCCTGGCTCCCGGGATCACGGTGCTGACGCCCTCTTCCATCAGGATCCAGCGCAGGGCGAATTGCGCCATCGACGCGTCGCCGGGGACCAGCTTGCGGATGTGCTCGACCGCTTCCAAGGCCAATGGGTAGGGAACGCCGGCGAAGGTTTCCCCCTTGTCGAATGCCTCGCCATTGCGGTTGAAGGCGCGGTGGTCGTCGGCGGCGAATGCGGTATCGGCGCTCATCTTGCCGGTCAGGAGTCCCGAAGCCAGCGGTACCCGCACGATCACGCCGATATCGCGCTTCTTCGCTTGCTCGAAGAACAGCGTGGCGGGACGCTGGCGGAAGATGTTGTAGATGATCTGCACGGTCGCCATGTTCGGGTATTCGATGGCCTTCAGCGCCTCTTCCACCTTTTCGACCGAAACGCCGTAATGCCGCACCTTGCCCTCGGCAACCAGCTCGTCCATCGCCTGGAAGACCTCGGGCCGGTAAAACACCGCGGGCGGCGGGCAATGCAGCTGCACCAGGTCCAGGCAATCGACACGCAGGTTGCGCAGCGAGCGCTCCACGAAGTCGCTCAGGTTCGCCTTGGTATAGCCTTCCGCCATGTGCGGAGCCAGGCGGCGGCCCGCCTTGGTGGCAACGAACGGCTTTTCACCGCCACGTTCCGCCAGCACCTCCGCGATGATCTGTTCCGAGCGGCCGTCGCCGTAGACGTCGGCGGTATCGATGAAAGTACAGCCCTGGTCCAGGGCCGCATGCAGGGCGGCCTTGGCATCTTCCATGCTGACGTCGCCCCAGGCGCCGCCGATGGCCCAGGCGCCGAAACCGATTTCAGAAACCTTGACGCCGGTACGGCCCAGTTTTCGTTCTTGCATATGTCGATCCTTTGTTAGCGCAAGCTCAGTGAGCTTGCTCCCAGTTCGGTCCCACGCCGGTCTCGGCGACCAGCGGCACGTTCAGCGTGGCCACGCCCGCCATCAGTTCCGGCAGCTTTACGCGCACCAGTTCCAGCTCGGCTTGGGGCACTTCGAGCACCAGTTCGTCGTGCACCTGCATGATCATGCGGGTGCCGAGCTTGTCGGTTTCCAGCCAATTCTGCACCGCGATCATCGCCAGCTTGATCAGGTCGGCCGCGGTGCCCTGCATCGGCGCGTTGATCGCCGCGCGTTCGGCGCCGGCGCGGCGCGGGCCGTTCGGCGAGTTGATCTCGGGGAGCCACAGGCGGCGCCCGAACACGGTCTCCACGTAGCCGCGCGCCTTGGCCTGCAGGCGGGTCTCGTCCATGTACTGCTTCACGCCGGCGAAGCGGGCGAAGTAGCGCTCGATGTAGTTGGACGCCGCGCCGCGCTCGATGCCCAGGTTCTGGGCCAGGCCGAAGGCGCTCATGCCGTAGATCAGGCCGAAGTTGATCACCTTGGCGTAGCGGCGCTGCTCGCTCTGCACTTCTTCGGGCGGGATGCCGAAGATCTCGGCGGCGGTGGCGCGGTGGATGTCCTCGCCTTCGGCGAAGGCCTTCAGCATGGCCGGGTCGCCCGAGATGTGCGCCATGATGCGCAGCTCGATCTGCGAATAGTCGGCCGAGACGATCACGCTGCCGGGCGGCGCGATGAAGGCTTCGCGGATGCGGCGCCCTTCCGCGTTACGCACCGGGATATTCTGCAGGTTCGGCTCGTTCGAGGACAGGCGGCCGGTGATCGCCACCGCCTGCGCATAATTGGTGTGCACGCGGCCGGTCTTCGGATTGACCATCTTGGGCAGCTTGTCGGTATAGGTCGACTTCAGCTTGGACATGCCGCGGTGCTCGAGCAGGATCTTCGGCAGCGGGTAGTCCTCGGCCAGCTTCTGCAGCACCTCTTCGTCGGTGGACGGCGCGCCGGTGGCGGTCTTCTTGATCACCGGCAGGCCGAGCTTGACGAAGAAAATCTCGCCGATCTGCTTGGGCGAACCGAGGTTGAAGGGACCACCGGCCAGTTCATAGGCCTGCTGTTCCAGCTCCAGCATGCGCGCGCCCAGCTCGCCCGACTGCACCGCCAGCAGTTCCGAGTCGATCAGCACGCCGTTGCGCTCGATCTTCTGCAGCACTTCCATGGTCGGCATCTCGATCTCGCGGTAGATGCGGGTGAGTCCGGCGTCGCTCTCGACGTGCGGCAGCATGGTGTGGTGCAGGCGCAGGGTGATGTCGGAATCCTCGCCGGCGTACTCGGTGGCGCGGCCCAGCTCGACCTGGTCGAAGCAGATCATGTTGGCGCCCTTGCCGCACACGTCGACGAATGGAATCGTGGTGTAGCCGAGGTGGCGCATCGCCATGGTGTCCATGTCGTGCGGCTTGTGCGACTCGAACACGTAGGACTGCAGCAGGGTGTCGTGCACGATCCCCTTCAACTTGATGCCGTGGTTCTCGAAGATGTGCATGTCGTACTTCAGGTTCTGGCCCAGCTTGGGCTTGGCCGGGTTCTCCAGCCAGGAACGCATGCGCTCCAGGACGTGCTCGCGACCTAGCTGGTCGGGCGCGCCGGCGTAGCGGTGCGCCACCGGGATGTAGGCGCCCTTGCCGGCCTCCACCGACAGCGAGATGCCGACCATCTCGGCCGTCAATGGGTCGAGCGAGGTGGTCTCGGTGTCGACCGAGGTCAGTTCGGCCGCGTCGATCAGCGCCAGCCATTTGTCCAGCTGTTCGTCGGTGAGGATGGTCTCATATTCGCCCTTGATGATGGCCATGCCGGGCAGCGTGCCGGATGCCCCTTCGGGGGAATTGAGCGGTGCGCCGCCGGGACCCGCGCCGCGCGCCGGCGCCACTGCGCCGTCGGCACGGGCTGCGCCGCCCAGGTCGCGCAGCATGGTCTTGAAGCCGTAGCGCTGGAAGAAGTCGCGCAGCGCCTCGGCGTCTTCGGGACGGCCGACCAGGGTTTCCTCGAAGGAGACCACGTGGCTCACCAGGTCGCAGTCGGTTTTCACGGTGATCAGCTCGCGGCCCTTCGGCAGCCATTCGAGCGCGGCGCGCAGGTTCTCGCCGACCGCGCCGCCGATCGCATGGGCGTTCTCGATCACGCCGTCGAGCGAGCCGTGCAGGGTCAGCCACTTCACCGCCGTCTTCGGGCCGCACTTGCTCACGCCCGGGACGTTGTCGACGGTGTCGCCGATCAGGGTGAGGTAGTCGATGATGCGGTTCGGCGCCACGCCGAACTTGGCCAGCACGCCGGCCTCGTCCAGCTTCTCGTTGCTCATCGTATTGACGAGCATGACCTTGTCGTTGACCAGCTGGGCCAGGTCCTTGTCGCCGGTCGAGATGATGGTCTTCATGCCGCGCGCGGCGGCCTGCACGGCCAGGGTGCCGATCACGTCGTCGGCCTCGACGCCCTCGACCATCAGGATCGGCCAGCCGAGGTGGCGCACCACTTCGTGGATCGGTTCGATCTGCTTGCCCAGGTCTTCCGGCATCGAGGCGCGGGTGGCCTTGTATTCCGGGTAGAGGTCGTCGCGGAAGGTCTTGCCCTTGGCGTCGAACACGCAGGCGATGTAGGCGGCCGGGTAGTCGGCGCGCAGGCGGCGCAGCATGTTGACCATCCCGTGCATGGCGCCGGTCGGGAAACCGTCCGGGCTGCGCAGGTCGGGCAGCGCGTGGTAGGCGCGGTAGAGGTAGCTGGAGCCGTCAACGAGCAGCAGGGTATTTTCCATAGGGAGACATCTCAAAATAAGGCCGGCGCGACCGCGCCAAAGTGTCCGGCATTATCGCAGAATCGGCCTGGCCGAACTTCCACACACTTTTCACAGGGAAGCGTGTCTGTTTGTTACAATGAACCAAACGACACAAGGTGACCATCATGTTGCGCACATCTTCCCGCCTGAAACTTCTGACGCTGTGCCTCATCGCGCACACCGGCCTGGCCGCGGCGCAGGCACAACAGCAGGCTCCCGCCCAACAGCGCCCGGCGCAAACCCCGCCCCAGCTCGAGCGTATCGAGCCGGGCAGCGACACGCCGGCGACCACCATTCCGCCGAAAGAACGCACCCGCATCACCGAAAAGCGGGGCAACGACGGTTCGGTCACCGAAGTGGAAGTGCAAAGCGGCAAGAGCCGCTACATCATGAAACCCAACGTTGCACCAGGAAACGCCCAACCCGGCGACGCCCAGAGCAGCGCGATCCGCGCCCCACAATGGCAGGTCATGGAATTCGACTTCGGCAATCCGAAAAAGCAGCAGACCGACCAGGCCAACACGGCCCCGTCGCCTGCGCCGGCCAAGGCAGGCGTGCCCGCGCGCGCCGATGTGCCGCCCCCGCCACCACTGGAACCCGTCGAAAAAAAATAATCCTGACGCTGCGGCCACCGGCCGCAGCCGACCCTCACTTTGTTGCTAGCTCATGGCAGTTTTTACCGCGGTCTCGCTGGACGACCTTTCCCAGTGGATCAAGCAGTTCCCCCTCGGCGACGCCCTCGCGCTCCAGGGCATTTCCTCCGGCATCGATAACAGCAACTTCTTCCTCACCACCGAGCGTGGGGAATTCGTGCTGACCATCTTCGAGAACCTCCGCTTCGAACAACTGCCCTTCTATGTGCAGCTGATGCGCCACCTGGCCGAGCGCGGCATTCCGGTGCCGGCGCCGGTGCCGACGATCGACGGCGAACTGGTCGTCACCCTGCAGGGCAAGCCGGCCATCATCGTCAGCCGCCTGAGCGGCGCCTCGCAGCTCGATCCGCAACCGGCGCACTGCGCCGAAGTCGGCGGCATGCTGGCGCGCATGCACCTGGCCGGGCAAGACTTCGCCCTGCACCAGCCCAACCTGCGCGGCCTGGACTGGATCACGGCGACCGCGCCCACCGTGCTGCCGCTGATCTCGCAAGCCGAAGCGGACCTGCTGCGCAATGAAGTCGGCTTCCAGAGCGACTTCGCGCGCACCGCCACCTATGCCGCGCTCACCCGCGGCCCGGTGCACGCCGACCTGTTCCGCAACAACGTGATGTTCGAAGGCGAGCGCCTGAGCGGCTGCTTCGACTTCTACTTTGCCGGCGTCGACACCTGGCTGTTCGACGTCGCCGTGACCGTCAACGACTGGTGCGTCGACCTGGCAAGCGGCGTGCTCGATGAGGCACGCGTGCGCGCCCTGCTCGAGGCCTATCACGCCGTGCGCCCGTTCACCCAGGAAGAACAGGCTGCCTGGCTGCCGATGCTGCGTGCGGGCGCGCTGCGCTTCTGGCTGTCGCGCCTGTATGATCTGCATATTCCGCGTGAAGCAGAACTGCTCACGCCCCACGACCCCACCCACTTCGAACGCATCCTGCGCGCCCGCATCGAACGCGGCGCGCCCCAACTGCCTACATGAACTCTATTCCTGCAATCACCGGCTGGCACTGGCTCAAGCAAGGCGCCGGTCTGTTCCGCAAACAACCGGCCGCGCTGACCACGCTGCTGTTCGCGAACATCCTGATCAGCATCGGCATCAGTGCCGTGCCGCTGCTCGGGCCGATGATCGCGGTGGTCCTGATCCCGTCGTTCTCGATGGCCTTCATGAAGGCCTGCCTGATGATCGAGAACGGCGAACGGGTCACGCCCGGTGTGCTGCTGACGGGCTTCCGCCAGCCGGTGGTGAAGGATTTGTGCAAGGTGGGCCTGATCTACCTGGCCGTGTCGCTCCTGATGGCCGTGATCACGCGCTTCGCGGTCGATCCGGGCTTCTGGGAACAGGTGGCGCGCCAGGGACGCGAAGGCGGGCAGCCGCAGGTGGCGGGCTCGGACATCCTGGCGATGTTCATGATTTTCGGGCTGGACGTGGCGGCCCTGATGTCGCTGTGTTTCGCCGCCCCGCTCACCTACTGGCAGAAGATGACGGCCGGTAAAGCGGTGTTCTACAGCTTCTTCGCCGTGGTGCGCAGCGCCCGCGTGTTCATCGTGCTGCTGCTGGCCTGGTTCGCGATCTTCTTCGGCATCTGCATGGTGATCACCCTGCTGCTGGGCGCCTCGAACATGACGCGCGTGGTGATCATGTGGCTGATCTTCCTGTTCATCCTGCTGCTGCAGTGCGCGATGTATGTGGGGTACCGGCAGATTTTCGGGAAGCCGGTGGATGGTGGGTCGCAGGCCGGCCCGGTCAACCTGAGCAAATAAACCGTAGGGTGGGCGGGTCTCCCGCCCACGCGGTGATAGTTATCGGGTGAGGACCCCGGCCGGATGATCTCTCAGCCGGTTGAACGCGTGGGCGGCAAAGCCGCCCACCCTACGAAAAGCAGTTAGCGGCCGACGCGCTCCAGCTTCGCCACCGACAGATCCAGCACCTTCATCCCCGCCGCGCCGAAGTTGATCTGGGCGCGCGCCGCGCCCGCCCCGCCCTCGATATTCACGATCACCCCCTCGCCGAACTTGGCGTGGGACACGCTCTCCCCCACGCGCCAGCCGGAGCCGTTGCCGGACTTCTGGGTGATCTGCTGCGCGATCTTGTTGTCCGAGCCGTCGCGGAAGGCGGCGTCGTCCCAGGCCGTGGTCTGCTTGCGGCCGGCGAACCAGTTGGTCTGGACGCGCGGCGACAGCCACTTGATCGATTCTTCCGGCAGTTCGTCGAAGAAGCGCGACTTCATGTTGAAGCGTGTCTGGCCGTGCAGCATGCGCTGCTGGGTAAAGCTCATGTACAAACGCTTGCGCGCACGCGTGATCGCCACGTACATCAGGCGTCGCTCTTCGTCCACGCCATCGAGTTCGCGCGCGCTGCTCTCGTGCGGGAACAGGCCTTCTTCCAGGCCGGTGATGAACACGGCGTCGAATTCCAGGCCCTTGGCCGAGTGCACGGTCATGAGCTGCAGGGCGTCCTGCCCGGCCTGGGCCTGGGCGTCGCCCGCTTCCAGCGATGCGTGGGTGAGGAAGGCCGACAGCGGCGACATCACGCTGGCCAGCGGGGCGTCGGAATCGAGGATCTCGATGCCGTCCTGGTTGACGATGGCTTCGCCGATCTGGGGCAGCGCCTGCGGGCCGAGGTGGGCCGGGGCGCCTTGGCCGAAGCCTTCTTCCTGCACGAACTGGGTGGCGGCATTGACCATCTGCTCCAGGTTCTCGATGCGGTCGGCGCCCTCTTTTTCGTTCTGGTAGTGCTGCAGCAGGCCGCTGCGTTCCAGCACCACGCTCACCAGTTCCGGCAGCGGCAGCTGCTGGGTCTCGAAGCGCGCCGATTCGATCAGCTTCACGAAATTCCCCAGCGCGCCGCCGGCCTTGCCGGTCATGTAGGGCACCGCCGCGTAGAGCGAAATACCGTAGGAGTCGGCCGCCATCTGCAGCTGCTCGATCGAACGCGCACCGATGCCGCGCGTGGGGAAGTTCACCACGCGCAGGAAAGCCGAATCGTTGTGCGGGTTGTCCATCAGCTGCAGATAAGCGATGGCGTGCTTGACCTCGGCGCGCTGGAAGTAGCGCAGGCCGCCGTACACGGTGTAGGGCAGGCCGGCCGCGAACAGCGCATGCTCGATCACGCGGCTTTGCGCGTTGGAGCGGTACAGGATCGCGATCTCGCTGCGCGACAGGCCGTCCTTCATCAGGCTCTTGGCTTCCTCGATGATCCACTGCGCTTCTTCGAGGTCGCTGGCCGCTTCGTACACGCGCACCTGCTCGCCCTGCCCCGCGTCGGTACGCAGGTTCTTCCCCAAACGCTTGGTGTTGTTGGCGATCAGGTAGTTGGCGCTGTCGAGGATGTGGCCGAAGGAGCGGTAGTTCTGCTCCAGCTTGATCAGGTTCTTGACGCGGAATTCGCGCTCGAAGGCCTGCATGTTGCCGACGTTGGCGCCGCGGAAGGCGTAGATGCTCTGGTCGTCGTCGCCCACCGCGAAGATGGCGCCGCCGCCCTCCTCGTCATGCCCGGCCAGCAGTTTCAGCAGGTTGTACTGCAGGTCGTTGGTATCCTGGAACTCGTCGACCAGGATGTGGCGGAAGCGCATCTGGTAGTGGTGGCGCAGCGGGCCGTTCCTGGCCAGCAGTTCGTACGAGCGCAGCAGCAGCTCGGCGAAATCGACCACGCCTTCGCGCTGGCACTGGCCTTCGTACAGTTCGTAGAGCTCGATCATGCGGCGCTCGATCGGGTCGTTCGGTTCCAGGCGATTGGCGCGCAGGCCCTGCTCCTTGGCGTTGTTGATGAAGTACATCAGCGCCTTGGCCGGGTATTTTTCATCGTCCACGTTGGCCGCCTTCAGCATGCGCTTGATGAGCGAAAGCTGGTCCTGCGAATCGAGGATCTGGAAGGCTTGCGGCAGCGCGGCGTCCTTGTAGTGGGTGCGCAGCAGCCGGTTGCACAGACCGTGGAAGGTGCCGATCCACATGCCGCGCGTATTAATCGGCAGCATCGAGGACAAGCGGGTCAGCATCTCCTTCGCCGCCTTGTTGGTGAAGGTCACCGCCATGATGCCGGCGGGCGACACCTGCCCGGTCTGGATCAGCCAGGCGATGCGGGTCGTCAGCACACGCGTCTTGCCGGAACCGGCGCCGGCCAGGATCAGCGCGCTCTGCGACGGCAGGGTGACGGCGGCGAGCTGTTCGGGATTGAGGTTATGGAGGAGATTCTGCATCCGGCCATTATAACGCTGTGATTACTGTATGCCCATCCAGCTATGCGGCGAAAACCACGCGATCCTTGTTTTATCCATCGCCTATACTAGCCTGAAAGGCCACATTCGTACATACGACAGGGAGGATGGTATGGCAGCCGACAAAGCAGCAGGCACGTTTCCGGTCGACCAGCCGGTCAAGGCATTGATTCGCGACCACGACATGGTGCGTGCGCTGGCCGACAAGTATCTCAACAGCGACAGCCAGGAAGTGAAGAAGCAGGCCGGGACCCAGATCCTGCAGGCCCTGCACATGCACTCGCGGCTGGAGGAATCGATCGTCTACCCGGCGGTGCGCAACATCGACGCATCCCTGATCAGCCACTTCGAGCAGGACCACCTGAAGGTGGACGACCTGGTCGCGACGCTGGAGGGCATGTCGCTCGACGACAGCCACAGCGACACCCTGATGCGCGAACTGATCACAGCCGTCACAGCCCACATCCAGCAAGAGGAGAACGAGCTGTTCCCGCGCATCGAAAGCTCGGGCATGGACCTGACGGCGGTTGGCCTGCAGATGCAATCCTTCGAGGCCAACCTGGTGCACACGCAGGCCCAGATCAGCGACGGCAGCATCCGGCGGCGCTAGGGCTGCAGGCCCGGCGATATGGCGGCTGCTATTTTCCGGCCGACCGTGTCGTCGGGTACGCGGGCAGGCCGTCGTCCAGTTTCATCCAGCTCAGGCGGCTGCGCACGAAAGTGTGGTCGCCTGGCGGCGCCTGTTCGGGGTCGTCGAGGCTGGCGCTGGCGATGTCCAGTTCTTCCGGCCAGCGGGCGTCTTCGAAAGTGAGGGTGGTGCCGCACTGCGGGCAAAAACTGCGCAGCACGTGTTCGCTCGAAGCGAAGCGCTGCGGCTCCCCATGCGTGAAGCGGAAGTCGGCGCGGCGCGCGCTGAACCAGGCCAGGGCGGGCGCGCCCGATACCCGACGGCAATCAGTGCAGTGACACAGTGTGCTGTTGAAAATTTCGCCCCTTACCGTGTACCGAACTGCACCGCAGAAACATCCTCCCTGCAAGTTCATCCTGGTCTCCTTTCTGGCGGCCAACAACAGACTCATCAGTATAAGCGCCCCATCGTTTCGCGCGCCGCCCAATTGTCTTTTCGCTTATTTTAACGAGAGATTCGCGACAGTTCGCGTGGCCCGTCAGACCATTACCTTACGAAGCAATCAGTCTCGCATCCCTTGTTTCGGGCCAACATTTTGCAGATGCGAGCGGCTTCCCAGCCAAAGGAGAATACTTATGCTGAACCGCGTAGTTACCGTTGCCGCACTTGCCGTCGGCGGCATGATGCTGTCCAAAAAACTCAAGCAAAACCGCAGCGGCTATGGCGCCAGCTCGTCGGTCTCGGAATCCATCGAGATCAACGTTCCGGTCAAGACCGCGTATAACCAGTGGACGCAGTTCGAGGACTTCCCGCAGTTCATGAAGAGCGTCAAGGAAATCCGCCAGCTCGACGACAAGCACCTGCACTGGCGCGCCAACGTGGCCGGCGAAGAGAAGGAGTGGGATGCCGAAATCACCGAACAGATCCCGGACAAGCGCATCGCCTGGCGCAGCGTCACCGGCGTGAAGAACGGCGGTGTCGCTACCTTCCACAAGATCTCGGACAACTGCTGCCGCGTCATGGTTCAAATGGACTATGAACCGGAAAACGCGATCGAATCCGTCGGCGACGCCATGGGCGCCGTTCGCATGGAACTGCGTGGCAACCTGCAGAACTTCAAGGAACTGCTGGAGAAGCGCGGCTCGGAAACCGGTGCATGGCGCGGCAAGATCGCGCAGCAGTAAGACCGGTCGCGGCGCCGCTACGCTGCTGAGGCAGCACACCGGCGTTTTTTGACCAGTTGGTAAAATTGCGGCCTGTCGCTCCGAGCGGCAGGCCGTTTTCTTGATTGTCAGCCCGCCTGCGGCACTGGCTTTGCCAGCCCCTTCTCGCGCGCTTCGCGGATCAGGGCGCGCACCGTCTTGTCGGCCGCCTTGCTCTCGCGCTCCATCTCCTTGCCGAGCGCGCCCATCTTCTTGCCGATCGCATCCATCGGCTTGCCGGCTTCGCTCATGCGGCGCCCGATCGCGTCCATCGACTTCTGCGCCTCGCGCATGCCCGGCCCGTTGTGCAGCTGGCTGATCTCCTGCCCCGCCGCCGACATCTGCTGGCCGACTTCGCTCATGCGGCCCTGGATGCGCTCGCGCTCCTTGACGCTGTCGGTCGCGCCCAGCTGCTTGCCGAGCTTCTCCATTTCTTCGCCCAGCGCTTCCATGCGCTCCTCGACCGCGCGCAGCTTGCCCTCGTCCGGCTTGAAGCCGCGCGCCGCTACGTCCATGTCCTTGCCGAGCGCATCCATCTTCTTGCCGTGCACGTCCATCTCCTTGCCGTACACGTCCATCTGCGCCCCCAGCCGGTTCATCGGCGCCCAGGCGGCATCGACCTTCGCCAGCACGCCGGCATCCTGGATGTACCAGGCCTGGCCGCCCTCGCGGAACCACAGGAAGTCGCCGCCAATGCGCCGCTTGGCTTCCTTGATGTCGTCCCAGTCGTCGCTGCTGCCGGTCATGCTCGTGTTCTTGTCGTTGGCGCGCACCACGGCATAAGGCTCTTCCCTGCCGTCCTTGCGCACCACGCGGCGCTCGGCCGGCGCGGCTTGCGGACGGGGCGCGGGCTCGGCACGCGGGGCTGGGGCCGGGGCCGGCTGCTCGGCCTCGGCATGGGCCGGCGCCGACCAGGAATAGAAGACTGCCGCGGTGGCCAGGCCCAGGATCGGAAGCGCCAGCTTCCAGTTCAGCGGTTCGGTTTCGGGACGAACCAGGCGTTTGATGCGGGACATAAGATTTCCTCCATGTGCTGCTGGGGCAAGTTGCGGGGTGAACTGGAACAGGTCCAGTTCGGACAATGCAAGTGCCAGGCGCCGCGGTTCGCCGAGCGTGCTTGCGGCTACATCATCTGCAATCTGTTCACGCTCTTCGCGGATCCGGTTCGACAGCCACCACACGGCCGGGTGGTAGAACAGCAGGATCTCGATCGCGCTCTGGATCAAATTCACTACGTAGTCACAGCGGCGCACGTGCGCCAGTTCGTGCGCCAGCAGCGCTTCCAGCAGCTGCGGCGGCATGCCCGACACCAGCGCTGCCGGCACCAGCACCACCGGGCGCCACCAGCCGGCCGTCACTGGACTGGCCAGGTCGTCGACCAGTCCCAGGGTGACGCGGCGGGCGATGCCCATGCCCCGCGCCATCCTGTCGAGCCGCGCCTGCCAGGCGGGGTCGAGCCGGTACTGCCCCGCCCGGGTCCGCCGGCGCACCCAGGCCAGCCCGAGCACCATGCGCAGGGCCAGCAGGCCGGCGCCCAGCGCCCAGAGCAGCAGCACCAGCGGCAGGCGCTCCTGCAGGACGGATTCCCAGCCTGCGAACTTGCCGGCATCGATGGCGGCCACCGGCAGCGCCGACACGGCGCCCGCCACCGCGCTCGCCGCTGCCACGGGCAGGGCGGAACTGGCCGCGCCGGCGTCCGCCTCGGCCATGCGCGCGACCATTCCGGCCAGCGGCAGGGCCGCGCACAGCAGCAGCGCGCCGCAAGCCACCAGGTAGCGCGCCTGCGGCCGCGCCTTGCGCATCAGCGCCAGCAGCAGCGCGGCCACCCAGCCGACCAGCAGGCCCTGCCACAGGAAATCGATCAGCGCCCAGGCCAGGCTGCTTGCCGCCGTACCGAACCATTCGTCCATCGGGTGTGTCCCCTCATCGTTAGCAACTAGATTAAAAGTTCTAGATAAAAATGTCTAGAACTTTTTTTCTACTTTGGACCGGACCTGTCCGGCGATGCAGTTACTCTAGGCGTGTGCGGGGATGAGGGCCAGCCCGGTGCGACAGGCGGCCGAAATGGCGGGGCAGAATGAAAAAACGCGGCCCGGAGGCCGAACGCAGCCGGGGGTCAGGTCTGACATTCGGACACAAGCTGAGCAATACAACGCATTCATGCTCGAGTTCGTGTCCAAATGTCAGACCTGACCCCGGTGTAAAAATAAAAAAACGCGGCCCGGAGGCCGCGTCGAGGATGCCGGACGGCGGGTATCAGAAGACCACGACCGAGCGGATCGACTCGCCCGACTTCATCAGGTCGAAGCCTTCGTTGATGCGCTCGAGCGGCAGGTGGTGGGTGATCAGGTCGTCGATGTTGATCTTGTTTTCCATGTACCAGTCGACGATCTTCGGCACGTCGGTGCGGCCGCGCGCGCCGCCGAAGGCGGAGCCCTTCCACACACGGCCCGTCACCAGCTGGAACGGACGGGTCGAGATTTCCTGGCCGGCCGCCGCCACGCCGATGATGATCGACTGGCCCCAGCCCTTGTGGCAGCACTCCAGCGCCTGGCGCATGGTGGTGACGTTGCCGACGCATTCGAAGCTGTAGTCGGCGCCGCCGTCGGTCAGCTGGACGATCGCATCGACCACGTTCTCGACCTTGGTCGGATTGATGAAGTGGGTCATGCCGAACTTGCGCGCCATGGCTTCGCGTTCCGGGTTCAGGTCCACGCCGATGATCTTGTCGGCGCCCACCATCTTGGCCGCCTGGATCACGTTCAGGCCGATGCCGCCCAGGCCGAACACGACCACGTTGGCGCCCGCCTCCACTTTCGCCGTGAAGATCACCGCGCCGATGCCGGTGGTGACGCCGCAACCGATGTAGCAGATCTTGTCGAAGGGCGCGTCCGAACGCACCTTGGCCAGCGCGATCTCCGGCACCACGATGTAGTTCGAGAAGGTCGAGGTGCCCATGTAGTGGTAGAGCGGCTTGCCGTCCAGCGAGAAGCGCGAAGTCGCATCAGGCATCAGGCCGCGGCCTTGCGTGGAGCGGATCGCCTGGCACAGGTTGGTTTTCTGCGACAGGCAGAACTTGCACTGGCGGCATTCCGGGGTGTACAGCGGAATGACGTGGTCGTCCTTGCGCAGGCTGGTGACGCCCGGGCCGACGTCCACCACCACGCCCGCGCCTTCATGGCCGAGGATGGCCGGGAACAGGCCTTCCGGATCGGCGCCGGACAGCGTGTAGTAGTCGGTGTGGCAGATGCCGGTCGCCTTGACCTCGACCAGCACCTCGCCGGCCTTCGGGCCTTCGAGTTCGACTTCTTCGATCGTGAGCGGATGGCCCGCCTTCCATGCAACTGCAGCCTTGGTCTTCATGTTTTCCTTCCTGAACCGAGCGTCGGACGCCGCCGGATTGCAACGCCGTAAAGTTTGAAATGATAACAAGGAGTGGGCATGCGCGTGGCGCGCCATGGCGTTTGCGCACGCTGGATGGTTCAGACGGTGCGTTTGCTGCGGATATTTGGGAGAAACGATACCACGTTGTACAGACGGCTTGTATGGACAATCGGTAGCGAGCTGTGCCTGATCAAGTGTTGCCTGCGCACAGTTGAACTCGGTATGCATATATACAAGCTTTTGAAATACACTAATTTCACCACCCATGAGGTGGCACAACAGCGCACGAAGCCTACAGAGCAAAGGCGCAATAACTTTGTTTTCAAACGGAGAAGATACATGGTAGACAAAAACACTCGCGCATCCTCCCTTCGCGTTTGCCTGGCAGCCCTGGTCGCTGCCGGCGTCTTCGGCAACGCGCAGGCCGCAGCTCCCGACACCACCCGCGTCATCGTCGCCTTCAAGCCGGGTGCCGCTGCCAAGGTGAAGTCGGTGGTGGCAGCGTCCAAGGGCTCGGTCAAGCACGAAATCTTCGGCATGAACGCCATGGCCATCGAGGTCCCGGCGGTCGCGCTGAAAGGACTGGAGAACAACCCGAACGTCGAATACATCGAAGAAGACGTGATCCGCAAGCCCTTCGCGCTTACCTCGCCGTCGACCGGCACCCCGTACGCATCGGGCCAGCTGGTCCCTTACGGCATCAAGCAGGTGCAGGCCGACCTGCTGTCGGACGCCAGCGCCGCCAACCGCAAGGTCTGCATCATCGACTCGGGCTACGACCGCAACCATGAAGACCTGTCGGCCAACCCGGTCACCGGCGAATACGACGCCGGCACCGGCTGGTGGTACACCGACGAGAACAGCCACGGCACCCACGTGGCCGGCACCATCGCCGCCATCAACAACGCGGGCGGCGTGGTCGGCGTGGCCGCCAACAAGCAGCTCAAGCTGCACATCGTGAAGGTGTTCGGCAAGGATGGCTGGGCCTATTCCTCGACCCTGGCCTCGGCCGCCAACAAGTGCGGCGCCGCCGGCGCCAACGTGATCAGCATGTCGCTGGGCGGCGGGCGCAAGAGCACCACCGAACAGAAAGCTTTCGACACCCTGTATTCCAAAGGAGTCCTGAGCCTGGCTGCGGCCGGTAACGACGGCAATACGGTGGTTTCCTATCCTGCCGGCTACGCCAGCGTGATCATGGTCGGCGCGGTCGACGAGAACAAGCAGTGGGCCACCTTCTCGCAGTACAACAGCAGCGTCGAACTGGCCGGTCCCGGCGTCAGCGTCCTGTCGACCGTGCCGATGGGCACCGGCCAGGAAGCCGTCCTGACCGTCGGCAGCAGCACCTACGCCCCGGGCGCGATGGAAGGCTCGCCGGTCAAGACCGCCACCGCACCGCTGGCCGACTTCGGCATCGGCGACAAGGTCAACACCGCCGTCTCGGGCAAGGTCTGCCTGATCCAGCGCGGCACCGTGGACTTCGCCACCAAGGTCTCGAATTGCCAGAACAGCGGCGGCGTCGGCGCCGTGGTGTACAACAACGTGGCAGGCGCCTTCGGCGGCACCCTGGGCACCACCGTGACCAACATCCCGTCGGTCACCGCGACCGATACCGAAGGCGCGGCGATGAAGCAGCAGCTGGGCCAGAGCGCGACGGTCGGCATCCGCGCCAGCAACTACGCCTACTTCGACGGCACCTCGATGGCGACCCCGCACGTGTCGGCCGTCGCCGCCCTGGTGTGGAGCTACTTCCCGACCTGTACCGCCGCGCAGATGCGCGCTTCGCTCACCAAGAGCGCGCTCGACCTGGGCACCGCCGGCCGCGACACCAAGTACGGCTTCGGCCTGGTGCAGGCCAAGGCCGCACGCGACCGCATCGCTTCGCTGGGCTGCGGTAACTAAGCCCTGGCGCTGCAATGACAATGGGACGCCTCCGGGCGTCCCATTTTTTTATGCTGCGCCGCCCAGAAGCAGGCGCATTTCCTGTTCCATGTGCGCGGCGCCCTCCCGCATCAAATAGGGCTCGCCGATCGGGTGGAAGCCGGCACGCTCGTACAGCCTGAGCGCGCCTGCATTCTCGCTGTTCACGCCTAGGTGCACGACCCGGGTTCCGCGCGTTCTCGCCCAGCCGAGCGCATCAATCAGCAAGGCCGCCGCCACGCCGCGGCCGCGCCATTCCGGCGCCACCCACATCTGGAACAAATTCACCCGGCCGGCATCCTGCGCATCGACCTTGGCCCACAGCAGGCCAGCGAGCTGGCCTTCCACTTCCGCCACCAGCGCGCAATCGATGCCGGAGACCGCGGACTTCGCCACCCGCGTCGCCCAGGTATCGTCCGGCAGCGCCTCTTCCCGCGCCAGCGTGCTGCCGAAGGCCTCGGGCGCATCCGCCAGCGCGCGCAGGCGGATCGCGCGGTAGGCCTGCCACTCGTCCGCCAGCAAACGCCGCACCAGGACCGCGCCGCCGCTCACTTGGCCGCCGCCTCGCCGGCCGTGAGCGCGCGCCCCTTGGCGGCGTAGTTGGCCGCCTTCGGGGCCGCCGTCCAGGTCGGGCGCTCGGTCGCGTTGGCGATGTCGTACACGCCTTCGGTCAGCATGCGCGTGACGCGCGCCATGTTGTCGTAGTCGAGCTTGTCCCAGGTGTCGTCCTTGCCGTGGTAATCCGAGAAGCCGTAGGCCACCGACAGGGTGTGCGCCGGCACGCCGGCGTCGGCCAGCGACTGGTTGTCGGCGCGCGAGAAGAAGGCGTCGCTGAAGGCCGCATGCTTCCACAGGCGCACTCCCGTGCGCTCGGCGGACTTCTTGAGCATGTCGCCGAGGGTCGAGAAGTCGTAGCCGGTCATGGCGATCGAATTGAGCTGCTTGCCTTCGCTGTCGTCGGTGCGGCCGGTCTGCTCGAGGTTGATGTTCACCACCGTGTCCTTCAGCGGGAACACCGGGTGGCGCGCATAGTACTTCGAGCCCAGCATGCCGAGTTCTTCGCCGAAGAAGGTCATGAACACGATGCTGCGGCGCGGACGCTCCTTGCGCGCGGCCAGCACATTGGCGGCCTCGATCAGCGACACCACGCCGCTGGCGTCGTCGTTGGCGCCGTTGTAGACCTCGCCGTCGCGGATACCCACGTGGTCGTGGTGCGCCGTCATCAGGACGTAGGTGTTCTTCAGCACCGGATCGGCACCGCGCAACACGCCGACCACGTTGCGCAGCTTGACCGGGCGGATGCTCGGGGCGGCCACGCGTGCCGTGACGCTTGCCCCGCCCTTCTCCAGCGCCGCCGCGGCGTCAGGCGCATGCAGCAACAGGACAGGCAACTGAGCCGGCGCCGCGCCCTGCGGCGCAGCCTGCTCCGGATCGATCAGCCAGCCGCCGGTACCGGCGCCATGACGGCGCTCGCGGTCGATCATGACGACCAGCAGCGGCTTGCTCTTGAGTTTTTCCTGCAGCTGGCGCGCGGCGCGCGGCACCGGCGGGGCCGGCACCACCAGCACCTTGCCGTTGGCGGCTTCGCTGTTGTCCAGCGCATCCTTCCAGCTCATGAACACCGCCGGCGTGGCCGCCAGGGTCACCGGATCGAGGAAGTTGCCGGTCGCGCCGCCGGCCGGCACGGTGACGGTGCTGCCGCCGGCCAGCACGCTCAGGCTCACGTCGTCAGCCTTGCGCTCGGCGTACTGCCAGGTCGCGGTCTGGAAGTAGCCGTCGTCGCCGGCCGGCTCCAGGCCCGCCTTGCGGAACTGGGCCGCGATGTAGTCGGTGGCGAGGTCCTGTCCGCGCGAGGGCGTGCCGCGGCCTTCGAGCTGGTCGGAGGAGAGGTATTGCACGTGGGTGCGCAGCGCCTCCGGCGAGATGGTGGCGGCGGTGGGGACCTGGGCGCAACCGGCGCTGGCCAGTGCGAGGACAAGGGCGGTGACGTAAAGACGCATTGCGGATGCTTTCGATGGAAGTGGCTAGAAAGGCAATATCGCATGCGGCGCCGCGGCCGGTCAATCCACGGCAGGCGCAAATTGATACATATGTGGGCGCTGCGCGCGCAGGCGGGCGTCCAGTTCTTCCTCGTCGGGCGGATTCGCGAACACCTGCTCCAGGGTCCAGCCCTTCTTGTCGAGCAGGTAGGCGACCTTCAGGTGGAATTCGCGGTACAGGCCGCTCCTGTCGCGATCGAGGGCGCCGGCGCCGGCAGTGAACAGCGCGTGGTTGTCCTCGAAATCGAAGTCGCCCGCCTTGCCCACGTAGTCGGCATAGCCTTCCAGCAGCCATTCCGGATAGCGCAGCATGACCGTGCGCCCGAAACGGCGCGACACGTCGTTGTGGGTGATCTCGTGCGCGATGAAGTAGGACAGCGGGCGCTGCGCGGCATCGGCCAGCGGCCCGCCATTCGGTGTATGGATGCGGTTGGCCGGGATGTCGGAGGCGCGGATGAACACCTGCCGGGTCAGCCAGACGTCGGCCGCCCCGCCCAGGCGGGTGCTGAAAGCGCGGCCATAGAGCCACAGGCGCCAGGGCTCGTTGCAGAAGAAGATCTCGACCGGCGTTTCGCGCTGGTGCAGGGTCGAGGTACGCAGGCGCCGCGTCACGTCGTCCAGCACCGCGGTGATCTCGCCCGGGATGGGTCGATCCGACCAGATCCGGTAGTTCTCGTAGCTGTAGCGGTAGTCGAACATCGGCTTGGGAGAGGCGGCGGCGAGCGCATAGGCGGCGAGCGGCGCCAGCAGGACGGCAAGGAAGGTTCTCAGTATCCGGGCTTTCGGCATCATGCACGCGAAACGTGGCGCAGCGATGGCGGGATGCCGGTGCTGCAAACCGCGCCAAGTTAAGGCATGCGTCTTATTGAAGACTTAACACGGCGCGTGCGGGCCGCATTTTATTCACCACGGATGCGCTAGTCCTCTTCCCAGGATTCACGCGGGGCATCCGGGCGGCGCCGGTAGATCTTGCCCTGGGTGGTGAAGCCGATCAGGCGCGCCACCACGGCCGCGAGGTACATCACGCCCACCAGCATCTCGATGCTGCACAGGGCGCGCGCATGCACGGTGAGCGGAATCACGTCGCCGATGCCGGTGCTCGACAGCAGTGCGAAGCTCAGGTAATTCAGCTCGCTCCAGGTACGCGGAGCGGAGGCGTTGACGGCGGCCGCGAAGGTGCCGGGATGCAGTTCCTGCACCATCAGGTACAGGTGGGTGAAGCCCCAGGCCAGCAGGGTGAAGGTGGCGCCGGCGGCGAACAGCTCGTCGGTGGTGGCCCGGCGGTCTTCCATCATGTAGGCGATCAGGCTGCCGGCGGCGTAGAAGTAGAACAGCGCTTCCAGCGCCGAGGACCAGGGCAGCAGCGTGCCGCGCAGGTCGTAGAAGGTCTGCAGCGCCAGCAGGATCACGATCGGCACCGCCAGCGCCACGCTGATCCGGGTCTCGCCCGGCGTGCGCCGCACCATGCGGATGGTCAGCGACAGCACCAGAATGCCGAACACGTTGAAGGCCGTGTGCCCGGCGGGTTCGTGCTCGATAAAGGGGTACAACAGCATGCCGAGCAGCTGTACCAGCAGCAGGATGGCCGAGGGGTGGCGGCTGGTATGGATGAGCAGGCGCAGCGGTCGCATGGTCGGTATGGCAAGAGTGGCAACGCTGCCATTGTAAGTTCAGGCGTGCCGGAACAGCGCGCAGAAGTCGCGCACGGCCGCCGCCGGGTCGGCCGCCGCGTACACGCTCGTGATCGCCGCCACCATCGAGGCGCCGCGCCGCACCAGCGGTGCCGCATTCAGCGGGGTCATGCCGCCGATCACCACCATCGGCAGGGCCACGCGGTCGCGCCAGACCTCGACCAGTTCGGGCGGCGTGACGAAGCTGTATTTCTTGACCGGGGAGGGATAGAAGCCGCCGAAGGCGACGTAGCTGGCGCCCGCCTGCTGGGCGTTCTCGGCCAGTTTCAGCTCGCCGTAGCAGGAGGCGCCGACGATCTTGCCCGGTCCCAGCAGGGCCCGCGCCTGCGCCACCGACATGTCCGTGCCGCCGACGTGCACGCCGTCGGCGTCGAGGTCGCGGCACAGGTCGATGTGGTCGTTGATCACGAGCGGCCGGTTGTGGCTGCGGCACAGCGCCAGCAGGGCCGCGGCTTGCTCGGCGCGCAAGGCCGGGCTGGCGCTTTTATGGCGGTACTGCACCAGGGATGCGCCAGCAGTCAAGGCGAGGTCGGTGACCGCGAGCAGGCGTTCGGTGTCGTCCCAGTCCGGGGTGACGAGGTAGAGCCCGCGCATGAAGTGTTGTTTCACGATGTTCCTTTCAGTGTGTATGCAGGATGCGGCGCGGGATGCGCTGTCCGGGCGCAATCCGGAAGGCGTGCGCCAGTGTCTGGTGGCAGTAGTCCTGGGCATGCTCGAGCGCTTGCGCCATCGGGTCGCCCAGCGCGAGGCGCGCCGCGATGGCGGCGGCCAGCGTGCAGCCGCTGCCGTGGTAGCTGTGCGGCAGGCGCGGCAGGCGCCAGCTGCGCTGCTCCACCCCGCCCTGCAGCCAGCGGTTGACGACGATGTCTCCCTCGCCATGACCGCCGGTGACCAGCACGTGCTCGCAGGGGACCTCCCCCAACGCCGCCGCCTCCGGCAGGTTCGGCACCAGCACGGTGGCCAGCGGCAGCAGCTCGGCCAGCGCGGCGATGGCGTTGCCCTTGCCGAGCGCGTCGCCGTGGCCGCTGGCCAGCACCGGGTCGAGCACGACCGGCAGCGCCGGGGCGGACGCGCGCAGCCGGCGCAGCAGCCGGGCGATGACGGCCGCGTTCTCGCGGCTGCCGGGAATGCCTATCTTGACCGCGTCGATGCCGAAGGCATCGACCAGGGCATCGGCCTGGCGCAGGACCAGGCCGGCGTCGACCGGGTGCACCTCGTGCACCCGGTTGTTGTCCTGGACGGTCAGGGCCGTCGCCACCGGCAGCGCGTGGCCGCCGAGGGCGCCGATGGCGGCGATGTCCGCCGCCAGCCCTGCCCCGCCGCCGGGGTCGAGCCCGGCGAACACGAGCACGGTCGGCACCATCAGGTGGCCATGCCCTGCAGCGGCGACGAGGGCGAGGCCGCGAAGCGCTTCGGCATGCGCCCCGCCAGGCGCGCCTCGCGCCCGGCGATGACGGCGTGGCGCATCGCGCGCGCCATGCGCACCGGATCGTGGGCGGCCGCGATCGCGGTGTTCATGAGCACGCCGTCGCAGCCGAGCTCCATCGCGATCGCCGCATCCGAGGCCGTGCCGACACCGGCATCGACCAGCACCGGCACCGATGCCTGCTCGATGATGAGCGAGAGGTTCCAGGGATTCAGGATGCCCATGCCGGAACCGATGAGCGAGGCCAGCGGCATTACGGCGACGCAACCGATCTCCTGCAGGATGCGCGCCTGCACCGGGTCGTCGCTGCAATAGACCATCACGTCGAAACCGTCGCGCACCAGGACCTCCGCCGCCTTGAGCGTTTCGGGCATCTGGGGGAACAGGGTCTTCTCGTCGCCCAGCACCTCCAGCTTGACCAGCTTGCGCCCGCCCAGCAGCTCGCGCGCCATCTGCAGCGTGTACACGGCGTCTTTCGCCGTGTAGCAGCCGGCCGTGTTGGGCAGGATGGTGAATTCCTCCAGGGGCAGCACGTCGAGCAGGCTGGGAGCGTTCGGGTCCTGGCCGATGTTCACGCGGCGGATCGCCACGGTGACGATCTCGGCGCCGGCTGCCAGGGTGGCTTCGCGCGTCTGCGCCAGGTCGCGGTACTTGCCGCTGCCGACCAGCAGGCGCGAAGCGTACTGGCGCCCGGCGATGGTCAGGAAGTCGTTCTCTACGATTGCATTCATTGTCATCTCCTTGTTTTCAACCGCCGCCGATGGCGCGCACGATGTCCACTTTGTCGCGGGCCTGCAGCCGGCGCTGCGGCCACTGCTGGCGCGGCACCACTTCGCGGTTGACCGCCACCGCCACCGCTTGCTCGGCCAGGCCCAGCTGGCCCGCCAGGTCCAGCAGCGAGACGCCCGCCGGCACCTGGTACAGGGCGCCGTTCAATTCGATCTCCGTCATCAGACCTCCCGGTACAGCCTGGCGCCGCCGCGCACGAACTCGATCGCCTTTTCTTCCATGCCCTTCGCCAGCGCGGCCCCTTCGGCCACGCCGCTGGCGGCGGCATACTCGCGCACCTCCTGCGTGATTTTCATCGAACAGAAATGCGGGCCGCACATCGAGCAGAAGTGCGCCACCTTGCTTGACTCCTTGGGCAGGGTCTCGTCGTGGAAGGCGCGCGCCTTGTCCGGGTCGAGGCCGAGGTTGAACTGGTCTGCCCAGCGGAATTCGAAGCGCGCCTTCGACAGGGCGTTGTCCCGCAGCTGGGCGCCAGGGTGGCCCTTGGCCAGGTCGGCCGCGTGGGCCGCGATCTTGTAGGTGATGATGCCGTCCTTGACATCGTTCTTGTCGGGCAGGCCCAGGTGCTCCTTGGGCGTGACGTAGCACAGCATGGCGGTGCCGTACCAGCCGATGGTGGCGGCGCCGATGCCCGAGGTGATGTGGTCGTAGCCGGGCGCGATGTCGGTGGTGAGCGGCCCCAGGGTGTAGAACGGCGCTTCGCTGCACTGTTCCAGCTGCAGGTCCATGTTCTCCTTGATCAGGTGCAGGGGCACGTGGCCGGGGCCCTCGATCATGGTCTGCACGTCGTGCTTCCAGGCGATCTGCGTCAGTTCGCCCAGGGTCTTCAGCTCGGCCAGCTGGGCTTCGTCGTTGGCGTCGTAGATCGAGCCGGGACGCAGGCCGTCGCCCAGGCTGAAGGACACGTCATAGGCCTTCATGATCTCGCAGATCTCCTCGAAATGCGTGTACAGGAAGGATTCCTTGTGGTGCGCCAGGCACCACTTGGCCATGATGGAACCGCCGCGCGAGACGATGCCGGTCAGGCGCTTGGCCGTCATCGGCACGTAGGCCAGGCGCACGCCGGCGTGGATGGTGAAGTAGTCGACGCCCTGCTCCGCCTGCTCGATCAGGGTGTCGCGGTAGATCTCCCAAGTCAGTTCCTCGGCCTTGCCGCCGACCTTTTCCAGGGCCTGGTAGATCGGCACGGTTCCGATCGGCACCGGCGAATTCCGGATGATCCACTCGCGCGTCTCGTGGATGTGCTTGCCGGTCGAGAGGTCCATCACGTTGTCGGCGCCCCAGCGGATCGCCCAGGTCATCTTTTCCACTTCCTCGCCGATCGAGGACGTCACCGCCGAGTTGCCGATGTTGGCGTTGATCTTCACCAGGAAGTTACGGCCGATGATCATCGGCTCGATTTCCGGGTGGTTGATGTTGGCCGGGATGATGGCGCGGCCACGGGCCACCTCGTCGCGCACGAACTCGGGCGTGATCTCGGCGGGGATGCTGGCGCCGAAGGACTGGCCCGGATGCTGGCGCGACAGCAGGCTGGCCACGCGCGCGCCCATGGGACCGGAATCGACCAGCGAAGCCAGGTATTCCTTGCGGCGCAGGTTTTCGCGCAGGGCGACGAACTCCATCTCGGGCGTCACGATGCCCTGGCGCGCATAGTGCATCTGGGTGACGTTGCGCCCGCTGCGGGCGCGGCGCGGGGTGCGCTGCAGCTCGAAGCGCAGGGCGGTGAGCGCCGGGTCAAGCAGGCGCGCCTTGCCGTAGTCGGAAGTCGGGCCCGCCAACTCCTCGGTATCTCCCCGTTCGAGGATCCACGGCGTACGCGGTGTACCCAGGCCGCGGCGGATGTCAATGCCGGCAGCCGGGTCGGTGTAGGGTCCGGAAGTGTCGTAGACGAACAGCGGCGGATTCGCCTCGCCGCCGAAGCTGTCGGGTGTCGGGGATTGCGAAATCTCGCGCATCGGCACGCGGATGTCGGGCCGGCTGCCTTCGATGTAGACCTTGCGCGAGTTGGGGAAGGGTTCGATGGCCGCCTGGTCGACCGTGGCGGTCGCGGCGTCGAACTTCAGAGGTGCGTTCATGTGGCTCCTTTGCGGAGCCAGCAAAGGAGTGTGCCAGGATCGGCCAGGCAGGCGCGTGCGCGCCCCGGGCCGTGTTCTGACTGCTTCCCTTCGCTGGCATTATCCAGATCAGGTTCGGAGGGTATTTCTCACCCGCGTGTCGCGTTTGCGACAGCAGGACCCCTAGCGTGTGCCGCGCCCGGCTTTCCGGAACGCAGCGGGGCGGATTATAGCCGCATCTACTCTATAATGGTTCTTTTCGCACAATTTTTATCTCACCACATCATGGAACTTGCCAAGTCTTTCGAGCCCGCAGACATTGAACAATACTGGCGCACCGAGTGGGAACAGCGCGGTTACTTCACCGCCACCATGGAAGACGGCAAGCCGTCGTTCAGCATCCAGCTGCCGCCGCCGAACGTCACGGGCACCCTGCACATGGGCCATGCCTTCAACCAGACCGTGATGGACGGCCTGACCCGCTACTACCGCATGCGCGGCTATAACACCGCCTGGATCCCGGGCACCGACCACGCCGGCATCGCCACCCAGATCGTGGTGGAGCGCCAGCTCGACGCGCAGAAGATCTCGCGCCACGACCTCGGCCGCGAAGCCTTCGTCGAGAAGGTCTGGGAGTGGAAGGAAAAGTCGGGCAACACCATCACCGGCCAGATGCGCCGCATGGGCACCTCGCCGGACTGGAAGCGCGAATACTTCACGATGGACGAAAGCCGCAGCAAAACCGTGGCGGAAGTCTTCGTGCGCCTGTACGAACAGGGCCTGATCTACCGCGGCAAGCGCCTGGTCAACTGGGATCCGGTGCTGGGCACCGCCGTGTCGGACCTGGAAGTCGATTCGCAGGAAGAAGACGGCTCGATGTGGTACATCAAGTACCCGCTGGCCGACGGCTCGGGCCACCTCACGGTCGCCACCACCCGTCCGGAAACCCTGCTGGGCGACGTCGCCGTGGCGGTGGACCCGACCGACGAACGCTATACCCACCTGCACGGCAAGCTGCTGAACCTGCCCCTGACCGGCCGCCAGATCCCGGTGATCGCGGACAGCTACGTCGACAAGGAATTCGGCACCGGCTGCGTCAAGATCACCCCGGCCCACGACTTCAACGACTACGCGGTCGGCCAGCGCGCCAACCTCGCGCCGATCAACATCTTCACCCTGGACGCCAAGATCAACGAGAACGGCCCGAGCCAGTACCAGGGCCTGGACCGCTTCGCCGCGCGCAAGCAGATCGTCGCCGACCTGGAGGCGCAAGGCCTGCTGGCCGAAGTCAAGCCGCACAAGCTGATGGTGCCGCGCGGCGACCGCACCGGCGTGGTCATCGAGCCGATGCTGACCGACCAGTGGTTCGTCGCCATGAGCAAACCGGCGCCGGAAGGCACCTTCAACCCGGGCAAGTCGATCACCGACGTGGCGCTGGAAAAGGTGGCCAACGGCGAGATCAAGTTCGTGCCCGAGAACTGGACCACCACCTACAACCAGTGGCTGGGCAACATCCAGGACTGGTGCATCTCGCGCCAGCTGTGGTGGGGCCACCGCATCCCGGCCTGGTACGGCGAGAACGGCGAGATCGTGGTCGCCCGCACCGAGGAAGAAGCGCAAGCCAAGGCCGCGGCCCAGGGCGTCACCGGCGCACTGCGCCGCGACGACGACGTGCTGGATACCTGGTTCTCCTCGGCCCTGGTGCCCTTCTCGACCATGGGCTGGCCGGAAGAAACCCCGGACATGAAGCACTTCCTGCCCTCGTCGGTGCTGGTGACCGGTTTCGACATCATCTTCTTCTGGGTCGCCCGCATGGTGATGATGACGACCCACTTCACCGGCAAGGTGCCGTTCGAGACCGTGTATGTGCACGGCCTGGTGCGCGACAGCCAGGGCCAGAAGATGTCCAAGTCGAAGGGCAACACGCTCGACCCGATCGACCTGATCGACGGCATCGACGTCGAGTCGCTGGTGGCCAAGCGCACCACCGGCCTGATGGACCCGCGCGCCGCCGAGAAGATCGCCAAGGCCACCCGCAAGGAATTCCCGGAGGGGATCCCGGCCTTCGGCACCGACGCCGTGCGCTTCACCATGGCGAGCTACGCTTCGCTGGGCCGCAACATCAACTTCGACCTCGGCCGCTGCGAGGGCTACCGCAACTTCTGCAACAAGCTGTGGAACGCCACCCGCTTCGTGATGATGAACACGGAAGGCAAGGACTGCGGCCAGCCGAATCCGGAAGACCTGTCGCAGGCCGACCGCTGGATCATCTCCCTGCTGAACCGCGTCGAACTCGATATCGCCAAGGGCTTTGCCGACTACCGCTTCGACAACATCGCCAGCAGCATCTACAACTTCGTCTGGTACGAATACTGCGACTGGTACCTGGAACTGGCCAAGGTCTCGGTCCAGCAGGGCACGGAAGCGCAACAGCGCGCCACCCGCCACACCCTGCTGCGCGTGCTGGAAGTGGTGCTGCGCCTGGCGCACCCGATCATCCCGTTCGTGACCGAAGCCCTGTGGCAGGCGATCGCGCCGCTGGCCGGCAAGACCGGCGATTCGATCATGCTGCAGCCCTACCCGCTGGCCGATACCTCGTTCGTGAGCGAAGAGGCGGAAGCCTGGATGGAACAGCTCAAGGCCCTGATCGACGCCACCCGCAACCTGCGCGGTGAGATGTCGCTGTCGCCGTCGGTGCGCGTGCCGCTGATCGTCGAGCCGGGCAACGCGGAAGACCGCGCCCGCATGGCGGTGTTCGCCCCCTACATCCAGGCACTGGGCAAGCTGCAGGAGGTGCAGGTGGTCGACGCGCTGCCGGAATCGCCGGCCGCCGTGTCGATCGTCGGCACCACCAAGCTGATGCTGAAGGTCGAGATCGACGTCGCCGCCGAGCGCGAGCGCCTGTCGAAAGAGATCGCGCGCCTGCAGGGCGAGATCGCCAAGGCCAGCGGCAAGCTGTCGAACGAAAGCTTCGTTGCCCGCGCCCCGGCCGCGGTGGTGGAGCAGGAGAAGGAACGCGTGGCGAACTTCTCGGCCACGCTGGCCAAGATGCAGGAGCAGCTGGCGAAGCTGCCGGCAGCCTGATTCGGCATCGCCAAACGAAAAACGCGGCTTCGGCCGCGTTTTTTGTTGGAACCCATCCAATTCGAATACTTCCTCGGATTTCGATGACCCGGCCGTGAATACAGTTTGCTACACTGGTCCCGTCAGACAACAACAATGGAGACCCACAATGCGTAAACTGATGCAGGCAAGCCTGATTGCCCTGATCCTCGCCGCACCGGCTGCCATGGCCCAGAACACCTCGGCCGCAGGCACCTGGAAAACGATCGACGACGAAACCGGCAAGCCGAAGTCCCTCGTACGCATCACCGAAGAGAACGGCGTCCTGACCGGCAAGATCGAAAAACTGTTCCGCCCGGCCGACCAGGACCAGAACCCGAAATGCACCGCCTGCGAAGGCGCGCGCAAGGACCAGCCGATCATCGGCATGACCATCCTGTCCGGCCTGAAAAAGGACGGCAACGAGTACACCGGCGGCGAGATCCTCGATCCGTCCAAGGGCAAGACCTACAAGAGCAAGGCGGCCCTGAAGGACAACGGCAGCAAGCTGGAAGTGCGCGGCTACATCGGCGCGCCGATGTTCGGCCGTTCGCAGACCTGGGTCCGCGAGCAGTAATCCCCATGTAGCGGCCCGTGCCCACAGGCGCCGGCCGCTCGCCCTGTATGATGGGCGCATGACCCAGTCCCAAGCCTATCTCTACCTCGCCTTCGCCATCGTCACGGAGGTCATCGGCACCACCGCGCTCAAGGCCTCCGACAGCTTTACCCGGCCGATCCCCAGCCTGGTCACGGTGGGCTGCTATGCCCTGTCCTTCTACCTGCTGACCTTCAGCCTGCGCGTGCTGCCTACGGGGATCGCCTATGCGATCTGGTCGGCGGTCGGCATCGTGCTGATTTCCCTGATCAGCTGGTTCGTCTACGGGCAGCGCCTCGACCTGCCCGCCATCGCCGGACTCGGACTGATCATCGCAGGGGTGGCGGTGATCAACCTGTTCTCGAAAAGCGTCAGTCACTGAGCTTCATTCGCGCGCCGCAATAATTGCAAATTCGATATCGTCTCGTATTGCTGAGTTGTTATTACAACGAATTCAATACGAGGAAAGTCGAATGATCTTCTTGCGTCTGGCCTGCCTGATGGCCGGGATCCTGGTGCTGGTGGCGCCTCCGGTGATGCTGTTCCCGAACGGCGCTTCCGCGCATGAAGTGTCGAGCTCCGCCGCCCTGCTGGCGGCCATGCTGCTGGCCGCGTCGGGCTTCTTCTTCATCGGCATGGCCGGCCACCGCATCAAGCGCTCGCCCGCGCTGGGCCGGGTGTCGGCCGCGGCGCTGCTGCTCACCTTCGTGGCCGGCAGCGCGATCCTGTGGGGCAGCGCCGAGCCGACCGCCATGTGGCTGAGCGGGGCGCTGCTCGGCTTCACCCTGATCGTGTCGCTTGCGCTGACCCTCCTGATGCTGCAGGGACCGAGCGCGGGCCGCGTGCGCGCCCGCGAAGGCCGCCAGTCGCGCCTGTCCGTCGTGCACCACCTTTGAGGACGGGCTACAGCCAGCCGGCGTCGCGCGCCATGCGATAGGCGTCGACCCGGTTGGCGGCGCCCAGCTTGCTGATCGCCTCGGACAGGTAGTTGCGCACCGTCCCTTCGGACAGGTGCACCTGGCGCGCGATGTCGCTGCTGCTGCGCCCTTCCCCGGCCAGGCGCAGCACCTGGCGTTCGCGCTCGGTGAGCGGGTCGGCCCCGCCGCTCCAGCTTTCCAGCGCCAGCTCGGGCGCGATCGCACGCCCGCCGCCGTGCACCGCGCGGATGGCGGCCGCCAGGGAATCCACCGACGCATCCTTCAGCAGGTAGCCGCGCACCCCCGCCTCGAGGGCGCGGCGCAGGTAGCCGCTGCGCCCGAAGGTGGTCACCACGATCAGCTTCGGCGGCAAGCGGCGCTCCTTCAGCTCGGCCGCCAGTTCCAGCCCGGTCATCAGGGGCATCTCGATGTCGGTCAGGACGATGTCGGGCTGGAGCCGCTCGCACATGGCGAGGGCTTCCCTGCCGTTGGTGGCGGCGCCGACCACCTCGAAATCCGGCTCGAGCCTGAGCAGCGCAGCCATCGCACCGAGGACCAGGGCCTGGTCTTCGGCCAGCAATATGCGAATCATGAGGCTACTCCGGCAGGGACGCGCAGTTCGAGTTCAAGGCCGGCGCGGGCGCGCAGCGCCAGCCTGCCCCCGAGCGACTGGGCGCGCTCGCGCATGCCGCACAAGCCGTTGCCGTGCCGGATGTCGGCCTCGCTGCGCGCCTTGCCGTCGTCCAGGATGCGCAGCACCGCCACGCCGTGTTCCAGGCCCAGGGACACGCTGCAGCGGCGCGCGCCGGCGTGGCGCACCACGTTGGTGACCGCCTCGCGCAGCGCCAGCGCCAGCACGTTCTCGGCGGCCGGCGCCAGCGCGAAGCGCTCCACGTTTTCCTCCAGCCGGACGTCGGCCGCCGCCAGGCTGGCGCGGGCGCTCGCCAGCGCATGCCCCAGGCCCTTCTCGCGGTAGCCCGTCACTGCGGCGCGCACTTCGGCCAGGGCCTGGCGCGCGCTGGTTTCGATGTCGCCTACTTCGCGCGCGCAGGCATCCGCGTCGCGGTGCGCCAGCTTGCGCGCCAGCTCGGCCTTCAGCGCGATCAGCGAGAGCGAATGCCCGAGCAGGTCGTGCAGGTCGCGCGAGATGCGCTCGCGCTCGGCGATGGTGGCCAGGTGCTCGACCTCTTCCTGCTTGCGCATCAGCTCCTGGCGCGAGCGGCGCAGGCGCGCATCCATGAAGGCGCCCATGCCCACCGGCAGGCCGACGGTCAGGATCGGCATCAGGAACATGAAGCGCATATTCCCGCTCGTCTGCAGCGAGGCCAGCAGCGCCAACACGATGACGGCCACGATCGCCGCCACGGCGTATTTCATTGTCGCGATCCCGGCCGCCATGGCGCAGGCGAAGATGAAGAAGGTGGCTGCGCCCGGGTTCCAGGGCACCCAGGCGGCACCCAGCAGGCAGGCAACCAGCATGAAGACGAATACCTGCCGGCCGCGCGCCCAAAAGCTTGCAAGGTAGAGCGGCACGAACACGGCCAGCGTCAGCACCAGCAGGGCCAGTTCCCCTGCACCAGGAGGGACATAGGCGTACTTCCAGCCCATGTAGGCCAGGCTCAGCAGCCAGAAGTACGGCATCCTGCCCTGCTCCGGCGGGAGCCACGGCCCCGCCAGCACCTGTCTGATCTTGTTCATGTCGTGAAGCGGGTCGGGTTAGCGGTCCAGCAGGCGCACGTCGGCGATCTCGAAACGGTAGTCGCCAGGCTCGGGGCCGGCATTGAATCCTATCATGGTCAGCAGGGATGGATCGATGCCGGGAAAGCTGCTCAGCGGGACCGACACTTCTTTCCAGTCGGCGCCGGCGGTGAAGGGCACGGTGGCTGGAATGGTGGTACCACGCGACATCATGCTGAGGGCATAGCGCTTGCCGTCGCCACGCACCCGGAACGCAATCGTCTTGGCCGCACTGAGGTTGGCCGGCTGCATCGGCCCGGCGCCCGGCCCGAAGGCCAGTCCCGCCCACGGATAGGGGAAGTTCGTCTTCACCACGCGCGCCGTCACCGCCAGCGCCGCCGGGGCGCCGGCTTCGACGGAAAGCAGTTCCAGCGTCGCGCTCGAGGCGCCGCCCATCATGCCGTCGTGGGTCGCGGACCAGCCCATGCCGAAGGGACCGGCAAGCTTCTCCTTGCTGAACAGGCTGATGCGCCCATCCGCCGGCAGCGCTACCGGCGCGAGACCGGGCGTCGCGTTTTCCCGGGCCACCCGCTCGCGCTGGCGCGTACGCAGCGGCTCGGCGCTTTCGCCGTCCTTCCAGACCTCGACGATGCGGCGGGTGCTGGCGATGTCCGCCAGCGGGTTGCCCTCCACCAGCAGCAGGTCGGCCTTGTAGCCCTTCGCCACCTGCCCGCGCTTGCCGAGGCCGAAGGCGCGCGCCGGCGCGCTGGTGGCGGCCGCCAGCGCCGCACCCGGGCTCATTCCGGCCGCGACCAAGGCCGCCAGCTCATGGTGCATGCTGATGCCGTACTGGGTGCCCGCATTGCCGGCATCGGTGCCGGCCAGCACCGGCACCCCGGCACGGTGCATGGCGGCGATGACGGCCCTGGGCGTCACCAAGAGGTCGGGCTTGGGCGCCTGGCCATAGCTGGATCGCATCGGCTGCCGCTGTTCCTTGTCCAGCAGTGCCGCGAGGGTGGGATCGGCCAGCAGTCCATCCGTCTTCACGCCCGCCATGCTCTCGAGCACCACATAGGTCGGGATCACGAAGGCGCGCCTGGCCTTGGCCAGTTGCGCCAGCGCCTGCGCGTCGCGCGCCGCGATGTCGGTGCCGATAAAGAGGTGCACCAGCCCATCCGCGCCGGCCTCGAGCGCGGCACGCGCGTTCTCGAGCGTGCTGACATGCACGACGGCCCGCTTGCCGCGCCGGTGTGCGGCCTCGATCAGGGCCTTGGCGGTGGCGATATCCAGGCTGTTCATGCGCTGGGCGCCGTGGCCGTCCTCCAGCACGATCTTGATGAAGTGCGAGCCTTCGGCGATGCGCGCATCCACGAAGGCCTGGGCTTCGGCCGGCGTGGCGAGTGTCGGGATCGGCATGCCGA
Organism: Massilia sp. BHUDP2; assembly: GCF_046236355.1. NCBI lineage: Bacteria > Pseudomonadati > Pseudomonadota > Betaproteobacteria > Burkholderiales > Oxalobacteraceae > Massilia > Massilia sp. BHUDP2. The sequence goes on from NZ_JBJUVW010000004.1 coordinate 465,436, forward strand.
ACTGGGTGCCGTGCCCCCCTTTCGCGGTGGCCAGGGTGCCGGCCGAGAACATGTCCGCGCGCCCGCTGTTCTTCCCGGCCGCCATGGCCGCGCTCAGGTCCCGCATGATCTGCACGTCGTTGAACATGTCGACCTGGGTGGTGACACCGAACAGCAGCGGCAGCTCCAGGTAGCGGAAGGCGTGCACGTGCGCGTCGATCAGGCCCGGCAGCAGCGTGCGCCCTGCCCCGTCGACCACGCGCGCGCCGCGTGGGGCCGCGCCGCGGAAGTCGGCGTCGACGATGACGCCCTTGTCGAACAGGACCGAGCGGCGCTCGTGCACGCGCTCGCCGTCGAAGACGCGCACGTCCTGGACCAGGGTGGGGGCGGCAGAGGCGGCGCCGGCCAGCATCAGGATCGCGGCGGCGGAGACTGCTTTCAGGACGGTGGACTTCATGTGTTCCTCGCATGGGTTGGTGTGCAGCCAGTATGCGAAAAACACGATGGCGCCTGTAGATGCAGGCGCCATCAGTTCGGCATGACAATTGTCATGTGCCCGGTGTTGCAGCCGCCGGACTAGCCATTGTTGCGCAGCGTGATGTTCGCATTCGTGCTGTCGGTGTAGATCCCCATGCGGGTCTTGCCCTTGAAGCGGTTGTTGGAGACGACCGTGGGGCTGCCGTAGATGTAAGCCAGCGCGATATGGGCCTGGAATGGACTGGGCTTCTTCCCACCTTTGCGCCGGTTCAGGACCGAGAAGCTGCAGTTCGCATCCAGCTCGTTGGAGTCGACCGTATGGCCGCCCGTGTCCGGCCACCTGCTCCGGTTTTTGCTGCCGTACATCTGGATGCCGTTGCCTTCGTTATCCGAGACCACGTTCCCGTAGATGGAACACTTGCTGGCCCCGTCGTCCAGGCCGATGCCGACGCCTTCCGATCCGTTGTCCAGCGGCCCGCCAAAGTTGTAGTTGAAGCGGCAGGTGTTGTAGCGGATCGTGTGGCCGGATACCGCGCCCTGGCCGGCCTTGGACGAGAGCTCGATACCGCGGCCGTAACAGGTGCTGGTCATGGCTCCGCCATTGGCATTGCAGACGTTGTGCTCGATGGTGCATGACCGGGAAACGCCGCTGATATGAATGCCGAAATTCATATTGTTGCTGCAGTTATTCTTGCCCACGTAGCTGAGATCTCCACCATTGATGTAGATGCCGGTGAGCATGCCGGTCACGGTGTTCCTGTCCAGCGTGGCAGCCTTGCCCCCCACCAGATAAATGCCGATCGCCCCGCGGTTCGGGTTATGGGCGACGCCGGATGGCGGAGAGACGCGGTTTCCGCTGATCACGAGCCGGGTCAGGACAGCGTCGCCGCCGTAGGCTTCGCAGCGGATGCCGTAGGAGGTCGCCGAACCGCCGCCGCGGTGGCGGACGGTATTGTCGAGCAGCCGGATATCGTCGACCGTGCGGTCCCCCGCGACCAGGATCCCCTGGTTGCCATAGGCGGCGCCACTGCTGATGACGTCGAGCACACAGCCGGAGACGGTGACGTGGCTTTTGTCGACGATGTACACGCCGGCACAGTTCGACCTCACATTGCAGTCTTCGAAAACGCAGCCATTGCCCAGCCAGATGATTGCCGCGTCGCGCCCTTCCGGCAAGGCGGTATTCCGGATGTCGAGCTGACGGTAGGTGACGAAATCGCGCTCCTTGCCGTGCACCGCGATCGAGGCGCCGCCGGCCGGCTTGACGGGCGCCGCCGGCAGGACGATGACGGGCTTCGGCTGCGCATCGTCGTCGGCGCCGTTGGACCGGTAATACGCGCCGATCGTGATGGGCTGCAAGGCATTGCCGCTTGCCCCCACCTGGAAGACACCGGAATACGTCGTGCCGCGCTTCTGCAGGTAGGTATGGCCGGGCAGCCAGGACACGCTGGTCCATGAACGGAAAGGCCTGGCAAGCGTTCCCTCACCCGGACCGGCGGCGCCCGGATCGATGTAATGCACAGTCGCGTCGCGTCCCGGCCGGGCCAGCGCGATCCGCGGAAGCAGGCTTGCGAAGCAAGCGCCAATGCCCAGCCGCGATGCAATCCGAAGGAAATCTCTTCGCTTGCTCATCACGGCTCCTTGCATCGGTATTCGACAAACAGGGCCTTGCCAGGCGCATTGTCAAATACTAGCAGATGGATGTGACAATGGCACTTCCGGAACCGGCCGGGCGAACCCGGCCCGGCAAGCGGTTCAAGCGGGCGGCAGGTTATCCCACAGGTCGCCCGTGGGGCTGATGCGCGGCGCGGTGACGCCGAAGTGCTGGTAGGCCAGCGGCGTGGCGATCCGGCCGCGCGGGGTGCGCTGCAGGTAGCCCTGCTGGATCAGGTAGGGTTCGAGCACGTCCTCGATGGTGTCGGCCGCTTCGCCGATCGCCGCCGCCAGGTTGCCGATGCCCACCGGGCCGCCGGCGAACTTGAACAGCACGGCTTCCAGGAGTTTACGGTCCATGACATCGAAACCGACGGTGTCGACATCGAGCATCTTCAGCGCGCGGTCGGCCATCTCCACGGTGATTTCGCCGGTGCCCTTCACTTCCGCGTAGTCGCGCACGCGGCGCAGCAGGCGGTTGGCGATACGCGGGGTGCCGCGCGCGCGCTTGGCGACCTCGCGCGCACCGGCCTCGTTGATCGGGGCGTCGAGCAGCGCGGCGCTGCGGGCGACGATCTTGGTCAGCTCGTCGACGTTGTAGAACTCGAGGCGCGCGACGATGCCGAAGCGGTCGCGCAGCGGGTTGGTCAGCATGCCGGCGCGGGTGGTGGCGCCGACCAGCGTAAAGGGCTGCAGGTCGAGCTTCACGGAACGCGCGGCCGGGCCCTCGCCGATCATGATGTCGATCTGGTAGTCCTCGAGCGCCGGGTACAGGATTTCCTCGACCACCGGCGACAGGCGGTGGATCTCGTCGATGAAGAGCACGTCGTTCGGCTCGAGATTGGTGAGCAGCGCGGCGAGGTCGCCGGGACGCTCCAGCACCGGGCCGGACGTCTGGCGCAGGTTCACGCCCATCTCGCGCGCGATGATGTGCGCCAGCGTGGTTTTACCGAGGCCCGGGGGGCCGAACAGCAGCGTGTGGTCGAGCGCTTCGCGGCGCTTGCGCGCGGCGGAAATAAAAATTTCGAGCTGGTCGCGAATCTTGGCCTGGCCGACGTATTCGTCCAGCTGCTTCGGCCGCAAGGCGCGCTCGATTGCCTCTTCGTTGGGCGAGGCCGGCGCCGCGTCGATGACGCGCTGCTCGGTGAAGTTGTCGGTCTGGATGCTCATGCTTTGGAAAGTGCCTTGAGTGCGAACTTGATGCCGTCGGAGACGCTGCTACCTGCCGGCATGTTCTTGATCGCCAGTAGCGCTTCCTTGTCAGAATACCCCAATGCGAGCAGCGCATTGAGCACGTCGGCCTGGGCGTCGTCGCGCACGGCGCCGCCGACCACGCCGATGTCGGCGCCGAGTTTACCCTTCAGTTCGAGCAGCAGGCGCTCGGCGGTCTTCTTGCCGATGCCCGGGATCTTCACCAGGCGGCCGGCTTCCTGCAGCGTGACGGCCTGCGACAGGTCGGCCACCGACATGCCCGACAGAATCGCCAGGGCCATGCGCGCGCCGATGCCGGTAATCTTGATCAGCTGGCGGAACAAGGCCCGCTCGGAAGCGCTGCCGAAACCGAACAGCAGGTGCGCGTCCTCGCGCACGACCAGGTGGGTGAACAGCACCACCTTTTCGCCGGTATGCGGCAGGTTGTAGAAGGTGCTCATCGGCACGTCGACTTCATAGCCGACGCCGTTGCAGTCCACCAGCACGTGCGGCGGCGCTTTTTCGAGCAGGATTCCGGAGAGACGACCGATCATGTGTTGTAGTCCTATTGTTCTTAGACGAGGCGGCTGCGTTTCATGCGCAGCGTGCTGGTCGTAGGCGCCAACGCCCCGACCAGCGACAGCGTGTCCATGCTGTGGGCGTGGCAGATCGCCACGCCGAGCGCGTCGGCGGCGTCGGTGCCCGGCAGGCCGGGAAGCTTCAAGAGGCGCGACACCATGTCCTGCACCTGGGCCTTGGCGGCCTTGCCGGTGCCGACCACGGCCTGCTTGACCTGCACCGCCGTGTATTCGGCCACGTCGAGGTCGGCGCCGACCAGGGCCGTGATGGCAGCGCCGCGCGCCTGCCCCAGCAGCAGCGTGGACTGCGGGTTGACGTTCACGAAGACTTTTTCGATGGCCGCGCAGGTCGGTCCGTAGGCGGAGACGATTTCGCCCACGCCGTTCAGGATCACCTTGAGCCGCGGCGGCAGTGCGCCCTCGGTACCGGTCTTGATGGTGCCGGACGCGATGTAGCGCAGCTTGCTGCCGTGTTTTTCAATGACGCCGAACCCCGTCGTACGCAGGCCCGGGTCGATGCCGAGAATAATCATTGTGGAATGATATACGGCTGCGGGGTGTTCGTGGGAAAAATACTGTGCAAAAACACAGGTATATTGTGGTTTGACCACGTAGGGTGGGCGGGTTCTCCGCCCACGCGGTGATAGGTCAACGATGAATAGTCGCGGTCCCTCCGGCGATCGTTGACCGCGTGGGCGGCAGAGCCGCCCACCCTACAAAATCAATGGCGGAAGTGACGGGTGCCGGTGTACAGCATCACCACACCACGCTCATCCGCCGCATCGATCACTTCCTGGTCACGCATCGAGCCGCCCGGGTGGATCACGCAGGTCGCACCCGCATCCACCACCACGTCCAGGCCGTCGCGGAACGGGAAGAAGGCATCCGAGGCCACTGCCGAACCGCTCAGGGACAGGCCGGCATTCTGCGCCTTGATCGAGGCGATGCGTGCCGAGTCGATGCGGCTCATCTGGCCGGCGCCGACGCCCAGGGTCATGCCGTTGGCGCAGAACACGATGGCGTTCGACTTGACGAACTTGGCCACGCGCCAGGCGAACATCAGGTCCTGCAGCTGCTGCTGGGTCGGCTGCTTCTTGCTGACCACGCGCAGGTCGCCCAGGCCGACGTTCTTCGCGTCCGGCGCCTGCACCAGCACGCCGCCGCCGACGCGCTTCAGGTCATAGGCGTTCTGGCCTTCGCCCAGCGGGATTTCCAGCAGGCGCACGTTCTGCTTGGCCGACATGATCTGGCGCGCCTCGGCGGTGAAGCTTGGTGCAATCAACACTTCGACGAACAGCTTGGCCAGCGCTTCCGCCGCGCGGCCGTCGACCTCGACGTTGAAGGCGATGATGCCGCCGAAGGCCGAGGTCGGGTCGGTCTGCAGCGCGCGGGTGTAGGCGTCCAGCGCATCGACGCCGATTGCCACGCCGCATGGATTGGCGTGCTTGACGATCACGCAGCCGGCCGGCTGGCCGAGGCCGCCGAGCGTCTTGACGCATTCCCATGCCGCATCGGCGTCGGCGATGTTGTTGTACGAGAGTTCCTTGCCCTGCAGCTGGCGGTAGTTGGCCAGCGCGCCCGGTGTGGTGACCAGGTCGCGGTAGAAGGCGGCGCCCTGGTGCGGGTTCTCGCCGTAGCGCATGTCCTGGACCTTCTCGAAGCTCATGTTCAGGGTCTGCGGGTAGCTCGAGCGGGTCGTATGCAGCCGGTCTTCGCCCAGGCTGGTCAGGTAGTTGGTGATCGCGCCGTCGTACTGGGCGGTGTGGGCGAACACTTTTTTCGCCAGGCGGAACTTGGTCTCGTAGCTGACCGGGCCGGCAGTAGTACCGGTGCCTTTCATTTCCGCCAGCACCACGCCGTAGTCGGCCGGGTCGACGATCACGACCACGTCGCGGTGGTTCTTGGCGGCCGAGCGCAGCATGGTCGGGCCGCCGATGTCGATGTTCTCGATCGCGTCTTCCAGCGAGCATTCCTGCTTGGCGACGGTCTGCTGGAAGGGATACAGGTTGACCACGACCATGTCGATCTGCGGGATGCCGTGCTCGTCGAGCTTGGCGACGTGCTCCGGCAGGTCGCGGCGTGCCAGGATGCCGCCGTGCACCTTCGGGTGCAGGGTCTTGACCCGGCCGTCGAGCATTTCCGGGAAACCGGTGTAGTCGGCAACTTCAGTGACTTGCACGCCATTTTCCTGCAGCAGCTTGGCGGTGCCGCCAGTGGACAGGATGTTGACGCCGAGGGCAGCCAGGGCCTTCGCGAAGTCGAGGACGCCGGTTTTGTCGGAAACGGAAATCAGTGCTTGTTTGATCATGGTGAGGCCTGTGGTTGAGAATTCTGACGCCCGGGCGCACGGACGGTGTACCGGCCGCGCCCAGACGCACGGCCACGCCATGCAAAGAGCTTTAGAGGAGCCCGTGCTCCTGGAGTTTCTTGCGCAAAGTATTGCGGTTGATGCCCAGCATCTGCGCCGCGTGCGACTGGTTGCCGTCGGCGCGCGTCATGACCACTTCGAGGACCGGCTTTTCGACCGTCAGTACCATCATGTCGTAGATGTTCGTCGGCTTCTGCTCGCCGAGATCGTTGAAATAGTCCTCGAGGCTTTTCTGGACGACTTCCTGGATACTTTCTTTGCTCATGTTCTCTGCTGCTTCATCCTGGTTAATGATTGCTCGCCGCGTTTTTGGCGCAGCGTGTCCCCGTTTTATTCTGATTCTTATATGTGTATTACGACTACTTATGCTGCCAACGCCACATCGGCCGGATGAGCGGGTCGGTATTGTAACCGCTCGCCATGCCCGAGCTGCGATTTGAAAAACGCGTCGACCGCAGCCAGCTGCTCGGCGGTCGATTCCAGCAGGTTCATGCGCTGGCGGAATTCTTCCCCGCCCGGCAAGTCCTGCACATACCACCCGATGTGCTTACGGGCGGTGCGCACGCCGACATACTCGCCATAGAAGGCATAGTGCGCCGGCAGGTGTTCGTTCATCAGGCCGCGTACTTCCTCGACCAGCGGCGCCGGCAGGTGTTCGCCGGTGCGCAGGTAGTGGTCGATTTCGCGGCAGATCCAGGGCCGGCCCTGGGCGGCGCGGCCGATCATCACCGCGTCGGCGCCGGTGTAGTCGAGCACGTACTTTGCCTTTTCCGGCGTGGTGATGTCGCCGTTGGCGACCACCGGAATGCCCACCGCCGCCTTGACGACGCGGATGGTGTCGTATTCGGCCTCGCCCTTGTAGCCGTCGGCGCGGGTGCGGCCGTGCAGGGTCAGCATCGCGATGCCGGCCTGTTCGGCCATGCGGGCGATGCGCAGGGCGTTCTTGTTCTGGCGGCCCCAGCCGGTGCGGAATTTCAGGGTGACGGGAACGTCGACCGCCTCCACCACGGCGTGCAGGATGCGCTCGACCAGATCTTCGTGCTGCAGCAGGGCCGACCCGCACCAGCTGTTGCAGACCTTCTTGACCGGGCAGCCCATGTTGATGTCGATGATCTGGGCGCCGCGCTCGACGTTGAACCTGGCGCAGTCGGCCAGGTCCTTCGGATCGGCGCCGGCGATCTGCACCGCCTTCGGCTCCATTTCCCCGGCGTGGTCGGTGCGGCGCGCGGTTTTTTCGCTGGCCCACAGGCGCGGGTTCGAGGCCGCCATTTCGGACACCGCGTAACCGGCGCCGAGCTGCTTGCACAGCTGGCGGAACGGGCGGTCCGTCACCCCGGCCATGGGGGCGACGAAGACATTGTTACGCAGGATGTAAGGACCGATTTGCACAGCGGAAAGTCTCGAAAGTTTCTCGGGGAACCTAGTATTTTACCTCATTCGCTGCTCAAAATAGCGGCAGAATTTTGGCGATTGTTGCGTGTGTGATATTGGCAGGGGTGAAGAGTGGGGGTAGGCGACTAGCCCAGGTCGTCCAATACGGCCGGCTGAAGGTGCGCAACCTCCCCCCAGCTGACCAGCTTCAGCACGCCCTCCTCCACCACGAACCGGTTCACGCTCGCATTGAGCACCTTGAAATCCCGCGGCGTCTCCAGCGACAAGCCAAGCGCCGCACGGTATGCACACTCGAGCACCCCGCCATGCGCCACCAGCGCGATGGTCTTGCCCGGATGCGCCGCCGCATGCCGGGCGATCGCCGCGGTGGTCCGCTCGTAGAATTCGCGGAAACTCTCACCCCGGTTGCTTCCCGGCGGCAGCACGCCGTCCACGTCGCGCGCCTGCCAGGCCGCGAACTCGAGCGGAAAACGCGCCGCGATCTCGCTGTACAGCAAGCCTTCGAATCCGCCATAGCAGCGCTCGCGCAGCGCCGGGTCGATGCCCACCCCCATCCCGCGCACGCGGGCAAGGGCCTCGGCGGTCTGGCGCGCGCGCTGCAGGTCGCTGGAGACGATGTGGTCGATCGGCTCGGCCGCGAGCGCGGCGCCCAGCAGGGCTGCCTGGCGCTCGCCCTCGGCATTGAGGGCGACGTCGAGGTGGCCCTGGAGGCGCTTCTCGGCATTCCAGGCGGTTTCGCCATGGCGGATCAGGAGGATGGTCGTTGCTGTGTTCTTATTCGAAAGCATGAGGTTCGTTTGCCCGAACCTCGCGGGCTCAGGTCGGAAGTAAGGCTGTTATGTCGGGATTCAGCGAATACACGCCGAAGGTGCGCGCCTCGTCCAGGATATGCCCGCGGATGGCCAGGCGCAGTTCGGCGCCGCTGAAGCGGCCGACCAGCGGCAGGCGCGGGATGTCGAGGGCATACAGTGTAAACACATAAGTATGCACGCGCTCGTCATTCCAGGGCGGACACGGGCCATCATAACCGTAATACTCGCCCGCCATGGTCGGGTCGTTCGCAAACCAGCCGGTGTAGTCGTTGATGCCCTGGCGCAGCTGGTGCTCGGTGCCGTTCTTGATCGTGAAGGGCAGTAGCGGGCCCGGCTTGCCGTGCGGGGTCACCATGTCGGAGAACATGCCTTCGGCCAGCGATTTCAGGCAGACCGGAATGTCCACCAGCGACCAGTGGAAGAAGTCCACCCGCGGCAGCGAGGCGGGAACGGTCTTGCCTTCCTGGTTGACGTCGTCGCCGACGGAGGGCACGTCGGGGTCGTGGCAGATCAGTACCAGGGACTTGGTACCGGCGGGCACGTCGTCCCAGGCGAGATGCGGGCTGCGGTTGCTGGACAGCCGGACGTGGCTGTCGGGATCGGCCACCGCAAACGCGCATTGCGGCGGGATCGGCCCGCCCTCGGTGAATGAATCGCTCCAGATTCGCATATGCCCTCCCAGCCCTCTTCCTATTGACCCTTGTTGACGGCAGGGGTTTCAGCGCTGGGCACCACCTATCGCGACAGGATCAACCTGCAGCCAGAAAGTGACGGGACCATCGTTGATGAGTGAAACTTTCATGTCCGCGCCGAATCTGCCGGTCTCGACGATGCCATGACGTTCGCGGGCTTGGCGCACGAGATGATCGAACAGGCGCCGACCGTCATCCGGCGCGGCCGCCGGCGAGAACGAGGGACGCGTGCCCGATTTCGTATCGGCGGCCAGCGTGAACTGCGGCACCAGCAGCAGGCCGCCAGCCGTGTCGGTGATGCTGCGGTTCATCTTGCCGGCCTCGTCGGAGAACACGCGGTAGCCGAGGAGCTTGGCCAGCAGGGCCTCGGCCTCGCGCTCGGTGTCGCCCTTCTCGGCGCACACCAGCACCATCAGGCCGGCTTGAATCGCGCCGACGGTGTCGCCGTCGACGCGCACGCTGGCTTCGCTGACGCGTTGCAGAAGACCAATCATCGCTGCGGCGAACCGGCCAAGGTCACGCGCGCAAACTTGCGCTTGCCCACCTGCATCACGAAAGTGCCGGCCTCGACCTGCAAGCCCTTGTCGCTGACCACGGCGCCATCGATGCGCACCCCGCCCTGGTCGACCATGCGCATGGCTTCCGAGGTCGAGGCGCACAGGCCGGCCGCTTTCAGCAGCTGGGCCACGCCCAGCGGCGCGCCGGACAAGGCGACTTCCGGCACGTCGTCCGGGATGCCGCCCTTCGAGCGGTTGACGAAGTCGGCCAGCGCGTCGTCGGCGGCCTGGGCCGAGTGGAAGCGTGCGACGATTTCCTTGCCGAGCGCCACTTTCGCATCGCGCGGGTTGGCGCCGCCAAGCACCTCGGCCTTGATGTTCTGGATCTCGGCGATCGAACGGAAGGACAGCAGGTTGTAGTACTTCCACATCATGTCGTCCGAAATACTCATCAGCTTGCCGAACATGGTGTTCGGGGCTTCGGTGATGCCGATGTAGTTGTTCTTGGACTTGGACATTTTCTCGACGCCATCCAGGCCTTCGAGCAGGGGCATGGTCAGGATGCACTGCTGTTCCTGTCCATAATCTTTCTGTAACTCACGGCCAACCAGGAGGTTGAACTTCTGGTCGGTGCCCCCAAGTTCGAGATCCGCGTGCAAAGCGACCGAATCATAGCCTTGCATCAAAGGGTAGAGGAACTCATGCACCGCGATCGGGGTCCCACTCTTGTAGCGCTTGGTGAAATCGTCGCGTTCCATCATGCGGGCCACGGTATAGCGCGAGGCAAGCTGGATCATGCCGCGCGCGCCCAGCGGGTCGCACCATTCGGAGTTGTAGCGGATTTCCGTGCGCGCGGCATCCAGCACCAGGGAAGCCTGACGGAAATAAGTCATGGCGTTTTCCTCGACCTGCTCACGGGTCAGCGGCGGACGCGTGGCATTGCGGCCCGACGGGTCGCCGATCATCGAGGTGAAATCGCCGATCAGGAAGATCACCTGGTGCCCCAGGTCTTGCAGCTGGCGCATCTTGTTCAGCACCACGGTATGGCCAAGGTGCAGGTCGGGCGCGGTCGGGTCCAGGCCCAGCTTGATGCGCAGCGGCTTGCCCGACTGTTCGGAACGCGCCAGTTTCTGGGCGAATTCGCTTTCGATCAGCAGTTCATCGACACCGCGCTTGGCAATGGCCAGCGCCTCGAGCACCTTGTCCGTCAACGGCAGGGGGGCGGAAGAATGTACCGGAGCGCCGCTACCGGACGAGACATTCGAATTCATATGCGTATGGGATTTTCGTGTAGGAAATTTGCTAAGACGGTTGTAGGACCACTTCTTTTGGTATAATTCACGATCGTTTTTCAGTTTCCTGCAGAAAACTTTGCAGATCGATAAGAAACTGGATCCCTAGAAGTTCAGCCGCAAATTTTAACTGATTGCATGAACCCTATACATAAAATCACTAGCAAGAGCCTGCTCCAGCTGCTGCCGCGAACGCGCAAAACGCGCATCGTGAGCGCCGGCGCCGCACTCCTGAGCGTGTTTGCATTCGGCGCAGTGGCAGTGGCCCCGATCGCTCCCGACGCAGCAGACATGCCGGTCACGTCGATCGAACAGAACCTGGAACTGCCGAACCTGGCAGACCAGATCGCCGCCCTGCAGCAGAACGAGCAGCAATTCATCCACGAGGAACGCATCCGTCCGGGCGACTCGATCGGCTCCCTCTTCACCCGCCTTGGCGTCAACGATGCCGACGCCCAGAAATTCCTCCGTACCGACAAGACCGCCCGCCGCCTGCTGTCGCTCAAGACCGGCAAGCGCATCCAGGCCGAAACCGATGAACATGGCCTGCTGCTGTCGATGCGCGCCACGATCACCGACGGCAAGGCTGGCGATGCCCGCCAGATCACGGTCGAGCGCAAGGGCGAAAAATTTGTCGCGATGGAAGCCCCGGCCAAGCTGGAGCGCCGCGTCGAGATGCGTTCGCGTGAAATCACCACCTCGCTGTATTCGGCGACCGACTCCAACGTCGACGGCGGCAGCATGCCGGACTCGGTGGTCGGCCAGATGATCGAGATGTTCTCGACCAACATCGACTTCCGCTCCGACCTCAAGCGCGGCGACCGTTTCAGCGTCGTCTACGAAACCTTCTGGCTCGACGGCGAACTGGTGAAGACCGGCCGCATCCTGGCAGGCGAATTCGTCAACCGCGGCGTCGCTTACCAGTCGGTCTGGTACGAAGACCCGGTCACCAAGCAGGGCGGCTACTACAGCCTGGACGGCAAGGCACTGAAGAAAGCCTTCCTGAAATCCCCGCTGCAGTTCTCGCGTATCTCCTCGGGCTTCTCGATGCGCGTGCACCCGATCTCGGGCAAGTGGAAGGCGCACAAGGGCGTCGACTACGCCGCCTCGACGGGCACGCCGATCCGCGCGGTCGCCGACGGCGTCATCGATTTCGCCGGCAACAGCGGCGGCTACGGCAACCAGGTCGTCCTGAAGCACTGGTCGAAGTACAGCACCGCCTATGCCCACATGAGCCGCATTGCTCCGGGCATGCGCAAGGGCGCCAAGGTCAGCCAGGGCCAGGTGATCGGCTATGTCGGCTCGACCGGCTGGTCGACCGGCCCGCACCTGCACTACGAGTTCCGCGTCGCAGGCCAGGCCCAGAATCCGGAGAAGTTCAAGTCGCTGGCCCAGCAGCCGCTGAGCCAGGCCGAACTGGCCCGCTTCCGCATGGCCGCCGCCGAGATGAACCACCGCTTCTCGCTGCTCGCACCGAGCGGCAACGCGATGGCCGCGCGCTAAGCCATCCCGCTCCTCCCGACGCCCCGCCGCATCGAGCATGCCGCGGGGCGTTTTCTTTGGCGCTGTCACCGTTAGGTGTTGGAGATCTTGAACTGTTGAGCTGAACCGATGTCAAACCACTGTCCGAACGACGGTGGAGGTGGCAATGCAGGCAGCAAGCTTCAAACCGTGGCTGGCGCGTGTCGCGCAGCTGACCAGGCGCCAGCGCGAACAATTGCTCGCGCTGTTGCGTCCGGCAGTTGGACTGGATCGTGTCTGTGCGACCATCGAGGAGGCTAGGAGACCATCTTCATGTCCGGTCTGTGAGGGTCGGCGGCTGCATCGCCACGGGCACGACCGCGGGGTACAGCGCTACCGTTGCTGCGCCTGCGGCAAGACCTTCAGTGCCCTGACGGGTACGCCGCTGGCACGGCTGCGCCACCGCGGCAAATGGCTCGACTACCTGGACGGCATGCTCGAGGGCCAGTCCGTGCGGAAAGCGGCCGACCGGCTCGGCGTGCACCGCAACACCAGCTTCCGCTGGCGCCACCGTTTCCTGCACCTGGCCAAGGATGACCGTCCTGCAGCGCTGGCCGGCATCGCCGAGGCCGATGAACTGTTCCTGCTCGAATCCCGGAAGGGCTCGCGCAAGCTCGACCGGCCGCCGCGCAAGCGCGCAGGTGTAGCCAGCCGGCGCGGCATCAACAGTGAACACGTCTGCGTGCTGGTCGCCCGCGACCGTACCGGCGCCACCTTCGATTTCATTACCGGCCGGGGCGCCGTCACCACGGCCCAGCTGCACCGCTACCTGCTTCCGGTGTTGGACAGGGATGTGCTGCTGGTCACCGATTCCCATCCTGCCTACAAGGCGTTCGCTCGCACGTCCGCCATCTCGCACGAAGCGGTGAACCTGCGGGCCGGCGAACGCGTGCGTGGCGCCGTCCATGTCCAGAACGTGAATGCCTACCACCGGCGCTTCCGGCAGTGGCTGGCGCGCTTTAACGGGGTGGCCTCCCGCTATCTGCCCAATTATCTCGGCTGGCAGTGGGCCGTCGACGGCGGGCGAGTTCGGTCAGCCGACAAGATGCTGCGAATAGCCTTAGGTATGTTCAACACTGAACGGTGACAGCGCCTTTTCTTTTCCTGCTTCGCTATGCACCCGTCATGAATTCTATGAAATAGCAGTTATTTTGCTATCCGCGAGCATTTTTATTGCCATATCTTTAGCTTTCAATGCTAGAGTGAAAAGAGATCAACAATAAAGAAGGCAATATGCTCAAGTTTCTCGCGTTCATCCTGCTCGTGCTGGTAGGGGCGCCATCGAGCGCCCAGCAGGCTTTTCCCTTCCTGAACAAGCCGGGCAGTTTCGCAGTCGGTTTCCGCGTGGTCGAGCAGGTGGATCCGAGCCGCAGCTATCCCGCCAACGCGCCGGAAGGGGCACGCAAGCCGCGCCCGATCCAGACCGCCATCTGGTATCCCGCGGTCAAAGGCGGGAAGCCGATGCGCTACGACGACTACCTCCAGCTGCTGGGCTGGGACGACGATTTCACCCGCTCTCCTGCGGAACGGGACAAGGTGCTGGCGGATTGGCTGAAATTCGTTAGCGAAGGCGGACGTGACGCGCAGCTCGCTGCGGAGCGCAAGGATGTGCGCTGGGCGGTGCGCGATGCGCGGGCGCTGCCGGGCAAGTATCCGGTGGTGATCTATTCGCCGAGCATCAGCAGCAATGTGTTCGAGAATGCCGAGATGATGGAATTCCTGGCCAGCCATGGCTATCTCGTGATCGCCAGCCCGGCCCTGGGTGTCGACGAGCGCTGGCAGAAGGACGACCTGGCGCACGCTGAAGCGCAGGCGGCCGACATCCGCTTCCTGGTGAACTACGCGCAATCGCTGCCGCAGGCCGACGCCAGCCGCCTGGCCGTGGCCGGCTTTTCCTGGGGCGGCATGGCGAATGTGCTGGCCGCGGCCCAGGACGAGCGCATCAAGGCCCTGGTCTGCCTGGACGGCACGGTGCGCTACCGCCACGCCATGCTGGAGAAAGTGCCCTACTTGAAGCCGGAACAGCTGCGCACGCCCCTGCTCTACCTGGCCCAGCGGCCGCCGCCCTTCGAGCGCGGGCTGAAATTCAAGCCGGACCACTCGGGCAGCATCCTGCAGAAAATGACGGGCGCCGACGTCTACCTGCTGACGATGTACGCCATGGAACATGTGTATTTCGGCACCAGCTACCTGCGCCTCGATCCGCTCGACTTCGGCGACTACACCCGCGACGAAATAGCCCAGTCCTACGCCCAGAGCGCGCGCTATGTCCTCAACTTCCTGAACGGCGCCCTGAAGGGCGAGCGAAGCGGCTTTGCCTACCTCATGAAGAAGCCGGAGCAGATCGGCATGCCGCGCCATAGCGTCGACAGCCAGTTTTTCGCGGCGCGTCCGTGATCGCCTATTTATAGAGACAGGAGACCCGATGAAACCCGTTCTCGCCACCGCCTCGCTGTGCTTGGCCGTGTTCGCAGGCGCGCCCCAGCATGCTTTTGCGGAAAACCCGGCGGAAAGCCGGCAGAAGATCGAGGCCGTGATCAAGGCCTTTGGCAAGGCAATTGCCGACAAGGACAAGGAAGGCTTCATGCGCCTGTTCCTGCGCGAAGACATTACCTGGGTGAGCGTGTACACCGACGGCAGCGTGGCGCGCTACCGCGCCGGCCTGAAGGATCCGACGCAGCCGGTTCCCAAGACGCAAGGCGGCAGTCCGCGCAAGTTCATCGAATCCATCGCCCGCGCTCCGGAAGCACGTACCGAAACCTTTGACAACGTGCGCATCGATACCGATGGCGAGATGGCCCAGGTACTGTTTGACTACAGCTTGATGGTTGGCGACTACCGCAACAACTGGGGCAAGGAAAGCTGGCAGATGGTCCGCACCGAGAATGGCTGGAAGATCGCCGCGGTCATCTGGTCTGCGGAAGAGAATCCGGAGCCGCGGCCGAAGAAGTAAACCTTGCCGGGCAGCGCACCGATGGCGCTGCCCACCGCGCTCAAGCGGCTGCCAGTCCCAGGCGCGGCGAGCGCTCGCCGGAGCGCTGGCCAGGGGATGCCGGACGGGTGTGCGCGGAAGCGGCCTCGACCTTGAAGGTATTGACCAGCTCGGCCAGCGAGCTTGCCTGGTCCTGCATCGATGCCGCCGCTGCGGCCGCTTCTTCGACCAACGCGGCGTTCTGCTGCGTGACGTCATCCATCTGCGTAATGGCGGCATTCACCTGCTCGATGCCGAGCGCCTGCTCGGCGCTGGCCGACGTGATTTCAGCCATGACATCAGTCACACGCACGATGCCCTGGACGATTTCCTGCATGGTTGCGCCGGCCTCGTCGACCAGGCGCCCACCGGCATCCACTTTCTCCACCGAATCCGCGATCAGGCTGCGGATTTCCTTGGCCGCCCCAGCCGAACGTTGCGCAAGATTGCGCACTTCCGAAGCGACGACGGCAAAGCCCCGCCCCTGCTCTCCGGCACGCGCAGCCTCGACCGCGGCATTCAGCGCCAGGATATTGGTCTGGAAGGCGATCCCGTCGATCACCGCGATGATGTCGCCAATCTTCTTCGAGGAGGCGTTGATCGATTCCATGGTCGTTACCACTTCCGATACCACCTTGCCGCCGCGAACCGCAATTTCGGAAGCGGTCTTTGCGAGAGCATTCGCCTGGCGTGCATTGTCGGCGTTCTGGCGGACCGAACTGGTCAGCTCCTCCATCGAGGATGCCGTTTCTTCCAGCGAACCGGCCTGCTGCTCGGTACGGGACGACAGGTCGAGGTTGCCGGAGGCGATCTGCTGCGAAGCGCTGACGATCGTCTCCGTGCCCGCTCGCACTTCGCTCACCGTCGCCAGCAGGCTGTCGTTCATGCGCTTGAGAGCGGAAAGCAGATGGCCGACTTCATCGCGGCTCGACACCCGGATGTCCGCGGTCAGGTCCCTGGAAGCGACCTGCTCGGCAAGTGCGACGGCGTTCGCCAGCGGGCGGGTAATGCTTCGCGTGAGGAACAGTGCGAACAATCCGCCACATACCAGGGCAGCGATACCTGTGCCCACCAGCAGTTTTTTGGCGTTTGCCTGTAAGGCGTCGATCTGCGCGTTGGCATCGTTGAACAATTTTTGCTGGTAAGCCACCACCTCTTCCACAGTGCGCACATACTGCTTCATTTCGGGCGCCACTTTGTCGCTCACGAAAGCCTTGAGCGTCGCATCGGCTGCGCCCAGCTCGGTTTTACGGCGGAAGGCCTCGTCGCGGATGGCGGAATAATGCTTGCGCTGATCGGCCACGGCCTTCAGCAGGGCCTTGCCGCGCTCGCTTAACACGAGGGCTTCGAGTTCCTTCTGCACCTTGTTCACGTTGGCACTGACGGCCTTCATTTCCTCTTCGTAAGAAGCCTCTTCGGCCGGATCGGTCGTTTTCAGCTTTGCCATCGTACGGACGCTGTTTGTTGCAATTCCCTGCAACCACTGGTCTGCAAGAGCGACTTTCGTCGTGGTGCCCGTCATGATGTCCTTGGCTTCGGCGATGCGGCCGAGCTGCCACAAGGCGGTTGCCAACATGAGGGCACCGAGGAAAAGAATGGCGGCAAAGGCGAGGCCGAGGCGGGTACCGATGTTCAAGTCATTGAATTTCATGTTGGTCGGGCAAAAGCGGAAAGAGGGTCTGGATGAACCTGGACACGCTGGCATGCTTGTCAAGCCATCGCCTCCAGTTCTAGAGAATTTACTCTAATCAACTCTATTTGCCTAAAACAAACATAGTAAATACTTGAAAAGTAGATGTTCAAATAAGAAAAAGACGTTAATAAACAACGGTTTAATAGTAATTTATTATGTAAGGAGACGGACTTACTTCCCTTGGCATGCTTCCGTCCGGTAGCGCCAGCGTTTAGTATGCAGGGCGGCGCATGAGCTGATCAGCGCCCCCTGCAAACCGTTGTCCGGTTTGCCTTACAAGGAGAAAGTACATGAGCGAGACTTCGTCGCTGATCATCGGCTTGATGTCCGGCACCAGCCTCGACGGCGTGGACGGCGTGCTGGCGGACTTCGCCGGCGGCGGCATCCGCAGCATCGCGGCAGCCTTCACGCCCTTCCCCGCCGCATTGCGCAGCGAGCTGATGGCCCTGCAGGCCGCCAGCGAGAACGAACTCGAGCGCGAGGCGCTTGCCGCCAACGGCCTGGCCCTGTGCTACGCCGACTGCGTGCGCCAGCTGCTGCCCCAGGCAGGCGGGCCGGTCGCGGCCGTCGCCGTGCATGGCCAGACCATTCGCCACCGTCCGGAACTGGGCTTCACGCGCCAGACCAACAATCCTGCCCTGCTGGCCGAGCTCAGCGGCATCGACGTGATCGCCGACTTCCGCACCCGCGACATCGCTGCCGGCGGCCAGGGCGCGCCGCTGGTGCCGGCCTTCCACGAGGCCGCCTTCGGGGAGCCGGGCACGGCGCGGGTCGTCGTCAACATCGGCGGGATCGGCAACATCAGCGTGCTGCATGGCGACGGCCGCGTCACCGGTTTCGATACCGGTCCGGGCAATGTCTTGATGGACCTGTGGATCGGTCGCCACCTCGGCAAGGCCTACGACGAGGACGGCGCCTGGGCTGCCGGCGGCAGCGTGCAGCAGCCGCTGCTGGATGCCCTGCTGGACGAGCCCTTCTTCCGCCAGCCGGCCCCCAAGAGCACCGGCCGCGACCTGTTCCATGACGGGTGGCTCGATGCCAAACTGAAAGACTTCAGCGGACTCGCGGCACAGGACGTGATGGCAACGCTCACCCGCCTGACGGCCGTGACGATCGCCGACGCCATCCGCGGCGAGCACGCGGCTGTGGATGCGGTGTACGTCTGCGGCGGCGGCGCTTACAACGCCACCCTGCTGCGCGAGATCGGCGCGGCGCTGGGCGGCGCAAGCGTGGAATCGACGGCGGCGCTCGGCATCGCGCCGAACCGGGTCGAGGCGCTGGCCTTCGCCTGGCTGGGCTGGCGTTTCCTGCAGCGCGAGCCGGGCAATTTGCCGGCCGTTACCGGGGCACGCGGCCCGCGCATCCTCGGCGCGCTCTACCCCGCGTAAGTACCCCTGGGGTCAGGTCTGACATTCGGACACGAGCTCGAGCGTACGCTGCTGTATTGCTCAGTTCGTGTCTAAATGTCAGACCTGACCCCGATGTAGGGCGGGCGTTAACGACAAAGGGCTGGCAAACGCCAGCCCTCAAAAGGAACGGCCCGGATGAACCGGGCCGTCGACTGCCCGGATCACCGGGCTGCCTGGGGGAAGATCACGCGGAGAACGAGGAGCCGCAGCCGCAGGTCGAGGTGGCGTTCGGGTTCTTGATCACGAACTGGGCGCCTTCGAGGTCGTCCTTGTAGTCGATCTCGGCGCCGACCAGGTACTGGTAGCTCATCGAGTCGATCAGCAGCTGGACACCGTTCTTTTCCATCGTGGTGTCGTCTTCGTTGACGATTTCGTCAAAGGTGAAGCCATACTGGAAGCCGGAGCAACCGCCACCCTGCACGAACACGCGCAGCTTGAGGTCGGGATTGCCCTCTTCCTCGATCAGCTGAGCAACTTTCTCTGCGGCGCTGTCGGTGAAGTTGATCGGAACGGGGATCGTGTCGTGCTCTTGCACTTCGGCGACTGCGGTCATGAAACACTCCTGGTGAATATACGAATTGCGCCCATTATAGACCGTTGCCGCAACTGATGCTGGTGGCAGGCCGACTATCCGGCCGTCAGGGAGGGCTCGGCGTCGGTAAACTGAAACACCGGCTCGCCCGCAGGTTCGTGGGTCAGTTTCCCGGTCACGAGGGCGCCGCCGTGCATTTCGAGCAAACGGTAATGTACATCACCATGTATGCGGCCTTTCGGCTGTAATTCAAGGAGTTCTGACGAATATACCGACCCGGCGATATAGCCGTTGACCACCAGGCTGGCGCAGCGCACCTCGCCCTCGATCCGCGCATGCTCGGAGACGATCAGCATGCTGTCGGCGCCTTCCGCCGCGACCACATTGCCGTGCACTTCGCCGTCGATGCGCAGCCCTCCGGTGAAGCACAGGTCGCCCTCGATCCGGGCCGAGATGCCGACCAGGCTGTCAATCTCGCTCTTTACTTGTCGACCAAACATGTTCCACCCCTTCCAGTAGGACGCCGGCGGCGATTCGCCGCGCGCTGAAATCAACCTGTGCATCGGTCAATTTACCGTTCTCAACAAGAGTGGCCTTGATCTAGATCGCTTGGGGCGGCGTGTTGCCGTTTTGTAGGAAAAAAGGGAGATGCCGCGCGGGAAAATTCCGCGCGGCAGGGAGAATGGATTAGGGCAGCAGCGCGACCTGCTTCAGGCCGGTCGCCTCATCCAGGCCGAACATCAGATTCATGCACTGCACGGCCTGGCCCGAGGCGCCCTTGACCAGGTTATCCTGCACCACCAGGATGACGACAGTGTTCCCGCCTTCCGGACGGTGCAGCGCCAGGCGCAGCATGTTCGAGCCGCGGGTCGAGCGGGTTTCCGGGTGCGAGCCGAAGGGCATCACGTCCACGAAGGTGCTGTCCTTGTAGGTGTCCTCGAACAGGGCTTGCAGGGCCGCATCGTCGATGTCCTTGGTCAGGCGCGCGTACAGGGTCGCGTGCATGCCGCGGATCATCGGCACCAGGTGCGGGGTAAAGATCAGGCCGACCTTCTGGTCGGTGTAGCGCGCCAGCTGGGCCGAGGTTTCCGGGGTGTGTCGGTGGCCGTGCACGCCGTAGGCCTTGAAGTTGTCGCTCGCTTCCGAGAACAGCGTACCGATCTCGGCCTTGCGGCCGGCGCCCGAGACGCCCGACTTGCAGTCGGCGATCAGGCTGCCCGCGTCGACCAGGCCGGCCTTGAGCAGCGGGACGAAGCCGAGCTGCATGGTGGTCGGGTAGCAGCCCGGGTTGGCGATCAGGCGCGCGCCGCGGATGTCATCGCGGTTCAGTTCCGGCAGGCCGTACACGGCTTCCTCGATCAGTTCCGGCGCGGTGTGCGGGATCTTGTACCACTTCTCGAACGTGGCCTGGTCCTTCAGGCGGAAGTCGGCCGCCAGGTCGATCACCTTGACGCCGGCCGCCAGCAGCGCCGGGGCCTGGGCCATGGCGACGCCGTGCGGGGTGGCGAAGAACACCACGTCGCACTGGGTCAGGTCGGCCTTGTCCGGGCTCGAGAAGGCCAGGTCGACGACGCCGCGCAGCGAGGGGAACATGTCGGCGACCGGCAGGCCGTCTTCCTTGCGCGAGGTGATCGCGGTCAGCTGCACGTCGGGGTGCACGGCCAACAGCCGCAGCAATTCCACGCCCGTGTATCCGGTTCCGCCAACGATGCCAACTTTGATCATGTTCTATTCCTTCGTGATGTAAGAATGACCTTTTCAGGACGAGGCTGCATTTTAACAGCCATGAAAAATGCCTGCGCCGGAGGCGCCATCCGGTATGCAAAGAATATTTGCCATCTAAGCAATAGATGCAAATATTCTTTGCATGGCATCAAGGCCAGGCCAGCAGCGCCTGCGCGGCCACGGCCTGCAGCTTGTCGCGGCTGAACCCGGCCTTGGCCTGCACGGCGATGCCGTGGGTTACCGCCAGCAGGAAGCCGGCCAAGGCCGCAGGGTCGGCCGTCTCCGGCAAGTCTCCTTCCGCGCGGGCGCGCTCGAAGCGCGCGCGCAGGGCGGCTTCGCCCTCGGCGCGGAAGTCGATCAGGGCCTGGCGAATCGGCTCGGCATCGTCCGATCCGGCCAGCACGCCGTTCACGCCGAGGCAGCCGCGCTGGTCCTCGAACATGGTGTTGAGCTCGACCGCCCGCGTGAGGATGTGAGCGGCGACTTCGCGCGCGGTCGGCAGGGCCAGCGCTTCCGGGATATAGGCGAGGAAGCGCTCGCTATAGCGTTCCAGGGCGCGGCGGAACATGGCTTCCTTGTTGCCGAAGGCGGCGTACAGGGCCGGCCGTTCGACGCCCGCGGCTTCGGTCAGGTCGGCGTAGGACGCGCCTTCATAGCCCTTGCGCCAGAACACGCAGAGTACGGCGTCGAGCGCCTGGTCCACGTCGAATTCGCGACGTCGCCCCATGAAATCCCTCTTTTCATAATGGTTGTTACGAAAAAGCCTTGACAGGCTCATAGGTCAAAATTATATACTGATCGTTATCGTAACAGTTGTTACGAAATAACGGATACAGAAAGGGATGTCATGTCACCAGTATTGAAGGGAAAAGTCGCACTCGTTACCGGCGGCTCGCGCGGCCTGGGCGCCGCCATTGCCGAAGCGCTCGCGGACCAGGGGGCGGATGTCGCGATCAGCTATGTCGCTTCGGCCGGCAAGGCCGAGGCGGTGGTCGCGAAGCTGCAGGCCAAAGGAGTGCGCGCACTGGCCATTCGCAGCGACCAGGCCGACATGGCCGCCGCCGCGCCGCTGGTCGAGGAGGTGATCGCCCGCCTTGGCCGTCTCGACATCCTCGTCAACAATGCCGCGATCGCGGTGTCGGGCAAGCCGGTCGATGCGCCGGACCTCGACACCGTCAACCTGGACCGCCAGTGGCAGGTCAATGTGATGGGCCCCGTCGCCCTCACCCGCGCCGCCGCCCCGAAACTGGCCGAAGGGGGGCGCATCATCTACATCGGCTCGCGCCTCGGCACCGTGGTCCCCTGGCCGGGCACCGCCGACTATGCCGGCAGCAAGGCGGCCCTGATCGGCTACGCGAAAGGCGTCGCGCGCGACCTGGGCGGGCGCAACATTACCGCCAACGTGATCCAGCCCGGCGTGATGCCGACCGATATGTCGGCCGAGGTGCTGGGCGAGAGCGTGCCCGACGCCGTCCTCGCCCAGCACCCGATCCGCCGCATCGCCACCCTCGAGGAAGTCGCGGGCCTGGCCAGCTTCCTGGCTGGCCCGCAGGGCGGCTATATCACGGGCGAAGTCATCAGCGTATCCGGCGGCATCGGCGTCTAGGGCGCTTACGAGCCAGGGGTAATGGACTTCGTGACCTTGCCCTGCTCGTCCAGCATCCGGATCTCCGCCTTGCCGTCGGCGGAGACCAGCAGCATCATGCGGATCCGGCCCTTTGCGTCTTTCAACTGCAGGGTCGAGCCCTTGTCGCCGGTATTGCCGAGCCAGATGCGGTTCTGGTTCAGGCGCCCCTCCTCGGCCAGCTTGTTCCAATATGCCTGCCGCTCCGCTTCCGGCAGCTTGCGGACATCCGCGTTGAAGCGCTTGATGTCGTCCATCGACGTGACCGTATAAGCCGGCACGTCGTTGATCTTGATTGCGGTCATCTGGTGCTCGGCACTGTCGTTGTTCATGAGCTGCAGGGCCTGGTCCTGGCGGAAGCGGTCGAAAGTGAGCGACAGGCCGGACGAGATCCTGCCGTCGGCACGCACACTGCCCTTCTGGATCAGGCCACCGTTCTCCGTGCCTTCCTCGTTGATGAACAGCATGCCGGCGACGTCGCTCCGGTTCGGACGGGCGCCCTCTTTCCCTTGCTGGAAGTCGCCCGGGAACTGGGCCCTGTTCGAGATGATCAGGCGCCTGGTGCCGTCCGGCTCGACGATGTTGATGCGGCCGACGGTGATCTCGTCGAAGCTGGCGCGGCGGGCCGGGTCGCTGGCGCCGCTCAGGGTCATGATGGCGGCGATGGCCGCGGCCATGGTGGTAGCGCCGGCGAGGAAGGTAGGGATCTGCGACATGGGGTTTCCCTTACTTATTTTGCTTGTTTGTTTTTGAGGCGGCGCAGGCGCCATTCGATGAACAGGCCGACAAAGCCGCAGGCGAACACGATGGCGCCGATGTATTGCAGGATGCGGTTACCGTTTGCCTCGACATGCCTGGTCGTGACCAGCTCGAAGCGGCGCCGGCCGTTCTCCACCGGCTCGTAATACACCGTGCCGCGGCTGTCCGGCCACTCCACGGTCAGCGGCCGGTTCCGAGTCGCCATGAATTCCGCCGACTGTTTCGCCATCTCCTCGATCGTGATCTGCTTGGCGAGCATTTGGTTCCCCAGGACTTCCCGGTAGGTAGAAAAGACATTTTCGGCTTCGCCGGGGCGGATCACCCCGGGGGAGCTGTAGGTGTACAGCTTGTTCGGGAAGAAGATGCCGTCGTTCGCCGCCAGCATCATGGCAAACCCGAGCACCCAGGCCGCCGCCGAGCAGAACAACCAGCGCTTGGTATCGTGAACCTGCGCGGCCGCCACCCCACTGGTGAACTGGGTAACCGCGGGGATATGACGCAAGCTCGTCGCCAGCACGTCGCTGTCCACGTCCTGCAGAAAAGTCGCCGCATCCATCTCCAGCGCGGCAAGGATGGTGGAAAACATCTCGGCCGACGGCACCGACTTGTCGTTTTCCAGCTTGGACAGGTAGGATTGTTCGATTCCCGCAATCTGCGCGAACTGGGGTTGGGTCAGGCCCTTGTCGGTCCTGATCTGCTTGAGTCTCTCGCCAAAAGTCATGTGAACCTTTCCTGAACGTCAATGGAATAGCTGTATTCTTTGCTATTCATGCATGACTTGGAAGATGAATATCGGCGAATATCGGTGAATGGGGCAGGAATATGAGATTCCCCTATGCACGGCGCATGAATAAGGTCGATACGGCTGGACGGAGGACAACAACGGATGCATCCCGAACTGAAGCAAACCCGCAATGAAGCCAGGTTCTCATGGCAACCAAGGAAGTCCAGCTCGACGGCCGAACTGGTCGCACGCGTACTCCATGTCCTCATCGGCCTTGTCCTGCTCTGCGCTTCCGTCTGGGCCGCCACCTACATCGACAGCCCGTACCAGGTGATCTACATCGTCACGATGCTGCTGAGCCTGCTCATGATCGGAAGCGGCCTGTACGCCAGAAGGGAAACGGTGTTCAAGGCTTTCCTGGGATATTGGTGCTGAGGCATAAGCCCAAAAAACAAAAAGCCGCCCACCTTGCGGAGGACGGCTTTCGCGACAGCGGCTTGGCGCCGCTGCCAGCAAGCAGGGAAACGAATTAACGCTTCGAGAACTGCTTTGCGCGGCGTGCTTTACGCAGGCCGACTTTCTTACGCTCGACTTCACGGGCGTCACGGGTGACGAAACCGGCACGTGCCAGGTCGCCCTTGAGGCCTGCGTCGTAGTCGATCAGTGCGCGGGTGATGCCGTGACGGACGGCGCCAGCCTGGCCCGATTCGCCACCGCCGTGCACGTTGACCTTGATGTCGAAACGCTCGACGTTGCCGGTCAGTTCCAGCGGCTGACGAATGACCATCAGGCCGGTTTCGCGCGAGAAGTATTCCGAAGCCGGCTTGCCGTTCACGATGATCTGGCCGGTGCCGGCCTTGATGAACACGCGAGCGACTGCACTCTTGCGACGGCCGGTGCCGTAGTTGTAGTTACCGATCATGTCAGTTCCTTAGAGGGTCAGTGCTTGAGGTTGCTGTGCTGCGTGCGGGTGGGTGCCTTCCGCGTACACTTTCAGCTTCTTGATCATGGCGTAGCCCAGCGGGCCCTTTGGCAGCATGCCTTTGACAGCCTTTTCCAGGGCACGGCCCGGGAAGCGCTGTTGCATTTTCAGGAAGTTGGTTTCGTAGATACCGCCCGGGTAGCCCGAGTGACGGTAGTAGGTCTTCTCGGTGGCCTTGGTGCCGGTCACGCGGAGCTTGCCTGCATTGACGACGATGATGTAGTCGCCGGTATCGACGTGCGGAGTGAACTCCGGCTTGTGCTTGCCGCGCAGTCGGAGTGCCACTTCGCTGGCAACACGTCCGAGGACCAAGTCCGTCGCGTCAATCACAAACCAGTCGCGCTGGACTTCATGGCCCTTAGCGGAAAAAGTTTTCATGTTGACTTCCTAATAGTTAAATGCTCACTGTGGTGGTTCCGCCCTTGTTGCAGCGGACTCTTCCTTATTATCTTCCCCGAGCAAAGGGAAAGCCCACGATGATAGCCGAACAGCGGCCAGCCCGTCAATGCAAGCTGTGCCTCCTGTCGCATTTTCCACCCGCTTGTCTGATCTATTTCTTTCTTTTAAAACAAAGCGTTCCCTCTTCGCATAATTTCATGCGATGGTGCAACAATACGTTGACCGTCAAAACGATGCCACTCTACTATGCAGGCGTCCTTTGAGGAGATTGTGTGAAGACAAGATCGTTACTCCCCGTCGCTGCGCTCTGGCTCGCCGTATCGGCGACAAGCGCGGCAGCCCCCGCCGCCTCCAAGCCCGTCGTAGCCGACCGCAGCTGCCACCTGCCCGGGGTCACCGATGCGCTGCGCTGCATGACCCTCGACGTGCCCCTTGACCATGCGAAACCGGCAGGCGCCAAGCTCAAGCTGCACGTCGCCGTGGCGCCGGCGCACCGCCAGGGTACGCGCAGCGACCCCTTGTTCGTGCTCGCCGGCGGCCCCGGCCAGGCGGGCAGCGAAGTCGTGCAGATGCTGACCCTGGCCTTCAACCGGGTGCGCGCCACCCGCGACATCGTGTTCATCGACCAGCGCGGCACCGGCCGCTCGGGCAAGCTCGATTGCAAGAACAAGCCCGAACAAGAGATCATGACCGAAGAGCAGCTCGACGCGGAACTGCGCGCCTGCATCGCGGCGACCAAGGCCTCGTTCGGCGCCTACACCACCGATGCCGCCGCCCGCGACACCGAACTGGTGCGCCGCGCGCTCGGCTACGGCGCCGTCAACGTCTGGGGCGGCTCCTACGGCACCCGCCTCGGCCAGGCCTATGCGCGCCTGTATCCGGCCAGCGTGCGCAGCCTCGTCTTCGACGGCGTCGCCGCCCCCGACCAGGTCATCCCGGCGGCCGGCCGCGACGCCCAGGCCGCACTCGACAAGATGTTCGAACAGTGCGCCAAGGATGCCGGCTGCAACAAGGCCTTCCCCAAGCTGCGCGCCGAATTCGACGCGCTCGCCGCGAAGCTCGAAGCCGGCAGCATCAAGCTGTCGCTATCGAACCCGCGCACCGCGCAGCCGGTCGAGGTCACCATGACCGCCGAGCGTTTCTACGGCACCATCCACAACATCCTGTATTCGCCGGCCGACGCCCGCCGCCTGCCCTTCCTGATCCATAACGCGGCGCAGGGCCGCTGGCAGCCGTTCGTGGCGCGCCAAAACCTGCTCAGCGACTTCGGCGTCGACGGCAGCGTGGCGATCCTGCTGCAACTGGCCGTGGTGTGCGCCGAGGACGTGCCGCGCCTGACGCCCGAACTGCGCAAGTCGGATGACAGCCAGGTAACCAGGCTGCTGACCGACCGCTTCCCGGCCATGTGCAAGACGATGAACGTGCCGCCGGTCGCGGCGCAGGCGCCGACCAGGATCGACGCGCCTGCCCTGCTGCTGTCCGGCGCGCTCGACCCGATCACGCCGCCGCACCGCGCCAACGCCGCCGCCAAGCACATGCCGCGCGCCCAGCACGTGGTGGTGGCCAATGCCGGCCATGGCGTGTCGCAGCTCGGCTGCGCGCCGCGCCTGCTGCGCGAGTTCCTCGACAAGCCGCAGGCCAAGCTCGACGCGGCATGCATGAACGAGATCCCGGCCCCGACTTTCCAGCTCGGCAGCGCCGGCCCGCAACCCTGAAGGCACCAGAACATGATTGAAGTCCACGATGTACGCAAGAGCTTCGGCTCCGTCAAGGCGCTGGGCGGCGTCAGTTTCACCGCGCGCGACGGCCAGATCACCGCGCTGCTGGGCCCCAACGGCGCCGGCAAGACCACCCTGCTGCGCACCCTGGTCGGGCTGCTCAAGCGCGACCACGGCAACATCGCGATCGACGGCATTGATCCGGAAAAAGACCCGATGGCGGTGCGCCGCAGCATCGGCTTCCTGACCGACCAGTTCGGCCTGTACGAGCGCCTCAGCACGCGTGAATACCTCACCTACTTCGGCGAGCTCAACGGCATGGGCCGCCCCGCCATCAACAGCCGCATCGAGGAAATCTCCGCGCTGCTCGGCATGGACGACATCCTCGCGCGCCGCAGCAAGGGCTTTTCGCAGGGCCAGCGCATCAAGGTGGCGCTGGCGCGCACCCTGCTGCACCGGCCGCGCCACCTGCTGCTCGACGAACCGAGCCGCGGCCTGGACGTCATGAGCACGCGCGCATTGCGCACCGCGCTAGGCGCGCTGCGCGCCGACGGCTGCTGCGTGATCATGGCCACCCACGTGATGCAGGAAGTGACGGCCCTGTGCGAGGACGTGATCGTCATCGCCGGCGGCCACACCGTGGCCCAGGGCTCGCCCGATGAACTGTGCCGGCGTACCGGCATCGCCAACCTGGAAGACGCATTCGTGCACCTGGTCGGCACCGAGGAAGGAATCGCATGAAATCCAGGCTGTTGGTCGTCTACCTGAAAGAGCTGCTCGAGACGCTGCGCGACAAGCGCACCCTCGGCATGCTCGCCATGTTTACCCTGCTCTATCCGATCATGTACGGCTTCATGCTGCACCAGATGATCGAGAAAAGCACCAAGTCCGAGCGCGAAGGCATCGAACTGGCGGTGATCGGCGGCGCCCGCGCGCCGACCCTGATGTCGCAGCTGGGCCAGAAGAACATCACGGTCCAGGAAACCCCACCGATGGATGAGGATGCCATTGGCGAGCTGCTGCGCAGCAAGAAAGTAGCGGCGGTGCTGCGCCTGCCGGACGACTTCGCCGAGCAGTACTACGCGATGCGCCCTGCCCGCATCGAGATCTGGTACGACTCCGCGACCGACACCGGCCGCCAGCGCCGCGACGTCGAAGACGTGCTGGAAGCCTACGGTTCCAACGTGGCCGGCGCGCGCCTGCTGGCGCATGGCGTATCGCCGGCGGCCGTGACCCCGATCCAGGTCCAGCGCTACGACACCGGCACCAATGCCTCGCGCTCGGCGATGCTGGTGGGCACCCTCATGGGCTTCCTGTTCTTCCCGGCCTTCATGCTACCCCTCTCGGCCAGCGTGGACAGCACCGCAGGAGAACGCGAACGCCGCTCGCTCGAAGTGCTGATGGCGCAGCCGGCCCATACCTGGGAGCTGATCGGCGGCAAGTGGCTCGCCGCCAGCACGCTGGGCATTGTCGGCGTGACGCTCGAACTGATCCTGGCGCACGCGGTCTTCAAATGGCTGCCGCTGGAGGAGATCGGCATGACCTGGAGCCTGGGCTGGCCCCAGCTGCTGCTGGTGTGCCTGGTCACGGTGGCGCTGTCGCTGCTGGCAGGCGCGCTGTACATCGCGCTGGCGATGAACGCCAAGACCTTCAAGGAAGCGCAGACCATCCTCAGCATCGTGGCCTTCGTGCCCCTCATCCCCATGATGGTGGTGTCGTTCATGGAGCTCAAGACCGCGGACTGGATGTACCTGGTGCCGATGCTGTCGAACCAGACCCTGATCAAGGAAGCGTCCAAGGCGGGCGACATCGGCGCCATGCCCTACCTGCTGACCTTCCTGTGCTCGGCGATTCCCGCCCTGCTGATCGTGGCCTTCGCGAGCTGGCGCATGAAGAGCGAGCGCTACGTGCTGGCGGTCTGAACTCGCCTTGAGGTCAGCGTAAAGAGGGGCGCCGGCAAGGGCGCCCCTTCTGTTTTACAATGCAGCGGCAACAGACCTGAGCGGAGAAAAATACATGGAAGTGAAAGTCAGCTGGAACGGCCCGTCGGGCATGAGTTTTCGTGCCGAGACCGGCAGCGGCCACATGGTCATGATGGATGGCGCGCCCGAAGGCGGCGGCCACAACCTGGCGCCGCGCCCGATGGAGATGGTGCTGGTCGGCACCGGCGGCTGCACCGCCTATGACGTGGTGCTGATCCTCAAGCGCGGCCGCGAGGAAGTGCGCGGCTGTGACGTCACGCTGCAGGCCGAGCGCGCGGAGACCGACCCGAAAGTGTTCACCAAGATTAACTTCCACTTCACGGTCACGGGGCGCAACCTGAAGCCGGCGGCGGTGGAGCGTGCAGTCACCCTGTCGCACGACAAATACTGCTCGGCGTCGATCATGCTGGCCAAGATGGCCGAGATCACGCACACGGTGGAGATTGTGGAGGTTTGATCCGATTGCTGGCTAATCGCCAGCCTCACAATATCCACCTCCCTAAAAACCGTCATTCCGGCGAAGGCCGGAATCCAATTTTGCATGTGCAGTCGTGATGCCTGCAGAACTTGGGTTCCGGCCTTCGCCGGAACGACGTTTACATGATGCGTGAGAAGAACTGGAAGCGCGGCGACTCGGTCAATCAGATGTGATACGCCGTCGTCGTCATCACCTTCGACATCGCCGTCATCAGCATCCGCACCGGCAGCGGCGTCTCGGCCGCGCCCAGCGCCTGCGCCGAGGCGCCGTGGGCGATCTCGTCGACCCGCATCTGCTCCACGATCGCGCGCGATTTCGCATCCTGTGGCGGCAGGTCCTCGAGGTGGCGGTTCAGGTGGGCCTCGACCTGGCGCTCGGTCTCGACCACGAAGCCCAGGCTGTGCGGGTCGCCCAGCTTGGCCGCGATGCTGCCCAGCACGTAGGAACCCGCATACCACAGCGGATTGAGCAGGCTCGGCTGCGAACCCAGCTCGGACAGGCGCTCGGCGGTCCAGGCCAGGTGGTCTTCTTCCTCGCGCGCCGACTTTTCGAACTGCTTGCGGATCGCCGGGCTCTTGCCGAAGCGCGCCTGCGAGTCGTACAGCGCCTGCGCGCACACTTCCCCGACGTGGTTCACGCGCATCAGGCCCGCGCTGTGGCGGCGCTCGTCGTCGCTCAGTTCGCAGTCGGTGGCATGCGTGCCCGGGTTCGGGCGCGAGGACGCGGCGACGCCGCCGACCACGCGCAAGGCCTTGTCGAAGCCGGCGATCAGGTCGTCGAGGGAGGAGTTGGAACGGTATGCGCTCATGATGTTGTCAAATGCGATATTCGAAAACACCATTATAGGCCCAGCCGAGGTGCTCAGGCGCCCGGCGCCTCTGCCTTCCTGAGCGCGATCCAGTCGGCCAGCGGACCCGCCGCCTCCAGCCCCGAGATGTTCTTCGCCACGCCCAGGTTCAGCTCGAGCAGGAAGGGAATCGATGCGATCGGGATTTCCGGGCAGTGGCGCCGGAACGCGTCCATGAAACGTTCGGATTCGACGGTCGGCATCACCTTCGCGCCGCTCATGTACTGCAGCACGCTGGTGATGGTATGGCCCTTGCCGAGGGTGTGGTAGATGAAGCGGTTGAACTCGCGGTCGACCTTCTTGAAGTCGATCGTCTCCTCGGTCATCAGCGCCGCCAGGTAGAACAGGCCCAGCGACACCCGGAACCAGTCCAGCGACTCGGTCCGGTCGCGTCCTTCGCGCATCAGCGCCAGCAGCTTGTCCTGGATAGCCTTGTTCATCCTGTCATTATCCATGTTTCACGGCTTTACGCGAGCAATGTTTATTCAAAGAAATTATTGCTGCGCTCTGTCATCCGTTCTGTCACCGGATTATGCAGTCTGGACCATCAAAGCGCCCGTGCGTCGCGAAGTCGCCACAAACCTCAAGACAATTTAATACAATGCAAGTGTTGAAAAAGGTTTATATGCACGCTTGAGGATATGGCATGGAATTGAAAATCCGCAATTTGTCGAAGACTTACGCCAATGGCGTGGTCGCGCTCGACCGTGTCACCCTCAACATCCCGGCCGGGATGTTCGGGCTGCTCGGTCCAAACGGCGCCGGCAAATCGACGCTGATGCGGATCCTCGCCACCCTGCAGGAATGCGATTCCGGCTCGGTCTTCCTGGACGACATCGACGTCCTCGACGAAAAGGACGAGGTGCGCCGCATGCTCGGCTACCTGCCGCAGGATTTCGGCGTCTACCCGAAAGTGACCGCTTACGAGCTGCTCGACCATTTCGCCCAGCTCAAGGGCCTGTCGCACAAGCACCGCCGGCGCGAGGTGGTCGACGGCCTGCTCCAGCAGACCAACCTCTGGGAAGTGCGCAACCAACGCCTCGGCACCTTCTCGGGCGGCATGCGCCAGCGCTTCGGCATCGCCCAGGCCCTGCTCGGCGATCCACGCCTGATCATCGTCGACGAGCCCACCGCCGGCCTGGATCCGCAGGAGCGCGTGCGCTTCCACAACCTGCTGTCCGAGATCGGCGAGGACAAGACCGTCATCCTGTCGACCCACATCGTATCCGACGTGGCCGACCTGTGCGCCAACATGGCGATCATCCACAAGGGCCACGTGCTGCTGTGCGGCGACCCGCAGGACCTGACCTACGAAATCGAAGACTACATCTGGGCGCGCATCGTCACCAAGCAGGAACTGCCGGTGTTCCAGAAGCGCCACCAGGTCATCTCGACCCGCCTGCTTACCGGCCGCACCCTGATCCACGTGTATGCCGAGACTGACCCGGGCGACGGCTTCGAACCGGCCCGCGCCAGCCTGGAAGACGTCTACTTCGCCACCATCGCGGGTAAATTCAACGCCGCGGCGGGGAACTGCTGAGCGATGGCCCCGCTGTTCGCCATCGCCGGTTTCGAGGCGCGCCAGCGCCTGCGGCTGCTGTCGACCTGGATCTACTTCGGCATCTTCCTGGCGCTGGCGATGCTGTGGATGGCGGCGGCGGGCGGCGCGTTCCGCGACGCCATCGTCACCTTCGGCGGCCGGGTCCTGATCAATGCGCCGCGCCAGATCGCGCTGACCGCATCCTTCCTCGGCTGCTTCGGCGTGATCGTGGTGGCGGCCGTGATGGGCCGCTCGGTGCAGCAGGACTTCGAATACGAGATGCAGCACTTCTTCTTCAGCGCGCCGATCCGCAAGGCGGACTACGTGCTGGGACGCTTCCTCGGCGCCTTCGCCACGCTCGCGGTGATCCTGTCGAGCATCGTGCTGGGCGCCTGGCTCGGGACCTTCATCCCCGGCATCCAGCCCGACCGCCTGGGGCCCGGCGGAGTGGCGAACTACCTGCTGCCCTACCTGCTCACGCTGCTGCCCAACACCTTCATCTTCGGCGCCCTGTTCTTCGTGCTGGCCGCGCTGTCGCGCCGCATGCTGCCGGTCTACGTGGCCAGCATCGTCATGATGATCGGCTACATCGTCGCCCCGTCGCTGGCGCGCGACCTCGACTACAAGACCCTGGCCGCGCTGATGGATCCCTTCGGCACCACCGCCTTGATCCGCCTTACCGAATACTGGCCGATCGCCGAGCGCAACACGCGCCCCGTCATGCTGGAAGGCGTGTACCTGGTGAACCGCCTGATCTGGGTCGGCTTCGGTCTGGTGGTCCTGCTGTTCGGCTACTGGCGCTTCCACACCACCGGCAACGTCGACGCGCGCCACAAGAAGGCCCAGGGCCAGGGGCTGGCCGATACGCTGGCCGACCTCGCCCCGCAGCAGCTGTCGCATGCAGCCGTCGACACCCGCGAGCCGCCCGACTTCGCGCGCCGCAGCCTGGCCGTCCTGCTGGGGAAGTCGGTGCTGTACAACCTGCGCGAGTCGAGCCGGAACATCTATTTCCTGGCCCTGACGGTCGCCGGCGCCCTGATCCTGGTCGCCAGCGCGCTCGACCTCGGCTCGATCTACGGCACCAATACCTATCCGGTCACCTACATGGTGCTGGACCTGATCCGCGACGTGTTCTCGCTGTACATGCTGGTGGTCACCACCCTGTTCGCCGGCGAGATGGTGTGGCGCGAGCGCGAGGCGCGCATGGCGCAGATGCTGGACGCGATGCCGGCGCCGACCTGGCTGCCGCTGGTGGGCAAGACGCTCGCCCTGGTCGGCCTGCAGGCCCTGCTCCTGGTGATGGCGATGCTGGTCGGGATGCTGATCCAGCTGTTCAAGGGTTATTTCGGGCTCGAGCCGGGCCTCTACCTGCGCTTCCTGTTCACGGTGCTGCTGCCGCAGTACGCGCTGCTGGCGGTGGCGGCGATCGCGATGCAGGTGATCGTCAACAACCGCTACCTGGCCTACTTCATCCTGATCGCCCTGTACCTGGTGCTCGGGACCGCGCAGGGCTTCGGCTTCGACCACCCGATGCTGGTGTACGGCAGCACGCCGTCCTTCACCTATTCGGCCATGAACGGCTTCGGCCATTACCTGCTGCGCGAGCACCTGTTCCAGCTCTACTGGAGCGGCATGGCGCTGATGCTGATGGTGGCGGCGCGCGTGCTGTGGGCGCGCGGCGTCGACAGCGGCTGGCGCGAGCGCCTGCGCCTGGCGCGCCGCAACCTGTCCAGGCCGGTGCTGGCCGGCTTTGGCGCGGGTCTCGTGATCTTTGCGGGCACGGGTAGCCTGCTGGCCTACGAGCTGCATGCCGGCGGCTACCTGACCAGCGCGCAGCAGGAAAACCTGCGCGCCGACTACGAGCTGCGCTACCGCCGCTTCGCCAGGCTGCCGCAGCCGCGCATCACCAATGTCGACCTGCAGGTCGACATCCGTCCCGAGGCGCGCAGCCTGGCCGTGAAGGGTTTCTACCAGCTGGAGAACCGCACCGGTGCGCCGCTGCGCGACGTCGTCCTGTACCAGCAGCGCGGCGCCGAACTCGCCGCCCGTTTCTCGCAGGCCGCGCGGCAGGTCACGGCCGATCCGGAGCACGGCTTCTACCTGTACCGCCTGGCCGAGCCCCTGGCGCCCGGCGCGCGCATGGCGCTCGAGTTCAGCGTGCGCTACCAGCCGGGCGGCCTGCTCGGCATCGGCCGCGACACCCCGGTCATCCAGAACGGGACCTTCTTCACCAACGAGGTCATGCCGCGCATCGGCTACCAGCCCTCGGTGGAGCTGGTCGACGACCGCGACCGCAAGCGCCGCGGCCTGGCGCCGAAGGACCCGCTGCCGGCGCGCGAGGACCCGGCGGCACGCGCCAACAACGTGCTGGGCATGGACGCCGACTGGATCGGCTTCAGCGCCGTCGTCGCCACCTCCCCCGACCAGATCGCGATCGCCCCGGGCACGCTGGAGAAGGAATGGATCGACAAGGGGCGGCGCTACTTCCACTACCGGATGGACAAGCCGATCCTCAATTTCTACGCCATCCAGTCGGCGCGCTACGAAGTGCGGCACGACCGCTGGCAGGACGTGACCATCGACGTGTTCTACCATCCGGGCCACGACGCCAACGTCGAACGCATGATCCGCGGCGCCCAGGCCAGCCTGGAATACGCGTCGCGCCGCTTCGGCCCCTACCAGTTCAGCGAGCTGCGCATCGTCGAGTTCCCGCGCTATGCGTCCTACGCGCAAGCCTTCCCGGGCACCATCCCGTTCTCGGAAAGCGTCGGCTTCATCGCCCGCATCGACGACGATTCGCCCAAGGACATCGACTATCCCTTCTACGTCAGCGCCCACGAGACCGCCCACCAGTGGTGGGGCCACCAGCTGGCCGGCGCCCACGCGCGCGGTTCCAGCGTGCTGTCGGAGAGCCTGTCCGAGTACACCGCGCTGATGGTCATGAAGCGCGCGGTCGGCGGCCAGAAGATGCGCCGCTTCCTGCGCTACAACCTGGATGGCTACCTGATGGGCCGCGCCACCGAGCGCCGCAAGGAATTGCCGCTGGCGCAGAACGAGAACCAGGACTACGTCCACTACCGCAAGGGCAGCCTGGCGCTCTACCTGCTTGCCGACCTGCTGGGCGAGGACGTCGTCAACCACGTCCTGAACAGCCTGCTGCAGGAACACGGCTTCAAGGGCGCGCCCTACCCGACCGTGCTGGCGCTGGTCGACCGGCTGCGCGCCGTGACGCCGCCGGACAAGGCGTACTTGATCGACGACCTGTTCGAGCACATCGTGCTGTACGAGAACCGCGCCGACAGCGCCAGCGCGCGCCAGCGCCCGGACGGCAAGTTCGAGGTGACGATCCGGGCGCATGCGGGCAAGGTGCGCGCCGGAGAACTGGGCGACGAGAAGCCGGCGCCGCTCAAGGACTACATCGAATTCGGCGTCGACGACCGCAACGGCAACCCGCTGGCGCGCGAACGGCGCCTGGTCGACAGTGCCAGCCAGACCGTGACGCTGGTGGTCGGCGGGCGTCCGGCACGGGCCGGCATCGACCCGGACAATAAATTAATTGACAGAAAACCAACGGACAATATGGTTCCAGTCGACAACCTATAAAACCCAAGTTATTATTTCAAAAATATTACCGGAAGGAGCATCATGTCGAACCTGGTTGCCGAGATCGCGGAAAAGATCCAGATGCTGAGTGCTGAGGAAAAGCACGCCCTGGTGCGCCTGCTCCTCCAGGATATCGATGGTCCTGACGAGGATGCCGACGAAGCCTGGCACAATGAAGTCGTGCGCCGCGTCAAAGCGATCCGCAACGGCGAGACGGCCATTCGCGCGCTGCAGGAATGGCAGGAGTAAATCCGGGGCCTCACGATGCGACACGAGAAACCGCGGCCTGGCCGCGGTTTTGCATTTCAGCCCGCGCCCCTGTACGTACGAGCTTGAAGAAGCAGCTGCTCGCGCCCTTCCTGCTGGCCCTGCTGGCCGCCGCCCCGGTGGCGCAGGCAGCCGGGGAGCGGCCCGCCCTCACCCACAAGCTCGCCAAACTGCAGCAGGCCTCGAGCCTGCCTGGCTTCGCGGTGGCGGTGGTGTCGAGCAATGCCGTGCTGTACCAGCGCGGCTTCGGCCATGCGGACCTGCAGGCCAGGCGCCCTTACACCGAGGAGACGCTGCAGAACGTCGGCTCGGTCAGCAAGACCGTGATCGGCGTGGCGATCGTGAAGGCGATCGAACTCGGCTACTTCGGACTGGACACCGAGATCAACGGCATCCTGCCCTTCAAGGTAGAGCATCCGCATGGCGGCGCAGCGATCACGGTGCGCCACCTGGTCACCCACACCTCCAGCATCGTCGACGACGACGAGATCTACGGGCACTCCTACTACGTGCTGCCCGATGCCGATACCGGCGGCCCGCTCTACCAGCAATTCAGGCGCGACTTCACCCAGCCGGGGCGCCAGGACCTGAGCCTGGGCGGCTTCTTGAAGAACTACCTGGCGGTGGGCGGGCGCAGCTACCGGAAAAGCAACTTCGCCAAGGCAGCGCCGGGCGCCGCCTACCATTACTCGAACATCGGCGCAGCACTGGCCGCCTACCTGATCGAGGTGAAAAGCGGCCAGAGCTTCGAGGCCTTCACCCGCAAGCATATCTTCGAGCCGCTGCAGATGCGCTCCACCACCTGGCGCGCCGACCCAACCCAGGCGAAGCGCCAGGCGCTGGCCTACAACCGCCGCCACCAGGCCTATCCGCGCTACGCCCTGGTCACCTACCCGGACGGCGGCCTGACCACCTCCGCGGCCGACCTGGCGCGCTTCCTGATGGCCATGGTGAAGGGCTACAAGGGCGGCGAAGGCGTGCTGACCAAGGCCGGCTTCACCCTGCTGTTCGACCCGGAGTTCGCGCCCGACGCCCTCCCTAGCGCCAGCCCGGCGGCAGAACCGAACAGCGGCGTGTTCTGGCGCATCCGCAAGAACGGGCTGGTCGGGCATTCGGGCAGCGACCCGGGCGTCACGGCCTTCATGTTCATCGACCCCGCCAGCGGCACCGGCCGCATCCTGATGACCAACATCGAAGCCGGCGGCAAGGGCGAACAGGACGATCCGAAGATCGTCCAGCAGTTCAGGGAAGTGTGGAAGACCCTGGGCGAGGTGCGCCAGCCCTGACGCTCGTGGCGGAAGCCTCGGCAAAGACGGCGCCGATCGCCGCCACCGCATCGGGCGGCAGGGTACTGCTACGCCGCTTCATCAGCATCTCACGCCTGTCGCTGCCGACGCAAGCCAGGGCCGGTCCCTGCGCCAGGTAGCGACAGCTGAACCTCGCCTGTTCCGTTCCCGTCCCTTGGCCCTTCCAGAACGGATGCAGGGTCAGCACCTCTGCATCCGCCACCGCGCGCAGCGGCAGGCCCAGGACGGCGCGCATGTTTGGCGCTGCCGTGCCCTGCTCCGGCCCGTCCAGGCGCACCGGTGGCGGCGCCGAACCGATGATCATGCCGCTCCCGTCCGCCTGCAAGTACAGCTCGCTCTGGGCGGTCGTGCCGGCATACAGCGAATCGGCCGTTGCCCAGACGCCCGCCAGGTGTGGCGGGATCGGGTCTGCCCCAAGTGCCGGCATCTGCCATGCGATGGCCAGCCCCAGCAGGAGCCTGCGTTTCAAGGCTGCGTCCAGTAATCGACTACCAGCGAACGTTCCAGGCAGCTGCCCAGGGTGGAGACAAAACGCTGGTGCGCCGGGTGCACCAGGTAGGCATCGCGGTCGGCATCGCTCGCGAAGCTCAAGGTGAAGCAGTGGGTGAAGCCCTGGTTCAGGCCTTCCGGGCTCACGTTGGTGCCCCACTCGTAGGCGGCGATGACCGGGATCTCGGCGGGCAGCCGGCCGAAATCGGCGACGACGGCATCGACCGCTTCCTGGCTGGCATCGCTCTTGAACGCGAACAGCACGACGTGACGCAGGGATGGTGTGGCTGGCATAAGACTCCTTTTCCTTGTTTGTTTACTTCGCCCACTGGAGCGAAGGGATGTAGTCGGGATGTTCCGAAATCGAATTGTGCTGCGTTCCTTCGATCACGCGCAGCCGTGCCACCCCGGCAGGAAAACGCGCCAGCAGCCGCTCGGCGCTGTCCGCCGGGATGATCTCGTCATGCTGGGCAGCGATCAACAGCGTCGGCGCCTGCACCCGCGGCGCATACGCCGACGAGGCATAGCGGTCGCGCAGCAGCCAGCGTACCGGAAAATACGGAAACTGTCGGGCAGCCAGTCCCGCCAGGCTGTCATAAGGCGTGACCAGCACCAGCTTACCGACTGGCCGCCGGCTGGCCACCTGCACCGCCACGCCGGTGCCGAGGCTGCGCCCGATCAGCACCACGTCCCGGTGCTCGCGCGCCACCCGGTCGAACAGGGCCAGCGCATCGCCGACCAGGGCCTGTTCGGACGGATTGCCGGTGCTGCCGGTGTAGCCGCGGTAGTGCAGGAGGTAGAGGGCGCGCCCGGGAAAGGCACGCTCGAGGATGGGCAGGCTGCCTGTCACGTCCTCGGCATTCCCGCCGAGGTAGATCAGGGCCCGCTCGCCCGCCAGCGGCCGCTCGGAGACCAGGACCCTGGCCCCGTCCAGCGCAAGGATCGAGGTCTTCGGCGCCGCGTAGGCGGCGACCGGCGGCGGATAATAGATCAGCGAGCGCTGCAGGAAGAACAGCGCCAGGCAGGCGGCCAAATAGGCGCCCACGGCCAGCAGCAGGAGGACGACGAGGGCCTGCTTCATGCAGCCGCGTGCCCTTCGGTGATTAGTTGAGTTTGGTAAGCTGGAGCGTGAATTCCTGCGCCTTGCCGTCCGCCGTCCAGTGCTGCCGGGCTTCCAGGGTGGCGTCGTCGACCCGGCGCC
This sequence comes from Massilia sp. BHUDP2, assembly GCF_046236355.1. Lineage (NCBI taxonomy): Bacteria > Pseudomonadati > Pseudomonadota > Betaproteobacteria > Burkholderiales > Oxalobacteraceae > Massilia > Massilia sp. BHUDP2. The sequence goes on from NZ_JBJUVW010000004.1 coordinate 504,138, forward strand.
AGACGAACTGGCTCGGCGCATTCACGGGCTCGAAGGCGGCCGAGTCGGCGCCAATGCTGGACGCCTTCCAGGTGTACTCCCCCCACTGCGAGATCACCTCGCCGTCCTTGAGGCTGATGGTGGCGCCGTCCGTGTGGCCGGTGAAAGCGCTGTCCGGGAAGCGGTGCGACTGGAACACCGCCGGTTCCGGCCGGGTATATTCTTCGAAGAATTCCTTGCCGTCCGGCGCGACGCCCTTCCAGCGGCCTTCCAGGAACTGCAGCTGCGCGAAATCATCGAGGCTGAACATGGCGGTCTCCTTGTCGGGTGAAGGCCATCGATCTTACACCTCGACGCCGCGGCATCCGCGTCCTCCTCGAGACAAGTCCGGGACGTTTATTCCACTTCAGCTGTTTCAACCGCCTCGGCCGGCGCCTTGGCAGGCCGCTTGCCGGCGCGCGCCGCCTGGCGGCTGCGCGGCAGTGCCGCACGGGCGGGCGGACGCGGCAGGGCTTGCACGGGAGCGTGTGCATTGGCCTGCGCGCTTGCCGAGGCTGCGAGCTGGAAGGTATCCACCAGCTGCGCCAGCCCGGCGGCCTGCTCGCGCATCGCGGCCGCGGCGGCGGCGGCCTGCTCGACCAGCGCCGCGTTCTGCTGGGTCACCTGGTCCATCTGCACGATCGAGCCGTTCACCTGCTCGATGCCCTCGCGCTGCTCGTCGCTGGCCGCTGCGATCTCGCCGATGATGTCGGAGACGCGCTTCACGCTCGCCACCACTTCATCCATCGTGCGGCCGGCCTGGTCCACCAGGCGCGAACCGGCTTCCACGCGCGACACCGAGTCGCCGATCAGGCCTTTGATCTCCTTGGCGGCTGCGGCCGAGCGCTGCGCCAGGTTGCGCACCTCGCCCGCCACCACCGCGAAGCCGCGGCCCTGCTCGCCGGCGCGCGCCGCCTCCACGGCCGCATTCAGCGCCAGGATGTTGGTCTGGAAGGCGATGCCGTCGATGACGGTGATGATGTCGGCAATCTTGCGCGAGGCTTCGTTGATCGAGCCCATCGTGGTCACCACCTCGGCCACCACTTCGCCGCCGCGCGCGGCGGTGTCGGCGGCGCTCGCGGCCAGCTGGTTGGCCTGGCGTGCGTTGTCGGCGTTCTGCTTGACGGTCGAGGTCAGCTCTTCCATCGACGACGCGGTTTCCTCGAGCGAGGCAGCCTGCTGTTCGGTACGGCTGGAAAGGTCGTGGTTGCCGGCCGAAATCTCACTGGCCGCGGTCGCGATGGTCTCAGTTCCGGCGCGCACCTTCGAGACGATCGCCACCAGGGAAGCGTTCATGTCCTTCAGCGCGGCCATCAGTTCGCCGGCTTCGTCCCGGGTGCGGACCTTGACCTCGGCGGTCAGGTCGCCCTCGGCCACCCTGCGCGCCAGGCCGACCGCGCGGCCCAGCGGGATGCTGATGTTCCGGCCCAGCTGGTAGGCCATGAAGACCGCCAGCACCGCGGCGATCAGGCCGCCGCCGATCAGGGTGCGGCGCATGGCCGAACGGGCTTCGCCGATCTGCGCCGCGCGCTCCACCAGCAGCGTGTCTTCGGCGGCCCTGATCTGCGCCACCGTCGCGCGCATGGCATCCATGCCTGCCCTGCCCTTGCCCTCCCTGACGGTCGCGACAACCTGCGACAGGTCGTCGCCGACGGCGGCGCGGCGCTGGGCGATCACCGGCTCGATGGCGTGCGCCATCCAGTCGCGCTGGTGCTGCGCCAGCTGCTTGAGGCGCCCCTGCTGCGCCTCGTTGTCGGCGGTGAGCGCCAGCGCCCGCTCGAGGTGCTGCCGGAATTCCTGCAGGCCGGCCGTGTAGGGCTGCAGCGAGGCCTCCTGGCCGGTCAGGGCATAGCCCCGCTCGCCCGTTTCGATGTTGACCAGCGCCTCCATGGCGCCGTCGACTTCGGCCAGCACCTTGTAGGTGTGCACGTTGGCGTCGTTGGCGGAATCGAGCGCGGTGACGTTGCCGTAAGCGATGGCGACGACGATGGAAGTGATGCCGATCAGGACGCCGTAGCCGAGGTACAGGCGGGTCGCGATTTTCAGGTCGGAGAGCTTCATGGGGTCAGACGGGGTCTCGATATCGTTATAAGTGTGATGCCTGCAGGCAGGCGACCGAATGATGAAACTTGGGTGTATTGCTTGTTCGATTATTACCGGAACAAGAGCTTAATGAGAAGCAAATTTTTATGAGGTGAGGAATGGATGCGACAGGACTATGCGAGGTAAATGGAGGAGGCCTTCAGAGCAAAAAAAAACGCGAACCCACAGGTTCGCGTTTTTCGTTATCGGAAGTGCTGCGCTTACTTCTTCGCCGCCGTCGCGATCTTCTTCGCCGCCGGCTTGCGCGCCGCGGTCTTGGCCGGAGCTTTCGCCGCGGTCTTCGCCGGCGCCTTTTTGGCGGCCGGCTTCACCGCCTTCACCGCCGGTTCGGCCGCGCCATCGGCCCCATCCGCGGCGCCGTCGGCTGCAGCGGCTTTGCCTTTTGCCGCCGGCTTGGCCTTGCGCTCCTCGAACTCGAAGCTGATCTTGCCGTCCTTGCCGCGCACCAGGAAGGCCTTGAAGGCACGGCGCGTGCGCTGCGAAACGAAGCCCGGCAGCAGGTCAGTCTTGCCGTCGTTGAGCAGCTTGGCCATCTGTTCCGGCAGGATCTCCTGCTGCAGGATGATGCGGCCGCTGCGGAAGTCGCAGGCCTTGGGCTTGGCGACCGTCTTCTCGCACACGTAGGCCAGGCCCATCTCGTACACGCCGCTGGCGCACTTCGGGCAGGGGCCGAGCGCGGTCTGGCCGGTGAAGTCGACGCCCTCGCCTTCCTCGCCATCGTCCTGGTCCTGGCCGAAGTCGAATTCGAGCTTGAAGTTCTGGATGTCCTCGTCGCGCACGATGCGCAGGATCGCCGCGAACGGACGGCCCATCTTCGAGCGGAAGCCCTGCAGCGGGCCGATCGTGCGCTTCTCCAGCAGCTCCTCGACCTCATTGATCTCGAACTGGCGGCTGCCCGGCGTCTTCGACATCGAGAAGTCGCACTTGGTGCAGGCGAAGCGACGGTAGTTTTCCTTGACCACGCCGGCGCAGTTCGGGCACGGGGTCTTCAGGGTCGCGTAGTCGCCCGGGATGGTCTCGTTGTCGTATTCCTTGGCGCGCTTGACGATAATCTGCGTCATCTGCGCGATCTCGCGCATGAATTCGTCGCGCGAGATCTTGCCCTTCTCCATCTGCGAGAGCTTGAACTCCCACTCGCCGGTCAGCTCGGGCGCGGTCAGTTCGTTCACGCCCAGGCCGCGCAGCAGCGTCATCAGCTGCGATGCCTTCGCGGTCGGGATCAGTTCACGCCCTTCGCGCACCAGGTATTTTTCGGTCAAGAGGCCTTCGATGATGGCTGCGCGCGTCGCCGGCGTACCCAGGCCCTTGCCGGCCATGGCGTCGCGCAGCTCGTCGGAGTCGACCAGCTTGCCCGCGCCTTCCATCGCCGACAGCAGCGTCGCTTCGGTATAGCGCGCGGGCGGCTTGGTCACCAGGCCGTTCGGCGTGACCTTGTCGGCCAGGACCTTCTCGCCCTTCTGCACCGGCACCAGGTTGGCGCCATCCTTGTCGTCGCCGGTGGCGTCCTTGCCGTACACGGCCAGCCAGCCGGGGTTGGTCATCACCTTGCCCTCGGTCTTGAACTGGTGGCCCGAGACTTCGGTGAAGCGGGTCGTCACCAGGAACTCGGCCGGCGGGAAGAACACGGCCAGGAAACGGCGCGTGACCAGGTCGTACAGCTTCTGTTCCGGCTCGGTCAGGTTCTTCGGGATGACGCCGGTCGGGATGATCGCGAAGTGGTCCGAGATCTTGGTGTTGTCGAAGATGCGCTTGTTCGGCTTGACCCAGCCGTTCTTCAGCACCTGCTTCGAGAACTGCTGGTAGTTGTTGGTCTCGTTCAGCGACTCCAGCGTGTTCTTGACGGTCGCGATGTAGTCTTCCGGCAGGTGGCGCGAATCGGTACGCGGATAGGTCAGCACCTTGTGCTTCTCGTACAGCGCCTGGGCCAGGCCGAGCGTGTTCTTGGCCGAGAAGCCGAAGCGGCCGTTGGCCTCGCGCTGCAGGCTGGTCAGGTCGAACAGGGCCGGCGCCATCGAGGTGGTCGGCTTCGACTCCTCGGTGACGATGCCCTGCTTGCCGCGGCAGGCGGCGACGATCGAATCGGCGGCGGCGCGGCTCCACAGGCGCTCGGCGCGCTTCTCCGGATCGTTCTCGTCCTTCTTGAAGTTCTGGTCGAGCCAGCGCCCTTCGTAGACGCCGGCGGCGCACACGAACTCGGCGCGCACTTCCCAGTAGTCGCGCGGGACGAATTTCTTGATCTTCTCTTCGCGCTCGACCACGATCGACAGGGTCGGGGTCTGCACCCGGCCGACGGTAGTCAGGTAGAAGCCGCCCTCTTTCGAGTTGAAGGCGGTCATGGCGCGGGTGCCGTTGATGCCGATCAGCCAGTCGGCCTCGGAGCGGCAGCGCGCGGCGTCGGCCAGCGGCAGCATCTCTTCGTCGCTGCGCAGGTGGGCGAAGCCCTCGCGGATCGCGTTCGGCGTCATCGACTGCAGCCACAGGCGCTTGACCGGCTGTTTGGCCTTGGCGGCCTGCGCGATCAGGCGGAAGATGAGTTCTCCTTCGCGTCCCGCGTCACATGCGTTGATCAGGGTGGTGACGTCCTTGCGCTTGATCAGCTTGTTCAGCACCTTGAGGCGCGACTCGGTCTTGGCGATCGGGTTCAGCGCGAAGTACGGCGGGATCACCGGCAGGTGCGTGAAGCTCCATTTGCCGCGCTTGACGTCGTACTCCTCGGGCACCGTGATCTCGAGCAGGTGGCCGACGGCGGACGACAGGATGTATTCGTCGGATTCGAAGTACTCATCGTGCTTGGTGAAGCCGCCCAGCGTCTTCGCGATGTCGTTCGCGACCGACGGCTTCTCTGCGATGATGAGGGATTTGGTCATAGTGTTTCTCGGGTGCTCTATATATAAGTGGCTTTTGCCCGCGCATCATACATGCTCCCGGGCTGGACGGTTGTGAAAGCCGTAGTGTCTGTATGGTAACAATCTGGATTGAGCGGCCAATGATAAGCGCGATGACAGCCGCACCGCAAGTGTGCGTACCGCTGACGAGGCACGGTCCGGCCCCGCGCACACGCCCGAAAATAGTGCCGTAGAAACGAAAAACGGGGCCTCGGCCCCGTCGTGTCTCGTATTGGATTGCTCAGTGCAGCAATCGTGGTTCCTGGTCGTCGTCGTCGCCGAACAGGTCGTCGAACATGAGCGCATCGGGTTCCTTGCCCTGGCTCCACAGGACCATCAGCACGATGATCTTGAGCTTGCCGAGCGCCACCGGCGACTCGTCGCAGGCCAGCGCGCGTTCGATGACGATCTCGCGCTGCACGGGGCTGAGCACCTTGGCGCTCTCGAGGAACTGGATGAAGCCGATCGCGGCGCTACCCAGTTCGATGTATTCCTCGTCCACGTAGTAGCGGATGCCGGTGCAGGCATCGATGGCGTCGGAAACTGCCACTTCGGTCAGCCCGGAGAGCCAGTCCAGCGCCTCGGAAATCTCGATGTCATCGAAACCGACGGCGGACAGCTTGCGTGCCAGGGCCGCCGGCTCGGGGCAGGCGTCAGGACGATAGTACGTCTCGTAGAGGTAGACCAGGATGTCGAACATAGTGACGCTACTGTAGCAGCTAAGCTCGCCGAGGCACAAGCCTGGCACGCCACGTGGCGCCCTCTACGTAAAAAACGTTGTTTCGTGGCCTTATCCGTTCATTCAGTTTTGTCGATTTTTAACAAAATTAAGGCCATGCATTTCACAAAAATATCGCAAGAAGAATACTCTTTTTCGCACTGCCTTCATGCATCGTGCATGACGAGAACAGCCATACTTTCTCGTATTCACGCGGCACGCACCACGCGCTGGACACGGCCATCGGGCAAGCGTTCGAGCAGCCCGGCCAGTTCGAGCGCCAGCAGTTCGCCGGCCAGCGCACCGGCGTCAAGACCGAGGCGCGCCAGCAGCGCATCGGGTTCCACCGGATCGTGGCCCAGCGCGGACAGCAGCGCATCGTCGCCGGCAGCGACGGGTAGCGCTGCAGCCTGCCGCACGAGCGGCGAGACCCGCAGCGCGGCCAGCACCTCGTCCACGGTCTCGACCAGTTGCGCGCCTTCGCGGATCAGTTGATGGCAACCCTTGGCCAGCGCCGAATGGATCGACCCGGGCAGCGCAAAGACTTCGCGCCCCTGCTCGGCCGCCATCTGCGCCGTGATCAGGGAACCCGACTGCGCCGCCGCCTCGACCACCAGCACGCCGGCCGCCAGGCCGCTGATGATGCGATTGCGGCGCGGGAAGTTGCCGGCGACCGGCGGGGTGCCGAGTGCATATTCGCTGAGGATGCAGCCTTCGTCCGCAATGCGGTGCGCGAGCGGGCGGTTGCGCGCCGGGTAGACCCGGTCTGCTCCGGTGCCGATGACGGCGATGGTCGAACCCGGACCGCGCAAGGCGCCTTCGTGTGCGGCCGTATCGATGCCGAGCGCCATGCCCGACACCACGCACAGACCCGCATGCGACAAGCTTTCCGCAAAGCCTGCCGCATTGGCCCTGCCCTGCGTGCTGGCATTGCGGCTGCCGACCACGGCGATCATGGGCGAGGACAACAAGGCCCGCTGTCCGTGTAGATAAAGGAGAAGCGGCGGATCGGGGATGTGCCGCAGGCTTTGCGGATAATCGGGGTCGTGCAGCGTGAGGAGATGGCGGTTCGCTTCCGACAGCCAGGCCAGCGTGAGCTCGATCTGCCGCGCGATCCCGGCCGAGACCGGCGCGCACAAGGCGGCGGCCTGCGCGGCCGGCACATGGGCGGCCAGGGCCGCATGCCCGGCGCGGAAGATTGCCGCGGGCGAGCCGAATACGTCCAGCAGCAACCGGCCGGTGCGACACCCCACGCCCGCCGTTCCTTCCAGCCGGATCCAGTCGGCGATGGCGCGGGCGTCCGGCAGGCTGGCGACAGTGTGGGGAGCCGTGTCCTGCACGGTAGGGTTTACTCCGGTGAGCGGGCCACGTCGCCGACTTCCACCGGCGCCGTCACTTGCATGATCAGTCCGTACGAGACATTGCTGAACACGCGGAAAATGAACAGGCTGCCATATTGCTCGTCGGGCAGCTTGATCGTCCGTTTGCCGAAGCCGAGCACGCCTTTGCTGGCCGGGTCCGGCACCGTCTTCCCGAGATGATAGAGCTGCAGCACGGAACCGACATCGAGCCCGTCAACTGTGCCGCGATTGACAGTCACCACCTGGCTCTGGCCGGCGTAGCTGACGCCCCCATGGATCGACATCACGCGCGCATCGACCGGCTGGGCCGGCGCATGCGGCATGTAATTGCGCACCGGCGTCGGCGGCATCGGGATCAGGAGATCGCCCACGCCCATTTCCTGGCGCGTCTCGGCAACGCGGAAGGTATGCGCGTCCACGCCCGGCGCCGCTTCGCGGTCGAGCGTGACGGTGCCCAGGTAGGCGGCCTCGTGCGCCAGCACCTTGCGTGTCTGCGGATCGCGCAGCGGGCCGCTCGGACGGAATACCTGGAAGGTCTTGCCGCCCTGCAGCTCGCCCTTGACATAGACGCGGTCGCCCGTGCCCAGGTAGACGCGGCCTTCCTGCGACCCGACGATGCGCGGAGCGCCGGCCAGGGCATTGGCTTCGACCACCAGCGGCTGGGTCAGGTAAGGCTCGATCATGCCGGCCGGGATCGACTGCACGGCGTCGCGCTCGAGCGATTCGCTGCGCAGCTGCGGCGACAGTTTGGTGATGGGCGGCTCGCCCCGTCCGTCGCCGCTGCCCGGGCGGCTCAGGGACAGGCGCCCGCGCGTGCGGTCGAAATAGATGACCTGGCCGGGATAGATCCAGTGCGGGTTGCGGATCTCGTCGCGGTTCATGCCCCACACCTGCGGCCAGCACCAGGGGTTCTGCAAGAAAGTGGCGGAAATATCCCAGAGGGTATCGCCCTTGACCACGACATGCTGGTCGGGCGCGTTGGGGCGGAAAGCGCAAGCGGCGGACGATGCTGGAGCGGCCTGGACCGGGCCGGCCACGGCACACGCGACGAGGGCCGCGGCAGCAGCGCGGGTCACGACTGTGCTAAAATTTTTCATTGCTTATTTCCGTCATTGTGTCCGTCGTTGCGTCCGCTTGGCGCACATGGATTGCGGCTTTGACACCGAAGGGCTGGCAGCGCGCATCGTCTGCTGGAAAGAGACAGCACGATGACCCGCTCTGATCGACAAAAGGTTGCCGTACTGAATCAAATTCTGCACATAAATCCCTGAACTAGCAAGACAAACCGCGTCTTGCAGGATCGGGGATGTGTTGCATTTCTGTACGCGCGCAACAATCTTATTGAACACCTATCTCCTCTTACTTTTTCGACCATGGCCTTATTGAAGATCCTCCGCTACCCTGATCCACGCCTGCACAAGATTGCCAAGCCGGTCACCGAATTCGGCACCGAGCACCTGCGCCAGCTGGTCAAGGACATGGCCGAGACCATGTACGACGCACCGGGCGTCGGCCTGGCCGCCACCCAGGTGGACGTGCACGAGCGCGTGGTCGTCATCGACGTCAGCGAAACCACCGACCAGCTGCTGGTCTTCGTCAATCCGGAAATCACCTGGGCCAGCGACGAGAAGCAGGTCTACGACGAAGGCTGCCTGTCGGTGCCCGGCATCTACGACGGCGTCGAGCGCCCGGCGCGCGTCAAGGTCAAGGCCTACGACGTCGAAGGCAAGGAGTTCGAGCTCGAGGCCGACGGCCTGCTGGCCGTGTGCATCCAGCACGAGATGGACCACCTGATGGGCAAGGTCTTCGTCGAGTACCTGTCGCCGCTCAAGCGCAACCGCATCAAGGCCAAGCTGCAGAAGGAAGAGCGCGGCATGGAGCGCGAAGCCGCCCTGCGCAGCGCCCGCCGCTGACAGGGGCCCCGATGAAGCTCGTTTTTGCCGGCACGCCCGAGTTCGCCGCTGTCGCCCTGCGTGCCCTGCACGAGGCCGGCTTCGAGATTCCCCTGGTCCTGACCCAGCCCGACCGCCCGGCCGGGCGCGGCATGCAGCTGCAGGCCTCGGCAGTGAAACAGTATGCGCTGGCGCACGACATGCCCGTGGCGCAGCCGCTGTCGCTGCGCATGGACGCCAAGGACCCGCAGCGCGCCGAGGAAGCGCGTGCCGCCCACGAGCGCCTGCTGGCGCTCGATTACGACGTGATGGTGGTGGCGGCCTACGGCCTGATCCTGCCGCGCAGCACGCTCGATATCAAGCCCTGCATCAATATCCATGGTTCCCTGCTGCCGCGCTGGCGCGGCGCGGCGCCGATCCACCGCGCGATCGAAGCCGGCGACCTTGAGACCGGCGTGACCATCATGGGCATGGAAGAAGGCCTCGACACCGGGCCGATGATGCTGATCGAACGCGTCGCCATTGAAGACACGGACACCACCGGCAGCCTGCACGACAAGCTGGCCATGCTTGGCGGACGCATGATCGTCGAGGCGCTGCGCAAGATGGAACAGGGCCAGCTCGAGGCGGTGCCGCAGCCGGAAGCCGGCGTGACCTACGCCGCCAAGATCAGCAAGGAAGAAGCCAAGCTGGATTTCGCCCTGGACGCCGAGGTGCTGTGGCGCCGGGTGCGTGCCTTCAATCCCTTCCCGGGTGCGCACGGGCTGGTCGACGGCGTGACGGTCAAGGTGTGGAATGCGGAGCTGGCATCCGGAAATGGGTCGCCGGGCCAGGTGCTGGCGGCGGATGCGGGGGGCATCGTGGTTGCCTGCGGCAGCGGTGCATTGCGCATGACCGAACTTCAAAAGCCCGGCGGCAAACGCCTGGCTGCGGCGGAATTCCTCAAGAGTTTCCCGCTAGGCGGAAAAATCTTCTTCTGAAAAGAAAATCGGGGCATTCGCCCCGATACATCACTTCTCTTGCGACCCAGCCGTGCGCTGGGCGTCCATGTACTCGCGCAGTACCTGGTTGATACGGGTCTGGTAACCCGGACCCGCCGACTTGAACCATTCGAGCATGTCCACGTCCAAACGGATCGTCACGATCTGTTTCACGCCGTTGATCGTTTGGGGCTTCACGGCGACAGCCGGTTCTTCGATGCGGTTCACCGGCTGGTCCCAATCCGGCTCATATTCTTTGTTCATGCAATCATCCCGTTAAAAGCTTCGCCAACCTGTGACGACGCGTTAATTGTCGTCCGTGTATGTAACGTAAAGATTGCGGATGTGTTAGGTTTTGTAACGTCATGTAACAGTCGGCGAAATCAATACATAAAGATACATACGCGGATCGCATTTTCGCCCTCCGCAGAGCAAGCCGGCGTCCTGACGTATAATCGTAGACCGCCCAATAGTAAACGGCCTGTAAAGCCGTAGAAAGACGACACCATGAACGCCCCACTTCGCTCCATTTCCCCGATCGATTCCCAGCTGCGCGACATCCTGAAGCGCCGCATCATGATCCTGGATGGCGCGATGGGCACCATCATCCAGCAGTACAAGCTCGATGAAGCCGCCTACCGCGGCGAGCGTTTCAAGGACTTCAGCGCGCCGGAAGGCGCCGGCCAGCGCGAGCTCTTCGTCAAGGGTAACAACGAGCTGCTCACGCTCACCCAGCCGCACATCATCCAGGAGATCCACGAGCGCTACCTCGCCGCCGGCGCCGACCTGATCGAAACGAATACCTTCGGTGCCACCGGCGTGGCGCAGGACGACTATCACATGGCGCATCTCGCCTACGAGATGAACGTGCAAGCCGCCAAGCTCGCGCGCGCCGCCTGCGACAAATACAGTACCCCGGACAAGCCGCGCTTCGTGGCCGGCGCCCTCGGCCCGACCCCGAAGACCGCCTCGATCTCGCCCAGCGTGACCGACCCGGCCTTCCGCAACATCACCTTCGACCAGCTGGTCGCCTCCTATCATGAACAGGTGCGCGGCCTGGTCGACGGCGGTTCCGACGTGCTGCTGGTCGAGACCATCTTCGACACCCTGAACTGCAAGGCCGCGCTGTTCGCGATCGACCTGTACTTCGAAGAGCATCCGGAAACCCCGCGCCTGCCGCTCATGATCTCGGGCACCGTCACCGACGCCTCGGGCCGCATCCTGTCGGGCCAGACCGTGGCCGCCTTCTGGAACTCGGTGCGCCACGCCAAGCCGCTGACCGTCGGCCTGAACTGCGCACTGGGCGCCGCGCTGATGCGCCCGTATGCCGAAGAGCTGTCGACGATCGCCGATACCTTCGTGTGCATCTACCCGAACGCCGGCCTGCCCAACCCGATGAGCGACACCGGTTTCGACGAGCTCCCCAGCGACACCTCGGCCCTGCTGCGCGAATTCGCCGACGCCGGCTTCATCAACATCGCCGGCGGCTGCTGCGGCACCACGCCGGACCACATCGCCGCCATCTCGAAGATTCTCGAAGCGTCGCCGCCGCGCCAGGTCCCTGAGGTCCCGGTCGCGATGCGCCTGTCGGGCCTCGAGCCCTTCACCATCGACGACAGTTCGCTGTTCGTCAACGTCGGCGAGCGCACCAACGTCACCGGTTCCAAGGCGTTTGCCCGCATGATCCTGAACGAGCAGTTCGACGAGGCGCTGTCGGTGGCGCGCCAGCAGGTCGAGAACGGCGCCCAGGTCATCGACATCAACATGGACGAGGCAATGCTCGACTCCGTGGCCGCAATGACGCGCTTCCTGAACCTGATCGCGTCCGAACCGGACATCTCGCGCGTGCCGATCATGATCGACTCCTCGAAATGGAGCGTCATCGAGGCCGGCCTGAAGTGCGTGCAGGGCAAAGCCATCGTCAACTCGATCTCGCTGAAAGAGGGCGAAGAAGAATTCATCCGCCAGGCGACGCTGTGCCGCCGCTACGGCGCCGCCGTCATCGTGATGGCCTTCGACGAGCAGGGCCAGGCCGACACCTTCGCGCGCAAGACCGAGATCTGCGCCCGCGCTTATCAAGTGCTGGTCGAGAAGGTCGGCTTCCCGCCGGAAGACATCATCTTCGACCCGAACATCTTCGCGATCGCCACCGGCATCGAAGAGCACAACAACTACGCCGTGGACTTCATCGAAGCCACCGCCTGGATCCGCAAGAACCTGCCGCACGCAAAGGTGTCCGGCGGCGTGTCGAACGTCTCGTTCAGCTTCCGCGGCAACGACCCGGCGCGCGAGGCGATCCACACCGTGTTCCTGTACCACGCGATCAAGGCCGGCATGACCATGGGGATCGTCAACGCCGGCATGGTCGGCGTCTACGACGACCTGCCCGCCGAGCTGCGCGAGCGCGTCGAGGACGTGGTGCTGAACCGCCGCGAGGACGCCACCGAGCGCATGATCGAATTCGCCGGCACCCTGAAGGCCGGCGCCGGCAAGCAGGAACAGAACCTGGAGTGGCGCGAGGCGAAGGTCGAGAAGCGCCTGGCGCACGCGCTGGTGCACGGCATCACGCAGTGGATCGTCGAGGACACCGAAGAGATGCGCCAGCAGGTCCTGGCGTCCGGCGGCCGCCCGATCCACGTGATCGAAGGCCCGCTGATGGACGGCATGAACATCGTCGGCGACCTGTTCGGACAGGGCAAGATGTTCCTGCCGCAGGTGGTCAAGTCGGCGCGCGTGATGAAGCAGGCCGTGGCCCACCTGGTGCCCTTCATCGAAGAAGAGAAGGCGGAAGAAGAACGCCGTACCGGCATCGTCGCCAAGCCGAAGGGCAAGATGGTCATCGCGACCGTCAAGGGCGACGTGCACGACATCGGCAAGAACATCGTCTCGGTGGTCCTGCAGTGCAATAACTTCGAGATCGTGAACATGGGCGTGATGGTCCCGGCCGCCGATATCCTGGCCAAGGCCAAGGAAGAGAACGCCGACATCGTCGGCCTGTCGGGCCTGATCACGCCTTCGCTGGAAGAGATGGCGCACGTGGCGCGCGAGATGCAGCGCGATCCCTACTTCCGCGAGAAGAAGATCCCGCTGCTGATCGGCGGCGCCACCACCAGCCGCGCCCACACCGCCGTCAAGATCGCGCCGCACTACGAAGGCCCGGTGGTCTACGTGCCGGACGCCTCGCGTTCGGTGTCGGTGGGCCAGTCGCTGCTGACCGACGACACGCGCGACGCCTACATCATCGAGCTCGCGGAGGATTACGAGCGCATCCGCGTGCAGCACGCCAACAAGAAGGCGCTGCCGATGCTCACCCTCGAGCAGGCGCGCGGCAACAAGGCCAGGCTCGCCTACGCACCGGTGAAGCCGAAGTTCATCGGCCGCCGCGTCTTCAAGAACGTCGAGCTGGCCGAACTGGCGCGCTACATCGACTGGGGTCCCTTCTTCCAGACCTGGGACCTGGCCGGCCCCTACCCCGCCATCCTCACCGACGAGGTGGTGGGCGAAGCCGCCACCAAGGTGTTCGAGGAAGCCCAGGCGATGCTCAAGAAGATCATCGAAGGCCGCTGGCTGACCGCCAACGGCGCCATCGCGCTGCTGCCGGCCAACGCCGTCAACGACGACGATATCGAGATCTATACCGACGAATCGCGGGAGGAAGTCGCCTTCACCTGGTACGGCCTGCGCCAGCAGGGCGTCAAGCCGGTGGTCGACGGCGAGCAGCGCCCGAACCAGTGCCTGTCCGATTTCGTGGCGCCGAAGGATTCCGGCATCGCCGACTACATCGGCATGTTCGCGGTCACCGCCGGCCTGGGGATCGAGAAGCACGAGCAGCGCTTCGAAGCGGCCCTCGACGACTATTCCTCGATCATGCTCAAGGCCCTGGCCGACCGCCTGGCCGAGGCCTTCGCCGAATACCTGCACGAGCGCGTCCGTACCGACCTGTGGGGTTACGCGGCGGGCGAGGACCTGTCGAACGAGGCGCTGATCAAGGAAGCCTACCAGGGCATCCGTCCGGCCCCCGGCTACCCGGCCTGCCCGGAGCACACCGTCAAGGCCGAGCTGTTCCGCACCCTGCAGGCGGAAGAGATCGGCATGGAACTGACTGAGTCCTTCGCCATGTACCCGGGCGCCGCGGTGTCGGGCTTCTACTTTGCCCACCCGGACTCGAAGTACTTCGTGGTCGGCAAGATCGGCGAAGACCAGCTCGAGGACATGGCGCGCCGCCGCGGCATGGACAAGAGCGAACTCGAGCGTTACCTGGCGCCGAACCTGTCCTGATCCTCCCCTGCGCCGCCGGTCGATGCCGGCGGCGTTTCCCTGCCCTCCGCAAACTTCCACGCTGCAGCATTGTCCAAGCAATGCGACGTCCACGCATGGAGGATCACATCATGGCGCTACATCCGTCGTCCCGGCACTGGCAGGACCAGCTCATGGTCGTGATCGGCGCCTGGCTGTTCATGTCGCCCTGGGCGCTCGGCTATCCTTCCTATTCGCCCCCGGCGATCAACGCTTACATCGCGGGCGCGATCATCGCGCTGCTGGCCGCATTCGACCTGGTCAGGACCTATGTCTGGGCCGTGCTGCTGAATATCGTCGTGGGGGTGTGGGTGGCAGTCTCGCCCTGGCTGGTCGGGGTCGTGCGCGACCCGGCCATGACCTGGAGCCTGGTCCTGGCGGGCATTGCGACGGTCGTGCTGGGGGTGTGGGAGCTGCGCACGGATCCGGAGCTGCACCAGCAGTGGACGCGTTCCGGTGCCACGTAGGGTGGGCGGGTTTCCCGCCCACGCGGTGATCGCTCAAGGCTCCGATTTCACGCGCGATGATCTTGCTGCTAACTATCACCGCGTGGGCGGCATAGCCGCCCACCCTACATCGCGTAGCGAACGACCTTGTCGCTCCACTCGAAGGCCGACACCTCGAGCTCGGCCAGGTCGTCGCCATCCATCGACAATTCGTGCAGCGCCGGCATCACCTCGTCCTGCGCATCGTCCATGCGCTCGATCGATTCGGCCAGGCGCAGCAGCTCGCCGAAGAAGCCGCGGCGCACCAGCAGCGCATGGCGCACTTCGTCGATCACCGGGATCTGTTCCACGATGTCCTGCATCGGGATGCAGAACAGGGTGTCCATCAGCGACATCATGCCCACCGTGAAGGCGATCTCCGCCACGTTGCGCTGGCCCGGACGCAGGCGCTGCGCCAGCAGTTCCATCAGGCGCGCGCGGGTGGTGGCCAGCATCAGGAGCGGGCTGAGGTTGTGGCCGCGCACGCCCGGCTCGGCGTACAGCAGGATCTGCAGCCAGCGCTGCAGCTGGCGGCGCCCCAGCAGCATCAGGGCCTGGCTGACCGACTCTATCTTGCGCCCTGCCCCGGCGGCCGGCGTATTCACCAGACGCAGCAGGTTCAGGCCGAGCGTCACGTCCTTCTTCACGGCGCGCTCGATCTCGGCATTGTCGGCGTCCGAGGTCACCAGGTTCAACAGATCCAGCACCGCCGCCTGCGACGGCGACAGCTTGCGGCCGGCGATCACGGTCGGCTTGGCAAAATAATAGCCCTGGAAATAATCGAAGCCGATGTCCAGGCAGGTGCGGTATTCGCTGTGGGTCTCGACCTTCTCGGCCACCAGGCGCTTGCCGGTGCCGCGCAGGCGCGGCGCCAGCGACAGCAGGGTCACCACCGGCAGTTCGCGCAGGTCCATCTTGACGTAGTCGATGACGGGCAGCAGGCGGGACAAAGCAGCGCCATGGGCCGAGGCTTCCGCCGCGAAGCGAAAGCCGTGCTGCGACAGTTCGGTCATGCGCCCGATAACGGCGTCGTTCGGCTCCACCGAGCGCACGATCTCGAGCACGGTGCGTTCGCGCGGCAGGAAGGCGAACATGTCGCTGTGAAGTACGTCGGTGTCGACGTTCAGGAAGGCGGTGGCGTCGCCGATCGCGCGCGGCAGGCCCAGTTGCGAAGCATGGTGGATCACGCCGGCGCTGGCGGACAGGCCGGAATCGATCTCTGCCTTCCCTTGGGCGCTGCCGCGGAACAGCAGCTCGTAGCCGAACAGCGCCTGGTTACGGTCGAGCACCGGCTGGCGCCCGAGGTAGAAATTGCGCAATTTCAGCGGCTGGTCATGGCTGGCGGTATCGGTCATGTCGTCTGGATAGGCTCGCGAACAGGGCTACTTTACCGTATCCGCCCCTGTTAGTGGATTATTGGCATTAATTTATCAATGGAATGATAGCTTTTTGCCATTATTGTGGCAGCCCATCCACGAACAGCTTGAGTTCGCCGGGTGCGAAGGGGATCCAGGTCTCGTTGTTGGTCAAGGGTTCGGTCACGATGATGGCAACCCGGTCGTTCGGCGTGGTCACCTGCGAGAAGTCGACCGAGAGGTCTTCGTCCGCCAGGTGCGCCGCGGCAAACGGATACTGGCGCACGATGTAGCACAGCTTGGTCGAGCAGTGGGTGAACAGCGCGGTGCCGTCCGAGAGCATCATGTTGAAGGTCCCATGGGCAGCGATTTGCGGCACCAGTTTTTCGAGGGCGGCGCGCAGTTCGGCCAGCGAGGGCGCGCTGCGCGAAGATCCGTCGCCGAACTCGTCGCGCAGGCTCTGCATCAGCCAGCAGAAGGCCAGCTCGCTGTCGGTCGTGCCGACCGGGCGGAACGGCCCGTTAAGTACAGGCGCGAAGTCCTTCAGGTCGCCATTGTGGGCGAACACCCAGTAGCGTCCCCACATCTCGCGCACGAAAGGATGGCAGTTTTCGAGCGCGACCTGGCCCTGGGTGGCCTTGCGGATATGGGCGATGACGTTGGTGGACTTGATCGGGTAGCGCTTGATCAGTTCGGCGATCGGCGAGGCGACGGCGGCCTGGTGGTCGACGAAGTGGCGTACGCCCTTGCCTTCGAAGAAAGCGATGCCCCAGCCGTCGTGGTGGGTATCGGTGCGTCCGCCGCGATGGGCGAAGCCGGTGAAGGAGAAAACGATGTCCGTGGGGACGTTGCAGTTCATTCCGAGGAGTTGGCACATGGCGCGCAGCTTAACACGCCCAGAGGTGCCGGTGGAGCTACTACGTCCCGGAACCGTAGTAGCCCTTCCTGATGAATTAGTGCAGCACGACCGGCTGGCTCATCAGAGTGTCGTAGGAACCAAGGAAGTCGTCGATTTCTTCCATGGTCGGCTCGCTGGCGATGAGGTTGTTCACATCGCGGCGGAAAGATTGAGCCAGTTTGCCGCCGATGAACGCTTCGCGCCGGCCGGCCTTGTCGACGATCTCGTATCCGCCGAAGCGCAGGGCTTCGAGGTCGCGATCCACGCCAAATTCGACGACGCTGTACTGTTCGCTGTTATAGATCATGTTCATGATGACTCCTTCTCTCGATCAGAGTGAGGGGTGTCTCGGCTATCCGAGCCACCCGATAGTGAACCAACCGCTTGGCGGCAGGCAGTTGGCTGATCACTTCGGTTAAGAGGTGGGGCTTGCTGAACCGATTTCAAGGACACGCTGTGTAAGCAAAGATGTCAAGCTTGCAGGGTCGGGTTCAGTGCCAACAGCTGATCGTATGGCGCTGCTTGCAGCCACGATCGCAACTGATCAAGATGCTCGCTGCTCGCCACACCGATGAACAGGCGTTCCGGGCCTTGGCGCAACAGTCGATTTAATGTTACACGCAAAACCAGGTTGCCGGTACAGCACACGCACCCGGGTGCGAGTCGGACAAGTCTGACAGAGGACAAGTCGGGGATGGGTGAGCTGCCTGAAGCAAGCCCTTCGAGGATGACGGCGCTGAAGGGGGCGGCCCGTGCCGCGCCGGCAGGCGCAGGAGGCGATGTGGCGTCGAGCAGCGAGGCGATGGCCGCCTCGCGTGCGCCGGCACTGGGACCGGTGACCAGGGTAACCGGAACGGGTCCGGCCAATCAGACGCCCTTCTTGGCGAGCTTGCCCGGCTCGACGCCGAGCTGCTTGAGCTTGCGGTACAGGTGGGTGCGTTCCAGGCCAGTCTTCTCGGCCACGCGCGTCATGCTGCCGCCTTCGCGGCCCAGATGGTGTTCGAAGTACATGCGCTCGAAGGCGTCGCGGGCTTCGCGCAGCGGCAGGTCAAAGGACAGCGTGTAACCGGTGCCCTCGCCTTGCGAAATCGCATGGACCAGGCGCGAGCCGTTGGCCATCTGCTGCGGCGCCTGCGCGAACATCGGGGCGGCCGCCACGTTGGCTGCGCCGGCGCCGCTGTCCGCCGCGGGAACGGCGGCGGCTGCGACCGGGCGCGGCGCCGCCATGGGCGCGCGCGCCACTTCCTGCGCGCGGGTCAGGCCCTGCTGCACGGCCTTGAGCAGCTTCTGCAGGGCGATCGGCTTCTCGAGGAAATTCAGGGCGCCGATGCGGGTCGCTTCGACGGCGGTGTCGATGGTGGCATGGCCGGACATCATGATGACCGGCATGGTGAGCAGGCCGTCGCGCTGCCATTCCTTGAGCAGGGTGACGCCGTCGGTATCCGGCATCCAGATATCCAGCAGGACCAAGTCGGGAGCGCCGGCGGCGCGCGCCTCGCGGGCCTGCTGCGCGTTCTCCGCCAGCGTGATGGCGTGGCCTTCGTCGCCAAGGATTTCCGAGAGTAACTCCCGGATGCCCATTTCATCATCAACTACGAGTATGTTCGCCATCGTTCTATCTTCCTGATCTCTTACCCGTCATACCGCATTTTATGCCGTCTTTTATATTTCGGACAAGTTCGCCTCGGGAGCTAACTTTAACAGCAAAATGAATACTGACGCGCCACATCCGTCCGGACGGTTCCCGATGTCGATCCTGCCACCGTGTTCGTCGATGATCTTCTTGACCATCGGCAGGCCCAGGCCGGTGCCGCGCGCCTTCGAGGTGACGTAGGGCTCGAAGGCGCGCGCCAGGATGCGCGGCGAGAAGCCGGGGCCGTTGTCGGTAATCGCCAGGCGCACCGCGGTGCCGGCGGCGCCGTCCGCGCCTTCGTAGTGGATGGCCTCGGTGGTGACGTCCACGCGCGGGGCCGGGGCATCGGGGCCGCGGTCGACCAGCGCGTCCTGGGCGTTCTGCACCAGGTTGTGGATCACCTGGCGCAGCTGGGTAGCGTCGCCCATCACCCTGGGCAGGTCCGGTGCCAGCGTGGCGTGGATGATGTCCGACCCGTCCTCGGACAGGTAGAGCTGCAGGATCTCGTCGATCAGGCCGTTCAGGTCGAGCGGCTCCAGCACCGCCGGCGGCGTGCGCGCATAGTCGCGGAAGTCGTCGACCATGCGCTTCATGGCGTCGACCTGGTTGACGATGGTGCTGGTGCTCTTCTTCAGCAGTTCGGCTTCCTGCGGCGGCAGGCTCGATTCCAGTTTCATCTGCAGGCGCTCGGCCGACAGCTGGATCGGGGTGAGCGGGTTCTTGATCTCGTGCGCCAGGCGGCGCGCCACCTCGCCCCAGGCCACCGAGCGCTGGCCCGCAATCACGTCCGAGATATCGTCGAACACCACGATGAAGCCGCTGCCGGTGCCCACCGGCAGGCGCGAGCCGCGCGCCAGCAGCGTGATGTCGTGCTCCTGCTCGTCGCTGCTGCCGCGGCGCGGAATCTCGATCTGCTGCTGCCAGTGGGCGCGCCGGCGCCGGTCGGTGCTGGCCGCGCTCTGCGCGCTCTGCGCCGAGATCGCACGCGTGATGCAGTTGTAGAAGGTCTCCAGGCCTGGAATGCTGGCCAGCGGGCCGGCCAGCGCCCCCGGCTCGACCTGCAGGATGCGGTAGGCGGCGTCGTTCGAGTTCACCACCCGCCCCTCGGCATCGAGCACGATCACGCCCGCCGACATATTGGCCAGCACCGACTCCAGGTGGGCCTTGGCGTTCTGCAGCGCCATGCGGTTGCGCTCGACCGCGCTGCGCGCCTCGAACAGCTGGCCGGTCATGGCATTGAAGGAGCGCGTCAGGGTGCCAAGTTCGTCGTTGGTCTCGACCGTCGGGCGCGGCGACAGGTCGCCCTCGGCCACCGCCTGCGTGCCCTCGGCCAGCACCAGGAGCGGCTGCGCCAGGTTGCCGGCGATGAGGAAGGCGGAGCCGATCGCGCCGAAGATCGCCAGCAGCAGGGTCAAGGTCAGGGTCTCGATGTACATCTTGCGCAGGCCGCGCCGGGCCTGGTCGCGCGAGCGGTATTCCTCGGAGGCGCTGCGCAGCACCACCGCATTCGAGGCCAGGTTGACCGGCACCGACTGCAGCAGCTGCAGGTAGCGCGGCTCCATGCCGGCCGCTTCGGGCACCGCCAGCACCACGCGCAAGCGCAGGCCGGTGGCGGCATCGAGCCCGTTCTGGTCCGGCCCGTCCGCCTGCGCGGAGGCGTCGCGGTCCATGGTGCCTTCCGGGCGCGCATAGCCCCCCGGCAGCGCGGCCGACTTGAGCATGTCGGGCGTCGGACGGTCCAGGTCGAGGTTCAGGTTGCGGTCCTGCGCGCTCGATGCCAGCACCGTGCCGTCGGAGGTGAGCAGCATGGCGCTTTGCATCCCGCTGATGTCGTTCACCAGGCCGCTCAGGACGCCCTGCACCATCACCGCGTCCTGGCCGGCCAGCGTGGCGGCGGCGGTCTGGCCGGTGGCGCCCAGTTCGGCCACCGCCTCGTCGAGGGCGGCGCGGCCGAGGTTCAGGCCGGATTCGATCGCGGCCTCGATCTTGACGTCGAACCAGCTGTCGATCGAGTGCGAGACGAACTGCACCGACACCATGAAGATCACCAGCCCCGGCAGGATGCCGATGCCGGCGAACAGCAGCACCAGCCGCGCCACCAGGCGCGAGCCGAACTTGCCGGCCTTGTAGCGCGAATACAGGCGCGCCAGCGCGACCACCACGAGGATCAGGAGCAGCACGGCCATGCCGGCGTTCACGCCCAGCAGCCAGACGTAATAACGGTCGAAGAAGCCGGAGTTGTCCGAGGCCGAGGCCAGCAGGAACAGCAGGATCGAGGCGATCGCACCGCCCACCACCAGCGCGTAGCGCAGCGCCCGGTTGAACGATTTACCGCGTACCTGGATCATTCTGCACGGTAGGTGAAGGTCTTCCTGTTGGAGCTCAGGCGCCAGCTCGAATCATTGATGGCGTTGACCTGCAGCGGCTTGGACAGGAAGTCGCGGTCCATGAACATGCGCACCGAGACGTTGTAGACCTCGCCCTTCTTGAGGGCGTCTTTCGGGGCGATCAGCCAGCGCGCCGGCCGCCGGATCAGCGACAGCGCATCGTCGAGGGTATTGAAGGGCTGCGGCACGCTGCCGCCGGTGGTGACGATGTACTGGCGCGTCAGCATGTCGTAGGAGATGCCGATGGTGCGCTTGGAGAACACCGCCTTCTCGTCGCGCCACCACCAGCGCGGGCGCGTCATCTCGATCTCGGTGGTGAAATGCAGCTTGATGCCGTGCTGGACCGCGTCCTGCAGCTCGTGGTTCAGGTCGAAGGCGAATGCGGTGTTGAGGCGGTAGCCGTCCTCGCTGGCCTGGATCTCGACCTTGGTGATGTCGATGACCTCGGCCGCCCGTGCCTGCGAACACGCGAAGACCAGCAGCAGCTGGCAAGCGAGGAGGCAAAGAAAACGTAAGGTCACAGGTGCGCCGGAGCCAAAAAAATTGAAAGCCGAGGTTATCTAGTGGATCATCGCGCCGCTATTTTTTCTGGAACAGCGCATAGAACAAGCCGTCATGATCCTGCCCGGCACCGCTGGCTGGCAGCAGCTGGCCCGGCGCGTCGAGGCGGATGGCGTCGTGGCGGGCCGCAAACGCGGCAGCCTGCGCCTCCGATTCCTGGGGCCAGAGCGAACATGTCACAAACAACAATTTACCATTGGGCAGCAGCATCTGCCAAAGATTGTCGAGTATTTTGCTAGAAAGTGTTGCAAGTTGGAGCGTGTCGGACTTGCGGCGCAGCCAGCGGATGTCCGGGTGGCGGCGCACGATGCCCGACGCCGTGCAGGGCACGTCGGCCAGGATGCGGTCGAACTGGCGGCCATCCCACCAGTCCGTGTCCTGGGCCTGGGCCGCGACCAGCCGCGCCGTCAGACCCAGGCGGCCCAGGTTGTCGCCCACGCGCGCCAGGCGCTGCGGATCGGCGTCGACCGAGGTCAGGTCGACGTCGGCGGCCTCGAGGATATGGCCGCTCTTGCCGCCCGGCGCCGCGCAGGCGTCCAGCACGCGCATGCCGTCCTGCAGGTCGAGCAGCGGCGCGGCCAGCTGGGCGCCGGCGTCCTGGACCGACACCACGCCCTCGTGGAAGCCCGGGATCTGGCTGACGTTGACGGCCTGCGCCAGGCGCACGGCCGTGGGCCCTACCTGCTCGGCCGCGAAGCCGGCCTGCGCCAGCGTTTCCAGGTAAGCCTCGACACCCGTGCGGCGGCGGTTCACGCGCAGGGTCAGCGGCGGGTGCGCGTTGCCGGCCGCGAGGATGCGTTCCCACTCGGAGGGGTAGGCGGCGCGGGTGCTGTCGATCCACCATTGCGGGTAGTTCCAGCGCGCCAGCGGCTGCTTCAGGGCTTGCTCCAGCAGGGCTTCGCGCTCGCGCAGGAAGCGGCGCAGCACGGCATTGACCATGGCCTTGGCATGGGCGAAGTCGGGGTGGCTGGCGGCGGCGTTGACGGCCTGGTCCACCACGGTGAAGGCTTCGTAGGGCGCCTGCGTGCCCGGCGGCGGATCGAGCAGGGTCAACGCGGCGCACAAGAGGCCGCCCAGCATCGGCGGCTCGGGCGCCTTGGTCGTCATCAGGCCCAGCAGGGTGTCGCTGCGGCCCAGCTGGCGCATGCTGCGGTAGGCGATGTCCTGGATCGCCCCGCGTGCCTGCGGCGTCACGTCATAGGCCGTAAACACACCGGCAAGCGCCTGCGGCAGCGCGGCGCCGGCGCGCACGCGCGCGATCGCATTGGCCGCGCCCAGCAAGGCCAGGGCCAGCGAATCGGCCTTCAGGTCGGGGCGGTAGTCGCGCTGCGGCGCCACCTTCGCTTCATGGCTCTGGCGCAGGCGCGGCTGCGCGGCTGCCGGCTGGTGCGCATGCTCGCGCTGCGGCGCGCGCGCGGGTTCGCGCATGGCTTCACGCTCGGCCGACGGACGATAGGACGGCTTGGCGGCCGCCGCCTGGCCGGCGCCCTGGGGCCGCTCCCTGCCCTGCGGCGACGCGGAACGTGCCGGCTTGGCTTTCGGTTTCAGGGTGAGCGTCGGGCGCTTGTCGGTCATGGCGGGGTCGGTGCAGTGAAAAATGGCCCTCATTGTAACGGCTTAGGCTTTGGTGCCGCTTAACGAAGCTGACAACTTGCCGCGGTGAACATATTGCGCGATGCGCCAAACCAGTATAATGATCGCTGTTTGCCTGTCCGCAGGCCCGCCATTTTTATCAGATCGACATCCCCATGCTCGCCCAACAAAAACAACAGATCGTTGCCCTGTTCCAGGCCGCCCTCGCGCCGATCGTCGCCGGCACCGACCTCACTCCCAACGTCGTATTGGAACGTCCACGCGATCCGAGCCACGGCGACATCGCCTGCAACATCGCCATGCAGCTGGCCAAGCCGCTCAAGACCAACCCGCGCGAACTGGCCACCCGCCTGGTCGCCGCCCTGCTCGCCGAGCCTGCTGCCTTCGGCCTGGTCGACTCGGCCGACGTGGCCGGCCCCGGCTTCATCAACCTGCGCGTGGCCGCCGGCGCCAAGCAGTCGGTCGTACGCACCGTGCTCGAACAGGGCGCGGCCTTCGGCCGCGGCAGCGCCGGCAAGGGCCACCACGCCATCATCGAATTCGTCTCGGCCAACCCGACCGGCCCGCTGCACGTGGGCCACGGCCGCCAGGCCGCACTGGGCGACGCCCTGTCCTCGCTGTTCGAAGCGCAGGGCCACGACGTCACCCGCGAGTTCTACTACAACGACGCGGGCGTGCAGATCGCCACCCTGGCCACCTCGGTGCAGGCGCGCGCCAAGGGCTTCAAGCCGGGCGACGCCGAGTGGCCCGAGTCGGCCTACAACGGCGACTACATCGCCGACATCGCCAGCGACTTCCTGGCCAAAAAGACCGTCTCGGCCAGCGACGGCGAGCCGGCCACCGCATCGGGTGACGTGGACGATATCGAATCGATCCGCCGCTTCGCCGTGACCTACCTGCGCAACGAACAGGACCAGGACCTGCAGGCCTTCGGCGTCAAGTTCGACAACTACTACCTCGAGTCCTCGCTGTACGCGGACGGCAAGGTGGAAGCGGCCGTGCAGGCCCTGGTCGACGCCGGCAAGACCTACGAGCAGGAAGGCGCGCTGTGGCTCAAGACCACCGACTACGGCGACGACAAGGACCGCGTGATGCGCAAGTCCGACGGCAGCTACACCTACTTCGTGCCGGACGTGGCCTACCACATCCAGAAATTCCGCCGCGGCTTCGACCAGGCCATCAACGTGCAGGGCAGCGACCACCACGGCACCATCGCGCGCGTGCGCGCCGGCCTGCAGGCGGTGAACATCGGCATCCCGCAGGGCTATCCCGACTACGTGCTGCACAAGATGGTCACCGTGATGAAGAACGGCGAAGAAGTCAAGATCTCCAAGCGCGCCGGCTCCTACGTCACGGTGCGCGACCTGATCGAATGGTCGGGCAACGGCGACGTGACGCGCGGCCGCGACGCGGTGCGCTTCTTCCTCATCTCGCGCAAGGCCGACACCGAATTCGTGTTCGACGTCGACGTCGCGCTCAAGACCTCGGACGAGAACCCGGTGTACTACGTGCAGTACGCCCACGCCCGCATCTGCTCGGCGCTCGCCAACTGGGGCGGCATTGAGGCGCAACTGACTGGCGCCGACCTGTCCCTGCTGACCGAACCGCACGAAGCGAGCCTGCTGGCCAAGCTGTCGGCCTACCCGGAAATGCTGGAGCGCGCGAAGCTCGAGCTGAGCCCGCACCACGTCGCCTTCTACCTGCGCGAACTGGCCGGCGAGCTGCACAGCTACTACTTCGCCCACAAGTGGCTGCTCGACGACAACGAGCCCCTGAAGCTGGCGCGCCTGGCCCTGGCCCTGGCCACCCGCCAGGTGCTCCGCAACGGCCTGGCCCTGATCGGCGTGTCGGCGCCGGCCAAAATGGAACGTGCCCCTACTGAACCACAAGAGTAATCGCAACATGACCGCCATCCGTACCTTCTCCCCGCTGCGCCAGCGCGGCAGCACCCTGACCGGCATCATCATCGGCCTGATCATCGGCCTGGGGATCGCGGTGGCGGTCGCGCTCGTGATCACCAAGGGCCAGTCGCCCTTCACCGACCGTTCCAACAAGATGGGCCGCCCGGCCGACCTCGAGCCGAGCCAGGCGAGCGATCCGAACAAGCCGCTGTACGGCAACCGCGACGCCGCGCGCGAAGCCAACCGCCAGATCGCCGAACGCGCCAACCGCCCTGCGCCGGAACCCGCACCGGCGCCGGCGCCGGCCGCAGCCGACGCCGATCCGCTGGGCCAGGCCATTGCCGGCATGCAGGGCGGCGCGGCACCCGCCGCACCGGCTGCGCCTGCCGCGGCTCCGGCCACTCCGGCCCCGGCAGCCACCGCCGCGGCGCCCGCCGCCGGCGGCGACGGCTACATCTACTACCTGCAGGCCGGCGCCTTCCGCGAGATGTCCGATGCCGAGAACACCCGCGCCAAGCTGGCGCTGCTCGGCTTCGAAGCGGCGATCACCGACCGCAGCACCGACGGCGGCGTGCTGCACCGCGTGCGGGTCGGCCCCTACAACGGCCAGGAGGCCGTGAACAAGGCGCGCGCCAAGCTGCTCGACAGCGGCATCGACGTGGCCGTCGTCCGCAGCCAGCGCTAATCTCTTCCACCCCACCGAAGGATCCGCATGAACCCGCTTCGCCGCCTGATCTGCTGCACCGCCCTGCTCGCCGCGCCCGGCTTCGCTGCCGCCTCTCCCGCAGCACCAAAGGAAGGCGCCGAGTACCAGGTGCTGCCGGAAGCCCAGCCGACCGACAGCGGGCGCAGAATCGAGGTGATCGAGTTCTTCGCCTATTACTGCCCGCACTGCTATTCCTTCGAGCCCTACCTGGCCGACTGGGTCAAGAAACAGGGCGACAACATCGTGTTCCGGCGCGTGCACGTGCCGCGCGGCGCGCAGGTGGCGGCGCAGCAGCGCCTGTTCTTCACGCTCGAATCGCTCGGCCTGCTCGAGCAGTTCCACGGCAAGGTCTTCAATGCCTACCACGTCGAGCGCGTCGGCTTCACCCAGGACGAACAGGTGTTCGACTGGGCCAGCCGCGCCGGCATCGACCGCGCCAAGTTCATCGACACCTACCGCTCCTTCGGCGTGCAGGCCAAGCTGCGCCGCGCGCAGGCAATGATGGAAGCCTACCGCATCACCCACTGGCCGATGATCGCGATCGACGGCCGCTTCCTGACCTCGCCCGGCATGGTCGGCGAATCCGGCAACGTCAGCGGCAACGACGCGCTGCAGGGCACCCTGCAGGTGATGGACACGCTGGTCGCGCGCGCCAAAGCAGACAAGAAGTGAGCTTGCCGGCAGACCGGGTATTCATCACCGGCGCCTCGAGCGGCATCGGCGCGGCGCTGGCACGCGAATACGCGGCGCGCGGCGCATCCCTCGGCCTGCTGGCGCGGCGCCGCACGCTGCTGGAAGAACTCGCCGCCAGCCTCCCCCACCCCGAACGCCACCGCGTCTACGCGGCCGACGTCACCGACCATGACGCCGTGGCCGCCGCTGCCGCCGACTTCATCGCGGCCAAGGGCGGCGCCGACATCGTCATCGCCAGCGCCGGCATCTCGCACGGCACCCTCACTGAGCGCCCCGCCGACCTGGCGGTGTTCGACGCCGTGTTCGCCACGAACGTAAACGCCACCGTCGCCACCTTCGCACCCTTCATCGCTTCCATGAAAGCCCAACAGGGCCCGCGCCGCCTGGTCGGGATCGGCAGCGTGGCGGGCATCCGCGGCATGCGCGGCGCCGGCGCCTACTGCGCCTCCAAGGCCGCGGTGCACAGCTACTGCGAATCGCTGCGCCTGGAACTGCGTGCTTCCGGCATCAAGGTGGTCACCATCGCCCCCGGTTATATCGACACTCCCATGACCCGCAAGAACCGTTTTCCCATGCCCTTCCTGATGCCCGCCGAGCGCTTCGCCGCCCAGGCAGCCAAGGTCATCGCGCGCGGCTCCAGCTACCGCGTGCTGCCCTGGCAGATGGGCGTCGCGGCCAAGCTGCTGCGCCTGCTGCCGAACCCCTTGTTCGATCTCGCCTTCTCGCGTGCCCCGACAAAACAGCGCCAGGGGGAAGCATGAACGCCGCGAAGATCTTTTCCTTGTCCCGCGCCGGTGTCGCGGTGGAGGTCGTGCCGGAGACCGGTTCGACCAACGCCGACCTGCTGGCGCGCGCCGCGCAGCTCAGCGAGCCGCTGCTGCTGGTCGCCGAGCACCAGACCGCGGGCCGCGGACGCGCCGGCCGCAGCTGGCTCTCTTCCAGCGAGAATTCGCTGACCTTTTCGCTGGCCTGGAAGTTCGAAGGCGGCCTGCAGGGGCTCACCGGCCTGCCGCTGGCGATCGGCGTGGCGCTGGGCGACGCGCTGGGGCAGCTCGGCGTGCAGATCCAGCTCAAGTGGCCGAACGACGTGCTCAAGGACGGCGACAAGCTGGCCGGGATCCTGATCGAGACCCAGTCGGCGTCAAGCGACAGCGGCGGCGGCACCTGGGCCGTGATCGGCATCGGCCTGAACCTCGTCATGCCGGACGAAGTGGAAGCGCAACTCGGGCGCAGCGCCGCCGGCGCGCCCTGGCTGGCGCGCATGGACCGCGACCAGCTGATGGCCGCCCTGCTCGACGCCCTGGCCGACGCGCTGCGCCTGTTCGCCAGCCGGGGCTTCGCCGCCTTCAGCGCGCGCTGGAACCTGCGCCATGCCTGGCAGGGCCGCGCCGTCGTCATCCTCGACAACGGCAAGGTGCTGCAGGAAGGCCTGGCGGCGGGCGTCGACGATGCCGGCCGCCTGCTGCTGGACACCGCCGAGGGACGCACGAGCGTGCTGGCGGGCGACGTGTCGCTGCGGCTCAGCGAGTGAGACGGGCATGAACCTGCTGCTGATCGACGCGGGCAATACCCGCATCAAGTGGGCGATCGCGGCGCCCGGCGCCGCGCTGGGCGCCTGGACGCTGACCGACGCGGTCTCGCATGCCGGACTCGATGGCGCCGCCGATACGTGGCGCCGGGCCGGCGTGGCGCGCGCCATCGTCTCGAACGTGGCCGGCGCCGCCGTGCGCGAACGCATCGCCCAGGCGCTGCCGACCGGAATCGCGGTCGAATGGTTCGCCTCCACTCTGGAACGCGCCGGCCTGCAGAACGGCTACCGCAACCCGGGCCAGCTCGGCTGCGACCGCTTCGCCGCCGCCATCGGCGCGCGTGCGCTGGCGCCCGGGCAGGACCTGATCGTGGCGACCTGCGGCACCGCGACCACGGTCGATGCCGTGACGAAGGACGGCCGCTTCATCGGCGGCATGATCCTGCCGGGCCTGGCCCTGATGGCCGGCTCGCTGGCCCGCAATACGGCCCAGTTGCCCCAGGTGAGCCCGGGCGAAGGCCCGGGCGGCGCAGCCCCGCCGCCGGTTTTCGGCGACAACACCGACGACGCGATCGTCTCCGGCGTGCTGTCGGCCCAGGCCGGCGCCATCGAGCGCGCCTACGCAGCGCACGCCGCCACGGCGTGCATCGTTTCCGGCGGCGCGGCGCCTTATATCGCGCCGGTCCTCAAGTTCTCCTGCCTGCTGGTCGATAACATCGTGCTGGTCGGCCTGCACGCGGCGGCCACCTAGGGATGGAGGAGCGCACTTGTTGAAATTCGTATTCTGGGCGCTGCTGGCGCTGAACGCCCTGCTGCTGGCCTACGGCCAAGGCTATCTCGGCACGCTCGAGGGTGGCGAACGCGAGCCGCAGCGCCTGAAGAACCAGCTGGCCCTCGAGCGCATGGTGATGCTCAGCGCGCTTGAAGCGCGCGCGGCCGCCGAGACCGCGGCGGCGCCGGAAGCGCCGCCCGCCGAACCCGTTCCAGCGCCGCAGGTGGAGACGGTCGCCTGCACCCAGGCCGGCGCCTTCGCGGCCGCCGATGCGCGCCGCTTCGAAACCCGCATCGCCCGCCTCGACCTGGGCGCACGCGCCGTGCGCACGGGCGTGCCCTTCCAGGAAATCACCAGCCACCTGGTCTACCTGCCGCCGAACGGCGGCAAGGAAGGCGCCGAGCGTCGCGTGGCCGAGCTGAAGGAAAAAGGCGTGCAGAACTTCTTCGTGATGCAGGGCGACTCGCCGCTCAAATGGGCGGTGTCGCTGGGCGTGTTCAAGACCGAGACCGCCGCGCAGGGTCTGGTGGCGGCGCTCGGCAAACAGGGCGTGCGCGGGGTGCGGGTGCTGCCGCGCGGGCCGCAGGGCACGCGCGCAGCCTGGCAGTTCCGCGACCTGACGCCGGACGAGCGCGCCCGCGTGGCGGGCATTGCCGACGATTTCGCTGGGGTGCAGCTGCGTCCCTGCCGCTGATCGGTCCGGCACGTCCTGGTGCCGAACAATGCAGGCGTTCCGTAGGATGGAAAGATTCTCTGGAAGCGCTTATCGCTTGACGACGATCGGCTTCAGTCCGAACGAGGACGGCACCGCCTGCGCCGCCGCCGCCGCATCCTCGCGGCTGCCGAACGGTCCGCCGTACAGGCGGTTCACCGAACCCACCTTCACCACTTCGAGCTTGCCGACTTCGATGCCGGCATCGATCAGCTTTTCGCTCATGGCTTCCGCGGTGCCGGAGCGGCTGTAGGCGCCGAGCTGGACGTAAAAGCTGCCGCGCGGGACCAGCTTGGGCACCACCTCGGCCACGGCGGCGCTGTCGGTGCGCACGCGGTCTTCCAGCATCAGCGTGGTGATTTCAGGCGGCGCCGATTGCGCTTCGGAAGTGGCGACACGGCGCTCCGAGGCCATGCGGATCGGATCGTCCGGGAACAGGCGCTCGACCTGGACTTCGTGGCTGCCCTTGCCCAGCAGGCCGAGCTTGAGCGCCGCCGTGTAGGACACGTCGACGATGCGGCTGGCGTGGAAGGGACCGCGGTCGTTGATGCGCACCACCACCGATTTGCCGGTTTCGACGCTGGTGATGCGTGCGAAGGAAGGAATCGGCAGCGTCGGATGCGCCGCCGTCATCTTGTACATGTCGTAGAGTTCGCCGGACGAGGTCTTCTGGCCGTGGAACTTCACGCCGTACCAGCTGGCCACGCCACGCTGCACGAAGGGATCCTGGTGCAGGATCGGGGTATAGGTCTGGCCGAACACCGAGTAGGGACGGTTGGCCCAGCGCGAATAGGGTTCGGCCTTGACCACCGCATCGGGCAGGTCCATCAGGCCCGCCGGCGGATTCAGGCCGGGACCATCGTCCTTGTAGTAGCCGCCGCGGCCGGAATTGGCGGGCGGCAGCTTGGGCAGTTCGCCGACCTTCGCCTTGGGATGCTTCCACGGCAAAGGAATCAAGCTTTTGCGTTCGCCGGTGTCGGTGGTGCTGCAGCCGGTGGCGAAGATGGCCAGTGCGATGACCGTGGCAAGTTGTTTTCTTGGAACGGCCATGCGCGGTCCTTGTTAAATTACGTCTGCACTAGTTTACGATGTCTTTGAATGCTCATCAATATACCAGCGCCGAGGCCGAGCGTAATAAAGGCTGTTCCGCCGTAGCTCATGAAAGGTAAGGGAACTCCGACGACGGGCAGGATACCAATCACCATGCCCATGTTGACGAAAGCATAAGTGAAGAACATCATCGTGATCGCCCCGGCCAGCAGGCGCGTGAAGGTGTTCGGCGCATTCGCGGCGATCATCAGTCCGCGCCCGATCAGCAGCAGGTAGACGAACAGCAGGAACAGGTTGCCGACCAGGCCGAATTCCTCCGAATACACGGCGAACACGAAGTCGGTGGTCTGCTCGGGCACGAATTCCAGCGCGCCCTGGGTGCCCTGGCCGTAGCCCTTGCCGAACAGGCCGCCGGAACCGATCGCGATCTCGGACTGGATGATGTGGAAGCCCTTGCCCAGCGGGTCGGAAGTCGGATCGATCAGGGTCATCACCCGTTCGCGCTGGTAGTCGTGCAGCATCGACCAGGCGATCGGCATCGCCGCCGCGGCCGAGACGCCCAGCGCGATGATGGCCTTCCACGGCAGGCCGGCCAGGAAGATCACGTAGAAGCCCGAAGCGAACACCATCAGGCCGGTGCCCAGGTCGGGCTGCTTGGCGATCAGCGTGAACGGGATCAGGAGGATCACCGCCGCGATGAGGTAGTTCTTCCAGGTGCCGGCATTGGCGCGCTGCTGGAAGTACCAGGCCAGCATCAGCGGCGTCGCGATCTTCAGGATTTCGGAGGGCTGGATATCGACGCCCACGTGCAGCCAGCGCCGCGCGCCCTTCTTGATGATGCCGAACATCGCCACCGCGATCAAGAGCGCGACCCCGAAGGTGTAGATCGGCACGGCCAGCCGCATCAGGGTTTGCGGCGGCACGTTGGCGGCGATCCACATGACGGCGAAGGACAGCAGGAAGTTGCGGATCTGGTGCTCGACGCGGTCCGGGAACTCGGCGCCGGCCGAGGCCATGGTGATCAGGCTGGTCATCATCAGCACGAACAGCACCAGGCCGAGCGGCCAGTCGAAGACCGCGAAATAGGGACGCAGGCGGCGCCGCAGCGAGCGGCGTTCTGGAATGTGCGCCATGGCTTATTCCTTTCGTGTGGCGGGGACGCCGGGCGCGCCCGCGGCGGCGGCCTGGATGACCGGGCCCGGCGCGGCGGCCGGTGCGGGCGGTGCGGCTTTCGGCGCCGGCGCGGCTTTCGGTGCCGGCGCCGTCTTCGAGGCCGGCGGCGCCGGACGCTTGCCCAGCAGGTAGTAGTCGAGCGCCTTGCGCGCGATCGGGGCCGCGGCCGCGGCGCCGAAGCCCGCGTTCTCGACGATCAGCGCCAGCGCGATCGTCGGCTTGTCAGCCGGGGCAAAGGCGACGTAGAGCGCATTGTCGCGGTGGCGCTCGTCGATCGCGTGGGCGTTGTACTTGCCGCCCTTGAGGCCGATCACCTGCGCGGTGCCGGTCTTGCCCGCCGAGACGTAGCCGGCGTTGGCGAACACGCGGCGGCCGGTGCCGTTGGAATCCTGGGTCACGCCCACCATGGTTTGCTTGATGAAGTCGATGTTTTCCTGCTTGAGCGGGATGCGCCGGGTTTCCTTCGGCACGGTCTGGGTGCGCTGCTTGGTGGCGCCGTCCTCGATCAGCTTGACCAGGTGCGGCTTCATCACGATGCCGTTGTTGGCCAGGGTCGAGACCGCGTGCGCCAGCTGGATCATGGTGTAGTTGTTGTAGCCCTGCCCGATCGAGATCGAGATGGTGTCGCCGCCCTGCCACCTGCCGGCGGCGCGGCTCTTGAAGCGGTTCGCCTTCCACTCCTTCGATGGCCGCACGCCCGCCTTCTCGTGCTCGAGGTCGATGCCGGTCAGTTCGCCGAAGCCGAACTGCTTCATGAAGTTCGAGATGTTATCGATGCCCATCTCGTTGCCGAGCTGGTAGTAATAGGTGTCGCAGGATTCCACCACCGACTTGTACATGTCGACCACGCCGTGGCCGCCCGGCTTGTCGTCGCGGAAGCGGTGCCCGCCCAGCACGTAGAAGCCGGCGTCGCGGATCGCGTCGGACGGCTTGCGGAAGCCCATTTCGAGCGCGGCCAGCGACATGAAGGGCTTGAAGGTCGATCCCGGCGGGTAGGCGCCCGACAGCGGGCGGTTCATCAGCGGGCGGTCGAGCGAGGTGTTCAGCTCGTTCCAGCTCTGGGTATCGATGCCGTCCACGAACAGGTTCGGGTCGTAGCCCGGGCGCGACACATAGGCCAGCACGTCGCCGGTGGCCGGCTCGATCGCCACCAGCGCGCCGCGCTGCTCGCCGAAGGCTTCCTCGACCACCTTCTGCAGCTCGATGTCGATCGACAGGATCAGGTTGCTGCCCGGCGTCGGCGCCGTGCGCGACAGCGTACGGACGGCGCGCCCGCCTGCTGTGCGCTCGACCTGCTCGTAGCCGGTGATGCCGTGCAAGTGGTTTTCGTACTTCTTCTCCACGCCTTCCTTGCCGATATGCTCGGTGCCGTTGTAGTTGGCATCCAGGCCGTCTTCCTCGAGCTGGGCCTGCTCCTTCTGGTTGATGCGGCCGATGTAGCCGATCACGTGCGAGGCGGTCTCGCCCAGCGGATACTGGCGGAACAGGCGCGCCTGCACCTCCACGCCCGGGAAGCGGAAGCGCTGCGCGGTGAAGCGCGCCACTTCATCGTCGGTCAGGCGGGTGCGCAGCGGCACGCTGGCGAAGCTGCGCGACTCTTCCAGCAGGCGCTTGAAGCGGCGCCGGTCGCGCGCGTCGATCTCGACCAGCTTGGACAGCTCGTCGATGGTCGATTCCAGGTTGGCCTGCAGCTTGGACGGCGTGATCTCGAGCGTATAGGCCGAGTAGTTGCGCGCCAGGACCACGCCGTTGCGGTCGACGATCAGGCCGCGGTTGGGCACGATGGGCACCAGCGCGATGCGGTTGCCCTCGGCCTGCGCGGCGAACTGGTCGTGGCGCAGCACCTGCAGCCAGACGAAGCGCGCCACCAGCAGGCCGAAGCAGATGAAGACGAGCGCCACCAGCGCCGTGAGGCGCATGCGGAACAGGTGGATCTCGCGGTCGTTGTCCTTGAATTCGGTCACAGCGCAGGAAACTCGGTTCGGTCGGTCAGATCGGGCGGGTATGGTCGCGGTCGACCGCGCGGCGCTGCGGCGCCAGCAGCAGCCAGGTAATCACCGGCCACAGGGCGACGGCGACGATGCTCTCGGCGAAGTACAGCACGCCGGGAAAACGGCCCGAGGCGGTGAAGTGGACAAAGAACTGCACCGCCTGCGCCAGCAGCAGCAGCGGCAGCACGTGCATGGCCTGGGTCGTCAGGCGGAACCACAGCACGCGGCGGTGGATCATGATGGCGAGGTAGGACAGCAGGGTATAGGCAAGCGCATTCTCGCCCAGCAGGCTGGCGTCGTGCACGTCCATCAGGAGGCCCATGACGAAGGCGACCCCGATGCCGACCTTGCGCGGCTGGTGGATGCCCCAGAACACCAGCACCAGCGCGACGAAGTCGGGCGCGCCGACCCAGCGGCCCATCGGCAGCAGGTTGAGCATGAAGGCGCACACCAGGCTGAAGGTGATGAACAGCGGGCTGACGGGCAGCAGAATGTAGTGCGGACGGTTACCGGGCATTATTGGCCCTCCCTGTTGGCCGGGCGGACGGCGCTGGCCGGGGCAGTGCCGGCCGGCGCCGGCGCTTGCGCGGCGGTCGCGGCCGGCGGCGTGGCGCCCCCTGCCCTGGCGGCCGGTACGGCGCCCGGGTTGACGGCGGCGGATTGGACCGCCGGAGTACCTGCCTGCGCCGGCGCGGTGGCCGCAGGCGCGGCGCCGGCCTGCTGGTCAGGAGCGGCAGCGGGCGGCCGGGCGGGCTGCGCGGGCACGCCCTGCGGCGGCAGCGGCGCGGGCGCCAGCGGCGGCGCCGGGATCGGGGCCATGTCCGGCAGCTTGCGGCGCGCGGTGGTGGCGGCCGGCTTCGCGTCGGGCGCGGGCTTGGGCGGCAGGTTCGACTGCGACATGATGACCAGCAGCTGGCGGTTGCGGTCGATGCCGCCCAGCGGCTGGCCGACCACGCGCCCAAAGGTGCCGCCGGCCACGCTTTCGACCTGCACCACCTTGGCCACCGCCAGGCCGGCCGGATACATGCCGTCCAGGCCCGAGGTCACCAGCACGTCGCCCACCTGGATGTCGGCATTGGCCACCACGAAGCGCAGGTCGAGCAGGCCGGACTGCCCGCGGCCATAGGCGATGCTGCGCAGGCCGCTGCGCAGCACCTGCACGGGAATCGCCTGGTCGCGGTCGGTCAGGAGCGTGACCTCGGAAGTGAACGGGAACACGCGCGTGACCTGGCCGACCACGCCCGCATGGTCGATCACCGGCAGTCCGGGTACGACGTCGTGGCGCGAGCCGCGGTCGATCACGATGCGGCGCGTCGACGGGTCGCGCGCGTCGTACAGGATCTCGGTCATCTGGGCCTGGACCGGCAGGTGCTGCTTCGCATCCATCAGGCGGCGCAGCTGCGCGTTCTCGGCCATCTGGAGCTGGGCCTGCTGCAGCAGGCGCGACTGCGCCAGCTGCTGGGTCTTGAGCTCGTTCACTTCCTTCTGGAGCGAGGAAATCGAGGAGAAGTAGCCGGCCATGTTGCCGAGCGCCTCGCGCGGCATCAGGGCGGCCATCTGCAGGGGATAGAGGACGGTGGCGGCCACCTGCCGCACCGAGCTCAGGGTCTGGTAGCGGGCGTCGACGACCAGCAGCACGACCGAGATCAGGGCGAAGACGATCGCCTTGACCCGCGCCGGGGCACCCTGTTTGAAAAGCGGCGGAGGACTGTATTCCATGTCCTGGTTGGCGTCCTGTCTAGACCGGGCGGCATGCCAACGTCAAGGCGGGCAGAGGCGCACGATGCTTCCGTGCGCCCTGCCCGCCGAGACGCTTTTAGCGTCGCCCCTGTCCCGTATTCTTATTCGTAGGAGAAGATCGAGCCCAGCTTGTCCATGCGCTCGAGCGCCATGCCCGAGCCGCGCACCACGCAGGTCAGCGGGTCTTCCGCCACCAGCACCGGCAGGCCGGTCTCTTCCATCAGCAGGCGATCCAGGTCGCGCAGCAGCGCGCCGCCGCCGGTCAGCATCATGCCCTTCTCGGCGATGTCGG
This sequence comes from Massilia sp. BHUDP2, assembly GCF_046236355.1. Taxonomy (NCBI): domain Bacteria; kingdom Pseudomonadati; phylum Pseudomonadota; class Betaproteobacteria; order Burkholderiales; family Oxalobacteraceae; genus Massilia; species Massilia sp. BHUDP2. Next base: position 539,861 of record NZ_JBJUVW010000004.1, read on the forward strand.
CGCCCAGTTCCGGCGGAGCCTGTTCCAGGCCGTTCTTGACGGCCGAGACGATGTTGTTGAGCGGGTCGGTCAGGGCTTCCAGGATCTCGTTCGAGGAAATCGTGAACGAGCGCGGGATGCCTTCGGACAGGTTGCGGCCCTTGACTTCCATTTCCTTGACTTCCGAGCCCGGGAAAGCGGACCCTATTGCCTTCTTGATCGCTTCGGCGGTCTGCTCGCCGATCAGCATGCCGTAGTTACGGCGGATATAGTTGACGATGGCTTCGTCGAACTTGTCGCCGCCGACGCGCACCGAACCCTTGTAGACCATGCCGCCCAGCGAGATGATGCCGACTTCGGTGGTGCCGCCGCCGATGTCGACCACCATCGAGCCGGTAGCGTCCGAGACCGGCAGGCCGGCGCCGATCGCGGCCGCCATCGGCTCTTCGATCAGGTAGACCTGCGAGGCGCCGGCGCCGAGCGCCGATTCGCGGATCGCGCGGCGCTCGACCTGGGTCGAACCGCAGGGCACGCAGATGATGATGCGCGGCGACGGGCGGAAGAATTTCGAATCGTGCACCATGCGGATGAACTGCTTCAGCATCTGCTCGGTGACGGTGAAGTCGGCGATCACGCCGTCCTTCATCGGGCGGATGGCTTCTATGTTGCCCGGCACCTTGCCCAGCATCTGCTTGGCTTCCTTGCCGACCGCCTGGATCGTCTTCTTGCCGTTCGGGCCGCCTTCCTGGCGGATCGCGACGACCGACGGCTCGTCCAGGACGATGCCCAGGCCGCGCACGTAGATCAGGGTGTTGGCGGTACCGAGGTCGATCGCCAGGTCATTCGAGAAGTAGCTGCGTAAAGAACCAAACATGTGTGTCCTGATTGCGCGCGGGGCGCGCGTCGAAAATTGATCGGGATTGTCCTCGCCGCACAGGCATTGTGCCTCGCGGTCTTTCCTGCGGCGGGCGGTCTCGCAGCCCGACAGCGCATTAGCCCGCCATTCTACCTTATAATTTGTCGATTAAATGCTGAAAACGGGTGGTTTTACCCCCCATTTCCAACGCGAGATCGGCGGTGTTACCAAGGTTTTATCGGACGTAGCAGACCGTTCGCTGACCGCTTGCCAACTTTCGTTATTAGCCCAACCACATTTTGCACGCGGCTTGACGCCGCGCCCTTTGCCATGTCCCTGACACTTTCAGACGTAAAACGCATCGCCAACCTGGCCCAGCTCGAAATGGACGAAGCCCACGCCGAAACCGCGCTGGCCGAGCTGAACGGCATTTTCGCCCTGGCCGAGCAGATGCAGGCGGTGGACACGACCGGCGTTGCGCCATTGTCGCAGCCCTTAGCAAGCATCATGGCGCTGCCGCTGCGCCTGCGCGACGACGTGGTCACCGAGGAGAACCGCCGCGAGGACTACCAGGCACCGGCGCCGAAGGCGCAGGACGGCCTGTACCTGGTGCCGAAGGTCATCGAGTAATCCGGCACACTCGCACGCAACCGCTTTTCACAAGACACGCACATGCACAACAAGACCATCAAAGAGCTGTCCGCGCTCCTGCAATCGAAGCAGGTCTCGAGCGTCGAACTCACCAGCCACTACCTCGACCGCATCGAAGCGAGCAGTCACAACGCCTTCCTGCACCTGGACCGCGAACGCACCCTGGCGCAGGCCGCCGGCGCCGACGCCCGCATCGCCGATGGTTCGGCCGGCCCGCTGACCGGCGTGCCGATCGCGCACAAGGACATCTTCGTCACCCGTGGCTGGCGCACCACAGCCGGCTCGAAGATGCTGGCCAATTATGAAAGCCCCTTCGACGCCACCGTGGTCGAGCGCTTCCAGCGCGCCGGCATGGTCACCCTGGGCAAGGTCAACCTCGACGAATTCGCGATGGGCTCGGCCAACGAGAACTCGGCCTTCGGCGCGGTGAAAAACCCCTGGGATCCGCTGGCGGTGCCGGGCGGCTCCTCGGGCGGTTCGGCCGCCGCGATCGCCGCGCGCCTGGCGCCGGCCGCCACCGCCACCGACACCGGCGGCTCGATCCGCCAGCCGGCCGCCTTCTGCGGCGTCACCGGCATCAAGCCGACCTACGGCCGCGTGTCGCGCTTCGGCATGATCGCCTTCGCTTCCTCGCTCGACCAGGGCGGCCCGATCGCCCAGACCGCCGAGGACTGCGCCCTGCTGCTGAACGAAATGATCGGCTTCGACGAGCGCGATTCGACCAGCCTGACGGTCGAACAGGGCAACGTGGCGGAAGACTACACCCGCGACCTGAACAAGCCGCTGAACGGGCTGCGCATCGGCGTGCCGAAGGAATACTTCGGCGAAGGCCTGGCGCAGGATGTCGAGCAGGCGGTGCGCGCCGCATTGGACGAATTCGTCAAGCTGGGCGCCACCCTGGTGGAGATCTCGCTGCCGAAGACCGCGCTGTCGATCCCGACCTACTACATCATCGCCCCGGCCGAAGCCTCGTCGAACCTGTCGCGCTTCGACGGCGTGCGCTACGGCCACCGCGCTAGCGAGTACAAGGATCTGCAGGACATGTACCGCAAAACCCGCGCCGAAGGCTTCGGCCGCGAGGTCCAGCGCCGCATCATGGTCGGCACCTACGTGCTGTGCCACGGCTACTACGACGCCTACTACGTGCAGGCGCAGAAGATCCGCCGCCTGATCGCGGACGACTTCCAGGCCGCGTTCGCCGACAAGTGCGACGTGATCATGGGCCCGGTGGCGCCGACGGTGGCCTGGGATCTCGGTTCGAAGGCGAACGACCCGGTGGCGAACTACCTGGCCGACATCTATACCCTGTCGACCAGCCTGGCGGGCCTGCCGGGCATGTCGATCCCGGTCGGTTTCGGCCAGGGCGAGAAAAACGCCAAGCGCCCGGTCGGCCTGCAAATCATCGGCAACTACTTTGCCGAAGCCAAGCTGCTGAACATCGCGCACCAGTACCAGCAAGTGACCGACTGGCATACCCGCGCGCCGGAAGGCGTCTAAGGACCGATGGCGTGTAGCGCCAGCACAGAACTGAGAGAGAACACACTATGCAATGGGAAGTCGTCATCGGTCTTGAGAACCACGTGCAGCTCACGACCAATTCGAAAATCTTCAGCGGCAGCTCGATCCGCTTCGGCGCCGAGCCGAACACCCAGGCCAGCCCGGTCGACCTGGCGCTGCCGGGCGTGCTGCCGGTCCTGAACCGCGGCGCCGTCGAGCGCGCGATCCGCTTCGGCCTGGCCGTGGGCGCTAGAATCGCGCCGCAATCGGTCTTCGCCCGCAAGAACTACTTCTACCCCGACCTGCCGAAGGGCTACCAGATCAGCCAGTTCGAGGACCCGGTGGTCCAGGGCGGCACCATCAGCTTCGCCTACGAGAAGGACGGCAAGCTGGAGACCAAGACCGTCAACCTGACCCGGGCCCACCTCGAGGAAGATGCGGGCAAGTCGCTGCACGAGGACTATGCCAGCATGAGCGGCATCGACCTGAACCGCGCCGGCACGCCGCTGCTCGAGATCGTGTCCGAGCCGGAGATGCGCAGCGCGAACGAGGCCGTGGCCTATGCCAAGGCCCTGCACTCGCTGGTCGTGTGGCTGGGCGTCTGCGACGGCAACATGCAGGAAGGCTCCTTCCGCTGCGACGTCAACGTCTCTGTGCGTCCGGTCGGCCAGAAGGAATTCGGCACCCGCTGCGAGATCAAGAACCTGAACTCCTTCCGCTTCATGGAAGAAGCGATCCACTACGAGGTGCGGCGCCAGATCGAGCTGATCGAAGACGGCGGCAAGGTGATCCAGGCCACCCGCCTGTGGGACCCGGACAAGAAGGAAACCCGCTCCATGCGCACCAAGGAAGACGCGCAGGACTACCGCTACTTCCCGGACCCGGACCTGCCGCCGCTGGTGATTGGCCAGGACTGGATCGAGCGCGTCAAGGCAGACATGCCGGAACTGCCGGGCGCCCTGCGCGCCCGCTTCACCGGCGAGTACGGCCTGCCGGAATATGACAGCCTGGTGCTGACCTCCTCGAAGGCGATGGCGACCTACTACGAGGCCGTGGTGCTTGCGGCCGGCAAGGAAAACGCGAAAGCCGCCGCCAACTGGATGATGGGCGACGTGTCGTCGACCCTGAACCGCGAAGGCGTCGAGCTGGACGACTCGCCGGTATCCGCCGCCCAGCTGGCCCTGCTGCTCAAGCGCATCGCCGACGGCACCATCTCGAACAAGGCTGGCAAGGAAGTGTTCGCCGCCATGTGGGAAGCCAAGTCGCTTGACGAGAACCTGGCCGACACCGTGATCGAGCAGAAGGGCCTGAAGCAGATCTCGGATACGGGCGCGCTGGAAGCGATCGTCGACGAAGTGCTGGCAGCCAATGCCAAGTCGGTCGAGCAGTACCGCGCCGGCAAGGAAGCCGCGATCAACGCCCTGATCGGCCAGACCATGAAGGCCTCGAAGGGCAAGGCCAATCCGGCCCAGGTGACCGAGCTGCTGAAGAAGAAGCTGGCCGGCTGAGCTGTCCACCCGTCCCACCCAGGAAGACCGGAGCCTGCTCCGGTCTTTTTTATTTGTGCCTATACTAGGCTCGGTATATCGGCAGCACATCCCTTGATTATCGGAACCTGATGCAGGGAGAGAACATGGAACACAGATCTGCACGAGCTGTTGTACCGGCAGTGCTTGCAACGGTGTTCATGGCAAGCCTCGCGCCTGGCCTGGCTTCCGCCGGCGAGAAAGTCCTTGATGCCATTGAATCCGATCCAGCCAGGCTTGGCTGGATGGTCGGCTCTCCGCCGCCGCCCGACCGTATCCTGCGATTCGAGGATGGGAGTTACTTCACATTTCCTGCGCTGCGCTGGAGTGTTTCCAACTTTAGGCAGCTCATGCCGACCGTCAACGTCTCACGGGGATTGAGCGCGCCGGTCACGCTCAAGCGCCAGCTTCGCAAGGACATCGACGCCATCAGCTTCCTGCCCCTGGGGAGCGATCAGCCGATGAGCTGGCAGGATTCGCTGCTGGCCAACTATACGGATGGCATCATCGTTCTGCACCAGGGGCGCATCGTCTACGAGCGCTACTTCGGCGTCCTCAAGCCGGAAGGACAGCACGGCGCAATGTCCGTCACCAAGACCTTCGTCGGCACGCTGGCGGCCATGATGGTTGCGGAGGGGACATTGAGCCCCGAGCGCAAGGTGGCTGACTACGTCCCTGAATTGAAGCGCTCCGCCTTCGGCAATGCCACCGTGCGCCAGGTCATGGACATGACCACTGGCATCAAGTTCAGCGAAGACTACGCCGATCCGAAGGCGGAAGTCTGGATGCACGCCGCGGCCGGCAATCCCTTGCCGAAGCCGAAGGATTACCAGGGCCCGCGCTCCTACTATGAATTCCTGCAGACCGTGCAGCCGGAGGGCTTGCATGGCGAGGCCTTCCACTACCGGACCGCGAATACCGATGCACTCGGGTGGATCCTGGCACGCGTGAGCGGGCGCTCCGTGGCGCAGCTACTCTCCGAGCGACTCTGGAGCAAGCTTGGCGCCGAACAGGACGCCTATATGTCGGTCGATTCGACCGGGACGCCTTTCGCGGGCGGCGGGTTGAGCACCGGGCTGCGTGACCTGGCGAAGTTCGGGGAGATGATCCGCAACGACGGCCGCTATAACGGACAACAGATCGTGCCCAGGGCGGCGATCGAGGATATCCGGAAAGGTGCCGATCGGGGCCATTTTGCGAAGGCAGGATACAAGCTGCTGCCCGGATGGTCTTACCGCAGCATGTGGTGGGTGACCCATAACGAGCATGGCGCCTTCATGGCCCGTGGCGTCCATGGCCAGGCGCTCTACATCGATCCCAAGGCAGAGATGGTGATCGCGCGATTTGCCAGCCACCCGAATGCAGGAAATACGGCGAACGACCCTACTTCGCTTCCTGCCTACCACGCGCTGGCCAAGTTCCTGATGACCCAAGGCCGCGCGAAAAAGGCCACCCGGGAGTGATGGCCAGGCTGCCGCTTCTTATACCCCGTAGCGCGTGCGGTAGGCCGCCACCGCGTCCTTGTGCGCGCCCAGCTCGGCACCGCCCGCGTTCGAGAGGTAGGTGAACAGGTCGTCCAGGTTGGCGATCGAGATCACCGGGATGCCGAATTCCTTCGACACCTGCTGCACCGCCGAATGCTCGGACAGCGCGCCGTCCTTGCCGGAACGCTCCATGCGGTCCAAGGCGATCAGCACGGCGGCCGGTTCGGCGCCGGCGGCGCGGATCATGTCGACCGATTCGCGCACCGAGGTGCCCGCCGAGATCACGTCGTCGATGATCACGACCTTCCCTGCCAGCTTGGCGCCGACGATGGTGCCGCCCTCGCCATGATCCTTGGCTTCCTTGCGGTTGTAGGCGAAGGAGGTGTTGCGGCCCTTGGCGGCCAGCGCCACCGCGGTCGCGCTGGCCAGGGTGATGCCCTTGTAGGCCGGGCCGAACAGCATGTCGAACTGCACGCCCGAGTCGAGCAGGGTCTGGGCGTAGAACTGGGCCAGCTGGCCCAGTGTCGCGCCGTCGTGGAACAGGCCGGCGTTGAAGAAGTACGGCGACTGACGCCCGGCCTTGGTGGTGAATTCACCGAAGCGCAATACCTCGGCCTTCACCGAAAACGAAATAAACTCCTGGCGCAGATCGCTCACGTGCTTCTCCCAAAATTTCGAAAGCACGTATTGTAACGTCCTTGCCGCGCCATTCCGGCGTCCGGCAAAACACGCTACACTGTCGCGCTCCCGCGCCGCCCTGCCGCGTCGCTCCGCATTGTTACCTTGACCAGATCCATGCCACGAATTATCTCCGCGAACCTGAACGGTATCCGTTCCGCCCACAAGAAAGGTTTCTTCAACTGGCTCGCCACCCAGTCCGCCGATTTCATCTGCGTGCAGGAACTGAAGGCGCAGCAGGCCGACATGACCGAGGAATTCCTCGCGCCCCACGGCTACCACGGCCACTTCCACTACGCGGAGAAGAAGGGCTATTCGGGTACCGGCGTCTACAGCCGCGTCGCGCCGGACAACAAGCGCATCGGCTTCGGCTGCATGGAATTCGACGCCGAAGGCCGCTATACCCGCTGCGATTTCGGCAACCTGACCGTGATCTCGGTGTATTGCCCGTCCGGCTCCTCGTCGCCGGAGCGCCAACTGGCCAAGTTCCGCTTCATGGAGGTGTTCCTGCCCCACCTGCAGGAGCTGAAAGCGGAAGGCCGTGAAGTCGTGATCTGCGGCGACTGGAACATCGCGCACAAGGAAATCGACCTCAAGAACTGGAAGAGCAACCAGAAGAATTCCGGCTTCCTGCCGGAAGAGCGCGCCTGGATGACCCGCATCTTCGACGAAATCGGCCTGGTGGACGTGCACCGCAGGGTGGCGCCGGACGCCGCCGATTACACCTGGTGGAGCAACCGCGGCCAGGCCTATGCCAAGAACGTGGGCTGGCGCATCGACTACCACGTCGCCACCCCGGGCATCGCGGCGCGCGCCAAGTCGGTGTCGATCTACAAGGACGAGCGTTTCAGCGACCACGCCCCGCTCATCATTGATTACGATCTCTAATAGTTCAGCAGAATTTATAAGCTGAGCTTCTAATCCTGTCCGCGACCTGCCCCCCCCCATCCCGGGGGGATTCGCTGCCGGGATGATGCGAAAACACAGCATATCGCCCGCTTTGGCGAAATGGCATGCCTTTTTGTTGATACTATCCGTCTGGTAACTTTCCAACCAGAATGTTTAGTTAATTTAATAACAACAAAAGCCGGCCATGCCCACGACCACGATTCCCCCCTCCGTATTCCCGATCGACACCGCCTGGACCACCGACGGGGTGCGCCTGACATTTGCGGGTGCCATCAGCAAGGGCAGCGGTTCGATCTTCGTGACGGACGGCGCCGTGCAGACCGTGATCGACCGCGTCACCGGCGAACCCAGGCTGCGTGTAGTGGGCGGCAGCTTCGCCAAAGAGCTGTCGCTCGACCAGGTGAGCATCAGCGAGAGCCACCAGCTGAGCTTTAGTGGCGCCGGCCTGCCTGCGGGCGCCACGCTGAACGTGTACATGGGCACGGGCACACTGCTCAGCGGCGGCAAGCCGCTCGCGGCCATCACGCTGCCGGGCAGCGCGGCCTTCACCACACCGCCGGCAGAGCCGCCACCGCCGCCGCCGCCGGGCCTGAGCGCGACCGTGTCAATTGCGGACGGGGTCTTGAAGGCCGGCGCGCCGCTCGAGATGCTCGTCAGCTTCTCGCATGCGGTCGACGCGGTGCCCCTTGGGGTGTTCAGCGCCGAACACGCGCGCGTCGAGTACCTCGCGCGCAGCGAGGACGGCCTGAGCTGGCACTTCCGCCTGGTGCAGGACGACAGCGTCGATTCCGCGTCCAACGTCGTGCGCCTGAACCTGGCCGCCGTCCAGCCGCGCGACAGCCTGCCGCACAGCGGCACCGTCACCTCCGCACCCTATGCGGTCGACACCCTGGTCGACTCGCATGTCGGCGCCCGGATCCTCCTGGTCCATGACAACGGGCTCAGCGCGGACGACGGCATCACCAACGACCCGCGCCAGGTCGTTTCCGGCACCCTGGTGGGCACGATCGACGAAGGCGAGCACCTGGAGCTGGTCATCAATGGCCGCACGGTCGACCCGGCGAAGATCGGCTTCTCGACCGAGAACGGGATCACCACCTGGCGCTACGACAGCGAGAGCGAGCGCGCCGGCGACCAGCCCGCCCATCTGTTCGACGACGGACCGAACACCATTGTGGCGCGCGTGGTCGGCAACGGCCACGCCAGCCCGGCGGCGACGCGCACCGTCACGGTGGACACCGAGGCGCCCGGCGTGAAGAGCGCGCCCGAAGGCGGCGTCGACATCGACCTCGGTGCCGACCTGGTGATCGGCTTTACCGAAGCCGTGCGCTGGTTCGCCGATACCGACAACGACGACCCGGAGTACAAGGAAGATGTGCTGACGATCTGGATCGGCGACGGCCATCGCAGCATCCCCTTCGACACCGGCTGGCTGTCGGCGGACGGTCTCACCCTGCGCATTCCGGCCGCGGTGCACCAGATGATGCCCGACACCGGCTACACCATCATCCTGCCGCGCACGCTGACCGACATGGCCGGCAATCCGTTCGGCGAGTACGAAATCTCTTTCCATACCGACGACGGCCACCTGCCCAGCGCCGAGCGCGTGACCGTCCATGCCGCCGACGGCTACTACCGCGCCGGCGAACAGATCCAGTTCTACGTCAGCTTCAGCGAGCAGGTGAAGGTGGCGGGCGACACCGCGCCCTCGCTCATCCTCAGCAACGGCAAGCGCGCCGTGCTCGACGACGTGTACGGCAGCGAGATGCTGTTTACCTACACGATCGAAGCCGGCGACGACATCGCCAGCCTGCGCATTGCCGACACCTCGCAGTTGGCCGGCAACGTGGCCGACCTGTCCGGCAAGCTGCTGGACGCGGCCCATATCGACTTCAGCGACGGCATCTACAACGGCAGCGGCTACGGAAGCAAGATCGACCTGGTGGTCGATACGATCGCCCCCACGGCCCCGGCGGCGGCCACGCTGTCCGCAGCCAGCGATTCCGGCACGCTGGGCGACAACATCACCAAGGACGCCTCCCCCGCCCTGCACGGCAAGGGCGAGGCCCACGCGCGCATCAGCATCTACAAGGGCACGACCTGGCTGGGCAGCACCACCGCCGACGCCGCCGGCGCCTGGAGCATCGCATCGATCCTCCCGCTGGGGGACGGCGTGCACGAGCTGACCGTGGTCCAGCGCGACCGCGCCGGCAACACCAGCACCGCCTCTAGCGCGCTGACGCTGACGATCGATACCGCGATTCCGGTGGCGCCGGCGGCGCCCGTGCTGGACGCCGGCAGCGACTCCGGCACGCTCGGCGACGGCATCACCAGCGACAATTCGCCGACCCTGTCCGGCAGCGCGGAGGCCCATGCCACGGTCGAGATCTACGACGGCGCCACCCTGCTCGGCACCGCCGTCGCCAACGCCGCCGGCGCCTGGAGCGCGACCATCGGCGCGGCCGCGCCGCTGGCGGATGGCCTGCACGACATCACGGTCAGGCAGGTCGACCGCGCCGGCAACAGGAGCGACGCCTCCCCGGCGCTGGCGCTGACGATCAGCGGCGGCGCGAGCGACGCCCCGGCCGCGCCGCCGGCGCCGGCGGCGCCCGTGCTGGCCTTGTCCAGCGACTCGGGCACGCCCGGCGACGGCATCACCAGCGACAATTCGCCCACCCTGTCCGGCACCGCCCTGGCCCATGCCACGGTCGAGCTCTACGCAGGCGCCGAGCTGCTCGGCGCCACCACCGCAGCCGGCGATGGCAGCTGGAGCCTGACGCTCGGTGCGGCCACGCCGCTGGCGGACGGCGTGCGCGAGATCACGGTCAGGCAGGTGGACGGCAGCGGCAACCGCAGCGCCGCTTCCGCGCCGCTGGTGCTGACGATCGACACCGTCGCCGCGGTGGCGCCGGCCGAGCCGACCTTGAGCAGCGCAAGCGATACGGGCAATGTCGGGGACCGCATCACGAGCGACAACGCGCCCACGCTGAGCGGCGTGGTCGAGGCCCATGCCGGCGTCCAGATCTACGACGGCGCGACCCTGCTGGCGACGGCCAGCGCCGATGCCGCCGGCCAGTGGTCGGCGACCCTCGGCGCGACGACGCCGCTGGCGGACGGCAAACACGGCATCACGGTGAAGCAGGTCGACCGCGCCGGCAATGTCAGCGCAGCATCAATGGTGCTGGAGCTGACGATCGACACCGTCGGCCCCGCCGCCCTGCCCAACGCCTTCCTCGCCAGCGACACCGGCATCTCGGACAGCGACGGCATCACCAGGGAGCGCTGGGTGGCCCTGCGCGGCAGCGGTGCCGAGCCCTACACGGAGGTCAAGATCTTCGCCGGCACGACCGAATACGGCAGCGGCTACAGCGACGGGACCGGCAACTGGACCGCCTATGTCAGCTCCCCGCTGGATGAAGGCGAGCACAGTTTCAAGGTGCGCCAGGTCGACGGGGCCGGCAATCTCGGCGCCGAATCCCCATCGGTCAGGGTCGTGGTCGACCTCACCGGCCCGGACAGCGCCCCGCCCAAGCCGCTGCTGGCCGCCTCGAGCGACACCGGCATCTCGAACAGCGACGGCATCACGCGCGACGCCACCCCGACCTTCCACGGCAGCGGGGCGATGGCCAACAGCGTCGTCGCGCTGTTCGTGGACGAGCGCGAGGTGGGCAACACCGTCACCGACGCCCTGGGCAACTGGACCATCACCAGCACCGTCCTCGGCGACGGCTACCATAGCGTCGGCCTGAAGCAGTACGACGTCGCGGGAAACAAGAGCGGCTATTCGGAATCGTTCAACCTGAGGATCGATACCACCCCGCCGGCAAAGCTGGCGCTGCCGGACCTGGATGCGGCGAGCGACAGCGGAAGCTCGAACACCGACAACATCACCAACGACACCACGCCGACCTTCAAGGGCAGCGGCGCGGAAGCCGGCGCCACGATCGTCCTGTACGCGGGCAGCCGCGAGATCGGCCGCCAGAGCGCGGATGCGGCCGGCAACTGGACACTGACGGTGCGCGATGCCGACAAGTTCACCACCGACGGCAGCTACCTCATCACGGCAAGGCAGATCGACCAGGCGGGCAATACCAGCGCCGCATCGAATGCCTTCACCCTGGTGATCGACACCACCGGCCCGACGGTGACCGGTTTTGACAGCAACAAGCTCTCGCGCGAGTTCAAGCTCGGCTTCAGCGAACAGATCGTGTTCCGTCCGACCGGCCTGTTCAAGCTGGTGCAGGCCGCCGGCGACCTGCTGAACTTCACCGGCAGCAGCAACAACTGGTACACCAGCGACAGCGCGGCCGGTCCAGACTCGGTCTTGAACTTCAGGATCTCGATGACCGGCCTCTACAACCTGCACATGAACAACGAGGCCGTGCTCGACCTCGCGGGGAACGTGGCGGTCATCGGCTCGCCGCAGTGGGTGGTCGACCTGCCGGGGATTATTTCCTGACAGGCCCGAAGGGCTTCAAGGCCAGTCGAGCCGGAAGCCGCTCTCGAAGCGGCGCGGCCGGCCGTCCAGCGGATCCTCGAAAGCGATCGAGCGCGCCAGCAGCTGCAGCGGCGCGCTGAAATCATCGCCCTTGCAGGGCAGCGCCACCGGGTAAAAGGCATCGTTCAGGATCGGCGCGCCGAGCGCGGACAGGTGCAGGCGCAGCTGGTGCTTGCGGCCCGTGTGCGGGTGCAGCCGGTAGTGCGCCACCTCGCCGCGCCGCTCGATCAGCTCGACCAGGGTTTCCGAATTCGGCTCGCCCGGCACTTCCGCGCTCACGAAGAATTGCTCCGCGTCCTGCATGCGGCTGCGGTAGGTGAAGGGGAATTCCCGGCCCTCGATCGGGCCTGCCAGGGCCTCGTAGACCTTGGTCACCACGCGTTTCTGGAACATCGACTGGTAGGCGCCGCGCGACGCCGGATTGTGCGAGAAGATCACCACGCCCGCGGTCTCGCGATCCAAGCGGTGGATCGGCACCAGGTGCGGCAGATCGAACTGCTTCTTCAGGCGAACCAGGAGGGTCTCGTGCAGGAAGCGCCCGGTCGGGATGGTCGGCAGGAAGTGCGGCTTGTCGGCCACCAGCAGGTGCTCGTCCTGGAACAGCACCCGTTCCCGGAACGGGATCGGGGTTTCGGCCTGTTCCAGCTCGCGGTAGTACCAGATGCGCATGCCCTGGCGCACCTGGCTGTCCGCCTGCAAGGATGTCCCTTTCGCATCGACGATCTCGCCGCGCGCCAGGCGCCGCGCCCAGGCGGCTTCCGGCACGTCGGGAAAGCGTTCGGCGAGAAAGCGCAGCATGCCGCCGGCCCGCGTCTCGGTGATCCACAGGTAGCTGGGCGCGACGCCGTCGCGGGTCGGCAAGGGAACGTAGGCGTTGGCTTCGGCCTGGTGCCCTTTCCTGCCTTTACTCATGCACTCCAACCATCAACGCAGGGCGACATTGGTCTGGTAAGGCGGCAGCTTGGCGACCGAGGTGCCCTTGGCGCGCGCATACACCGGCAACAGCACGTTCATGTGCCTTTCCATGTCCTTGATGCGGCTCTCGCCGCCCGGGTGGGTCGAGAACACCTCGATCGGCGCGCGCTGGTTCAGCGCGGCCATCTTGCGCCACAGCGCGATGCCGGCGCGCGGGTCGTAGCCGGCGCGCGACGAGATGTCCAGGCCGACCAGGTCGGCCTCGCGCTCGTCGTCGCGCGAGAACTTCAGGCCGGCGAACTGGGCGCCATAGCTGGCGATCGTGCCGGTGATGCCCGGATCGATGCCGAAGATGCCCGAGATCAGGGCGCCGCCAACCCGCGCGCCCATGTTGGTCAGCCCCTGCTTCGCCATTTTTTCGCGGCTGTGCTCACGCAGGGCGTGGGCGATTTCGTGCCCCATCACGGCCGCCACTTCGTCGTCGGTCAGCTTCAGCGAGCTCAGGATGCCGGTGAAGAAACCGATCCGGCCGCCCGGCATGCAGAAGGCGTTGACGTCCTTCGAGTCGATCAGGTTGACCTGCCACTGCCACTGGGTCGCGTCCTGGTTCCAGCGCGCCGTGTGCGGGATGATGCGCTTGGCGATGGCGCGCAGGCGCTGGACTTCAGGATGCGAGGCCGGCAGCAGCACGCCTTTCTGTTGCGCCTGGCTCATCATTTCCGTGTATTGCTGCGCCGCCGCTTCGTTGAGTTGTTCTGCCGGAATGAACTTGCTCAGGCGCGACAATGGGCGGACCTGTATGCCGTCCTGGACCGTCGTGTTGCGGCTATCCTGCGCGATGGCCAGGTCGACGCCGGCCGTGCCGAATGCGGCGAGCAGGGCAAAGCTGGCGGCCAAGTGTTTAAGTTTTTTCATTCGTCACCGATAGGCTGTTCTTAGCAGCACTATCTCCAAGGAAAGTAACGGGTTGGAAGCTGTATAGCGCCGATCATCGCGGATGGCGGCCGGCTCGACAAGCCGCCACCGCACATAAGAAGCTATCCGTTCACGCCACCACGCCGGTTTTCTTGCGCAAACGAAATACCGCTAGGCTGCCGCGCAGGTTGGGCAGGAAGCTTACCGGCCGGCCTTCGGCCAGCGCCACGAATTCCAGCACTTCCAGCCCGCACTTCTCGGCCAGGTCCTTGAAATCGTGGATGGTGGCGTAGCGCACGTTGGGCGTGTCGAACCATTGGTAGGGCAGCGTGCGCGAGACCGGCATCCGGCCGCGGATCAGCGCCACGCGGTGCGGCCAGTAGGCGAAGTTCGGGAAGGAGACGATGGCTTCCTGGCCGACCCGCACGATGTCGCGCAGGCGCGCCTCGACGTGCTGCATCATCTGCAGCGAGGACAGGCACAGCACCACGTCGAAGGCGTTGTCGCGGAACAGGTCCAGGCCCTGTTCCATGTCGTGCTGGATCACGCTGATGCCACGCTGGGTGCTCTCGAGCACCTTGTCGTCGGCGATCTCGACGCCGTAGCCGGTGCAGCCCTTGCTCAGCTCGAGGTAGCGCAGCATGGCGCCGTCGCCGCAGCCGACGTCGAGCACGTGGGCGCGCTCGCGCACCCAGTCGGCGATGAAGGCCAGGTCGGGACGCAGGGCGTTCAGGTCGTTCAGGTTCATGCGGCCTCCTTGCCTGCGAGTTCGAGGGCAATGCGGTCGTAATAGGCGCGCACCACCGCCATGTAGCGCGGGTCTTCCAGCAGGAAGGCGTCGTGGCCGTGCGGCGCGTCGATCTCGGCATAGGTCACCTTGCGCCGGTTCGACAGCAGCGCCTCCACGATCTCGCGGCTGCGCTCGGGCGAGAAGCGCCAGTCGGTGGTGAAGGAAGCGATCAGGAACTGGGCCTTTGTGCCCTCGAGCGTCTTGGCCAGGTCGCCGCCGTGGACGCGCGCCGGGTCGAAGTAGTCGAGCGCCTTGGTAATCAGGAGGTAGGTGTTGGCGTCGAAGTATTCCGAGAACTTGTCGCCCTGGTAGCGCAGGTAGGACTCGATCTCGAAGTCGATGCCGAAATCGAATTTGTAGTCATTGGTCTCGGCCGCGTTGCGCAGCTTGCGGCCGAACTTCTCCGCCATGTCGTCGTTCGACAGGTAGGTGATGTGGCCGACCATGCGCGCCACCTTCAGGCCGTTCCTCGGCACCACGCCGTGCTCGTAGAAGTCGCCGCCGTGGTAGTCCGGGTCGGTCAGGATGGCCTGGCGCGCCACGTCGTTGAAGGCGATGTTCTGGGCCGACAGCTTGGGGGTGGAGGCGATCACGATGCAGTGGCGCAGGCGCTCGGGGAACATGATGCTCCACGACAGCGCCTGCATGCCGCCGAGCGAGCCGCCCATCACGGCCGCGAAGCAGTCGATGCCGAGGCGGTCGGCCAGGCGTGCCTGCGCCGCCACCCAGTCTTCCACCGTCAGCAGCGGGAAGGCCGCGCCATAGGGCTTGCCGGTGGCCGGGTTGGTGTGCATCGGCCCGGTCGAGCCGAAGCAGGAACCGAGGTTGTTCACGCCGATCACGAAGAAGCGGTTGGTGTCGAGCGGCTTGCCGGGGCCGACCATGTTGTCCCACCAGCCCTGGCTCTTGGGCTGGTCGGCATAGGTGCCCGCCACGTGGTGCGAGGCGTTCAGCGCGTGGCAGACCAAGACCGCGTTCGACTTGTCGGCGTTCAGGGTGCCATAGGTTTCATACATCAGCGTGTAGTCGCCGATGCTGGCGCCGCTTTGCAGGCGCAGCGGCTCGGCGAAGTGCATCGCCTGTGGTGTGACGTTTCCGATCGATCCCATGGAAGCTGTGGAGGTGTTTCTTGTCAGAGTGTTTGGAGCTGCTCGACCGCGCTGGCGATCTCGTTCGGCTCGATCGAGCGCAGGATGCGGCGCGTGCGGGTGGTGATCGCGGACAGGTCGCTGTTCAGGATTTCCTGCTTCACCGACAGCAGCTGCGCCGGATGCATCGAGAATTCGCGCAGGCCCATGCCCAGCAGCAGGCGGGTGAGCTTGGTGTCGCCCGCCATCTCGCCGCACACGGCGACGTCCAGGCCGGCCTTCTGGCCGGTGGCGATGGTCTGGGCGATCAGCATCAGGACCGCCGGGTGCAGCGGATTGTACAGGTGCGCCACTTCGTAGTCGACGCGGTCGATCGCCAGCGTGTACTGGATCAGGTCATTGGTCCCGATCGACAGGAAGTTCATGCGCTTGACGAACATCGGCAGCGCCAGCGCGGCGGCGGGGATCTCGATCATGGCGCCGACTTCCACGCCTGGATCGTACTTGACGTTCTCGGCGCGCAGCTGGGCCTTGGCCTGCTCGATCATGGCGAGCGTCTGGTCGATCTCGAAGGCGTGCGCCAGCATCGGGATCAGGATCCGCACCTTCCCGTAGCACGAGGCGCGCAGGATCGCGCGCAGCTGGGTCAGGAACAGCTGGGGTTCGGCCAGGCAGTAGCGGATCGCGCGCAGGCCCAGCGCCGGGTTGAGGGCCGTGTGCTCGGTCGGGTCGAGCGGCTTGTCGGCGCCGACGTCGAGGGTGCGGATGGTGACCGGGCGGCCCTTCATCGCCACCACCGCCTTGCGGTACTGCTCGAACTGCTCGTCCTCGCTCGGGATGCGCAGCGCATTCCCGAGTCCGCCGCGCCCCATGAACAGGAACTCGGAGCGGAACAGGCCGACGCCCATCGCGCCGGCATCCAGCGCGGCCGGGCAGTCGTCCGGCAGCTCGATGTTGGCCAGCAGCGTGACCGGGGTGCCGTCCTTGGTCACCGCCGGGGTCTTCTTGAGCTTGAGCAGGCGCTTGCGCGCCTTGATCAGGGCGGCCTGGCGCGCGCGGTACTGTTCCAGCACCAGCTGGCTCGGGTTGCAGATCACCACGCCGGCGTCGCCGTCGATGATCACCCAGTCGTCCTGCTCGACCAGGCGCGAGGCCTGGCTCATGCCGACCACCGCCGGGATGTCGAGCGAGCGCGCGACGATCGCCGTGTGCGAGTTCTGGCCGCCGACGTCGGTGACGAAACCGATGAAAGAGCGCGTCTCCCCGTCGCGGTCGCGGAAGGCCAGCATGTCCGCCGGCGAGATGTCGTGGGCGACCACGATCATCTGCGGCGGCGCGTGGTCCTCGCCCGCCAGCGGCGGCGGGATCTCCAGCGCGGTGCCCATCAGGACCTTCAGCACCCGCTCGGCGACCTGCTGGATGTCGTGCTTGCGCTCGCGCAGGTACTCGTCCTCGATCTCGTCGAACTGGCTCGACAGCTCGTCGATCTGGGTCACCAGCGCCCATTCGGCGTTGTAGTGGCGGGTGCGGATGATGTCGAGCGGCGCTTCCGAGATCATCGGGTCGGACAGGATCAGCGCATGCACGTCGATGAAGGCGCCCAGTTCGGTCGGGGCGTCCTTGGGCAGCTCGGTCCACAGGGCCTGCAGGCCGCGGTGCACCTCGGCGATGGCGTGCTGCAGGCGCGCGACCTCGGCCTCGACCTGTTCTTCCGGGACCAGGTAGTGCTTGACGTCGAGCGCGGCCGGCGTGAGCAGGTGCGCGCGGCCGATCGAGATGCCGCGCGAAACCGGAATGCCGTGGAGCGTGAACGATGCCATCGAGGGTCCCGTGTGGCGGGGAGCTGCCGCTTCGCGCGGCATTACTCGCCTTCGCCGAACTTGTCGTTGATCAGGCCACCCAGGGCGGCGATGCATGCTTCTTCGTCGGGACCGTCGGCCTCGAGCAGCACCTTGGCGCCCTTGCCGGCGGCGAGCATCATGACGCCCATGATCGACTTGGCATTGATGCGGCGGCCGTTACGGGTGAGCCAGACGTCGCTCTTGAACTTGGCGGCCAGCTGGGTGAATTTGGCGGAGGCGCGGGCGTGCAGGCCCAGCTTGTTGATGATCTCGAATTCCTGTTGAATCATGTTCTCGCTTATTGTCTCGTTTTATGCGCGTGGCCAAAAAGGATGGGGTGTTCAGCTCGATCCGACGCGGATGCGGTTATCCACCCGCACGGCGCCGTTCTGGGCGCCGGCCAGGGCCATTTCCACGACCACGTCGAGGGTGTCGCGGCGGTAGGTGATCGCACGCAGCAGCATCGGCAGGCTGATGCCGGCGATGACTTCCACGTGGCCGGCATCATGCAGCGAGTTGCAGCAGTTGGACGGGGTGCCGCCCTTGATGTCGGTGATGACCAGCACGCCGTCGCCCTCGTCCAGGCGCGCGATCGCCTCCTTGGCCAGGGCGTTCACCTGGGCCAGGTCCTGGTCGGCGGTCACGTCGATCGCCTCGAAGCGCTCGGTGGGGCCACGGAATACGTGGGCCACCGCGGAGATGAATGCCTGGCCCAGCGGAGCGTGGGTCATCAGCAGGATGCCTACCATGTCAGTGGATCTCGCTTACTTTGTTGCCTTCAGTTCGACCGCGTCGATGAACATCGCGGCCACGTCGAATCCGGTCTGGTCGGCGATCTCCTGGAAGCAGGTCGGGCTGGTGACGTTCACTTCGGTCAGGAAATCGCCGATCACGTCCAATCCTACCAGCAACAGGCCGCGCGCCGCCAGTTCCGGGCCGATGGCCTCGGCGATCTCGCGCTCGCGCGCGGTGATCGGCTGCGCCACGCCCAGGCCGCCGGCGGCCAGGTTGCCGCGCACTTCGTTCCCCTGCGGGATGCGCGCCAGCGTGAACGGCACCGGCTTGCCGTCAATCACGAGCACACGCTTGTCGCCCTGCTTGATGGCGGGGATGAATTTCTGCGCCATGATCGTATGCTTGCCGTTGCCGGTCAGGGACTCGATCACCGAACCCAGGTTCATGCCGTCGTCCTTGACGCGGAAGATGCCGGCCCCGCCCATGCCGTCGAGCGGCTTGAAGATCACGTCGCCGTGCTTCTCGTGGAAGGCGCGCAGCCGCGCCGCGCTCGAGCTGACCAGGGTTGGCGAGGTGTACTGGCTGAACTGGCCGATCGTCAGCTTCTCGTTGTGGTCGCGGATCGCGCCCGGGCGGTTGAACACGCGCGCGCCCTGGCGCTCGGCCAGCTCCAGCAGGTAGGTGCCGTACACGTATTCCATGTCGAAGGGCGGGTCCTTGCGCTCGATGACGGCGTCGAAGAACGAAAGCTCCACGCTTTCCGGCCGGTCGGCGCGGTACCATTGGTCGGCCTCGCCGGTAAGGTGGATGCGCGTGACGACCGCCGTCACCACGCCCTCTTCCAGCACCATGTCGCGCTGTTCGAAGGCGTAGACGGCGTGGCCGCGCCTGGCGGCTTCGCGCATCATCGCGAAAGTCGAATCCTTGTAGATCTTGAACGTGGAGAGCGGGTCGGCGAGGAAAGCGATTTTCATGGGGCATCCATGGCAGGAGATACCCCGATTTTAGCCGGAAACGCGAAAGCTCGCGGACGAGCCCCGCCGGAATGCCGTCCAGCCGCCCCGAAGCTACCCATACTGCGAGGGTCAGGTCTGACATTCGGACACGAACTGAGCAATACAACTTTGTCCATGCTCGAGCTCGTGTCTAAATGTCAGACCTGACCCCGGTGTGTTTCGGATTAATAAACTTCCGGGTTCGGATCGGTGCGCTCGAGCTCGAGCGAGGCTGCCAGCAGGCCCAGGCGCGCCACCACGCCGTACACGTAGAAACGGTTCGGCGCCGCCGTGCCCGGCTTGGCTTTCAGGTCCGGCACCGCGTGCTGCTGGGCGAAGGCCAGCGGCACGTACTGCGAGCCCGGGGCGTTCAGGTTCTGGTCGATGCCGCGCTCGGCGTGCACGCGGTAGAAGCCGCCCACCACGTAGCGGTCGATCATGTACACCACCGGCTCGGCCACCGCGTCGTTGATGGATTCGAAGGTCGGTACGCCCTCCTGCACGATCATGTCGGTGACCGCCACGCCATCCTTGATGACGGTCATCTTGTTGCGCTGGGCGCGGCTCAGGTCGCGCACCTCGCTGGCATCCTTCACCGTCATGACGCCCATGCCGTAGGTACCGGCATCGGGCTTGACGATCACGAAGGGCTTCTGCTCCTTCATGCCGTATTCCTTGTACTTCTTCTTGATCTTCGAGAGCAGGGCCGAGACGGCATCGGCCAGTTGCTCGGTGCCGACGTCCTGCTGCAGGTCGATTTCGCCGACCTTGCTGTGCAGCGGGTTGACCAGCCAGGGGTCGATCTCGATCAGCTTGCCGAACTTCTTGGCCACTTCGTCGAAGGCCTTGAAGTGGTTGCTCTTGCGGCGCAGCGCCCAGCCGGCGTGCAGCGGCGGCAGCAGCGACTGCTCGTGGATGTTTTCCAGGATCGAAGGGATGCCGCTCGAAAGGTCGTTGTTCAGCAGGATGGTGCAGGGATCGAAATCGGCCAGGCCGACGCGGCGGCCGTTCGGCGAACGCACCAGCGGCTCCACCACCAGCATGTTGCCGTCAGGCAGCGCCAGCGGCGTCGGCTGGGTGACGTCCGGCGACAACGAGCCGAGGCGCACGTGCAGGCCGGTCTGGCGGAAGATCTGCATCAGGCGCGCCACGTTCTGCAGGTACATCGGGTTGCGCGTGTGGACTTCCGGGATCATCAGCAGGTTGCGTGCATCCGGGCAATACTTGTCGATCGCGGCCATGGCGGCCTGCACCGTCAGCGGCAGCATCTCGGTCGACAGGTTGTTGAAGCCGCCCGGGAACAGGTTGGTGTCGACCGGCGCCAGCTTGTAGCCGGCATTGCGCAGGTCGACCGAGCAATAGAACGGCGGCGTATGCTCCTGCCACTCGAGGCGGAACCAGCGTTCGATGGCGGGCGTGGCTTCGAGAATCTTCTTTTCCAGGTCCAGGAGGGGACCGGTCAGGGCGGTGGCGAGGTGCGGAACCATGGTGTGGACGTCCTAGTAGTGGCTTATTCGAATTATATCGGTAGCCTTAGGTATGGACGAATATCCTTATTTAAAGTCCGCATACTTGTCGTAAACGTAAAAAGGCGCCCATGCGGGCGCCTTCCTTGGAACATCGCGCTTACAGGTGGTAAGCCGACTCCCCATGGCTGGTGATGTCCAGCCCTTCGCGCTCGGCATCGGCCGGTACGCGCAGGCCCACCACCACGTCCACCAGCTTGAAGGCGATGAAGGCCACCAGCGCCGACCACACGATGGTCACGCCGACCGCCTCGGCCTGCACCAGCAGCTGCCCGGCGATCGAGTAATCCGGCGAGGCCTTGTTGGCGACGTAGTCCCAGACGCCCTGCCCGCCCAGCTGCGGCGCCGCGAACACGCCGGTCAGCAGCGCGCCCAGGATGCCGCCCACGCCGTGCACGCCGAACACGTCGAGCGAGTCGTCGGCGCCCAGCAGGCGTTTCAGGCCGGTCACGCCCCACAGGCAGACCACGCCGGCCAGCAGGCCCATCACCAGTGCGCCCATCGGGCCGACGAAGCCGGCGCCCGGGGTGATCGCCACCAGGCCCGAGACCGCGCCCGACACCGCGCCCAGCAGCGAAGGCTTGCGCTTGAAGGCCCACTCGCCGAACATCCACGACACGGCCGCCGCGGCGGTCGCCAGCAGGGTGTTGATGAAGGCCAGCGCGGCCACGTCGCCCGCTTCCAGCGCCGAGCCGGCGTTGAAGCCGAACCAGCCCACCCACAGCAGCGAGGCGCCGATCATGGTCATGGTCAGCGAGTGCGGGGCCATCGATTCGCGGCCCAGGCCGATGCGCTTGCCGATCACATACGCGCCGACCAGGCCGGCCACCGCCGCATTGATGTGCACCACGGTGCCGCCGGCGAAGTCGAGTGCGCCGTGCTGCCACAGGAAGCCGGCATTCTCGGTGACGCTCGCCAGGCTGGCGGCATCCGAAATCGCATCCGGGCCGGCCCAGAACCAGACCATGTGGGCCACCGGCAGGTAGCCGAAGGTGAACCAGATCACCATGAACAGCAGCACGGCCGAGAAGCGCACGCGCTCGGCGAAGGCGCCGACGATCAGGCCGCAGGTGATGGCGGCGAAGGTGCCCTGGAAGGCGACGAAGATGAATTCGGGGATCATGGTCTCCTTGCTGAAGGTGGCGGCCTGGCTGAAGGTGCCGGCCGCGGCGTCATAGATCCCGTTCAGGAAGACGCGGTCGAAGCCCCCGATGAAGGCATTGCCCTGGGTGAAGGCCAGCGAGTACCCGTACAGGCACCACAGGACGATGATCAGCGAGAACACCATGAACACCTGCATCAGCACCGACAGCATGTTCTTGGCGCGCACCAGGCCGCCGTAGAACAGCGCCAGGCCCGGGATCGACATCATGATGACCAGCAGCGTGGCGACGAACATCCACGCGGTGTCGCCCTTGTTGACGGTGGGCGCGGCGAGCGCCGGCAGCGCCAGGCCGGCTGCAGCGAGGCCGGCGAGGACTTTGGTAACGGTATGCTTCATTCGGCTTCCCCTTAGAGTGCGTCGTTGCCGGTCTCGCCGGTACGGATACGGATGACCTGGTTGAGGTCGGCCACGAAAATCTTGCCGTCACCGATCTTGCCGGTGCGGGCAGCGCCCGAGATGGCGTCGATCACCTGCTCGACCACGGCGTCGTCGACGGCCGCTTCGATCTTGATCTTCGGGAGGAAGTCGACCACGTACTCCGCGCCGCGATACAGCTCGGTGTGGCCTTTCTGGCGGCCGAAGCCCTTCACTTCGGTCACGGTCATGCCCTGTACGTTGATCTCCGACAGCGCTTCGCGGACTTCGTCCAGCTTGAAGGGCTTGATGATGGCGGTAATCATTTTCATGGTGATACCTCTGTCTCGTTCAAAATGCGTTTCAGAAAGTTTTGGACACGGTCAGCACGGCCGAGGACTTGCCCAGGTTCTCGCCTTCCGGGCTGCGGTAGGCCTTGGTATTGCCCTTGACCCAGGCCAGCGAGACGGTGGCCAGGCCGAAGTCCTTGCTCAAGCCCACCTTGTAGTCGGTGTACGAGTACATGCTGTTGTTGTTCACTTCCTGGCGCCCGGCATGCAGGTTCAGGAACACGCCTTCGTAGACGTCGATGTCGGCGCCCAGGTCCAGGTAGCCGCTGCGCTTGCTGTTGGCGGTGCCGAACAGGTTGGTGGTCGAGTGCGAATACTTGACGTAGGCCGGACCGAATCCCAGGCGCGCATACAGTTCGAAGGTGTTGGCGCGCGGGCTCAGGTCGTTCGACGGATACCAGTAGTACAGGCCGCCGACGTCATAGGTGAGGTTCTCGCTCAGGTTGCCGCGCTTGCCGCCGTAGACGTCCCATTCGATGTCGCCGTCGCCGCCGAGGTCTTTCGTCCATTTGATGGTGGACAGCCAGGTGCCCACGTACAGGCCGGTCGGGCCGTGCACGTAGTCGACGCCGCCCTGCAGCGCCGGATCCAACCGGGTTTGCGACAGGCCGCGGTAACGGTAGTCGCTGGTGATGGCGGCGTTGTAGCTGATTTGATGCTCAGGAGCAGCTTCTTGCGCAAACGCAGGAACACTCGACAAGGCCAGCACGGCCAGGCTTGCTGCTGCAATGGTGTTGCACTTCATGACATTCCCCTTATTTTCAACAGCTGCGTTCGACGGCTGAACCGTGGCGCGCGCTGTTGCGGTTTACAATCTGGTTTGCTACACGCCTGCCCACTCTTTAGCAGGATGCGTGCCAGCTTGAAAAACCATCGAAACGGCGACGGAGTGCTGCTGGAATGCTTGTTTTCTCAGCCATCCGCCCCATTTGCGATTCGAATAACGGGGGAAACCCCAGCGCCAGGCATCCGCCGCGGCGCGGCGCACCAAAGCGGAGTGCAACGCACTGTCGTGGTGCAGTGCGATCCGACTGAAAGGAAATGGACATGAACAGCTTCTTCAATGACATCCAGGGCAAGATCAACCAGGCGCTGGAAAGCTCGCCGGCCAAGGACATCGAGAAAAACGTCAAGGCGATGATGACCCAGGGCTTCTCGAAGCTCGACCTGGTCACCCGCGAAGAGTTCGACATCCAGGCCCAGGTGCTGGCCAAGACCCGCGCCAAGCTCGAAGCGCTCGAGCTGCGCGTGGTGGAACTGGAAGCGCGCCTGGCCGCGCAGGGCAGCACCGTCAGCACGGCGGCGGCCTCCGCGCCGGCCGCCTCCACGGCGGCCGCCCAGGCTGCCGGCGATGCGCTCCCCGGCGCCACCGATCCGTCCGCGCCGCACGTCATCCTCGACAAGCCTTGACTCCCGCGCCATGAACGCGGTCGACCAGCCGGCAGGCGCTGCGATGGCGCCGCAGGAGGTCTCGCTCGACGTCCTGCGCGAGAAATACGCCAAGGGTGAGGAAAGCAGCATCCTCGACGTGCGCCGGCGCGTGGCGCGCGCCCTGGCGGCGCTCGAACCGGAGGAATGGCGCGCCGATTTCGAGGAGCGCTTCCTCTGGGCCCAGGAACAGGGCTTCGTTCCGGCCGGGCGCATCAACTCGGCCGCCGGCCTGGGACTGCAGGCCACCCTCATCAACTGCTTCGTCCAGCCGGTAGGCGACTCCATCTCCGGCAGCGAAGACGGTTTGCCGGGCATCTATACCGCCCTGTCCGAGGCTGCCGAGACCATGCGCCGCGGCGGCGGCGTCGGCTACGACTTCAGCGCGATCCGCCCGATGGGCAGCAAGGTCCACGGCACCCGCTCGCGCGCCTCGGGACCGGTCTCGTACATGGAAGTGTTCGACGCCTCCTGCCGCACGGTGGAGTCGGCCGGCGCCCGGCGTGGCGCCCAGATGGGCGTGCTGCGCATCGACCATCCCGACATCGAACGCTTCATCGCCGCCAAGGACGAAGGCGGGCTCACCAACTTCAACATCTCGGTCGGCGTGACCGACGCCTTCATGCGCGCGGTGGAAAGCGACGAGCTGTTCGAGCTGGTGCACCGCGCCGAGCCGGGCGACGAAGCTGCGGCCACTGCCTACCGCCGCGAGGACGGGCTCTGGGTCTATCGCCAGATCCGCGCGCGCGAACTGTGGGACCGGATCATCGCCTCGACCTACGACCACGCCGAGCCGGGCGTGCTGTTCGTCGACCGCATGAATCTCGAGAACAACCTCTGGTATGCGGAAGAGCTGCGCGCCACCAATCCCTGCGGCGAGCAGCCCCTGCCCAGCTACGGCTGCTGCGACCTCGGTTCGGTCAACCTGACCGCTTTCGTGGTGGACCCGTTCGGCGCCCATCCGTCTTTCGATTTCGAGCGCATGTGCGAGGTGGCGGCAATCGGCGTGCGCATGCTCGACCTGGTGCTGGACGCGACCGAATGGCCGCTGCCGCAGCAGGCCGCCGAGTCCAGGGACAAGCGCCGCATCGGCCTCGGCTTCCTGGGGCTGGGCAGCGCCCTCGTCATGCTGGGGCTGCGCTACGACTCCGACGAAGGCCGCGCCATGGCGGCGCGCATCGCCGAAACGCTGCGCGACGCGGCCTACGCGACCTCGGTGGCGCTGGCGCGCGAAAAAGGGGCCTTCCCGCTGTTCGACGCGGACCGCTACCTGGACGGCCAGTTCGTCGAACGCCTGCCCGACTGGCTGCGCGACGCGATCCGCAGCTACGGCATCCGCAACTCGCACCTGCTGTCGATCGCGCCGACCGGCACCATCTCGCTGGCCTTCGCCGACAATGCCTCGAACGGCATCGAACCGCCCTATTCCTGGACCTATCAGCGCAAGAAGCGCATGCCCGACGGCACCATGCGCAGCTACGATGTCGAGGACCATGCCTGGCGCCTGTACCGCCAGATGGGGCACGACATGGCGTCGCTGCCGCCGCAATTCGTGACGGCGCTCGAGATGCGCGCGATCGACCACCTGCGCATGGTGCAGGCGGTCCAGCCTTTCGTCGACACCGCGATCTCGAAGACCGTCAACGTGCCGGAAGACTATCCCTTCGAGGATTTCCGCGACCTGTACAGCCAGGCCTGGCATGCGGGCCTGAAGGGACTGGCGACCTACCGTCCGAACACGGTGCTGGGCAGCGTGCTGTCGACGGCGCCGCAAGCGCCACAGGCCTCCCTGCCGGACGAGGACCCGCTGCAGAAGCGCTTCGAGCGCCGCCCGCTGGGCGAGCTGGAATCGGTCACGTCCAAAATCGAATACTCGACCCAGGAAGGCCGCAAGACCGCCTACCTCACCGTCAGCTTCATCCGCGCCGACGGCATCTTTGAGGGCCGCAAGGTGACGGTGGAGCGGCCCTTCGAATTCTTCATGCCCTCGAACCAGCGCACCGGCGGCCAGCAGTGGATCACGGCCTCGATGCGCCTGCTGTCGATGGTGGCGCGCGCCGGCGGGCCGATCGCGCGGGCGCTGGCCGACATGCGCGACGTGGTCTGGGAAAAAGGACCGGTGCGCTGCGGTTACCTCACCCGCGAGGACGGCACCCAGGTGCCGGTCTACCACGACTCGGAAGTGGCGGCGATCGCCTTCATGCTGCAGCGCGTGCTGATCCGGCGCGGCTTCCTGGACGCCTGGGGCAACCAGGTGCCTGTGCCGGAGCTGGCGCGCCGCTTCGCCAGCCGCGGCGAGGGCGTGGCGCTCGAGGCCGAACCGCAGCCGCCGACCAGCTCGGGCGCCCTGCCCGCGGTCAGCGGCGCCAGGTGCCCGGAATGCGGCGCGCGGGCGCTGCGCAAGGTCGATGGCTGCACCCGCTGCGACGAGTGCCACTACGTCGGGGAATGCGGCTGAGGATGCATTCTTCCCCACTCCCGGCAGGCCAGAAAGTTTGCGCTAACATTTCTTCGAAATAATGTGATATGGTTGGCAACCCAACATAATGGTTGCGCAAACATGTTCACTCGGAAGATCAAAGGACTGCGCTGGTGGATGATCGGCCTGGTCATGCTGGGGGCGGTCATCAACTACCTGACCCGCAGCAGCCTGGCTGTCGCCGCGCCTACCCTGCTGAAGGAACTGGACATCAGCACCGCCGAATATTCGTACATCACGGCGGCCTTCCAGGGTGCGATCATGCTGCAGCCGCTGTGCGGCTATGTGCTGGACGTGATCGGCCTGAAGTTCGGCTATGCGATGTTCGCGGTGGCCTGGTCGATCATCTGCATGCTGCACGGCTTCGCCACCAACTGGCAGACGCTGGCAGTGCTGCGAGGCTTGCTGGGCCTGGCGGAAGGCTCGGCCAACCCGGCCGGGATGAAGGCGGTTTCCGAATGGTTTCCAGCCAAGGAGCGCGGCATGGCGGGCGGCATCTACAACATCGGCGCCTCGTTCGGCTCGATGCTGGCGCCGCCGCTGGTGGTGTGGGCCATCCTGCATTACAACTGGCAGTCCGCCTTCGTCATCACCGGCGCGCTCGGCCTGGTGTGGGTGGCGATCTGGCTGCTGCTCTACGATGCGCCGGCGCGCCACCGGCGCTTATCGAAAAGCGAGGCGCAGCACATCGCCGCCGGCCAGGAGCAGCACCTGGAGGGCGACGGCAAGCGCCCTTCCGTGTCCAGCATCATCAAGCAGCGCAACTTCTGGGGCATCGCGCTGCCGCGCTTTCTCGCCGACCCGGCCTGGGGCACGCTGGCGTTCTGGGTTCCTCTGTACCTGACGACGGTGCGCGGCTTCGACCTGAAGCAGATCGCCATGTTCGCCTGGCTGCCCTTCCTCGCCGCGGACCTGGGCTGCCTGTTCGGCCCCACCGTGGTGCTGTGGCTGCAGAAGCGCGGGGTGCGCCTGATCAACGCGCGGCGCGGCGCCTTCACGCTGGGCGCGATCATGATGATGGGCGTGGCTTTCGTCGGTTTCGTGGACGACGCCTATGCGGCGATCGCCCTGCTCAGCCTTGCCGGCTTCGCGCACCAGACCCTGTCGGTCACCGTGATCACCATGTCTTCCGACCTGTTCCGCCGCAACGAAGTGGCCACCGTGGCCGGCATGTGCGGCACCTTCGGCAACCTGGGCCTCCTGATCTTCTCGCTCCTGATTGGCGGCTTGATGAGCAGCGTGGGCTACACGCCCTTCTTCGTCAGCCTGGCGGTGCTGGACCTGGTCGCTGCCGTGCTGCTCTGGACCCTGGTGCGCGAGCCACGCCACGTCGACCTTCCCGTCAAGGAAACAGCATGATCCAGAATCCGATTCTGCCCGGCTTCAACCCCGACCCGTCCATCGTGCGCGTGGGCGAGGATTACTACATCGCCACCTCCACCTTCGAGTGGTATCCGGGCGTGCAGATCCACCATTCGCGCGACCTGGCCAACTGGCGGCTGGCAAGCCGCCCATTGAACCGCGCCAGCCAGCTGAACATGCTCGGCGCGCCCGACTCCTGCGGCGTGTGGGCGCCCTGCCTCACCTATGCCGACGGCCTGTTCTGGCTGATCTACACCGACGTCAAGCGCTACGGCCGCACCTCCACCGGCGGCGCGACCGGCAGCGCGTCCTTGCGCGACTTCCACAACTACCTGGTCACCAGCCCCAGCATCGACGGTCCCTGGTCGGACCCGGTGTACCTGAACAGCAGCGGCTTCGATCCTTCCCTGTTCCATGACGACGACGGGCGCAAGTACCTGCTCAACCAGTTGTGGGACCACCGTCCCGGCGGCAACCGCTTCGCCGGCATCGTGCTGCAGGAGTATTCAAGCGAGGAGCGCAAGCTGGTCGGACAGCGCGAGAACATCTTCAAGGGCACGGCGCACGGCCTGACCGAGGCGCCGCACCTGTACAAGCGCGCGGGCTACTACTACCTCTTGACCGCGGAAGGCGGCACCGGCTGGAACCATGGCGTGACGATGGCGCGCTCGCGCGCCTTGCGCGGACCCTACGAGCTGCATCCGGACGTGACCATCCTCACCTCGCGCAACCGGCCGGACGCGCCGCTGCAGCGCGCGGGCCATGCGGACCTGGTGGATACGCCGGACGGCGGCACCTGGATGGTCTACCTGTGCGGCCGTCCGCTGCGCAACCGCGGCACCTGCACGCTGGGACGCGAGACGGCGATCCAGCCGATGATCTGGGGCGAGGACGGCTGGCTGCGCACCCGCGACGGCCGCGGCATGCCCGAGTTGCAGCCGGAGACGCCGCAACTGGCGCAGCATCGCTTCCCGCCCGAACCGGAGCGCGAAGACTTCGACGGCCCGCAGCTGCCGCTCGCCTTCCAGTGGCTGCGCACCCCGTGGCCAGACGAAATTTTCAGCCTGGACGCACGCCCGGGCCACCTGCGCCTGTTCGGCCGCGAATCCATCGGCAGCCAGTTCCGCCAGGCCCTGGTGGCGCGCAGGCAGACGGCGCACTGCTACAGCGCCGGCACGGTCGTCGAGTTCGAGCCGCAGCACTACCAGCAGGCGGCCGGCCTGGTGTGCTACTACGGCGCGGCCAAGTTCCATTACCTGTACCTGAGCCACGACGAGGACCTGGGCAAGCACCTGCGCGTGATGAGCAGCCTGCCGAACCACATGCAGTCCGATGCCTTCAGCGCGCCGATTCCCGTGCCGGCGGGCGTGCCTGTGGAGCTGCGCGTGGAGGTCGACGAGGAGCGGCTGCTGTTCGGCTATCGCCTGCCCGGAGGTGAATGGCAATGGCTGCCGCAGGGCTTCGATGCCAGCATCCTGTCGGACGAGGCATCAGCGCCCGGGCAGCCCAATTTCACCGGCGCCTTCGTGGGCATGGCCTGCCAGGACATGGCCGGAACCGGCCTGCATGCCGATTTCGACTGGTTCGATTATCGCGAACGTGCCCTCGTGGCCGACCCGCGCGCCGCGACCTGAGGCATACTGGGCAGCTCATCAATTCCTGAACCTGCCATGCCTTACATCGCACTCAAGCACCTGCACGTCACCTTCGTGGCCCTGAGCGGCCTGCTGTTCCTGGTCCGCGGCATCTGGATGCTGCGCGCCTCGCCGAACCTGGAGCAGCGCTGGGCCAGGATCGTGCCGCACATCGTCGACACCCTGCTGCTCGCCAGCGCCATCGGCCTGGCGGTGGTGAGCCATCAGTATCCGGGCCAGATGCCATGGCTGACGGCCAAGGTGGTGGGCCTGGTGGCCTACATCGTGCTCGGCACCATTGCGCTCAAGCGCGGCCGGACCCAGGGCCTGCGCACCGCGGCTTTTGTGGGCGCACTGGCCTGCTTCGCCTACATCGTGGCGGTGGCGGTCACGAAGAATCCGCTGGTGGTCTTCTAAGGATCTCGCCGGACGCGTTCAATATTCGTTGCCGCGTAGATCCACATTGACACTGCAACGTCCATGGTGCACTTGCCTCAATTGCTAGATCGTCCGTGGTAGCGCTTCGACGGAGGTTGCTCCCGCTGCCTCCGTACAGACCGGCGCCAATCGTCGTACACTCCTCCCTTCGCTTCCCCACACGAACACATACTCTTATGAACGATTTCGACAGCGTTCCGCTGGAATTTTTCCAGGATTACCCGGAACCGGGCGTCAATTTCATCGACGTCGGCTGCATTTTCGATAACCCGGAACATTGGCGTATCGCCATCGACACCCTGCATGCGCGGACCGATGACTTGCACTTCGATTTCATCCTGGCCATGGACGCGCGCGGATTCATGATCGCCGGCGCGCTCGCGCTGGAGCACAAGGTCGGCTTCGCCATGGCGCGCAAAGCAGGTAAATTGCCCGGCAAGTCGATCAGCATCGATTACAAGCGCGAATACGGCAGCGCGACCATCGAGATCCAGCCGGAACGGATCAAGGGCCAGCGCGTGCTGATCGTCGACGACGTGCTGGCCACCGGCGGCACCATCGAGGCGGCAGCCTCCCTGCTGCGCCAGATCGGCAAAGAGGTGGTCGGCGCGGCCGCCCTGTTCGACATCGCGTTCTTCAAGGACAAGCGCGCGCTGACCATGCCGGTCGTGACCCTGCGGGACGTGTGAGGCCTGCGCCTTGATCGGTACGACAGCAGCAGTCAAGGCGATGGCGCCGGCGCTGCTGTTGATTTCCAATGTTTTACCAGCGTGGGCAACCGCTTCGCGCCGGGTGAGATGTAGAGCATATAAAGATCATCGGCCGGACTCCATTCCCCACCGCGACCATGCGTTCAAGCGCCTCATCGGTTCATAAGGACGAGAAATCGTCATCCGATGCAAGATCCATGACAATGAACTGAAAATAATCCGCGGAGATTGTCAGGCGATGGCCTTCTCCGAGCGCTGGACGGGAAGTGGGTAATGTCGGGGGACGTGAAGGGAACGCCAGTGACCTATACGATGGTCGCCGCGCCTGCCTTGCAAGGGACATTTACCGAGATGCGCATGAAGGATGTCCAGGTACCGGCAGAATACGAAGCCGCAGTCTTCATTGGCTATGACGGAGCGAGCCAGGCAATTCTTGTGCACTGGATGGATAATCACGGGCCAAGGTATTCCATTCCGCACGGAACAGGTCACATCGCTGGCAATACCATTCAATTTGTTTTCCCGTACAAGACAGGGCAGTTCCGGAACACCATGACCTACAAGCCCGACACCTCGACCTGGCGATTCGTGCTCGAGGCTGCGCAGCCCGACGGTTCGTGGAAGCATTTCGCGCGCTACGACGTCAAGCGAAACTGAGCTCACGCGCACGGTTGGCAGCGCTCAACGAGGAGTATTGAAGTCGGTGCCACCATCCTGGGAGTCCAGCCACTACCCAGGAGCCACATGAGCCTTGCCGTCTTACGTAGCCGCGCACTCGCCGGCATGAAAGCGCCGGCAGTCAGCGTGGAGGTTCATCTGGCCAACGGCCTCCCCGCCTTCACCATCGTCGGCCTGCCCGATGCCGAGGTACGCGAAGCCAAGGACCGCGTGCGTGCGGCGTTGCAGAACTCCGGCTTTACTATCCCCCCGCGCCGCATCACCGTCAACCTGGCGCCGGCCGACCTGCCGAAAGAATCCGGTCGCTTCGACCTGGCGATCGCGCTCGGCATCCTGGCGGCATCGCAGCAGATCCCGGCCGAGGCGCTGACGCGCTACGAGTTTGCCGGCGAGCTGTCGCTGTCCGGCGAACTGCGGCCCATCCGCGGCGCGCTGGCGATGAGCTTCGCCATGCGGCGCGAGAACGAAGACCAAGCGCGCGCCTTCGTCCTGCCGCTGGCCAATGCCGACGAGGCCGCACTGGTAAGCGATGCCGCGATCTACCCGGCGCGCACCCTGCTCGAGGTGTGCGCCCACTTCGTGCGCGGCGCGGGCGCTGCCCCGCTGGCGCGCCACCGCGGCCAGGCGCTGGCGGCCTGCGTCGACTATCCGGATTTCGCGGAAGTGAAGGGCCAGCAGAGCGCCAAGCGCGCGCTGGAAGTGGCGGCCGCGGGTACGCATTCGGTGCTGCTGATCGGGCCGCCGGGCGCGGGAAAAAGCATGCTGGCCTCGCGCTTCGCCGGCCTGTTGCCGCCGATGAGCGAGGAGCAGGCGCTGGAGTCCGCCGCGGTACAGTCGATTGCAGGCAGCTTCTCGCCGCAGCGCTGGGGCCGGCGGCCGTTTCGCAGCCCGCATCACAGCGCCTCGAGCGTCGCGCTGGTGGGCGGCGGCAGCCCGCCGCGTCCGGGCGAGGTCTCGCTGGCCCACCACGGCGTGCTGTTCCTGGACGAATTGCCGGAGTTCGACCGGCGCGTGCTGGAAGTGCTGCGCGAGCCGCTCGAATCGGGCCAGATCACGATCTCGCGCGCGGCGCACCAGGCCGACTTCCCGGCGCGCTTCCAGCTGGTGGCGGCGATGAACCCCTGCCCCTGCGGCTGGCTCGGACACGTGTCCGGCAAATGCCGCTGCACGCCAGAAAGCGCGCAGCGCTACCAGGACCGCGTCTCCGGCCCCCTGCTCGACCGCATCGACATCCAGCTGGCGGTGGCCGCCATGCCGGCGGAGAGCATCGGCGCCCAGGCCGACGGCGAGAGCAGCGCCGCGATCGCCGCACGCGTGGCGCAGGCGCATGCGCGGCAGCTGGCGCGCCAGGGCAAGCCGAACCAGGGCCTGGCGCCGCGCGAGATCGACCGCTACTGCCGCCCGGACGCGGCCGGCGAACGCCTGCTGCGCGCCGCGATGCAGCAACTGCACTGGTCGGCGCGCGCCTACCACCGCGTGCTCAAGGTGGCGCGCACGGTGGCCGACCTGGGCGGCGCACAGCACGTCGCGGCCGAGCATATCGCGGAAGCGATCCAGTACCGGCGCGCCTTCAAGGCGTGACGGCAGGGAGTATCCGCAGGGCGCGCCTCCTGTTACCATCGTGGCATGCACATCAAACAACTTGTCCTCGCTTCGCTGTCCGCGGTCCTGCTGGCGGGCTGCTCGCCCACCTATAACTGGCGCGACTACACCAGCGCCGAAGGCGCCTTCAAGGTGCTGTTCCCGGCCAAGCCGGCGACGCACACGCGCGGCATCGACCTGGGCGGCATCAAGGTCGACATGACGATGACGGCCGCCGAGGTGGAGGGCACGACCTTCGCCGTCGGCACTGCGGTGGCGCCGGATGCGGCCCTGGCCCAGGCCACGCTGCCCGCGATGCGCCAAGCGCTGCTGCGCAATATCGGGGCCAGCGATGCCGCGGAAAAGAACGCCGCGACGCCCGCCGGCGCGACGCTGGACGTCGACGCGGTCGGCAAGGGCAACAGCGGCCCGGTGCGCCTGGTCGGGCGCTTCGTCGCGAAAGGCACGCGCGTGTACCAGGTGATCGTGGTGGGCACACCGGGCGCGATGCCGCCCGAGCACACCGAGCAGTTCCTGTCCTCGTTCAAGCCGCAATGATGGCGGACACTAGCCCGGCCCTGCGGACCAGCGGCCTGTCCAAGTCCTTCGGCCGTCCGGCGGTCGATGGCCTGGAGCTGGAGGTGCGCCGCGGCGAGCTATACGCCCTGCTCGGCCCGAACGGCGCCGGCAAGACCACGACGCTGCGCATGGTGACCGGACTGGTGGCGCCGGATGCCGGCCGCATCGAGGTGCTTGGCATCGACCTGGCGCAGGCGCCACTCGATGCCAAGCGCCGGATGGCCTACCTGCCGGACGACCCCATGTTGTACGGGAAGCTCAAGCCCACCGAATACCTCGAGTTCGTGGCCGGCCTGTGGGGCGTGGAGGCGCGCGCCGCCGAGCCGCGCGCACGCGAGCTGCTCGACTGGCTCGACCTGAGCCCGCACGCGCACGAACTGACCGAAGGGTTTTCGCGCGGGATGAAGCAGAAGCTGGCGCTGGCCGGCGCGCTGATCCACGAACCGGAACTGCTGATCCTCGACGAACCGCTGACGGGGCTCGACGCGGCCGCCGCGCGCCAGGTCAAGGACCTGCTGCTGTCCCATGTGGCCAAGGGCGGCACCGTCATCCTCACCACCCACATCCTCGAGGTGGCGGAACGGCTGGCACAGCGCATCGGGATCATCCGCGAGGGGCGCCTGATCGCCGAAGGCACGCTGGCCGAGCTGCGCGAGCGCACCAGCGGCGGCAGCCTCGAGGACGTGTTCCTGCAGCTCACCGCGCAGCCATGAGCGCATGCTTATGAGTGCACAAGCGGGCAGCATCGCCTGGCTGTTGCGGCACGAGCTGCGGCTCATGTGGTTCAGCGCGGGCTCGAGCAAGTCGGAGAAGTCGCAACGGCGCCCCGGGCTGGCCGGACTCGCCGTCGTCGGGCTGGCCTGGCTGGCCCTGCACGCGATTGCCTTGTTTGTCGTGTGGCGCACCGCCGGCATCGATCTGCGCGATCCGCGGGTGCTGGTCGCGGTGAGCGCCCTGCTGTACGGCAGCATGACCTTCATGCTCTCCAGCGCCCTGAAGTCGAGCGTGCTGGTGCTGTTCGAACGGGGCGACCTCGACCTGCTGCTGTCCTCGCCCCTGCCCTCGCGCAGCATCTTCACCGTCCGCCTCGGCACGGTGGCTGCAGGTACTGCCGCCCTCTACCTGTTCTTCCTGGCGCCCTTCGCCCATGCGGGCGCACTGCTCGGCCACGTGGGCTGGCTCGCCGTCTATCCAGTCCTGCTGGGAACCGCGACGATCGTCGCCTGCGCCGCCATGCTGATGACGCTCGGGCTGGTGCGGCTCATCGGCGCGCGGCGCACGCGCATCGTCGCGCAGGTGATCGGCGCCCTGGCCGGCGCGCTGATCTTCATCCTGTCCCAGCTGTTCGCGCAGTTTTCGCGCTCGATGGAGACGCGCGCCGCGGCCGCGTTTGCGCGTGCCTTCGCCGAGGACGGCGCACTGGGGGCCGGAAGTCCGGTCTGGCTGCCGGGCCGTGCGCTGCTGGGCGAGCCACTGCCCCTGCTGGGCCTCGTGGCCCTGGCGGCGGCAGTCTTCGTGTTCACCGCGGCGCGGACCCACCGGTTCTTCGTCCATGGCCTGCAGCAGGCTGCGTCGTCCAGCCGCGCGGCGCGCCGGCCGGCGGGCGGCCTGCGCTTTGGCTTCGGCCGCAGCCTGTTCACGACGATGCTGCTCAAGGAATGGCGCCTGATCCTGCGCGACCCGCAGCTGATCTCGCATGTCGCGCTGCAGCTGATCTATCTGCTGCCGCTGTTCTTCATCATCTTCAAACGCAGCGAGGTGCAGCTGCCTGCCATGGCGGCCGGGCTGACGCTGCTGTGCAGTTCACTGACGGCGTCCCTGGCCTGGATTATCTTGTCGGCGGAAGACGCGCCCGACCTGTTGCGCCTCTCGCCCGCGCCGCCAGGCACCGTGCGCAATGCCAAGCTGGTAGCGGCGGTGCTGCCCTGCCTGGTCCTGGTGCTGGCGCCGCTGGCCTGGCTGA
This sequence comes from Massilia sp. BHUDP2, assembly GCF_046236355.1. Taxonomy (NCBI): domain Bacteria; kingdom Pseudomonadati; phylum Pseudomonadota; class Betaproteobacteria; order Burkholderiales; family Oxalobacteraceae; genus Massilia; species Massilia sp. BHUDP2. The sequence goes on from NZ_JBJUVW010000004.1 coordinate 575,465, forward strand.
TCGTGCGTGCGCCGCTCGCTGGACTGGGAGCTGCGGGGGCCGTGACCGGCGCCGTATGCGCGTCGGCGGTGATCGTGCACTGGTGCGGCCGTCCGGGTTTGCGCAGCGATTACGTGGCGCGTGGGAAGGGCGATCTCCTGAGCTCGATCCTCGGGATGTTCAACAGCCTGTCCTGGGGCGCGCTGGCCTGGTGCCTGGCGTCGATTGCAGCCGGCCCGACCGATCGGACCGTGGTCGGCGCAGCCTTCGCGGCGATGGGTGCACTGGCAACGCTGGGCATGTCCCGGCTCTTTCGCCGGCCACGCCCCTGAGTGCGTGCGCGGGATGAAAGCATTTCCAAGACGTGTTATCGTTTAGTCACTAACAAATCAATGGGCACAGCTATGTTGATTACATTCAAATGTAAATCCTATCCTGAGGTTCTGATGTACCAGGAACACGCCAAACGTATCCTGGACCTGCTGCACAAGGATACGGAACGCGGCGTCATCACCGCGGAAGAAGCACCTCGCGCGGTCGCGCTGCTCGAGGGCGAAATCGAGGAAAGCCGCAAGCACCAGATTTCCGAACAAGTCGAGCGCGACGTGCAGGCCCACCATGGCGAAAACGAAGATAACGAGCACGAACCGATCGAAGTCGTGACCTTCTCGACGCGCGCATTCCCGCTGCTGGAAATGCTGCGCTCCGCACGCGACCAGCATACCGACGTCCTCTGGGGCGTCTAACGCGCTTCCGGCAGGCCGATGAGCGGGGCGCAGCCCCGCTTTTTTTATGTCTGCCCGCCGCTGGGCAGCGTAGAAAAGCAAAAAACCCCACCAGGATCACCTGA
>NZ_JBJUVW010000005.1:0-38953 GCF_046236355.1 Massilia sp. BHUDP2
TTTGTACGTATGACATCCGGGTAATTTTCTAAAAGCGCAGTTTTAGTTCATCCGGATCCGTATACTGCTCTCATGCAGACCACTCAGGACTATATGATCCGCTTCACTCGCCAGGCTTCTCACGCCTCCATGCTCTGTAGCGCGATCTGCGCTTTCCTCTTCATCTCACCCATGGCATTTGCCGAGTCCTTGCCGGTGGGATGCGATATGCGCGAACAGGCATCTATCTCGCTCACCTATACCGAGGATTTGCGCCCTGTCGGCGAGGCGACGATCAACGGCATCACGGTTCCCGCCATGCTGAGTACGGGCGCCGCAGAGTCCCTCGTGTTCAACAAAAAAATCTTGGATCGTCTCGGCATCGAAGTACGTCACGCGACCAGCAAGCTGGCCCGCGAAGACGCTCGCAATCCGAAGGGCGTCGATCTCCTGGTGGACTTCTCGCACGCCAATATCAAGGACTTGTCGATCGGCCAGGTCAAGAAGAAGGGTGGCACCTACATGGTCGAGAATTTTATGGACGACACCTTCGGGTTGCGTGTCGGCGCCGGCACGCTCCTGCAGAACGACCTCGAGATTGCCCTGGATGCCGGTTACCTGAAGTCCTTCGCCCCCAATGGCTGCATCGGTGCACATCTGGCCTACTGGGATCCGCAGGCGGTCTCGGTGCTTGCCACGGGCGACCCGTGGAAACGCGATGCGCGGGTCGTGTTCATTGCGACGATCAATGGCAAGTCCATCCATGCATTGTTGTCGACGGCGACTCCCTATTCATATCTGCCCAAAGCAGTTGGCGAGCGGCTCGGATTGACGCCGGACTCGCCCGGTGCGACGCGCGAAGCCCCCTTGCCCGGAGAGGGTCCTGACAAGCCGGTATGGAAAGTGCCGGTGCCGCTGATGTCGATCGGCGCACTGGAAGTAAAGAATCTCGAGCTGCGCCTGATGGACCTGGCTCACCAGGGCCAAATAATGGTATTGGGCGCCGATTTCCTACATCGTTATCGCATCTATATTGCCATGGAGCAGAAGCGGATCTATTTTTCGCCGATCACCACGCCACAGGTCCTGAAGCGCGGTTCCGTGCAAGTGATCCCCCAGCCCCTGGATTGAGTTCACGGCCAGGAGGTGCTGGTGGGAAAGCAAGTTAGCAAACGTAACTTCGATGTGCATCCATCCTGCCCACACCTACACTGAACTCAGGTTCACCGTTAGGGGGCTTAGATGACTACTCGAAGCATTAGTGTGTTGAAACGATGCGCGGCCGGCCTACTGCTGGCCGCCGGACTCGGTGGCTGTGCGGTATACGGGCCGCCCTATGCCGGCTACGACCCGTATTATGGCGGAGGCTACTCCAGCTACGTCGGACCACCGGTCGAATTGAACCTGGGTCTTGGCTATTACGATGCGCCGCGCCGTGGCTACCATCGCGGTCACGGCTGGCGTGACGACCGCGGATACGACCGCGGCCGCGGTCGCGGCCACTGGCGCCGCTGATCATCTGCAAAGCCCGCCTCCTGCGGGCTTTTTGCTGTGCCAGGCGCCATCGGGCGGCGCCTGCCTCTCCTGAACTCCTAGGTCCCCTGGCCGGCCTCGACCGGCTCCGCTTCCTTGGCCTTGGCCTGGCCGCGGCTGATGCTGTCGCCGTCGTTGCGGCGCAGGCGCCAGAACACGACTGAAGACAGCAGCGTCAGGATCGCCAGCGTCGCGAATCCGTGGTGCAGGGCCTGGGCCACCTGTTCCCGGTTGTCCTGCGCCACCGGCCCCAGGAACCAGGCGGTCACGATCGAACCGGCGGCCAGGCCGAAGCTCATCGACAGCTGCTGGAAGGAGCTCGACATCGTGCTCGCCATGCTGGTGTCCTGCGGCTCGATGTCGGCATAGGCCAGGGTGTTCATGCTCGAGAACTGCAGCGAATTGAAGAAGCCCTGCGCCAGGCTGATGGCGACGATGACGTAGAAGGGCGTGCCCGGGCCGACCAGGGTAAACATCGAAATCGTCAGGCCGATCAGCACCGTGTTCACGGTCAGCACCTGGCGGTAGCCGAAGCGTGCCAGCAGCCTGGGCGCGAACATCTTCATGCCCATCGCGGCAGCTGCGGACGGCATCATCAAGAGGCCGGATTGCCAGGCCGGCAGGCCCAGCCCGAGCTGGTACAGCAGCGGCAGCAGGAAGGGCAGGGCGCCCACGCCCAGCCGGGTGAGGAAGCCGCCGGCCACCGAGATGCGGAAGGTGCGCACCTTGAACAGGGTGAGGCGCAGCAGCGGATGCTTGATGCGCAGCGCGTGCCAGGCGTAGGTGCCCAGCAGGCCGAGCGACAGGGCCAGCAGCAGGGCGGCCGTGAGCGCGTCGAGCGTGTGCTCGCCGAATACTTCGAGCAGCCAGGACAGGATCGCCGTGCCGCTGCTGAACAGGACCAGGCCGATGACGTCGAGCGGCCGTTTCTCGTGGCCGCGGTAGTCGGGCATGTGTTTCCAGACCAGGTAGAGCGCCGCCAGGCCCACCGGCACGTTGATGAAGAAGATCATGCGCCATGTGGTCCAGTGCACGATCAGCCCGCCGACCGTCGGCCCCAGCAGCGGTCCGATCAGGGCCGGGATGATCACGAAGTTCATCGCCGCCAGCAGTTCGCTCTTGGGGAAGGTGCGCACGATGGCCAGGCGGCCGACCGGCATCATCATCGCGCCGCCCAGGCCCTGCAGCAGGCGGGCTGCGGTCATCATCTGGGCGTTGACGGACAGGCCGCACAGGATCGAGGCAATGGTGAAAGTGGAGATGGCGGTGAAGAACACGCGCCGCGTGCCGAAGCGGTCCGCCATCCAGCCGCTGAGCGGGATGCCGACGGCCAGGCCGAGGATGTAGCTGGTGACCACCGATTTCAGGCTCAGCGGCGTCACCTGCAGGCTGGCCGCGATGCTCGGAATGGCGGTATTGACGACGGTGGCGTCGAGATGCTCCATGAACAGGGCAGTCGCGACGAGCCACGGCAGGTAGCGTTTGATGGTGCTGGAATCAGTCAATCGGACCTCGTGATACCGGCAGGCCGGGCGGCCCGCCTTGGTCCGATTGTGTCATAAATCGCAAGCGGACTCCGTCCGGCTGCGACGTTCAGAATTTGTAGGCGGCCTTGGCGATGATCCAGTTCGCGCCCGCGTTCGGGCTCTTGATGCTGGCGTTCGAGTAATGCTGGTACTTCAGGCCGAAGTCCCACTTGGCGGTGGTGTAGCCCACGCCGATGTGGTCGCCGAACTGGAAGGCGGTGGACAGTTCCTTGTCCTCGTTCTTGTACAAGGTGGAGAACAGGTTCACGCCGATGCCGACCTCGCCATACAGGCCGAGCTTGCTGTCGCTCTGGTAGCGGAATACCGGAGTGAAGCCGACCACGGCGATGTTCTTGGTCCGGCCCGGCACGTTCTGGTAGGCGCGCAGGCGCCACAGGGCCAGGTTGGTTTCCCAGTAGCCCGACAGGTGGTAGCCGTTGCGGGCGAACCAGCGTTGGTCCCAGTCGTTCTGGACGGCGACGCGCAGCATGCGCTGCTGGGGATTGGTGCCGAACTCGAGCGACGCCGAGTCGGCCCAGCCGCCGAGGGCCTGGGCGTGTGCGGCCTGGGCGCTGAACGCCAGTGCGAGGGTGGCGGCAATGCCGGCAATGTTCTTCACAGTAGGCATATTCTTCTTTCTTAACAGCGATGAAATATTGTGCAATGCACTATTGTACTAGCGAGAACAAATCGGCGCTGTCCGCCACCTTGCGCTGTCGCGCAGGTATGATAGACGCCCCGCAGAACGCATACTCTTTTCTTACTGTCGCATGACCGAACCGACCAGCACCCCCCTGTATCCGCTTGCCGCGCCGACCCAGCAGCAGCTCGCGCCCACCGTCTTGCCGCATGACCCGGTGGCGGAGCACATCGCCGCCCACCTGGGCCGGATCGATACCGTCTTCCACGATACCATCGCCGACCCGGTGCAGGTCGACATCCACGTGGTGCCGGCCAACGAGCGCACGCCCTTCCTGCGCCTGGTGACCTCGGGCATGAGCAGCCGCCCGATGAGCGTGCCGGAAGGCGCGCCGCCGTTCGGCGAACTGATGATGGCTCTGCCGGCGGACTGGAAGCTGGATGAAGCGTCGGTGCGGGACGAGCGCTGGTACTGGCCGGTGGCCCTGCTGCGCCACCTGGCGCATTATCCGCATCAGCACGCGACCTGGCTCGGCCTCGGCCACACGGTGCCGAACGGCCATCCGGCCAAGCCCTATGCCAAGGGCGTCGAATTCACCGGCGCCATCCTGCTGCCGCCGGCCTCGGCGCCGGAGGCCTTCGCCGCGCTCGAGCGCGACGGCAAGGACATCTATTTCCATTGCGTGGTGCCGCTCTATGCGGCGGAAATGGACCTGGTCAAGCGCAAGGGATTCCCGGCGCTGCTGGACGGCTTCAACGACAAGGGCGTGACCGACCTGGTCGTCCCTGGCCGCACGAATACCGTCAAGAAAAAATTCCTCGGACTGTTCTGATGACGACCATCGCCTTCCTCGGGATCGGTCTGATGGGAAGGCCGATGGCGGCCCGTCTGGCCCAGCCTGGCTACCCGGTGCGCGCCTGGAACCGGACCCACGCCAAGGCCGAGGCGCTGCGCGGCAGCGGGGCAGAGCCCGTCGCAGACCTGGGCGCGGCGGTACGCGGGGCGCAAGTGGTCATCTCCATGCTCGAGGCCGGGCCGGTGGTGGGCGCCGTGCTCGACGCCGCCTTGCCCGCGCTCGCGCCGGGCACGCTGTGGATCGACATGAGTTCGACCCGGCATGACGAAGCGCTGGCCTTCCAGGCGCGCCTGGTGGCCCAGGGCTGCCGCTTCATGGATGCGCCGGTGTCGGGCGGCGTCGGCGGCGCCGAAGCGGGGACGCTGGCCATCATGGCCGGCGGCGAGGCGGCGGATTTTTACCAGGTGGTAAAAATTTTGGAGGCGATGGGCAAGCCCCAGCGCGTCGGGCCGGTGGGCAGCGGCCAGGTGGCCAAGCTGTGCAACCAGCTGATCGTGGGCGCCACGCTGAACGTGGTGGCCGAGGCGCTGCTGCTGGCGCAGGCCGCAGGCGCCGATCCGGCCGCGGTGCGCGAGGCAATCCGCGGCGGATTCGCGGGCAGCCGGATCCTCGAGGTGCACGGGCAGCGCATGCTGGAGCGGAATTTCGTGCCGGGCGGGCAGGTCAAGAGCCAGCTGAAGGATTTGCGGAACGTGTTGGCGGCGGCGGAAGCGGCGGGCTTGACGCTGCCGGTGACGGAACTGGTGACGCGGCAGTACGAGACGATCGAAGCTAGCTTGCCGACGGCGGATCATGCGGCGGCCTTGCTGGCGCTGGAGCAGATGAATCCGGGAATTCGGCTCGGGAATTCAGCAGACCAGCTGTCGTAGGGTGGACGGCTTCGCCGTCCACGCGTTCAACCAGCAATAGAACAGCCGAGCAGGCAGCAGTACCATGGTTTGAACGCGCGGTCGGCAGAGCCGACCACCCTACGCGGGTAAACTCATCTCCACCAGCCTCACCCAATAACTCGCCCCGATCGGCAGCAAATTGTCATTGAAGTCATAACTGGTGTTATGCAACTGGCACGGCCCCAGCCCATGCCCGCCTGCGCGGTGCGCCCCGTCGCCATTACCGAGGAACACATAGCACCCCGGCTTTTCCTGCAGCATGAAGGCAAAGTCTTCCGCCCCCATGGTCGGTTCGACCTGCGTATCCACGCGATCCGCCCCCACCACCGCCCGCATCGCCTCGACCGCGAAGGCCGTCTGCTCCGGATGGTTGATCAGCGGCGGATAATTGCGCTTGAAACTGAAGTCGACCGAGGCATTGAAGGCCGCGGCGACGCCGGTCGCGATCTCTTCCATGCGGCGCTGGATCAGATCCAGTACCTCATACGAGAACGTCCGCACAGTGCCCACCAGTTCCGCTTCGTCGGGAATCACGTTGGTGGCGCTGCCGGCATGGATCTGGGTGATCGACAGCACCGCCGATTCCAGCGGATTCTTTTCGCGCGACACGATGGTCTGCCAGGCCTGGGCGATCTGCACCGCCACCATCACCGGGTCGATGCCGCGGTGCGGCTGCGCCGCATGGGCGCCCTTGCCGCGCACGCTCACGCGGAATTCGTTACTGGAGGCCATCATCGGCCCGGCGACCACGCCGAAGTGCCCCTCCGGGATGCCCGGCCAGTTGTGCATGCCGTATACCGCGTCCATCGGGAACTGTTCGAACAGGCCATCAATCATCATCCGGCGCGCGCCGCCGCCGCCTTCCTCGGCCGGCTGGAAGATCAGGTAGACGGTGCCGTCGAAGTTGCGGTGCTGCGCCAGGTGCTGGGCGGCGCCGAGCAGCATGGCGGTGTGGCCGTCGTGGCCGCAGGCGTGCATCTTGCCCGGATGGCGCGATGCATGGGCGAAGCCATTGATCTCTTGCATGGGCAGCGCATCCATGTCGGCGCGCAGGCCGATCGCGCGATGCGACGTGCCGTTCTTGACGATGCCGACCACGCCGGTCACGCCCAGGCCACGCACGATCGGGATGCCCCATTCCGTCAGCTTCGCCGCCACCACGTCGGCGGTGCGCTGCTCTTCGTAGCACAGCTCCGGATGCGCGTGCAGGTCGCGCCGGATTTCCTGAAGTTCCGGCAGGTAGGCCAGGATTGGTTCAACGAGTTTCATCTGTCCCTCCGTTTTTTGTCATGCTTGCATTGCATGCCTTGAACCATTGTAGCCTGCCTCAAACACCCAGTGAAAGAGGAGGGGACGGACCTCCCCAAGATCGTATAAAGTATTGGTTTCACGAAGTATTTTCCGCCGATCCCACCCCATGCCAGTTACACAAGTCCGCGCCGCCTGCCCCCACGATTGCCCCGATACCTGCGCCATCCTCGTCACCGTCGATGATGGCGTGGCGCTTGAGGTAAAGGGCGATCCGGAGCATCCGACCACGGCGGGCGTGCTGTGCACCAAGGTGTCGCGCTACGTGGAGCGCACCTACCACCCGGACCGCGTGCTGTACCCGATGCGCCGCGTCGGCCGCAAGGGCGAAGGCAAATTCGAGCGCATCACCTGGGGTGAGGCCATCGACGAGATCGCCGAGCGCCTCGGCACGATCGCCGCCCGCGATCCGCAAGCCATTCTCCCCTACAGCTATGCCGGCACCATGGGACTGGTGCAGGGCGATTCGATGTCTTTACGCTTCTTCAACAAGCTCGGGGCCTCGCAGCTGGACCGCACCATCTGCGCCACTGCCGGCGCCACCGGCTACAAGTACACCATCGGCGGCTCGATCGGCACCGACATCGAGCACTTCCAGGATGCCAAGCTGATCCTGATCTGGGGCGGCAACCCGATCGCGTCCAACCTGCACCTGTGGATGCGCGTCCAGGAAGCCAAGCGCCGCGGCGCCAGGCTGATCGCGATCGATCCCTATCGCTCGCTGACGGCCGAGAAGTGCCACCAGCACATTTCTCTGCTGCCCGGTACGGATGCCGCGCTGGCGCTGGGCATGATGCACGTGCTCATCACCGAAGACCTGGTCGACCACGACTACGTGGCGAAGTACACGCTGGGCTACGAAGAACTGAAACAGCGCGCGCTGGAATGGACGCCGGCGCGCACCGCCGAGACCTGCGGCATCACGGCCATCGAGGTGATCGAACTGGCACGCCTGTACGGCCAGACCGCGAAGAGCGGCGAGGGCGCGGCGATCCGCATGAACTACGGCCTGCAGCGCGTGCGCGGCGGCGGCATGGCGGTGCGCAATATCGCCTGCCTGCCGGCCCTGGTCGGCGCCTGGCGCCACCGGGCGGGTGGGGTGCAGCTGTCGACCTCGGGGTCCTTCCCGGCCAACCGTCCCTTCCTGCAGCGCCCGGACCTCTTGGCGGGCCGCATGGCGCGCACCATCAACATGACCACCATCGGCGACGACCTGCTCAAGGAGGCCTCGCCCGAATTCGGCCCGAAGATCGAGGCCGTCATCGTCTATAACGCCAACCCGCTGGCGATCGCCCCGGATTCGGCGAAAGTGCAGCAGGGCTTCGAGCGCGAAGACCTGTTCACCGTGGTGCTGGAACACTTCCAGACCGACAGCGCCGACTATGCCGACATCCTGTTGCCGGCCACCACCCAGCTCGAGCACGTCGATGCGCACCTGGCCTACGGCCACCTGTACATGATGGCGAACAACGCGGCGATCGCGCCGATCGGCGAAGCGAAACCGAACACCGAGTTCTTCCGCCTGCTGGCCGCGCGCATGGGCTTCGACGACCCCTGCTTCCAGGAGTCCGACGACCAACTGGCCGCCCAGGCTTTTGATAAGCGCCATGAGCGCGCGGTGCACTTCGACTGGGACGCGCTCAAGCGCAAGGGCTGGCAGAAACTCGACATGCCCGAGGCGCCCTTCGCCGAAGGCGGCTTCCCGACCCCGTCGGGCAAGTGCGAATTTTATTCGAGCAGCATGGCGCGCGACGGGCTCGATCCGGTCCCGGCCTATATTCCGCCGTATGAATCGGCCGCTTCCAATCCGGAACTGGCCCGGAAGTATCCGCTGGCGATGATCTCGCCTCCGGCAAGGAACTTCCTCAACTCGACCTTTGTCAATGTACAGAGCCTACGCGCAACTGAGGGCGAGCCGCACCTCGACATCCACCCGAACGACGCCGCACGACGCGGCATCCTGCACGGTGACATGGCGCGTATCTTCAACGACCGCGGCTCGTTCGTCGCCCGTGCACGCGTCACCGACAAGGCGCGCGAAGGACTGGTGGTGGGCTTGTCGATCTGGTGGAAGAAACTCGCCAGCGACGGCAAGAACGCCAATGAAGTCACCAGCCAGCGATTGACCGACATGGGCAGGGCGCCCACTTTCTACGACACCCTGGTGCAGGTCGAAAAGGCCGCGCCTTCAATGCGAGATGAAATCCACCACTAGATTTTCCCGGGCCTTCCGGCCATTCATGGCCGCTACCGCCGCGGCCCTGATGTTGTCAAGCTGCTCATCCCTCTCTTACTACACCCAGGCCGCACAAGGCCAGCTCGAACTGCTGACGGATTCCCGTCCGATCGATGCCTGGCTGGCCGATCCCTCCACCAATACCAAGCTGCGCCACCGCCTGGAAGCGGCACGCCAGATCCGCCGCTACGCGATCCAGGAAATGAAGCTGCCCGACAACGGCAGCTACACCAACTTCACCAACATCAAGCGTCCCTACGTGCTGTGGAACGTGGTCGCCACGCCCGAGCTGTCGTTGAAACCCATGCAGTGGTGCTTCCCGGTGGCCGGCTGCGTGAACTACCGCGGTTACTACAGCAAGCAGGAAGCCCAAGCCTATGCGAAACAGCTGCGCAGCCAGGGCCACGACGTGGAAGTGGGCGGCGTCAGTGCCTACTCGACCCTGGGCTGGTTCAGCGACCCCCTGATCTCGACCTTCATCCACTACCCGGACGCCGAGCTGGCGCGCCTGATCTTCCACGAGCTGGCGCACCAGGTGGTGTACGTACCGGGCGATTCGAAGTTCAACGAGTCCTTCGCCAGCGCGGTGGAGCAGGCCGGCGTCGAAGGCTGGCTGGAACGCTTCGGCAACGAGGCCATGGTCGAGGCCTTCGAGCGCTACACCGCGCGCAAGAAGGATTTCATGGCGCTGCTGGTGCGCTACCGCGGCGAGCTGGAGAAGCTCTATGCCAGCGACATGAGCCGCGACGACAAGCGCGCCACCAAGACGCGGCTGTTCATCGCGCTGAAGGACGACTACCAGGTGCTGAAGGCGAACTGGGGCGGCTACGCGGGCTACGACCGCTTCTTCGCCGAGCCGCTGTCGAACGCCCACCTGGCCTCGATCGCCACCTACAACGACTTCGTCCCGGCCTTCCGCGCGCTGCTGCGCAAGGAGCGCAGCTGGACCGCTTTCTACAAGTCGGTCAACCAGATCGCCAAGCTCGACAAGCTTGAGCGGCACCGCGTGCTGGCCAGGCTGGCGGCGCCGGCCCCAACCGCGCCGCTCGTGGTGCAGCGCACCATGGGCGAGGTCGCCAGTACGGGGAAATAAACGCATATAGAGGACCCGTTCCAATCGACTTAAAAGAACTTGCGCGCATTGGCGCTGCCCGATAGCATCACAAGCAGGCGATAGCAAAGGCGCAATCCTGGACTGCGCACGCTCGGACCACCACGATAACTATTCGAGACAAAAGGGCATCCGATGGACAAAATTTGGCTGAAGTCGTACCCCCCGAACGTACCAAGCGAGATCAACCCTGACCAGTACGCGTCGCTGGTGCACATGCTGGAGGAATCCTTCAGCAAGTACGCCGACCGCAACGCCTATGTGTGCATGGACAAGTTCCTGACCTACGGCGAGCTGGATGCCTATTCGAAGAAGCTGGCGGCCTGGCTGCAGAGCCGCGGCATGGAGCGCGGTGCGCGGGTGGCGATCATGATGCCGAACGTGCTGCAGTACCCGATCGCGATCGCGGCCGTACTGCGCGCCGGCTACACCGTGGTCAACGTCAACCCGCTGTACACGCCGCGCGAGCTCGAGCACCAGATCAAGGACTCGGGCAGCGAAGCGATCATCGTGCTCGAGAACTTCGCGAACACGGTGCAGCAGGTGATCGGCAAGACCCCGCTCAAGCACGTGGTGGTGGCGAGCATGGGCGAGATGCTGGGCGGCGCCAAGGGCATGCTGGTCAACTTCGTGGTCCGTAACATCAAGAAGATGGTGCCGGAGTACTCGCTGCCGAACATGGTGCGCTTCAAGGAAGCCCTGTCGCAGGGCGCCAGGATGCCGTTCTCGAAGGTCGAGCTCAAGTCCTCGGACATCGCCTTCCTGCAGTACACCGGCGGCACCACTGGCGTGTCGAAAGGCGCGACGCTCACGCACCGCAACGTGATCGCCAACGTGCTGCAGACCGAAGCCTGGTCGGCGCCGGCGATGGGGCAGTCGAACGAGCAGACCGTGATCGTCTGCGCGCTGCCGCTGTACCACATCTTCGCGCTGACGGCCTGCGCGATGTGGGGCATGCGCACCGGCGCGCTGAACATCCTGATCGTGAACCCGCGCGACATCCCGGGCTTCATCAAGGAGCTGGGCAAGTACAAGATCAACATGCTGCCGGCCGTGAACACGCTGTACAACGCGCTGGTGAACCATCCGGATATCGGCACCGTGGACTTCTCGGGCCTGAAGGTGTCGAACGGCGGCGGCATGGCGGTGCAGAAGGCCGTCAACGACAAGTGGAAGCAGGTCACGGGCACCGCGATCATCGAAGGCTACGGCCTGTCCGAGACCGCGCCGGTGGCCACCTGCAACCGCGCCGACGTGAAGGAATTCACCGGTACCATCGGCCTGCCGATCCCGTCCACCGACATCGCGATCCTGGACGACGAAGGCAAGCAGATGGGCATCGGCCAGATCGGCGAGATCGCGATCCGTGGCCCGCAGGTGATGGCCGGCTACTGGAACCGCCCGGACGAAACCGCCAAGGTCATGACGCCGGACGGCTTCTTCAAGTCGGGCGACGTCGGCATCATGGACGCGGACGGCTACGTGAAGATCGTCGACCGCAAGAAGGACATGATCCTGGTCTCGGGCTTCAACGTCTACCCGAACGAGCTGGAAGGCGTGATCGCCGGCCACCCGGGCGTGCTGGAATGCGCCGTGATCGGCGTACCGGACGAGCATTCCGGCGAAGCGGTGAAGGTGTTCGTGGTGCGCAAGGACCCGAACCTGACCGCCGAGCAGCTGATGGACTACTGCAAGCAGCAGTTCACCGGCTACAAGAAACCGAAGTACATCGAGTTCCGCGACGAGCTGCCGAAGACCAACGTCGGCAAGATCCTGCGCCGCGCACTGCGGGACGAGAAGAAGCAGGCGGAAACCGCCTGACGGCAGCATGACGGCCGGCGCAGCATGCCGGCCCGCGGAAGCCGCCCCGAAGCTGCCATGCTCCGGGCGGCTTCGCGTTTTAATGGACATAGCATCAGATACAGAAGGTGAGGCACGGATGGACAAGTTTTGGCTCAAGTCGTACGAGGGCGGCGTACCTGCGGAGATCGACCCCACGCAGTACCGCTCCCTGACGCATCTGCTGGAGGAGGCGTTCCGCAAGTACGCCGACCGCAAGGCCTATGCGTGCATGGGCAAGACGCTCACCTTCGCCGAACTGGACCGCCTGTCGGGCCGCATGGCGGCATGGCTGCAGGCCAGGGGCCTGAAGCCGGGCGCACGCGTGGCCATCATGCTGCCGAACGTGCTGCAATACCCGGTGGCGATGGCCGCCGTGCTGCGCGCCGGCTACGTGATCGTCAACGTCAATCCGCTCTACACCCCGCGCGAGCTGCAGCACCAGCTGAAGGATTCCGGCGCCGAGGCCATCGTGGTGCTGGAGAACTTCGCGCACACGCTGGAGCAGGTGATCGGTAACACCGAGGTCAAGCACGTGGTCGTGGCCAGCATGGGCGACCTGCTGGGCGGCTTGAAGGGCACGCTGGTCAACCTGGTGGTCCGCAAGGTCAAGAAGATGGTGCCGGCCTGGTCGCTGCCGGGTTCGATCGGCTTCAAGCGCATGCTGGCGGAAGCTTCGGGCGCGACCCTGCGTCCGGTCGCCATCGGCCACGACGACATCGCCTTCCTGCAGTACACCGGCGGCACCACCGGCGTCTCGAAAGGCGCGGTGCTGCTGCACAAGCACGTGATCGCCAACGTGCTGCAGAACGAAGCCTGGTTCGCCCCGACCCTGAGCAAACTGAAGGCTGGCGAACAGCCGCAGTTCGTGTGCGCGCTGCCGCTGTACCACATCTATGCGCTGACCGTGTGCGCCCTGCTGGGCCTGCGCGTGGGCGGCATGAACCTTCTGATTCCGAATCCGCGCGACATCCCGGGCTTCATCAAGGAACTGAGCGACTACCGCATCAACATCTTCCCGGCCGTGAACACGCTGTACAACGGCCTGGTGAACAACCCGGAATTCGCCAAGCTCGACTTCTCGGGCCTGCTGGTGTGCCCGGGCGGCGGCATGGCGGTGCAAAAGGCCGTGGCGGACAAATGGCTGCAAATGACCGGCATCCCGATCGTGGAAGGCTATGGCCTGTCCGAGACCTCGCCGGTGGTCACCGCGAACCGCTGCGACATCACCGACTTCACCGGCACCATCGGCCTGCCGCTGCCCTCGACCGAGATCCGCATCCTGGACGAAGCCGGCAACGAAGTCCCCTTCGGCACCGCCGGCGAGATCGCGGTGCGCGGCCCGCAGGTGATGGCCGGCTACTGGCAGCGCGACGACGAGACCGCCAAGGTCATGACCGCGGACGGCTTCTTCAAGACCGGCGACGTCGGCATCATGGACGAGAAGGGCTATACCCGCATCGTCGACCGCAAGAAGGACATGATCCTGGTGTCGGGCTTCAACGTCTACCCGAACGAGATCGAAGGCGTGGTCGCGGCGATGCCGGGCGTGCTGGAAGTGGCCTGCGTGGGCGTGCCGGACAAGAATTCGGGCGAGGCGGTCAAGCTGTACATCGTGAAGAAGGATGCCGCGCTCACCAGCGAGCAGGTGATGGCCTTCTGCAAGGAGCAGTTCACGGGCTACAAGCGGCCGAAGTACGTGGAGTTCCGCGAGACGCTGCCGAAGACCAACGTGGGCAAGATCCTGCGGCGCGAGCTGCGCGACGAGAAGACCTCGGCCTGACGAGCCGACAAGGACAGCAAGGAGACCAAGGATGCTGGACGCGAAGAAAACGACTCCCCTGACGGCACGCAAGCTGGCCTTGCTGCTCCTGATCGCCACCGGCGCCGGCCTGCTGTCGGTGCTGTTCGGCACCGCCGTCGCGCTGATCCTGGACCAGGCGGGCTACACGCTTAGCACGAACGGCGAACATGCCGTGCGCCTGGGCCTGCTCGGTTTCTTGATCGGATGGGGGCCGCGCTACCTGCTGCCGCGCCTCGGCCTGCGCGCTTGAATCGCTAGCCCAGGCGCTCGGCGCCGGCCACCCCGTCGGCCACGCGGAACGCAGCCAGTTCCGCGATGGCCGATTTCGCATCCCGCACGTCGTCCAGTCCCATGAAGTGCGTCACTGTCTGCTTCGGCGTGATCTCCAGCAGCATGTAGCCACGCTTGTCGCTGCGCCCGTACAGCATGTGCGGGTTGTTCTCCATGTGCGCCAGCGTGCGCTCCTGCGAGCGTGAACTCGAGGTCACCGAGGTGCCCACGAACTCGGTCGCCACCACCGCGTTCTGCTTCGACACCGGCTTCGAGAAATCCGGCCGCAGCGCGGTCGCATAGAAGGTGTGCACATCGCCGCCCAGCACCAGCGGATTGTGCACGCCCTGCCTGACGATCGTGTCCAGCAGGCGCCGGCGCGCCGCCGGGTAGCCGTCCCAGCCATCGGTCCAGAAGCGGCCGTCCTCCGGTTTCACGACCGGTACGCTGCTCGACTGCGCCATCAGGGTCTGCTGCGCCAGGATGTTCCATGTTGCGCGCGAGCTTGCCAGTCCCGACTCCAGCCAGGCCTCCTGTTCCGCGCCCAGCATCGTGCGGCGCGGATCGCGCAGGGCCTCGCAGGCGCGCGCGAACACGGCGTTCGAGCCGCCCTGGGTGGCGGACTTGGTGCAGGCCTGCGGCGAACGGTACTGGCGGTCGTCGAGCACGTGGAAGCGCGCCAGCCGGCCCCAGTCGACGCGCTGGAACAGTTCCACTTTCGCAAACCCGTCGCGCCTGACCGAAGGCAGGCGCAATGGCATGTGCTCATAAAAAGCCTGGTAGGCCGCCGCGCGGCGGGTGGCGAAGTCCTGGGCCAGGCGCTCGTCGCGCAGGGCGGCGTAGTCGTTGCCCACCTCGTGGTCGTCCCAGGTCACGATCCAGGGCGCCGCGGCATGCGCGGCCTGCAGGTCCGGGTCACTTTTGTACTGGGCATAGCGCTTGCGATAATCGGACAGCGTGAACGACTCGTCGCTGCGGACCGCACGCGCGGGATGGCGCAGCTGGTAGGGGCCCCACTCGTAGATGTAGTCGCCCAGGAAGGCGACCAGGTCGGGACTGCTTGCCGCGATGTGGCGGTGCGCGGCATAGCTGCCGAACTCCCAGTGCTGGCAGGACGCCACCGCCAGCTTGAGCTGGCCGGGCATCTCGTCCCTGCCTGGCGCCGTGCGGGTGCGGCCGACCGGGCTGACGGCGTCGCCCAGCATGAAGCGGTACCAGTACCAGCGGCCCGGCGCCAGGTCTTTCACGTCGACGTGCACGCTGTGGGCGAGCTCCGGCCCGGCCACTGCCGTGCCTTTCGCGGCGATGCTGCGGAAGGCCTCGTCGTGCGCGACTTCCCAGCGCACCGTCATCGCGACCGGCGGCGTGGATTCCGCCTTGAGCGGCTCGCTCAGGATGCGCGTCCACAGGATGACGGAATCGGGCAGCGGCGAGCCCGAAGCGACGCCCAGGCTGAACGGGTAGGGGCCTTTCGCGGACGAGGCGCAGGCGCCCAGGCTGGCGGCGGACAGCGCGGCCGAGAGCCGCGCGGCGTCGAGCAGGAACAGCCGGCGCGACGTCATCAGTCGTGGCTGATCAGCGAATCGAGTGGCGGCAGTTGGCGCGGCTTGCGGTCCGGACCGGTGGCGACATAGGTCAGCTGCGCCTCGGTGACTTTCACGACATCCGCCTGCAGGCGGTTGCGCTCGGCATAGACCTCGACGCACACGGTGATCGAGGTATTGCCGACCTTGACGATCTCGGCGTAGAAGGACAGCAGGTCGCCCACGAACACCGGCTGCTTGAACAGGAAGGAGTTCACGGCGATGGTGGCCACGCGTCCGTTCGCGCGGCGGGTGGCCGGCAGCGAGCCGGCGACGTCGACCTGGGCCATGATCCAGCCGCCGAACACGTCCCCGTACACGTTGGCGTCGGACGGCGCGGGCATCACGCGCAGTTCGGGCATCTTGCCTTCGGGCAGGCGGGTGCGTGGGGCGGCGGCATTTTGTGGCGTGGTCATCTTGAATTCTCGGTAAAAGCTACAATCGTCCCGAATTGAACCATAAATCCCTTTGCCCTGCCATGCGCCGCAACTCATCGTCAAATTCGGCCTCATCCGTACCCCTGCCTCCCGATTCGAAGGGCGTGCCCCGCAACGACTGGGCCACCCTGCGCACCCTGTTCCCGTATTTGTGGGTCTACAAATGGCGCGTGCTGGCCGCGCTCGCCGCGCTGGTGGGCGCAAAACTCGCCAACGTCGGCGTGCCGCTGGTGCTCAAGCAGCTGATCGACCAGCTCGCCATCGACCCGAAAGACCCGCATGCGCTGCTGGTGCTGCCGCTCGGGGCGCTGGTCGCCTATGGCCTGCTGCGCCTGTCCACCACGCTGTTCACCGAGCTGCGCGAATTCCTGTTCGCACGGGTGACGCAGCGCGCCGTGCGGACCATCGCGCTGAAGGTATTCCGCCACCTGCATGCGCTGTCGCTGCGTTTCCACCTGAACCGCCAGACCGGCGGCATGACGCGCGACATCGAGCGCGGCACGCGCGGCGTGAATTCGCTCATCTCCTATTCGCTGTTCAACGTGCTGCCGACGCTGGTGGAGATCACCCTGGTGCTCGGCTACCTGGTGCTGAACTACGACATCTGGTTCACCGTCATTACCGGCGTGGCCCTGGTGAGCTACATCGCCTTCACCGTGATCGTGACCGAGTGGCGCACGCACTTTCGCCGCACCATGAACGAGCTCGACTCGAAGGCCAATACCAAGGCCATCGATTCGCTGCTCAACTATGAAACGGTGAAGTATTTCGGCAACGAGGAATACGAAGCGAAGCGCTACGACCAGGGCCTGCAGAGCTTCGAGAACGCCGCGGTGCGCTCGCAGACTTCGCTCTCTTTCCTGAACACGGGCCAGTCCCTGATCATCGCCACCGCCGTCACGCTGATCCTGTGGCGCGCCACCGAAGGCGTGATCGCCGGGACCATGACGCTGGGCGACCTGGTGCTGGTGAACTCGTTCATGATCCAGCTGTACATCCCGCTGAACTTCCTGGGCGTGATCTACCGCGAGATCAAGCAGAGCCTGGCCGACATGGAGCGCCTGTTCTCGCTGCTCGACCAGAACCGCGAAGTGGCCGACAGCCCCGGCGCCCAGCCGCTGGTGACGCAGGGCGCGCGGGTCGAGTTCTCGCACGTCGAGTTCAGCTACGAACCCAAGCGCCAGATCCTGTTCGACGTCGACTTCACGATTCCGGCCGGGACCACCACCGCAGTGGTGGGCCACAGCGGATCGGGCAAGTCGACCCTGTCACGCCTGCTGTTCCGTTTCTACGACGTGAACGGCGGGGCGATCCGCATCGACGGCCAGGACCTGCGCAACATCACCCAGCAATCGCTGCGTGCGTCGATCGGCATCGTGCCGCAGGACACAGTGCTGTTCAACGACAGCATCGAATACAACATCGCCTACGGCCGGCCGGGCGCCTCGCACGAGGACATCGTGGCGGCGGCGCGCGCGGCCTCGATCCACGACTTCATCGAGAGCCTGCCGGACGGCTACAAGACCATGGTGGGCGAGCGCGGCCTGAAACTGTCGGGCGGCGAGAAGCAGCGTGTGGCGATCGCGCGCACCCTGCTGAAGAACCCGGCGATCCTGATTTTCGACGAGGCGACGTCGGCGCTGGATTCGAAGTCGGAGCAGGCGATCCAGGCCCAGCTGAAGGACATCGCGAAGGACCGCACGACCCTGGTGATCGCGCACCGGCTGTCGACCATCGCGGATGCGCAGCAGATCATCGTGCTGGACCACGGGCGCATCGTCGAGCGCGGCACGCACGGGTCCCTGCTCGCGGCGCGCGGGCTGTATGCGCAGATGTGGGAAAGGCAGCTGGCGCGGCCGGATGAGGAGCTGGCGTCGCCGCCGCTGGAGATTGCGAAGTAGCGGAGATGCGCTTGCAGCCTGACCGCGTGGGCGGGAGACCCGCCCACCCTACGAAAGGCCGTTGTAGGGTGGGCAGGTTTCCTGCCCACGCGGTCAAGCAGCCGTAGATCAGACGAGTGACAAATCAGTAGGTATAGAACATCCGCTGAATCTCCTTGGTATTGCTGGTCCTGGTCAGCGCCAGCATCAAGAGGATGCGCGCCTTCTGCGGGCTCAGCGTATCCGCCACCACGAAGTCCAGCTGGTCGTCGTTCGCCTCGCCGTTGCGCGCCACGATGCCCTGGCCCACACGCGACGAACGCACGATCACCACGCCTTTTTCGCGCGCCGCGACCAGGGCAGGCCTGGTCTTGGCCGGCAGGCTGCCATTGCCCACGCCCGCGTGCACCAGGCCCTTGGCGCCGGCGGCCACCAGCGCCTTCACCGCCACGTCGCCCACGTTGGCATACGCGTAGGCCACGTCCACCTGCGGCAGCGCATCCAGCTTCGACACGTCGAACTCGGTCTCCACCGTGTGCTTGCGCGTGACCTCACGGTAGAAGAAAGGCTTGCCGCCCTGGATGTAGCCGATCATGCCCAGCTCGGCCGCACGGAAGGTGTCGGCGGTGGTGGTGTTGGCCTTGGTGACGTCGCGCGCCGCGTGGATCTGGTCGTTCATCGCCACCAGAACGCCCTTGCCGACCGCGCTGGGCGAGCCGGCCAGGTTGACCGCGTTGTACAGGTTGATCGGGCCGTCCGCCGACAGGGCAGTGGACGGGCGCATCGACCCGACCACCACCACCGGCTTTTTGCTTTTCACGACCAGGTTCAGGAAATAGGCCGTTTCTTCCAGCGTGTCGGTGCCGTGCGTGATGACGATGCCGTCCACGTTCGGTTGCGCCAGCAGGGTGTTGACGCGCTTGGCCAGGATCAGCCAGTGCTCGTTGCCCATGTTTTCGCTGGCGATCTGGAACACCTGCTCGCCGGTGACGTTCGCCACCCTGGTGATTTCCGGGACCGCCTGGATCAGCGATTGCACGCCCACGGTGGCGGCGGTATAGCCGACCGTGGTCGTGCTGCTGGCGCCGGTGCCGGCGATGGTGCCGCCGGTGGCGAGAATCGTCACGTTGGGCAGCTTGCTTGCCTGCGCCTGTGCCTGCGCCGCCGAGGCGAGCAGGAACAGGAAGGCGAACAGCGCCGCGCATGCGCGGCTGGACTTCTGGAACAGCATGGACTTCTCCTTCAATAAAACTGCTTACGGCTTCTTGTAGACGACGCCGTCTTTCATCACGAACTTGACCTGCTCGAGCACCTTCACGTCGCGCAGCGGATCGCCCTCGACCGCGATGATGTCCGCGGCAAAGCCCGGTTCGACCGAACCCAGGCGATTGCCCTGGTCGAGCAGGGCGGCGGCATGCAGGGTCGCGGCACGGATGGCGTCAAGCGGCGACATCCCGGCCTCGACCATGTAGCCGAACTCCTTGGCGTTCTCGCCATGCGGGAACACGCCGGCATCGGTGCCGAAGGCGATCTTCACGCCGGCCTTGTGGGCGCGTGCGAAGGTGGCCTGCAGCTGCGGGCCGATCGCGGCGGCCTTCGGGCGCACCAGGGCCGAATAATAGTTCGGATCCTTGGCCTTGTCCGCCACGTAGCGGCCGGCCGAGATGGTCGGCACGTACCAGTGGCCGGTCTTCTTGAACAGGGCGACGGTCTCGTCGTCCATCAGGGTGCCGTGCTCGATCGAGTCGACGCCGGCGCGCAGCGCGCGCTTCATGCCCTCGGCGCCGTGCGCGTGGGCCGCGACGCGGAAGCCGTAGTCCTTGGCGGTGCTGACGATGGCCTTCAGCTCGTCCTCGGTGTACTGCGAGTTCTGGCCGTTGGCGGCCTGGCTCAGCACGCCGCCGGTGGCGGTGATCTTGATCAGGTCCGCACCTTCCTTGTAGCGCTGGCGCACGGCCTGGCGGCCTTCTTCCGGGCTGTCGATCACGCCCTTCTCGGGGCCGGGGGCGCCGATCTTCTCGCTCAGGAAGTGGGACAGGTTGTTGGTCGGGTCGGCGTGGCCGCCGGTGGTGGCGATCGACTTCCCGGCGGTGAACATGCGCGGGCCCGGGATCTCGCCGGCGGCGATGGCGCGCTTGAGCGAGACGTTCAGGCCGTCGGCGGCGCCGAGGTCGCGCACCGTGGTGAAGCCGGCCATCAGGGTACGCTGGGCATACTTGACCGAACGGAAGGCCATGTCCTGCGGATCGGCGGTCAGGCGGTCGCGGTAGGCGTCGACCACCGGCGCGGTTTCGCTGGTCAGGTGCACGTGCATGTCGATCAGGCCGGGCAGGCAGGCGTGGCGCGACAGGTCGACACGGTCACTACCCGCCGCAGCCTGGGTCATCGGGCCGACCGATGTCACGACGCCGTTCTCGACCACGATGCTGACGCGCTCGCGCCAGGTTCCGTTCTTGACGTCCAGCAGGCGGCCGCAGTCGATGGTCTGGGTGGCGGCGCTGGCGCCGGTTGCAACCAGCAGCAGGCCTGCTGCGGTGTACAGCTGTTTCATGTCTCGCTCCTCATGTTGTTATAAAAAAGGCCCTCCATCGCTGGAAGGCCTTCGGTACTGAAGATGATTCGTGCTGCTCTTTAGCGCAGCGGCGCGACGGCCGGATCCTTGTTCGGCTCGGCCAGGTCGCCTTCCCACTTCGCGACCACGGCGGTGGCGATGCCGTTGCCGATCACGTTGGTGGCCGAACGGGCCATGTCCAGGAAGTGGTCGATGCCCAGCAGGAGCAGCAGGCCGGCTTCCGGGATGTTGAACTGGGCCAGGGTGGCGGCGATGACGACCAGCGAGGCGCGCGGCACGCCGGCCATGCCCTTCGAGGTCAGCATCAGCACCAGCATCATGGTCATCTGGGTCGCCAGGTCCAGCTCGATGCCGTAGGCCTGGGCGATGAACACGGCCGCGAAGGTGCAGTACATCATCGAGCCGTCGAGGTTGAACGAGTAGCCGATCGGCAGCACGAAGGCGGCCAGGCGGTTCTTGACGCCGAAGCGCTCCAGGCCTTCCAGGGTCTTCGGGAACGCCGCTTCCGACGAGGCGCAGGTGTAGGCCAGGATGGTCGGTTCCTTCAGTTCGGAGATCAGGCGCAGCACGCGGCGGCCCAGGAAGATCCCGCCGATCAGGATCAGCACCACCCACAGCAGGATGATGCCGAGGTAGAACTCGGCCATGAAGATGCCGTAGGTCGACAGCACGCCCAGGCCGCTCTTGGCGATGACGCCGGCCACCGCCGCGAACACGGCGATCGGCGCGAAGTTCATGACGTAGCCGGTGAGCTTCAGCATGATGTGGGCGATGCCGTCCACCGCGTCGATCAGCGGGGTGGCGCGGGCGCCGACGGCGGCGGCCGCGGTGCCGAAGAAGACCGAGAACACGACGATCTGCAGGATCTCGTTCCTGGCCATGCCGTCGAAGATCGAGGTCGGGATCAGGTGGGTAATGAAGTCCTTCATGGTCAGGCCCGAGGTGGTGATGCCCGACGAGGCACCCACCGGCGGTACGGCGCCCGACAGGGCCATCGCGTCACCCGGACGGAACAGGTTCACCAGGATCAGGCCCAGCGACAGCGAGATGACCGAGGCGATGAAGAACCAGCCCAGCGCCTTGACGCCGATGCGGCCCACTTCCTTGGCGTCGCCCATCTTGGCGATGCCGACCACCAGGGTCGAAAACACCAGCGGCGCGATGATCATCTTGATCAGGCGGAGGAACATGGTCGTGATCAGCGACATCGTCTCGGCAAAGCCGGCCGGGTTCTCGAAGCTGGTGTTGGCCACGTAGCCGACGACGATCCCGAGCGCGAGGCCGACCAGGATGTAGGTTGTCAGGCGGTTCTTTTTATCCATAATGCTTCCTGTCTCGTGGACCTGTGCATAACCCGCGGCAGGGGATGGCACTGTCGCAAGGCGAATTATTGGGTATTTGTATAAGGGAGAACGGTGAGCCGTTCTGGTAGGTAAGGCAAGTTCCGAAGTATCCTTGTCGCTAGAAATGCTGTCAAGCACGCTTACACGAGTACAACAGAACAGGCGCAGATGATCGAAATCGAGAACGTCAGCAAGTGGTACGGCAACTTCCAGGTGCTGCGCGCATGCAGCACCCGGGTGGAGCGCGGCGACGTGGTGGTCGTGTGCGGGCCCTCCGGCTCGGGCAAATCCACCCTCATCAAGACCGTCAACGGGCTGGAACCCTTTCAGAAAGGTGTAGTGCGGGTCGATGGCATCTCGGTGGGCGATCCCAAGACCAGGCTGTCCCAGCTGCGCGCCCGCATCGGCATGGTGTTCCAGAACTTCGAGCTGTTCCCGCACCTGTCGGTACGCGAAAATCTGACACTGGCCCAGGTCAAGGTGCTGGGCCGCAGCAAGGATGAAGCCTTGATGCGCGGCCTGCAATACCTCGACCGCGTCGGCCTGCTGGCGCACAAGGACAAGTACCCGAGCCAGCTCTCGGGCGGCCAGCAGCAGCGCGTGGCGATTGCGCGCGCGCTGGCGATGGACCCGGTGGCGATGCTGTTCGACGAGCCGACCTCCGCCCTCGACCCGGAGATGATCGGCGAGGTGCTCGACGTGATGGTGGGGCTGGCCCAGGAAGGCATGACCATGATGGTGGTCACCCACGAGATGGGCTTCGCGCGCAAGGTGGCGGACCGGATCGTTTTCATGGACCACGGCAGCATCGTCGAGGACAGCCCGGCCGAAGACTTCTTCGGCGCGCCGAAGTCCGAGCGGGCGCGCGAGTTTTTGGCCCGTATTATTCATTAGTCAAGGTCGCACACTGCGCGCTGCGAAGGCGCGCTGCGGGTAAAATGTCGGCATCCGCAATCCGAGAGCCGCCATGTCCCTGATCGATACCCCTGACACCATCACCATCACCCGCCCCGACGACTGGCACCTGCACCTGCGCGACGGCGCAGCGCTGTCCAGCGTCCTGCCGCACAGCGCGCGCCAGTTCGCGCGTGCGATCGTGATGCCGAACCTGAAGCCGCCGGTCACCACCACCGCCATGGCTGCCGCCTACCGCGAGCGCATCCTGGCGGCCCTGCCGGAAGGCATGGCCTTCGAGCCGCTGATGACGCTGTACCTGACCGACAACACCGATCCGGACGAGATCCGCCGCGCCCAGGATTCCGGCTTCGTCCACGCGGTCAAGCTGTATCCGGCCGGCGCCACCACCAATTCCGACGCCGGCGTGACCGACCTGAAGAAGTGCTACAAAACCCTGGAAGTGATGCAGGAAGTCGGCATGCCGCTGCTGGTGCACGGCGAAGTGACCGACAACGAGATCGACCTGTTCGACCGCGAAGCCGTGTTCATCGAGCGCGTCATGCGCCCGCTGCGCAGCGCCATGCCGGTCCTGAAGGTCGTGTTCGAGCACATCACCACCAAGGAGGCGGCCCAGTACGTGGCGGAGGCCGAGGGCCCGATCGCGGCGACCATCACCGCCCACCACCTGCTGTACAACCGCAACGAGATCTTCCGCGGCGGCATCCGCCCGCACTACTACTGCCTGCCGGTGCTCAAGCGCGAGGAACACCGCCTGGCGCTGGTCACGGCCGCCACCAGCGGCGACGAGCGCTTCTTCCTCGGCACCGACTCGGCGCCGCACGCGGTGCACACCAAGTACGCCGCCTGCGGCTGCGCCGGCTGCTATACCGCGCTGCACGCGATGGAGATGTATACCGAAGCCTTCGCCCAGGCCGGTGCACTCGACAAGCTGGAAGCCTTCGCCAGCCTGAACGGCCCGGCTTTCTACGGCCTGCCGGTCAACGAAGGGACGATCACGCTCAAGCGCGAGTCCTGGACCCTGCCGGAAACCGTTCCCTTCGGCGAGCACTCGCTGGTGCCGCTCAACGCAGGCGAGACCATCTCCTGGAAGATGGTGTAAGCCTGCATGCTGTCGCAGATCGACTGGTCGCGCCCGTGGTATGACGCGGTGCGGTCGGCCTGGCTGGAAGTTGCGCGCCTGGGCCTGGACGGCGATGACTTCATCGACGCCTTCAACCGCAACGCGACCGCCCTCGGTCTGCGCAACGGAGCGGGCTTGCCGCTGCGCTTCGTGCCGCAAAGCGCGCTGCCGGAGGGGACGGCCTACGAGGAATTCATCGGCGCCACCGGCCAGGTCCCTACCCGCGACAACCTGCACGACTTCTTCAACGGCCTGGTGTGGCAGACCTTCCCGCTCATCAAGCGCCAGCTCAACGCCCTGCAGGCCGCCCAGATCGCCCAGGCCGGCATCGGCAAGTCACGCGGTCCGGCGCGCGATGCCGCCACCATTTTCGACGAGAACGCCGCACTGCTGGTGGTGCGCGAAGGGGATAGCGGACGCGCGCTGGTGGACGAACTGCGGGCCCACGGCTGGCTGTCCGCTCTCCACGACAAGCGCGCCGTCTTCGACAGCGATGTGCGAATCTGGCTGTTTGGCCACGCGCTGATGGAAAAGCTGGTGGCGCCGCGCAAGGCGATCACCGCCCATACGCGCGTCATCTTCGCCGGCGACGATGTGCTGGCGCTGGCCCCTGGCGAGCAGCGTGCCTGGCTCGACGCCCATGTGGCGGACGAGCTGGCGCGCGAAGGCCTGACGACGGCCGGCTTCACGCCGCTGCCGGTGCTCGGCGTGCCGGGCTGGTGGCCCGGGCAGGACCGCGACTTTTATCTCGATACCACGGTCTTCCGTCCAAAACGGCAGACCACCTGAAAGGAATACGATGGCAAACGCAGTACGCTGGGGCATCCTCGGCACGGGCAAGATCGCGCGCGCCTTCGCCAATGCGCTGAAGGATGTGCCGGACGCCGTGCTGGCGGCGGTTGCGTCGCGCAGCCTCGACAAGGCCCAGGCCTTCGCGCAGGAATTCGGCGGCAGCGCCGCGGCCTATGGCAGCTACCAGGAGCTGGTCGATGCCGCCGGCATCGACCTGGTCTATGTCGCCACCCCGCATCCCCAGCACGCCGACAACGCCCTGATGGCGCTGCGCGCCGGCAAGGGCGTGCTGGTCGAAAAACCGTTCACCATGAACCTGCGCGAAGCCGAGCAGGTGGTCACGCTGGCGCGCTCGCGCCGCCTGTTCCTGATGGAAGCCATGTGGACGCGCTACCTGCCGGCCTTCGACGAGGTGCGGCGCATCATCGCCTCCGGCGAGATCGGCACGGTGCGCCAGGTGGTGGCGGACTTCGGCATCACCCCGAACGCCGGTCCTGAACATCGACTCTACAATCCGGAGCTCGGCGGCGGCGCGCTGCTCGACCTGGGCATCTATCCGCTGTCGATCGCCACCGCGCTGCTCGGCCCCGTCGCCGAGATCAAGGCCCAGGCCGCGCTCGGGGAAACCGGCGTCGACGTGCAGACCGGCGTCACGCTCCGGCACGAAGGCGGCGGACTGTCGGTGTGCAGCTGTTCCTTCCAGGCGCGCACGCCCTGCGAGCTGACGGTGTCGGGTTCGCGCGGCCACGTGCGCATGAACACCATGTTCCACCGCGCGACGAGCGTCACCGTCAGCCTCGAGGACGGCAGCACGCGCACGGTGGACACGCCTTACCTCGGCAACGGCTACGTGCACGAAGTGATCGAGGCGCAGCGCTGCTTCAACGCAGGCTTGCTGGAAAGCCCGGGCATGAAGCTGGAAGAAACGCTGGCGCTGATGGGCGTGATGGACGAGATCCGGCGCCAGGTCGGCCTGGCCTACGAAAGCGACCGCAGGAGCCTGCGGCCTGCGCATGCGGCCTGAATTGACAAGCGGGAGCGCTGCGCGAATACTGGAGCGGTATTGACCACTATTCCAGCGGAGTTCCCCCATGCGTATCCTTCCATCCCTCGTCCTGGCCGCCGGCCTGCTTTCGAGTAGCGCCGCCTGGGCCGACCCGGTCCCGGCCGACAAAATGGACTATGTCGGCAACTGGCAGGGCAAGGACATGCAGCTGTCGCTGTCGAAGGAAGGCAAGGTTGAATACAAACGCGGCAGGCCGAACGACCAGGTCAACCTCAGCATCGACCTGAAGGGCTTCAAGGGAAACAACTTCGAAGCCGGGGTGGCCTTCGTGCGCACCACTTTTGTTGTCAGCAAGCCGCCGCACCGCGAGGACGGCAAGTGGAAGATGACGGTGGATGGGGTCGAGCTCACCAGGGCCGATTGAGATGCTGCGCGCCGTCGCGCCCATCCTGCGCATCTTCGACGAAGACAAAGCCCGCGAATTCTACGTCGGCTTTTTGGGGTTCGAGGTCGACTGGGAGCACCGCTTCGAACCCGGACTGCCGCTCTACCTGCAGGTCTCGCGCGACGGCTGCGTCCTCCACCTGAGCGAACACCACGGCGACTGCTGCCCTGGCGCGGCGATGCGCATCGAGGTCGGCGACATCGATGCCTACCACGCGGAGCTGATGGGCAAAAGGTATGGCTACGCCCGCCCGGACATCGCCGACACGCCCTGGGGCTCGCGCGACATGTCGGTGAAGGACCCGTTCGGGAACCGGCTGACCTTTACCAACGCGATCAGTACCTGAACTATTCTTCCAGGGACGGCCTCATGACAAACGAATCCAGGGTTGCAGTCCTCGTCGATTGCGACAATACAAATCCGGCTGCCGTCGAATATGCATTGCTCATGGTTGCGAAATTCGGCCGCGTCGTTGTCAAGCGCGGTTACGGCAACCATGCAACGCTAGCCAACAAATGGCGGGAAACTCTAGTATCGATGGCCTTCACGCCCTGCCTGCAGTATCAGTACGCAGCCGGGAAGAACACTGCCGACATGGCGCTGGCACTTGATGCGCTGGAAATTCTCTTTGATCGTCGTGCGGACTGTTTTTTTGTCGTTACCAGTGATTCTGATTTTGTCTATCTTTGCCGCAAACTGCATGAGCGCGGTGCCACAGTCTATATCGTTGGCGAAGCAAAAACTCCTTCTGCCTTGCGTAACGCAAGCGACCAGTTCTTTGAGTGGATACCAGCACCCGTTTCTCCGATAGTGCCAAAAACCGTTGCACGAGAAAACCCAGCACCCCAGAGGGCCGAAACGTCCAGACCGCCGGCGGAAAAATCCCGGCCGCAGTTCGTCGTCGATGCCGTCGCCCTGTTAACAAGTGATACCCCCGAGGAGAAGGTTTCTCTCGGCACGCTGGGTTTATACCTGAGGCGTACTGACCCCGGCTTCTCGCCTAATAACTTTGGCTACACGGGTCTACTCGATATGTTGAAGACGTATGAGCTTCTCACATTGAAAAAAGAGGAGGGCGGGCATTACACCGTGCGCCTGGCCAGCGAGCCCAATCCCAAAGATCAGGCGGTCAAGCAAGGTTCGCCCGTCGTGGCGGTCTAGCGCTTACCCACGGCGGCATCGAGCCGCCGGAACAGCTCCCGATGCAGGTCAAGCGTATACTTGTTCATGTGCCGGCGCGCATGCTCGATTTCCTTCAACTCGCGCTGCGCCACCGCCTCATCATGATTGGCGAGCGCCCACAGCGCCAGCTCCGCCCGCGCCTCGATGCTGCCGAAGCGCTCCGCCAGCGCCGAGAACTGGGCGCCGGCTTCCATCTGCCGTCCGCTGGCGGCGTAGGCCCGGCCCAGCGCCAATCCCGTTTCTTCCGGACGGAAGCCCGGCTGCTTCGCCTGCAGCGATGCCAGCAGCCCGATCGCCGCATCCGGCTGGCCATGCGCCGCTTTTGCGCGCGCGGCGCCCAGGATCACCTCGGCGTCATGGGCGAATGGTCCCTGCAGGCAGGCGTCGAATTGCGCCACCGCTTCCGCGCTCTGTCCCGCTTCGAGCAGCGCGCTGGCCAGGCGCATCTGGTTGTGCGCGGTCGGCGTCAGGTCGAAGGCCTGCCGCGCCTCGCGCACCTCGCGCCCCGGGTCGAGCTTCTTCTGCAGCGCATGCCCGGCCATCCTGGCCTGGCGCTCCAGGCGCGAGTGCGGCAGGAAGACCGCCGCGAAATAGACGAAGCTGCCGAGCAGGGGGAAGGCGAACAGGATCAGCAGCCAGTACAACTCTCGCCCGGTGCGCACGGCATGGATGGCAAAGAAGATGGCGACGATCAGGTGAAGTCCGAGTCCGAGGATGGGCATGGCCGTAGTGGGTGATGGGCAAGCCCTCACGATAGCCCGGTTCGATGGCCCGATGTCTATCGCATTGTCACGATTTGGCGACGATCTTGTTTCCTGCCCAATGCGTCAACCAGTATAGTGACGGGCTCGAATGAAAGTGACGTATGTTCAAGCTTATTTCCTACGCAGTAATCGGCGTCATCCTCTACTGGGTGGGCAACCTGGTCCATGAGCGCTACCAGTATGTGACAGATCGCCGCGCATGGCTGGAACAGGGTCGGAACATGGAATGCACGGAGCAGGACCGGGAGCGCATGCTCGCCGGCTTCCGCTCAGCCTTGTTCGATCCGCTTCGGGAGCGCGCTGCAGCCCGGCAGCTGGACGTGCGCTTTGCCGAGCTTCGCCTCGTGCCGAAGGATTCCGACAAGCCCCGGCTGATCGGGGAACCGTTTGGCCTGCCCATCTGTGGCGCCCAGCATTTTCCTTGGAAGCCGAGCAAAGGCAGTCCCAGCACCCTGCATTGCGCCATGCCTGCTTACCTGAGCTGCAGTGCGAAAGTCATGGTGTACGTACCTGCGGACATCGGCAGGGAGGCTGAGACCGCAGCGCGTTACCTCCCCCTGCGATCGTACGCCGGCGTTCGCGGCGGCAGTATCGAGGGACGCGAGTACGACGTATTCGAGGCCCATGTTCAATTACACAAAAGGGTGCCGCGTTATGCGCAGTCGCGCATGTATCGCATGACGCAAACGGAAAATACGGCGCTTCCCGAGCTCAGCCATCAATTCGGCGGCGGACTGGACGGGGTGCTGGAAAACTGGCTGCAGTTCCACGAGAACCAGGAGCGGATTTCGCGCAGCGCCACGATCGCCAACGATATCGGAGGCGCCGTGACGGGGGGCGGATATGCCGGCGCGATCGACAAGCTCAGGGGCGAGCAAATCCAGCCCTAGACCCTCAGGAATTCCTCGCGCCCGCCCAGCCAGCGCGTCAGGTGGGCATCGACGACCGCCATGTATTCGGGCCGGTCGCCGTTATCCAGCAGGTACTGCGCCACGTCGCGCGCCTTTTCCACGATCCACTGGTCGGTCTCCAGGTCGGCGAAGCGCAGCATCGCCTCGCCCGACTGGCGCGCGCCCAGGAATTCGCCGGGACCGCGGATCTCCAGGTCGCGCCGCGCGATCTCGAAGCCGTCGGTGGTTTCGCGCATCGTCAGCAGGCGCTGCTTGGCCACCTGGCCCAGCGGGCTCTGGTAAAGAAGTAAGCACACGCTCGCGGCCGAACCGCGGCCCACGCGGCCGCGCAGCTGGTGCAGCTGCGACAGGCCGAAGCGCTCGGCGTGCTCGATCACCATCAGCGAGGCGTTCGGCACGTCGACCCCGACCTCGATCACGGTGGTCGCCACCAGCACGTGGATGCTGCCTTCGATGAAGGCGTCCATGATCACCTGTTTCTCGGCCGGTTTCAGGCGCCCGTGCACCAGCCCCACCTGCAAGTCGGGCAGGGCTTCGGCCAGGGTCTCGTAGGTCTCGGTCGCGGTCTGCAGCTGCAGCACCTCGGATTCCTCGATCAGCGGGCAGACCCAGTACACCTGGCGGCCTTCCTGGGCCGCGGCGTGCACGCGCTCGATCACTTCGTCGCGCCGGTTCTGGTCGATGGCGCGGGTGACGATCGGGCTGCGGCCCGGCGGCAGTTCGTCGATCACCGACACTTCGAGGTCGGCGTAGTAGGTCATGGCCAGGGTGCGCGGGATCGGCGTGGCCGACATCATGAGCTGGTGCGGCACCAGGCCGTCGCTGCCCTTGTTGCGCAGGGTGAGGCGCTGGCCGACGCCGAAGCGGTGCTGCTCGTCGACGATGACGAGGCCCAGCCGCGCGAACTGCACCGTGTCCTGGATCAGGGCGTGGGTGCCGATCACCAGCTTGGCTTCGCCGGATTCGATCAGCTCCTTGGCCGCATCCTTTTCCTTCTTCTTCAGGCTGCCGGTCAGCCAGGCCACCTTCACGCCGAGCGGCTCCATCCAGGCCGCGATCTTCCGGAAATGCTGCTCGGCCAGGATCTCGGTGGGCGCCATCAGCGCCGCCTGGTAGCCGCTGTCGATCGCCTGGGCGGCGGCGAGCGCCGACACCACGGTCTTGCCGCTGCCGACGTCGCCCTGCAGCAAGCGCTGCATCGGATAGGCCTCGCGCAGATCGGCGCCGATCTCCTTGACGACGCGCTGCTGCGCGCCGGTGAGCTGGAAGGGCAGGGCGGCCAGGAAGGACGCGGACAGTTCGCCGACTGCGCGCAGTTGCGGCGCGCCTTTCTCGCGCCGGGCGCGCTGGGCCCGCTTCAGGGACAGCTGCTGCGCCAGCAGCTCGTCGAACTTCATGCGGGTCCAGGCGGGGTGACTGCGTTCGGTCAGTGCGTATTCGTCCACGTCCGCCGGCGGGTAGTGCAGCAGGCGCACCGAGGGCTCGAAATCCCACAGCTGCAGGCGGGAGAGGAAGGCATTGGGCAGGGTGTCGCGCCAGTCCACCCGTTTCATGGCGTCGTTGATCGCGCGCCGCAGCACCGTCTGCGACAGGCCTTCGCCGGCCGGGTAGACCGGCGTGAGCGAGGTAGGCAGCGGCGCGCCCTCGTTGATCACCTTGTAGGTGGGGTGGACCATCTCGGCCCCGAAGAAGCCGTGCTTCAGTTCGCCCCGGGCGCGTACCCTCACGCCTTCGGACAATTGCTTGACCTGGCTGCCGTAGAAATTCATGAAGCGCAGCTGCAGCTCGCCCGTGTCGTCCGAAATCTGTACCAGCAGCTGGCGCCGCGGCTTGTAGCTGATTTCATTCCTGACCACGACCCCTTCGACCTGCCAGGTCTGCAGGCCGCGCATGCTGGCGTCACGAATGGAGACGACGCGGGTCTCGTCCTCGTAGCGCATCGGCAGGTGCAGCACCAGGTCCATGTCGGTGCGCAGCCCTAGCTTGGCGAGCTTGGATTCAACGGTTTTGGGGGCGGATGTGGTCTTTGGGGCGGGCATATTGCGGCATTCAGGCAGATGCTGGCGTAAAATAGAGGGTTCGCCGCACGCATTGCAGCCTCTATTGTAAGGCTGTCAGCATCCATTTTCCCAGAATTGACAACAATGTACTCGCTTTCCGATTTCGATTTCGACCTGCCGCCAGAGCGGATCGCGCAGCATCCGCTGCCGGACCGGAGCGCCTCGCGCCTGCTGCAGCTCGATGGCGACCAGATCACCGACCGCCATTTCGCGGACATCGTCGACCAGCTCCAGCCGGGCGATCTCCTGGTGATGAACAATACGCGCGTATTGAAGGCGCGCTTCTTCGGCGTCAAGGAGACCGGCGGCCAGGTGGAAGTGCTGGTCGAGCGGGTGCTCGACAACCGCACGGTGCTGGCCCAGGTGCGCGCATCGAAGTCGCCCAAGCCGGGCAACCGCATCCGTCTGGCCGACGCCTTCGACGTCACGGTCGGCGAGCGCGCCGGCGAGTTCTTCACGCTGCACTTCGAAGGCGACGTGTTCGAGCTGATCGAGGCCCACGGCCGCCTGCCGCTGCCGCCCTACATCGAGCACAATGCCGACGAATTCGACGAGCAGCGCTACCAGACCGTGTATTCGAAGGAGCCCGGGGCGGTGGCCGCGCCGACCGCCGGCCTGCACTTCGACCAGCCGCTGCTGGACCGCCTGGCCGCGAAAGGCGTCAAGCTCGCCTACGTGACCCTGCACGTGGGCGCCGGCACCTTCCAGCCGGTGCGGGTCGAGGACCTGTCGGCGCACCAGATGCACTCCGAGTGGTACACGATCCCGCAAGAGACGGTGGATGCGGTGCGCGCGGCCAAGGCGCTTGGGCGTGACGTGGTGGCGGTCGGCACCACCAGTCTGCGGGCGCTGGAATCGGCCTCGCAATCGGGCGAACTGAAGGTGGGCAGCGACGACACGGCGCTGTTCATCACGCCGGGCTACGCCTTCAAGACGGTGACCCGCCTGATCACCAATTTCCACCTGCCCAAGTCGACCCTGATGATGCTGGTGTCGGCGTTTGCCGGCTACCACGAGATCCGCAAGGCCTATGCCCACGCGATCGCCAACGAATACCGCTTCTTCAGCTATGGCGACGCCATGCTGCTGACGACTGCCTCACGCTAATAGATACCATGCTCGAATTTACCCTCCTGAAGAAAGACACCAGCGGCCTGTCGCACGCGCGCCGCGGCCGCCTGAAGCTCAACCACGGCACCATCGAAACCCCGATCTTCATGCCGGTCGGGACGTACGGCTCGGTCAAGGCGATGGATCCGATCGAGCTGAAGGAAGTCGGCTCGCAGATCATCCTGGGTAACACCTTCCACCTGTGGCTGCGCCCGGGCACGGCGGTGCTCGACAAGTTCGGCGGCCTGCACAAGTTCATGGGCTGGGACGGCCCGATCCTGACCGATTCGGGCGGCTTCCAGGTGTTCTCGCTGGGCGCGATGCGCAAGATCACGGAAGAGGGCGTCAAGTTCGCCTCGCCGATCGACGGCTCGCGCCAGTTCCTGTCGCCCGAAGTGTCGATGCAGATCCAGCGCTCGCTGAACTCGGACATCGTGATGCAGTTCGACGAATGCACCCCCTACGAGATCGACGGCCGCCCGGCCACCGCCGAAGAGGCGGCCAAGTCGATGCGCATGTCGCTGCGCTGGGCCCAGCGCTCGATGAACGAGTTCAAGCGCGGCGAGAACCCGAACGCGCTGTTCGGCATTGTCCAGGGCGGCATGTACGAGCACCTGCGCGACGAGTCGCTGGCGGGACTCGAGGATATCAATTTTCCTGGCCTGGCGATCGGCGGCCTGTCGGTGGGCGAGCCGAAGGAAGACATGCAGCGCATCCTGGCCCACGTCGGCCCGCGCCTGCCGGAGAACAAGCCGCACTACCTGATGGGCGTCGGCACCCCGGAAGACCTGGTCGAGGGCGTGGCCAACGGCGTCGACATGTTCGACTGCGTGATGCCGACCCGGAATGCCCGCAACGGCTGGCTGTTCACGCGCTTCGGCGACGTCAAGATCAAGAATGCGCGCTACAAGGATGACATGGCGCCGCTGGACGAGAGCTGCGACTGCTATTGCTGCAAGAACTTCTCGCGCGCCTACCTGCACCACCTGCACCGCTCGAACGAGATCCTGGGCGCGCGCCTGAACACGATCCACAACCTGCACTTCTACCTGAAGATCATGCAGGAGATGCGCGACGCGATCGATGCGGACCGGTTCAACGAGTTCCGGATCCAGTTCCGGGCTGACCGCTCGCGCGGGGTGTAAGCGGGCGCTTACTGCTGAGTTTGCAAGAAGAAGGGCTCTCCTGTACGGTAGAGCCCTTTTTCGTTCGGCCAGCAGGCCCTGCACTTATTTTTCCATCAACATCTTGCAATTAGGAATTGCAAACCTACATACCCTCAGATTGTCCCCGGCCCCACCGCCGGTGCTAGAATATACCGCTTATTTTTTAATCCTCACAATCGGAGTCCTTGTGTTCATTTCCAACGCGTACGCGCAAACGACGGCTGCAGCCGATCCTGGCCTGATGGGTAGCCTGACCACTTTCCTGCCGCTGATCCTGATGTTCGTGGTCATGTATTTCCTCATGATCCGTCCGCAGCAGAAGCGCCAGCGCGAGCTGAAAGCGATGATGGACGCACTGACCAAGGGCGACGAAGTGGCGACCGCCGGCGGCATCCTGGGCCGCGTGGTCAAGGTGGCCGATACCACTGTGACCCTGGAAGTCGCGACCGGCACCGAAATCGTGGTCCAGAAGAACGCAGTGGTGACGCTGCTGCCGAAAGGCACCCTGAAGGCACTGTAAGGCTAGTTAAGCACCATCAGCGGCCCTCCGGGGCTGCATCGTGCCCAACATTGAACGCTGGAACACTATGAATCGCTATCCCGTCTGGAAATATCTATTGATCGCCGTCGCGCTCCTGCTGGGTGCGCTGTACACGGCGCCGAACTACTTCGGCGAATCGCCGGCACTGCAGGTCACCACCGGTAAAACGACGGTCAATATCACCAGCGCCACTGTCGGCCTGGTCGAGGATACCCTCAAGCGTAATGGTGTTCCGGCCACGAAGATCGCCCTGGAAGGCACCGGCAACAGCACCGCGGTACGCGCGCGCTTCGCCAGCCCCGACGCCCAGTTCAAGGCCAAGCTGGCGCTCGAACGCGACCTGAATCGCGACAAGGACAATCCCGACTACATCGTCACCGTCAACCTGGCGAAGAACACCCCGGCCTGGATGGAAAGCATCGGCGCCAAGCCCATGAACCTGGGCCTGGACCTGCGCGGCGGCGTGCACTTCCTGCTGCAGATCGACAGCAAGGCCGTGCTCGACACCAAGGTGAAGGGCCTGCAGGCCAGCATCCGCAGCCAGCTGCGCGACGCCAACATCCGCCACGCCGGTATCGAGCGCGTCGGCAACACCATCGAAGTGCGCTTCCGCGAGAACGCCGTGCGCGCCGAAGCCCGCGCCGCGCTGGGCAAGCAGTCGCAGGACCTGGTCTTCGCCGATGCCGCCGACGGCACCGAGCTGAAGCTGGTCGTCAGCCTCAAGCCGGAAGCGGTGCGCCGCACCGTGGAAGACGGCGTGAAGCAGAACATCTCCACCCTGTCCAAGCGTATCAACGAACTGGGCACCACCGAGCCGCTGATCCAGCAGCAGGGCGCCGACCGCATCATCGTCCAGCTGCCGGGCGTGCAGGACGTGGCGCGCGCCAAGGACATCATCGGCCGCACCGCCACCCTGGAACTGCGCATGGTCGACTCGACCGTGACCCCGGGCACCGAGCTGACCGCCGCGATTCCGCTGAACTCGGAACTGTTCACCGAAGGCCGCGGCGCCCCGGTGGTGGTGTCCAAGGACATCATCCTGACCGGTGACTACATCTCGAGCGCCGTCGCCAGTTTTGATTCGAACCAGCAGCCGGCCGTCTCGATCGACCTGAACGGCGACGGCGGCCGCCGCATGCGCCTGGCCACCCGTGAAAACGTCGGCAAGCGCCTGGCGGTCCTGCTCAAGGAAAAAGGCCAGTACAGCGTGCCGACCGCTCCGGTCATCAACCAGGAACTGGGTTCGACCTTCCAGATCACCGGCATCGGCAGCATCGAAGACGCCAACGAGCTGGCGCTGCTGCTGCGCTCGGGCGCGCTGTCGGCGCCGATGGAATTCATCGAGGAACGCGTGATCGGCCCGCAGCTGGGCGCCGAGAACATCGAGCGCGGCTTGCACTCGACGCTGTGGGGCTTCGTGGCGATCGCCGCCTTCATGATCATCTACTACCACCTGGTGGGCACGGTCAGCGCGATCGCGCTGGCGGCCAACGTGCTGTTCCTGCTGGCCCTGCTGTCGATGCTGCAGGTCACCCTGACCCTGCCGGGTATCGCGGCAATCGCGCTCACGCTCGGCATGGCGATCGACTCCAACGTGCTGGTCAACGAGCGCATCCGCGAGGAACTGCGTGCGGGCGCCACGCCGCAGGTGGCGATCAATGCCGGCTACAAGCATGCCTGGGACACGATTTTCGACTCCAACGTCACCGCCCTGATCGTCGGCCTGGCGCTGCTGATCTTCGGTTCCGGTCCGGTGCGCGGCTTCGCCGTGGTGCACTGCCTGGGCATCCTGACCTCGATGTTCTCGGCCGTGTTCCTGTCCCGTGGCCTGATCAACCTCTGGTATGGCCGCAAGAAGAAGCTGACCCATATCTCGATCGGCACGGTCTGGAAAGAAGGCTTTACGCCCAACAAGCAAAACGCGACTCAGGGAGCGCAGGACTAAATCATGGAATTTTTCAAGATCAAACGGGACATCCCGTTCATGCGCCACGCCGTGATCCTCAATGTGATCTCGGTGGTGACCTTCCTGGCGGCGGTGTTCTTCCTGGTGACCAAAGGCCTGCACTGGTCGGTCGAGTTCACCGGCGGCACCGTGATGGAATTGCACTATCCGCACGCGGCAAATCAGGAAAAGATCCGCACCACGCTGCGCGCCATCGGCTACGAAGCGCCTGAGGTGACCGGTTTCGGCACCGCCCAGAGCGTCCTGCTGCGCCTGCCGATCGTCGAAGGCCAGGACCAGGCCGGCACCTCGAGCCGCGTCTTCAACGCGATCTGCTCCTCGGAGCAGGGCAAGCCGACAGTCACCCAGGTCACGACCGACAAGGGCGAGATGGTCAACCGCACCGCCTGCGTGACCGCGGACAACAAGGAACTGGTCAGCCTGCAGCGTGTCGAATTCGTCGGCCCGGCGGTCGGCGACGAGCTGGCGCAGAACGGCCTGAACGCACTGATCATGGTGGTCGTCGGCGTGATCATCTACCTGTCGGTGCGCTTCGAGTGGAAGTTCGCGGTCTCGGCGATCATCGCCAACCTGCACGACGTGGTCATCATCCTGGGCTTCTTCGCCTTCTTCGAGTGGGAATTCTCGCTGACGGTGCTGGCGGCGATCCTGGCGGTGCTGGGCTACTCGGTCAACGAATCGGTCGTCATCTTCGACCGAATCCGCGAAATGTTCCGCAAGCAGCGCAAGATGAGCGTGCCGGAAGTGATCGACCACGC
The DNA here is from genome assembly GCF_046236355.1 of Massilia sp. BHUDP2. NCBI lineage: Bacteria > Pseudomonadati > Pseudomonadota > Betaproteobacteria > Burkholderiales > Oxalobacteraceae > Massilia > Massilia sp. BHUDP2. Next base: position 36,547 of record NZ_JBJUVW010000005.1, read on the forward strand.
GATCACCAGCACCATCTCGCGTACCATCATCACCCACGGTTCGACCCAGATCATGGTGCTGTCGATGCTGCTGTTCGGCGGCCACGCACTGCATTATTTCGCCATGGCGCTGACCATCGGCATCTGCTTCGGTATCTATTCCTCGGTGTTCGTCGCCGCGGCCCTGGCCATGTGGCTGGGCATCAAGCGCGAAGACCTGATCAAGCCGGTCAAGGAAAAGGACGAGACCGACGGCGCCGTCGTCTAAACATCGCCAAAAGCAGACAAACATGCCGCCCCGGCCTTGCCGTGGCGGCATTTTTTACATCCAGATCAAACCAGTGTGACAATTTGGCAGTTTATGTGTGGTAACGCACAGAGCCGTAGAATGCCCATCCCTATAGTGGACCTGTCTCTTTCAGGACATCCCTAGTTTTGGACTTCACCCGCTCCCCAACCGGAGCGGGTTTTTTTTTGCTTAGGCTGTTACAAATACCTGGCCCACAGTTCGTTGCTGAAGCGGCCGGAAGGGTCGACCTTGCGTTTGATCGCGCGCAAAGCTTCGGCCTCGGGGTAGGCGCGGTCGAACTGGGCGCGGGTGGCGTGCAGCTGGTAGGGCAGGTAGTAGCGCCCGCCGAAGGCAAGCGCGGTATCGATCATCGCGCGCGTCCACGCCGCCACCCGGCGCCGGGCGGCGGCATGGGTGCGCTGCTTGTAGTACACCACGAAGGAAAACACGTCCTCCTTCGCCCAGGGCAGCAGGGAGGTGCTGTCCGCCGGCGAATGGCGCACCGACACGTTCAGGACCTGGGCATCGTGCTTGCGGATGGTCGCCGCCATGGCCCGGGTATAGGCGGCAAAGTGCCGTACCGGGATGAAATATTCCTGCAGCACGTAAGTCGAGACCAGGCGCGTGCGCGGCTCCAGCTCCGCCACGTCGAGGCTGGCTTCGTGGTTGCGCCACTTTACGCTGGGGCGGGCCAGCAGCAGCGGGTGGATCAGTTTGCTGCGGATCAAGTCGCCGCGCGGCAGCTCGGTCATGGCGAACAATGCATTCTGCTCGAGGCCGTAGGACTGGCCGCGCGGGACCAGCCTGGCCGTTTCGGTCAGGGGCTTGTTCGTCCTGCGCCAGGACACCGCGACCGGCGCGTCGAACAGCGGCGGCAGCAGGTCGGCGTTGTGGAAAACGCAGTTGCCGGCATCCGCCATGCGCTTGAACCAGGCGGGATAGTCGTCGAGCGCCACCGACTCCACGCTGCGTTCGATGCAGGTGTTGTGCGCCAGGTCAAGCTCGACCTCGGTGATGACGCCCACCGCGCCATACCCACCGGCGGCGGCGCGGAACACCTCCGCGTTGAGGCTGCGCGTCGCTTCCACGACCGTGCCGTCGGCCAGTACCAGCTGCAGGGCGCGCACCGAATTCACCACCGGCCCGTTGCCGACGTAGCGCCCATGGGCATTCACCGACACGGCCCCGCCCACGGTGAAATTCGAAAAGCTCTGCATCGTGTGCACGGCCAGGCCCAGCGGGTCGAGCGCATCCTGCAGCTCGCGCCAGCGCATCCCGGCCTGGACCCGGGCCACTTTCGCGTCCGCATCCAGCCGGACGAGCCGGTTCATGCCGCGCATGTCGAGGTGCAGCCCACCGGTGATGGCGACCTGGCCGCCCATGCTGTAGCGGCCGCCGCCGACCGCGATCCTGCCGGACCAGGCGCGCACCGCCTGCGCGACCTCCTCGGTCGTGCGCGGTGCGGCGACACGCGCGACTTCCACCGGATACAGCCCGGTAAGCTTGGGAATGACAATCCCTGGCGCGGCCAGGGCATGGGGCGGCGACAAGGCCAGCAGGCCGGCCCCGGCCATGGCCCGGGCGAGGAAGCGGCGACGTGATGGATGCATGCGTTCGAGGAATAAAGGGTTTGGCCGGGAGTGGCGTACCCGGAGCATCCGTCAGCTTTACCTGCCCGGCAAGCCATTGCTGCGCCGGTAGCATGGCCCGATACCGCGCGTATCGTGTGGCCATGCCGACAATTTGTGCACCTAAGTGAATCAGCGCACCGAGCGGATCGAAGCGAAGCCCTAAAGTGGAACCGTCTCTTTCAGGACATCCCTAGTTTTGGACTTCACCCGCTCCACGGAGCGGGTTTTTTTTTGCGGCGGCCTTGCGCGAGCGCATACGCGACGGATTGTGTGAACCAGCGTACGGAAGCGGCCTCATGCGCGGCTTATAGTGGAACTGTCTCTTTCAGGACATCCCTAGTTTTGGACTTTGCCCGCTCTCTCGAGCGGGCATTTTTTTGGCGCTGTCACCGCTACGTGTTGGAGATCTTGAACTGTTGAGCTGGGCCGATGTCAAACCACTGTCCGATCGACAGTGGAGGTGGCAATGCAGGCGGCAAGCTTCAAACCCTGGCTGGCACGTGTCGCG
>NZ_JBJUVW010000006.1:0-14656 GCF_046236355.1 Massilia sp. BHUDP2
TGCAGAGCCCGCTCAGTTAAGTCTGAGCGGGCTTTTTGCTTTTCTGCCTCCTTCCTATCCTTCCCGCATGTAATGACGCATTTGCCGCTCATTGGCATAAAGACGTCGTTATCGACACCTATTGCTACGCTACACTTCTTGTTCTCTTGATTACTCGGAATAACAATGAAGAAGACGCGCAGCTATCTTTTCCGCGGTATCGGCGCCGCCGCCGTGCTGCTCCTGGCCGCCTTGGGGCTCGCCCTGTCCAATGCGAGCGTCGAGTTGACCGAGCACGGCGCCCATCGGCGTCTTCTGGTGCCGATCGGAATCGGCATTGCAGGCTTCAACACCTTTGCGGGAACCGGCGACAAGGTCCACATCCCGGGCTTCCTCGACGGCCCGGTCGTGCGCAGGAAGGCGGACGGCAGCTGGACGGCCACCTGGTTCTGCGAAGACCAGGTGCAGCAACTGGCGGGTGCCGGTACGGATCTCGCCATCGACTGCGCGGGAAAACGCAGCGTATTCCCGATTGCGCGCACGCCGACCGTGGCGGACGCCGTGTTCGATACCCCATCCGACACGCTCATCCTCAGCGACATCGAGGGCAATCTTCACTTCCTCGACGCTGCGCTCACCTCCCTGGCCGTCACCGATGCGCAGGGCAACTGGAGCTATGGCGACAAGCACCTGGTGATCGCCGGCGATGCCGTCGACCGCGGCCGCGACGTGTTTGCCGTCCTGTGGCGTCTCTACGCGCTCAGCCTGCAGGCGAAGGATGCCGGCGGCGCCGTCCACCTCGTGCTCGGGAACCATGAACAGTATCTGCTGCGCGGGAATACCTCACGCGCCAACCGGGACCACCTGTATGCCTTGACGCGCATGGGCGGCCAGGTCGAGGCCTTCGGACCAGACACGCTGATCGGCCATTGGCTGCGCCTGCAGCCCGTCATCATCAAGAGCGGGCGCACCGTGATCACCCATGGCGGCGTGAATCCGCTGGTGGCCGATGCCGGCTTCACCGTCAACAAGTTGAATAGCGCGATGCGGCGTTACTGGCTCGGGGACATGCCGAGCAAGGCGGAGCTCGACGCCGTGATCGGACCGGCAGGGCTGACCCAGTACCGCGGTTACCTGGAAGACGGCGAGGACCGCTTTGCCCGTGCGACAACAGCCCAGGTCGGTGACGTGCTTGCCCACTTCGGTGCGACGTCGATCGTCGTCGGCCATACCCTGGTCGAGCGTGTGACGGCGCTGCACGAAGGCAGGGTATGGGCCATCGACGTCAACAGCAACACGGCGCGGTCCGAAGCGCTCCTGATCAGCAATGGCGACCCCATCGTGGTGCCGACCGGCGCCGCACGGCAGCTGGAGGAACAGGGCGGGCAGCGCCTGACCCGTCCCTTCAGCCTGTTCACGGCAAGCGACCTCGCCATGCTCAAGCACATGGTGATGTCGCACTACGCGCTGTCGCAGATCCCGCAGCCTTACTGAGGCTAGGCGCCCGGCGGCAGCACCGCCAGCAGCCTGTCGAGGACAGGCACCGTCGCGTCGGCGATGCGGTCGATGCTCTGTTCGCGCAGGAGCGCGGTATCGACCACCTGGCTGGAGTGCAGCCCGGCCCAGGCCAGCAGCGCGGCACCGGCTTCGGGATGATCGAACACCCCGTGCAGGTAAGTGCCCAGCACCTGGCCGTCTCCGGAACACGCTCCTTCGCTGCGGCCGTCGATCACGAAGGCCGGCCGCGCCAAGGCGGCGCCCGTGGAGACGCCCATGTGGATCTCGTACCCCCGCAGGCCGAACGGAGCTCCTCCGCCCATGCTTGCCTGCCCACTGACCTGAGCCAGCCGCTTGTCCCGCGCCAGTTCGGTGTCGACCTCGAGCAATTCCAGCCCTTCCGACACGCCCGGCTCCGCTTCCACTCCGTGCGGATCGGCGACCGAACGGCCGAGCATCTGGAAACCGCCGCAGATCCCGATGACCTTGCCGCCATAGCGCAGGTGCCGCGCCAGATGGGCAGGCCAGCCCTGCGCCCGCAGCCAGGCCAGGTCGCCGCGCGTGTTCTTGCTGCCCGGGAGGATGATGAGGTCCGCCGGCGAAATCGCCTCGCCGGCGCGCACGAAGCGCAGGTCCACGTCCGGATGCGCACGCAACGCATCGAAGTCGGTATGGTTGCTCATGCGCGGCAGGCTCGGGACCACGATGCGAAAGCTTCCCTTGCCGGACTGCGCCGGCTGCACCGCGTCTTCCGCATCGAGGTACATGCCGTGCAGGTAGGGCAGGACGCCCAGCACCGGTTTGCCGGTCTGTTCCTCCAGCCACTCCAGGCCCGGCTCGAGCAGCTTGATGTCGCCGCGGAAGCGGTTGATGACGAAGCCGACGATCCGCCTGCGCTCCGACGCCGACAGGCAGGACAGCGTGCCGACGATGTGGGCGAACACGCCGCCGCGGTCGATGTCCGCCACCAGGATGACCGGGCAGTCGACTGCCTCCGCGAATCCCATGTTGGCGATGTCGCGGTCGCGCAGGTTGATCTCGGCCGGGCTGCCCGCGCCTTCGACCACCACCGCTTCGTACTGCGACAGCAGGCGCGCATGCGATTCCAGCACCGCCGCCATGGCCACGGTCTTGTACTGGTGGTAGTCGCGCGCGTTCATTTCGGCACGCACGCGGCCATGGATGATCACCTGGGCGCCGGTGTCGCTGGAGGGCTTGAGCAGGACCGGGTTCATGTCGGTATGCGGCTCGACGCCGGCCGCGATCGCCTGCAAGGCCTGGGCGCGGCCGATCTCGCCGCCGTCGCTCGTGACCGCGCTGTTGAGCGCCATGTTCTGCGGCTTGAACGGCGCCACCCGCAGGCCGCGGCGCAGCAGGAGCCGGCACAGGGCGGCGACCACGGTGCTCTTGCCGGCATCCGAGGTCGTTCCCTGCACCATCAGGGTACGGAAGGGCAGGGCGCTCATCGGCTGCGGTGCTGGCGGGCCAGCTCGAGCTTCTCGCACAGGACGGCGGTCCCGGCGATCATGCGCGGACCGGCGCGGTTGAGCAGGTTGCCGTCGACCGTGAACAGGTTGTCCTTGCGGGTCGCCGTCAAGCTCGCATACGGCTTCCAGAGGTTGACGCCGCCGTAGTTCTTCTCGGCGGTGCCGAACACCGCTTCCGGATCGGCCTGCAGCACGCTCTCGATCGACACGATCGGCGCGGTCACGGTCAGCTTGTCGAAGATGTTCTCTCCGCCGCACAGGCGCAGCGCGTCGGTGATGATGTGCCGGCCGCTGAGCGTGTACAGCGGCTTGTCCCACACTTGATAAAAAGTCCGCACGGTCGGGCGGCCGGCATAGCGGCTGCGCAGGCTGGCGAGCTGCCGGCGCAGCTCCGCCGCGGCCGGATCGGCCACCGCCTGGGTGCCCATCAGCTGGCCGAGGCGCGCGACGTTGTCCGGAATGCCTTCCAGCTTCTGCGGGTCGCTCAGGAAGACCGGCACGCCCAGCTTGCGCACCATCTCGATCTGCCGCTCCGAATTGTTGTGCATCCAGGCCACGATCAGGTCCGGCTTCATGCTGATGACGCGTTCCATGTCGATCTCGCGGTTCGAGCCGATGCGCGGGATGCTCTTGGCGGCTTCGGGATAGTCGCTGTAGTTGACCGCGCCCACGATGCGGCTGCCTCCGCCCGCGGCGAACAGGGTTTCCGTCACGTGCGGCGCCATCGAGATCACCCGCATCGCCGGCTTGTCGAGCGTGACCGCATTGCCCGCGTCGTCATGCACCGTCACCGCGCCCGCTGCCGGCGCAAGCAGCGCCGCCGCCAGGACCATCATCTGTCTCATCCAATGCCCCATTCTTGAAGTGCCTTGTCGAGGCGCCGCCATCCCGCTTCGTCCGCCGGCAAGCCGATCCGGATGCCGCGCCCGGCCTCGCGGAACAGGCGGCACCAGATGCCACGCTCCGCCATATGCGTGTGGAAGGCCTCCGGTTGCGCCTGTGCCCACCAGTGGAACAGCGGCGTGCCTTCCGCCCTGATGCCATGCGTCGCCAAGAGGCTGCGCATGCGCCGGCCGGACGCTTGCAGCTGTGCGAAAGTCCGCCGCTGCCAGTCGAGGTCGCGCAGCGCCTGCCCGGCCACCGCCTGTGCTGGACCGCTCACGGCCCATGGCCCCAGCAGGTCGTCGAGCGCGCGCAGCGTGGCGGCGTCGGCGCCCACGAATCCCAGCCGCAGCCCGGCCAGGCCAAAGAACTTGCCGACCGAGCGCAGGACGATCAGTCCGGGCTGGCCCGCATGGGCGGCGACGCTCAGCGCCGGATCGGTGTCGCCGAAGGCCTCGTCGACCACCAGCCAGCCGCCGCGCTTTCCCAAGCGCGCGGCCCAGTCCAGCAAGCGCTCGGGCCTGATGGTCTCGCCGGTAGGGTTGTTGGGATTGACGACCACTACGACTTCGCTACCGTCGATCGCGCAGTCCAGCTCCGCATAGGAGGCAAGGCGCAACACGTGCCCCTGCTGTCGCCAGGCATGCGCGTGCTCGGCATACGAGGGGCTGGATACCGTGACCCGCGAGCGTGCGCGCAGCCGGGGAAGCGCCTGGATCGCGGCCTGGGTACCGGCGACCGGCAACAGGGCAGGCGCGCCGTAATAAGCGCAGGCCGCGGCGACCAGCGCCGGATCCGGCTCGGGCAGGCGGTGCCAGGCATCGGCAGGCAGGGCGGGCGCGGGATAGCCGTGCGGATTGATACCGGTCGACAGGTCGATCCAGTCGTCACGCCCGTACAGGCGCGCGGCCTCGCGCAGCTTGCCGCCGTGTTCAAGCATGCCGCCCCCATACCAGGATAAACAGCGCCGCCGCGCAGGCCAGGCCGAGCCAGAGCAGGGTCGTGTGCAGCACCAGGCGCCATGCGCGCACGATGTCGCTTGCGGTGGCCTTGGGACCGGCGCCGAGCGGCGGCCGCTGCTCCAGCAGTCCATCGTAGACGGCGGCGCCGCCGAGCGAGACGCCGAGCGCGCCGGCGCCGCTTGCCATCACCGGCCCGGCGTTCGGGCTGCTCCAGGCGGGCGCCTGGGTGCGCCAGCATTGCCAGGCGCGGGCGCGCCCGGCGCCCGCCAGCACGACGTAGGACAGTGCGGTCAGCCGCGCCGGCAGATAGTTCAGCGCGTCGTCGATGCGCGCGGCCGCACGGCCGAAGAGAATGAAGCGCGCGTTCCGGTAGCCCCACATCGCATCGAGCGTGTTCGCCAGCCGGAACAGGACGGCGCCGGCGCCGCCCGCCACCAGGAACCAGAACAGGGTGCCGAACACCGCATCGTTGCCGTTCTCGAGCAGCGACTCGGCGCCGGCTTTTGCCAGGTCGGCTTCGTCCGCCTGATGGGTATCGCGGCTGACGATCCAGGACGTGCGGGCGCGCGCGGTGTCCAGGTCGCCGGCACGCAGCGCGTCGACGATCGGCATCGTATGGTCGCGCAGGCTGCGCAGCCCGATGCAGGCGTACAGGAGAAGGGCGTGCAGCCACAGCCCGGCATGCGCCGCCGCCAGCCAGGCCAGCAGGCTCAAGGGCAGCACGGCCAGCAGCCAGGCCAGCAGCCCACGCAGGAAGGGGAGGGCGCCGCGGTTCAGGCGGCGCTCGATGGCTTGTGCGAGCCGGCCGAAGCCGACCAGCGGGTGCCAGCGCCGCGGCTCGCCCAGCAGCAGGTCGAGCAGGACGCCCGCCGCCAGCAGGCCGGCCAGCTGCGGCAGCGACAGCCCGCTCAGCATGCGGCGCCCTTCAGCACCAGCGGCAGTCCGGCCGCCACCAACACCGCGCGGTCGGCGTGCGCGGCCACCGCCTGGTTCAGCCAGCCCGCTTCATCGGCAAAGCAGCGCGACACCGCGCCCCAGGGCACGATGCCCATGCCGACCTCGTTCGAGACGAACACGATGTCGCCTCCGGCGCCGGCATCGAGCAAGTCCAGCAGCGCCGCGCGCTCCTGGTGAAAGCGTTCCGGCAGCGCCACCTCGCCCACCTCCGGCCACGCGCGGCCGTCGCAGAACATCAGGTTGCTCAGCCACAGCGTCAGGCAGTCGACCAGCACCAGGCGTCCCGGCCTGCAATGCTCCCTCAGTACGGCCGCCAGTCCCAGCTCTTCTTCGACCGTACGCCAATGGGCAGGACGGCGGGCGCGGTGGTGGGCAATGCGCGCCGCCATTTCGGCGTCGCCGGCGCGCGAGGTGGCCACGTAGACGACTTCCTTGCCGGATGCATGGGCCAGGCGCTCGGCATAGGCGCTCTTGCCGGAGCGTGCGCCGCCCAGCACCAGGCTAGTGCTCATGGCTTGCCCCCGCCGAGCAGCGCGGCCACCGCGGGCGGATTGGACGGGAAGTAGGCGTGGAAGTAGGAGGCGGTGAGCGAACCGATGCGATACACGGCTTCGCCCTGTGCGCCGTTGCCGGTCTTGACGGTATGCGCCTGCGCCGGCGCCGCGGTCTCCAGGCGCGAATAATGGAAGCTGTGGCCGCGCACCGGTCCCTGGTCGGTCGGCATGGCATGTGCGCCGAGGCCGGCCAGGCGCGGCTGCATGTGCACTTCGCCCGGCAGCAGCCCCACCATGGGCCAGCGCTGCCCTGCCTGGTCGGTGAGGCCGTCGGCGAGCACCATCATGCCGCCGCATTCGGCCAGGATCGGCACGCCACGTGCATGGGTCGCGCGGATCGACGATTGCCAGTTGGCGGCCTGCGCCAGCTCCGCGCAGTGCAGCTCCGGGTAGCCGCCCGGCAGGAAGACGGCGTCGGCGTCGCCGGGCACCGCTTCATCCCTAAGGGGCGAGAAGTAGCGCAGGCGGGCGCCCATCTTTTCCAGCAGGTCCAGGTTGGCGGGGTAGAGAAAGCAGAAGGCCGGGTCGCGGGCGATGGCGACGACCCGTCCGTCCAGCAGGCGCTCGACCTCCTGCCACTCGGGCGCGGACTGCGCCATGAGAGGCAGGGCGTTCCAGGCATCCTCGTTGAAGCGTAGGCCGTCCGCCAGTTTGTCGAGCAGGGCGTCCAGCCCCTCGACTTCGCCGGGCAGGACCAGGCCCAGGTGGCGTTCCGGCAGCGGCGTGTCCTGGCGCGCCAGCCAGCCCAGCAGCGGAATGTCGCGCAGCGACGAGGCCACCATGTTCGCATGGCCCTCGCTGGCGATGCGGTTGGCCACCACGCCGGCCAGTTGCACCGGACCGTAGTCGCGCAGGCCGCGCGCTACCGCGCCCGCGGTCTGGGCCATGGCCGAGGCATCGATCACCGCCAGCACCGGCACGTCGAATTCGCGCGCCAGGTCGGCCGCCGAGGGCGAACCGTCGTACAGACCCATGACGCCCTCGATCAGGATCGCATCGGCTTCGCGCGCCGCGTCGTGCAGGCGGCGCCGGCATTCCTCGACGCCGACCATCCACAAGTCGAGCGTATGGACCGGCGCGCCCGATGCGCGCTCGAGCAGCATCGGGTCGATGAAGTCCGGTCCGCATTTGAACACCCGCACGCGCAGGCCCTGGCGCAGCAGCTTGCGCGCCAGCGCGGCGGTGACGCTGGTCTTGCCCTGGCCCGACGACATGGCCGCGACCAGCACGGCGCGGGCGCCCGCATCCCGGTCCATCACCACTCCGTCCCGGCCTGGGCCGCGATGCCCGCCTTGAAGGCGTGCTTGACCACGTTCATCTCGGTGACCGTGTCGGCCACCGCCACCAGCTCCGGCGGCGCCGCGCGGCCGGTCACCACCACGTGCTGCATGACGGGACGGTCGAGCAGGTCGGCAATGACCGTGTGCACGTCCAGGTACTTGTACTTGAGCGCGATGTTCAGTTCGTCCAGCACCACCATGCCGTAGGCCGGGTCCTGCAGGAAGCGCCTGGCCTGCTCCCAGGCTTCGCCGGCCTTGGCGATGTCGCGCTCGCGGTCCTGGGTTTCCCAGGTATAGCCTTCGCCCATCGCGTGGAAGCTGACTTCGTCCGGGAAGCGGCGCAGGAATTTTTCCTCGCCGGTCGACATGGCGCCCTTGATGAACTGGACCACGCCGACCTTCATGCCGTGGCCGAGCGCGCGCGTCACCATGCCGAAGGCGCTCGAGCTCTTGCCCTTGCCGTTGCCGGTATTGACGATGACGATGCCGATTTCCTTGTCCGCCGCGGCGATTTTGGCGTCGATGACGGCCTTCTTGCGTTCCATGCGCTGGCGGTGGCGCTCGTTCAATGCAGCAGTCTCTTCTTGGGTCATCTCGTTCATACGCTAGCCTCATGGGGGAGAAATATGCGGCGGCCCCCGTGTTCGATCATCTCGATCGGGTGGCCGAGGTAGTCGCCCAGCAGCGCCGGCCGCATGGTGTCGTCGACCGGGCCGGCCTGCCAGCGGCCGTCGCCCATCAACAGCAGCGCGTGGGTGGAAATGCGGTAGGCGAGGTTCAGGTCGTGGCCGATCATGACCACGGTCTTGCCCTGCTCGCGGCACAGGCCGGCCAGCAGGGCCATGCTGCTGACCTGGTGCGCCAGGTCGAGCGCGTTGGCCGGCTCGTCGAGCAGCAGGAGTTGGGTGTCCTGCGCCAGCAGCGCGGCGATGGCGACCCGCTGGCGCTCGCCGCCGGACAGGGTGCGCACGTCGCGGGCGGCCAGGTCCGCCACTTCCATCGCCTCCAGGGCGTTCATGGCGGCCTGGTGGTCGTCGCTGCCTTCCCAGTAGCGCTCGGCGTGGTAGGGGTGGCGCGCCGACAGCACGGTTTCGATCACGCTGTACGAAAACGCATCGTGGCGCGACTGCGCCAGGAAGGCGCGTTCGCGCGCCAGTTCTTCCGGCGCCCAGGCCTCGAGCGCGCGGCCGCCGACGAATACCGCGCCGGCATCCGGATGGTGCAGGCCGGCCAGGGTGCGCAGCAGGGTGCTCTTGCCGGCGCCATTGCGGCCGATGATGCTCCAGCATTCGCCGGGGCGGGCGGCCCAGTCGAGCTGCCGCACCAGCAGGCGGCTGCCGGCCTTGAGGTCGAGGTGTTCGGTCCGGATCATCTCACCTCCGCAAACGGTGCAGTTGGTAGAGGAACACCGGCGCGCCGATGATCGCGGTGATCGCGCCGACCGGCAGCTGCTGCGGCGCGATGACGGTGCGCGCCAGCGTGTCGCACAGCACCAGGAAGCTGCCGCCGGCCAGCACCGCCGCCGGAATCAAGACCCGGTGGTCGGGACCGAAGGCGAAGCGGCAGGCGTGCGGGACGATCAGGCCGACGAAGCCGACCGAGCCGGCGCTGGTGACGGCGCTGGCGGTCAATACGCCGGAAACGAAGAACAGGCCCTTGCGCAGGCTGCCGACGCGGATGCCGAGCGTGGCCGCGGCCTCCGCATGCAGCGCGACCACGTTCATGGCGCGTGCGCTGCGCAGGGCGTACAGCAGGGCGGCGCCGAGCACCACCCACGGCGCCAGGCGCAGCGGCGCACCGGCCAGGTCGCCGATCATCCAGAAGATCATGCTGCGCAGCCGGCCTTCCGGGGCGATCGACAGCATCAGGGTCACCAGGGCCATGCAGGCCGAGGAGAGGATCACGCCGGTGAGCAGCAGCATCGAGGTGCCCGCTTCCAGCGCCAGGCCGCTACGCAGGTCGCGCCGGGCCAGCAGGTAGAGCAGCATCGACACCCCCACCGCGCCGGCCAGCGCCGCCATGTCGACCACGATGGCGCCGGCCATCAGGAGCAGGGCCAGCAGGGCGCCCACCGAGGCGCCCGCCGAAATGCCGAGCACATAGGGGTCGGCCAGCGGGTTGCGCAGCAGGGCCTGCATCATCACCCCGGCCAGGGCCAGCGCGCCGCCGGTCACGAAGGCCGTCAGCGCACGGCCGGCACGCAGCTCGAGCAGCGAGGCGGCCAGCGAGCTTTCGCCTTGCATCAGCTGGCGCAGGGCGTCCGGCATCTCGGCCAGCGGCACGGCGATCGAGCCCGTCATGCCGGAGAACAGCAGGCTGGCGATGGCGCACAGCAGCAGGGCGCCGATGACGAGCATGGCGCGTTGACGCTGGGCTTGAGCGGGGTGATGCATGGTTCTCCTTCTTGGTGGCGTCCTGGTCAGCGGATGCCGTAGCGCAGGCCGGCGAACCAGGTGCGGCCGCTGGTGCCGTAGTAGCGCGCCAGCTCGTACTGCTTGTCGGCGACGTTGTCGAGGCGGACCAGCAGCGATACGTCCGGCGCCACTTGCCAGGTAGTGTACAGGTTGAGCAGGCCGTAACCACCCAGGCGATTGCGGTTGGCGGCATCGTCGAAGCGCTCGCCGGAGAGCTGCAGCTCGGCGCCGGCCTTGAGCACGCCCCAGCTGCTGTCGGCGCTGAAGCTGGCATGCTTTTTCGAGCGGCGCGCCAGCTGCTTGCCGGTGGTGAGGTCCTTCGGATCCTGCCAGTCCAGGCTGCCGCGCAGGTTGATGCCGCTGACGCGCGTCCGCGCCGCCACCGTGACGCCTTCGAGCTGGGCCCGGTTGACGTTGTAGGCGCAGCTGCCGGCCCGGCCCGGGCAGGGCGTGGCGGAGACAATCATGTCGGTCAGGCGGTTGCGGAACCAGGTGGCGTCGAACTGCACGTCGCCGGCGTCGTAGCGCAAGCCGGCTTCGCGGTTGCGGCCCTGTTCCGGACGGTTGGTCGGCAGGCCGTAGTTCGGGTAGTACAGCTCGTTGAAGGTCGGCGCGCGGAAGCTGGTGCCGACGCTGGCGGTGGCGCGCAGGCCAGAGCCGAAGTCGTAGCCATAGCCGGCGGCGCCGGTGTTCTTGCTGCCATACACCGACGAACGGTCATGGCGGGCGCTGACATCGAACAGGTGGGCGCCACGCTTGGCCGAATAAACGGCCGCATACGCGTTGGTGCTGCGCGAGCGCGAGAGGGCCGCGGTGGAGCTCGATTCCACTTCCTCCTTGCGGTGGCTGTAGAGCAGCTGCAGGGTGTCGGGGCCGAGCGCGATGCTGTTCTGCCAGGTCAGCTCGTCCTGCCGGGTGTCGATCTGGCTGGCGCCGGATGGGGCGCTGCTGGTGAAGCTGCCCAGTTTGTCGTCCGAGCGCGCGTACTGCAGGGTGCTGCGCCAGGCGGTGCTGAACTGGCCGGTGGCATAGACCGCCGCCGTGTTCAGGTCCTGCTCGTTGTGGACGTCGTAGGCGGCGCTGCCGCTGTCGTACTGCGCGCGCAGGTCGCTGTGCAGGAATTGGGCGCCGACTTCGAATTTCGGGGCCAGCGCGTAGGAAAGCTGGCCGTTGGCGTTGCGGCGGCGGTAGCCGTCTTTGTCCGGGTTGAAGCCGAAGGCGCCCGGGCGCGTGGCCGAGAAGCCGTCCGACTCTTCATGGCCGGCGCCGATGGCGTAGCGCAGGCCATTGGCCGCGCCGTGCACGCTGGCGTCGATCTGGCGCGTCGCATTGCTGCCGGCGCCGACCGAGCCGCTGACGACCGGGCCGCCCTCGCCCTTGCGGGTGAAGATCTGGATCACGCCGCCGATGGCGTCCGCGCCGTACAGGGTGCTGAGCGGGCCGTAGACGATTTCGATGCGTTCGATGGCGCCGAGCGGCACCGCATTCCAGGCGGCGACGCCGCTGGTGGACGACCCGATGCGTACGCCGTCCAGCAGGACCACGCCCCCGTTGCTGTTGGCGCCGCGCAGGAATACGCTGGTCGAGGCGCCGGCGCTGCCGTTGCGGGTGATCTCGATGCCGCGCTGGCGCTGCAGCACGTCGGCCACCGAGCCTGCGCCGGAACGGGCGATCTCGTCGGCGTGGATCACCGTGGTGTCGGCGATCACGTCGACCGCGCGCTGCGGCATGCGGTTGGCGGTGACGAGGACCGAATCAAGGGTTTGGGCGACTGCGGGCGCAGCAAGGGCGAATGCGAGCGACAGCGCGGCCGCAAGCCGTGTTACAGGAAAGTTCATGAATAGCTCAATCAAAAGACAACCAGCCGACGTCCCCGTAGGCCAGATTGATCAGAAGCGCGCCAATGGCACGCTTCCACCTTTTGGCCGGTATCCGGGCTGGCAAGTGTGGCCGTCCGACCTTCCCATGCGTTCGCACAGTGGTCATGGAAGACGGTTTGCCGCGTGGCCCGAACATCGAGCGCGGCACTTGCTTACCGTTGCGGGGGCAGCACACGTTGGCCTTGTTGAAGGGCTTCGTGTTTCCCGTTTAACTGCGGTCGTGGACACGACCGCGAGCACCAAAACGCCGCCATTATACGCAGGGTCGCGCGGCGTTGTCAGTCTTTCAGCACGACGACTTCACCGTAGCCGATGCGGTGGGCGCTGGCGGCGGCGCGTAACGCGGCCTGTTCGATGCTGCCCCCTGGGTGCAGGGCGGACAACAGGCGGATCGTGCCGGCGTGGCAGATGACGAGCGCCGCAGGATGCCGCAGCTGCTGGCGGAATGCGGCGACGCGGCGGGCCACCTCGAGCACGTTCTCGCCGCCGCCGGGGCGGTAGTGCAGCAGGTCGGCGGCCCAGGCGTCGACCTCGGCGCGCGGGATGGTGTCCCACGCGCGCATCTCCCAGGCGCCGAAATCCATCTCGCCCAGGCGGGCATCGAGCGTGACCGGGACCTCGAGCGCCGCGGCGAGGGTCGCGCAACGTGCGAGCGGGCTGGCGTAGACGGGGAGTCGCCCGGGCAAGCCGGCCGCGCGCAGCGTGGTGGCGACCTGCATGATCGCTTCGATAGATGTCGAAACGTCGGCGCTGCCGTAGCAGAGGCCGGGCGCGACCTCCGGCTGGGGATGGCGCACCAGGATCAGCCGCATCCTTATGCGAGGGCGCCGTGGCCGAGTGTGGCCAGCACGGCAAGATAGATGAGGACTTCGGCCAGCTGCTGCACGGCGCCGAGGCAGTCGCCGGTATACCCGCCGATGCGGCGCGCGAACTTGCGGGCCAGCCACCAGGTCACAGCAACACCCGCGACGAGCGCGGCAAGCAGGGCGCGCAGGTCGAGCGCGCCGCTCGCCAGCAGGATGGCGGCGGCGATGGCGACCGTGGCGGATGCGATCGTGAATTCGCTTGTCGTCATGCGTTCGGCCAGCGGCTTGGTCTTGCCTTCGGCGCGCGCATACTCCATGCGCCAGATGAGGGAGGTGGCCGCGAGGCGCGACAGCGGATGGGCGAGCAGCAGGGCGCCGATGGCGCTGGCTGGCGGCAGCATTGCCAGGGTGCTGCACTTCGCGCCGAGCATGCACACCACGCCGATGGCGCCGTAGGCGCCGACCCGCGAGTCCTTCATGATCTCGAGCACGCGTTCGCGCGTCATCCCGCCGCCGAGGCCATCGCAGGTATCGGCAAAGCCGTCCTCGTGGAAGGCGCCGGTGGCATAGATGGTCGCTGCGGTCGAGAGCACTGCCGCGACCGGAGCGGGAAACACCAGTGCGGCGGCGGCGTACACGCCGGCGGCGATCGTACCGACCACGATGCCGACCAGCGGGAAGTAGCGCGACGCATGGTGCAGCCACTCCTGCTCGAAGCCGACCCAGCGCGGGATCGGCAGGCGCGTGAAGAACTGGACCGCGATGAAGAACAGGCGCAGCTGCTGCATGGTCTTTACTTTGCGCCGGTGCTGACCTGGGCGGAGGCGAAGGTCGCCATCTCGTTCAGGAAGTTGGCGGCCGCATGCAGCAGGGGCAGGGCGAGTGCGCTGCCGGTGCCTTCGCCCAGGCGCAGGCCGAGCTGCAGCAGGGGCTGGGCGCCGAGGGCGTCGAGCATCAGGCGGTGGCCGTTTTCGCTCGATGCGTGGGCAAACACGCAGTAGTCGAGGATCGCCGGCTGCAGGCGAGCGGCCACCAGCAAGGCACTGGTGACGATGAAACCGTCGATCAGCAGGACCTTGCGCAGCTCGGCGGCCTTGAGCATCGCGCCCGTCATCATGGCGATCTCGAAGCCGCCGAAGGTGGCCAGCACGGCGAGCGGGTCGTCTGCCCCGCCATGCTTTTGTATGGCAGCGGCGATGACTTGCTGCTTGCGCCGGATGCCGTCCGACGACAGGCCCGTGCCGGCGCCCACGCATTGCTCCAGTGGCAGCCCGGTCAGCTTGTGCATGATGGCCGCGGCGGCGGTCGTATTACCGATGCCCATCTCGCCGAAGCCGACCACGGTGCCGGGCAGGTCGCGCGCCAATGCCATGCCATGCTCCAGCGCGTCCTCGAGCTGCCGGCGCGACATCGCCGGCTCGGCGGCGAAGTTGCGCGTGCCCTTGGCGATTTTGCGGTCGAGCAGGCCGGGACGCACGCCGAAGTCGTGGTTCACGCCCGCATCGACCACATGCAGCGCACAGCCATTCTGGCGCGCGAATACATTGATGGCGGCGCCGTCGGCCAGGAAGTTCTCGACCATCTGCCAGGTCACGTCCTGCGGATAGGCCGATACGCCTTCCGCCACGACACCATGGTCGCCCGCACATACCAGGATGGCGGGATCCGTGATCCGGATGCGCGTCGTGCCCTGGATCAGGCCGAGCTGGGCGGCCAGCGTTTCGAGGCGTCCCAGGCTGCCGAGCGGTTTGGTTTTGTTATTGATGGCATCGAGCAGTGCCTGCGACAGGACGGCATCGGCAGTCGGCGTAATATGGGGAAGGTGCATTGCCGGGGAGATAAGGTGGAAAAAACGCGACGATAACATAGTCGCAGGCGTTGTCAGTCCCGCCGCGCTTTGCTATAGTCTCGTTTCTTCGACGCACATCGCAGCTTTCAAGGCAGCGACAGCGAAAGAG
>NZ_JBJUVW010000007.1:0-7472 GCF_046236355.1 Massilia sp. BHUDP2
ATTCAGATTCGCACTGCGGATCTTCACTACAGCTTTATTGGCTCGACAGCTCCACCATGTAGGCTGCCGCCAAGCGGGCGAATTTCAGCGCGTGGGCAGTCTGGTTGCCCGAGTTGGCCAGGGTGTCCTTCGATGTGTGGATGTGCGGGTTGTATCGCGCCATCGATGACTCGAAGGGCATCGACGCTGGATAGCCTTGCGCATCCCAGCTTGCGTGATCCGAACAGCCATAACCGCACCTGTCGTAGCCGACCGTGAGCCCGGGCAGGTAAGCGCCGATCAGCTGGGCGAGAAAGGCGTTCTGCTGGCTGTTCGTGTAATCGGTGATCAGGTAGATGTCGTTTGCCGCACCCTTGTAGTTCGTCATGTCGAGCTGCAGCACGCCGGCGACCTTCCTGCCCGCCTGCCTGAACTGGCGCGCAATCTCTTGCGAGCCACGCAATCCCGCTTCTTCCGCCGCATAGGCGATGACCTGGATCGTGCGGCGCGGACGGTAGCCGCTCGCAATCAGCGCGCGCAAGGCCTCGGTCATGCTCGCCACGCCCGACGCGTCGTCGTCGGCGCCCGGCGCGCGTGCCGTCTCGCTCATTCCGATACCGACAATCGAATCCAGGTGCGCGCCGACCACCACGGTTTCTTCCGCCAGGTCCGACCCCGCGATGGTCAGGCTGACCGACGGCTGGGGGTAGCCCTGGTGATGGACCTGCATCACCGAGATGTCCGCGCGGCCGGCAGCGAGTTCGCGCCAGGTCGCCAGCAGCCAGTTCGATGCGTCCACACCCGACTGGCTCCGGAAATAGCGGTTGGTAAAACCGCTCAGGCTCAGGATGCTCGCCTCGATCTGCTTCTCCTGCATGCCCGCCAGCATGGGCTCGACTAGTTCGCGTTGAGCAATTGCATATGTGCGCGCCGGCGCCAGGACGCGGCGCCGGTCGAGCGCCGCACGGGCCTCGGCTTCGCTACCGTGATATATGTAGCCACCGCACTGTCCCAGGCGCTGGTGGATCACGCCGGCAATCTTCGCGAGCCTGCCTTCATCGACGACGATGGCGTGTACCTTTTCCGCAGGCAGTTGGCGGCTGTCGATCGCCACCGCATCGGGAGCGATCGTCTTGACCTGCCGATAGGCCGCATCGCCGATGGTGATCCAGGCCCGGCGTTTCATCGACGGGCCGGCGCTCGCGGCAAGGCTGAGGCAAAGGGAGAACAACAGGCAGAGCTTGGGCAGGCCGGACTTCATTACATTTCCCCTTGGCATGGCAAGCAAAAATGCTAGCAGTCTGTTCTAGCAAGCATTTGCCACATCTCAAGGTATTCAGAATAGTCTTGCCCCGTCCACTCTCCGCTAGCTGAACGGTAATCGTGCGGCGATTCCTACAGTGGCTCGGAGTCTTCTCCTATACAGCCCCACTGTTTCGACGCGCATGATCGGTCCATCGGTTCAGCGAAGCGAAGGAGGAATCATGAAATCGAAGGAAAAAAGCCTGGGTGGCGACAACCGTTCGCGCGGTATCCACAAGCCGAAAGGCGTGACGGTTGCGGAAGGGAGCATGCAGACGCGCGCACCCGGCGCCGTGATGCGCGGCGGACCAGAATCGCCTTTCCCGATGGCCAACACCGGTTCGCAGCAGTCGGACACGAGCGGCCGCGGCCAGCGCGGCGGCGCCGGCTCGGTCCACCAGGGCTGGAGCGCACGCCAGCGCGGCCAGCGCATGCAGGCGCAGGCCGAGCAGAATCGCTTGGGTGAAGCCCAGCAATCCGGTGCGGGCGGCATGGAGCAATACCAGCACGCCGGTTCCCAGCAATCGGACTCCGGCGTGGGTGGAGCGAAAGGCCTGCAGGGCCGGCCCGACCAGCCGGCGTCGGACTTCGGCAGCAAGCCGAACAAGAAGAATCCCGGCAGCTGAACGCCGGCGCAAACACATTGCGAGCCCGGGTTTCCCGGGCTTTTTTTACGCCTCGACTTCGACCGCAAGCAGCGCGGGAACGATGTTCCGTCCCAAACTGCGGCACAATGCACCTGTAGCCTTGCCATTTCAACCATGACAGGAGAAGCATGAACGAACAGGTCGCACGCAATGTCGTACTGGTACGCGCCATCGAGTCCGCCGACGTCGATCACACGGTGCTGAGCGACGATGACCGCAAGTACGCAAGCCGCAGCGCGAAGGAACTCGCCGCCTGGCAGGCGGCCGACAGCAAGAGCGCCGTCACCCAGCAGCATTTCCTGCAGCAGCGCTCCGAGCAGATCCTGAAACGCCTGGGCGAACGCTCGCCCGCCTTCGGCGCATTCGCCAAGCGCCGCCTGGGCCTTGGCGGCGTCTGGCTGGCCCTGCCTTTCCTGGCCTTCGTCTCGGGCGCAGTCATCGACCGCATCGCCGATCCGCAGCGCGTCGACCTGCTCTCCGCACCCTTCCTCCTGATCATCGGCTGGAACCTGCTGGTCTATCTGTTTATGCTGGTGTCGGCGCTGATGCGGGTCATCGTGCCCGGCAAACGGCCCGGCTGGGCGAGCCCGAATCTGCTGCGCCGCCTGAGCGTGGGCAAGGCCGCCGTGCCGCGCAAGCTGCCGGCGCCGCTGGCCGAGGGCATCGCCGTTTTCATGGGGGAGTGGGCCGCCCTGAGCGAACCGCTGACCCGGGCGCGCCTGAGCCGCAGCATCCATCTTGCCGCGGCCTTCTTTGCGCTCGGCGCCATCGCTTCGCTGTATGCGCGCGGCCTGCTGACCCAGTACGTGGTCGGCTGGGAGAGTACCTTCCTCGACGGCCGCCAGGTCCACACCCTGCTGTCCTGGCTGTTCATGCCGGCGATGAGCGTGTTCCACTTCCTGCAGGGCTTCTCGCTCACCGAGATCGAATTGCTGCGCTTCGGCCGGATGGTGAATGCCGCCAGCGGCGAGCGCTGGGTGCACCTGTATGGCGCGACCTTGCTGCTGCTGGTCGTGCTGCCGCGCCTGCTGCTGGCCGGCTTCGCCGCCTGGCGCGCAAGGCGGCTGGCGCGCAGCTTCCCGCTCGACCTCGACCAGCCCTATTACCGCAAGCTGGCGGACAGCATCGGCGCCGGCGCGCCGGCACTGCTGCGCGTGCTCCCCTACAGCTACACCCTCGACGAAGCGCGCGACCGCGGTCTGTGGGCGATCGCGGCGAGCGCGCTCGGTGCGCAGGCGCGCGTCCAGCTGCGTCCTACGGCCGCCTATGGCATCGATCCGAAGGAAGCCCTGCGCGACACCGCGCTCGACGAAGCGGGCGTCACCGTCACCGCCGTGCTGTTCAGTCTTGCCGCCACGCCCGAGAAGGAAAACCACGGCGCCTTCCTCGACTACCTGAGCAAGCGCGTGAAGCGCGGCGTCGCCGTCCTGGTCGACGAGTCGCCGCTGGTGGAGCGCATCGGCGAGCAGCAGGGCAATGCCGCGCGCGTGGCCGAGCGCAGCGCGCTGTGGCGCCAGTTCTGCAGCTTCCACGGCACCTCGGCCACCTTCGTGAACCTGCTCCAACCCGACAAGCATCCGCTCGAGCTGGGCGCCGGCCTGTCACTGCCGGAGCTGCGATGAACGCGATGAACCCGGAACCGGTCAAGATCCAGTTCGCGCTGGTCTCGCACACCAACAACGGCAAGACGACGCTGGCGCGCACGCTGGTCGGCATGGACGTGGGCGAGGTGCGCGACGCCGCCCACGTGACCCAGTTCGCCGAGGCGCACCCGCTGCAGCGCAGCGAGGCCGGCGACACCCTCGTGCTGTGGGACACGCCGGGCTTCGGCGATTCGGTACGCCTCTTGAAACGCCTGTCGATGGCGGGCAACCCGATCGGCTGGTTCCTGCGCGAGGTGTTCGACCGCTACCGCGACCGCCCGTTCTGGCTCAGCCAGCAGGCGCTGCGCGCCGCCAAGGAAGAAGCCGACGTCATCCTCTACCTGGTCAACTCCTCGGAATCGCCCCAGGACGCCGGCTACCTGCCGTCCGAGATGAAGATCCTCGAGTGGCTCGGCAAGCCGGTCGCCGTGCTGCTCAACCAGATGGGACCACCGCGCCCCGGCGCCGAGGAATCCGGCGAGCAGGGGCGCTGGCGCCAGCACCTGGCCCAGTTCCCGGTGGTGAAGGAAGTGCTGCCGCTCGACGCCTTTGCGCGCTGCTGGGTGCACGAACACGTGTTCTACGAAGCGATCGGGCGCCTGGTCGTCGACGAGAAGCGGCCCGGCTATGCGCGCCTGCTCGAGGCCTGGTCCGCCGCCAACCGCCAACGCTACCTGGGCGCGCTGCGCGTCTCGGCGGAGCAGCTGGCGGCGGCCGCGCGCGACGCCGAACCGATTGCGGAAGAGGGCCGCAGCATGCTGCGCAGCGCGCTCAAGGCGGTCGGCATCGGCAAGGACGAACAGCGGCGGCAGGAGCTGGCGATGGCGGCGCTGGTCGAACGCCTGAACGCCCGCATCAACGGCGCGACGGCGCGCCTGCTGGCCCTGCACCGGATCGATCCGGGCCAGGCGCTGACCATCAATGCGCGCGTGCGCGACAACTTCGCGGTGCACGCGCCGGTGGACAAGGCCCAGGCCGGCCTGCTCGGCGCGGTGGTGTCGGGCGCGGCGACGGGACTGTCGGCTGACATGATGGCGGGCGGCCTGACCATGGGGGCAGGGGCGCTGCTGGGCGCGATCGTCGGCGGCCTGACGATGGCCGGCGCGGCTTGGGGCTTCAACCAGAGGACGGACCGCGACAAGCCGGGGGTGCAGTTCGCCGATCCCTTCCTGCAGTCGCTCTTGGTGAGCGCCGTGCTGCGCTACCTGGCGGTGGCGCACTTCGGCCGCGGGCGCGGCAACTGGGTCGAAGGCGAAGCGCCGGCCTTCTGGCAGGAGGAAGTCGAGCGGGCCCTGGGCGAGCACGCGGCCGCGCATCCGGACTTGTGGAAGTCGGTGCGCGCCGCGCCGGACGAGGCCGTGGCGGTCAAGCTGGTGGAAGCCGTGCTGGTTCCGGCCACTGACGCCACCCTCGCCAAGCTCTATCCCGGTGTGGCGCTGCCGACGCGTACCGGGATCGCAAAGGTCTAGAACTGGTATTGCGCGCTGACGCCCAGGATCCAGTTGCGTCCGGGCGCGGCTTCGTAATAGCGGCGGTTGGCGTCGCCCACGATGACCGAGCCCACGTAATCGCGGTCGAACAGGTTGTTCAGTCGCGCAAACTGCTTGAACCGCCATCCTTTCACTTGCTGGCTGGCCTGCACGCGCGCATTGACGATGGCATAGCCCGGCGCCGGCGTGGCGGTATTCGTGTCTTCCGCATAGACGCGGCTGTTGGCGATCGTCTCCAGCGCGGCGCCGAAGCGGCCGGACTGCTCCTTCCAGCCGAACTCGCCGTACAGGCTGGTCTTCGGGATGCCCGGCAGCCGGCTGCCCTCGGGCACGGCGCCGAAGCCTTCCTCGTAGGTGGCGCGCAGCGCCGTGAGCGCAAGGCGCGCGTTCCAGCCCCCGCCGAGTTCCGCATCCAGCGACAGTTCGCCGCCCTGGCGCAGGGTAGCGCTGGCGTTGCGGTAGCTGGTACGCCCGCCCGATGAGCTGTCGACCACCAGCTCGCCCTCGGTACGCACCTGGAACACGGCCGCGTTCACGCGCACACCCGGCATCAGCATGGCCTTGACGCCGGCCTCCAAGTGCTTGCCGATGGCGGGGGCGAGGCGGAAGTTGAAGCCGGCGCCGGTGCCCGAGTAGAACAATTCGTTCAGGGTCGGGGTTTCGAAGCCGCGCGCGGCGCTGGCATACACGTTCAGCGAGGGCGAGACCTTGTACAGCAAGCCCACCAGTGGCGAGGTGTGGCGGTAGTCGACGCTGCCGCTGTCGTTGCCGTTGGCGAGGAAGCGGTCGGTGACGTCGAAGCTGATGCGGCTGCGGCGCACGCCGCCCGTCAGGACCCAGGGTCCGCGTTCCCATTCGAGCTGGGCGTAAGGGTCGACGCTCCTGACTTCATTCTGTTCGTCGCGCCGCAAGTTGCCCTTCACGCCGAAGGTGTTGCCGACGAAGTTCTCGAAGCCCTGGCGATCGTCGCGCGAGCGCGCCACTTCCAGGCCGACGGTGGCGCGCAGCGTGCCCCCGGCCAGCTCGCGCACGGCGCGCCAGTTGGCGTCGATGCCGTGGAAGTCGCGGTCGAAATCGACCACGCCGCCGGAGTGCGTGGGCGGGGCCTGGAAGCCGCGCGAGAATGACTGGTACTGGATCACGCGGCGGTTGCCGCCATAGGCGGTCACCAGCAGGCGGTCGGGGCCGAAACGCTGTTCCCAAGTGAGTCCGAACTGCTGGTGGTCGATGCTCTTGCGGGTGTCGTAGCGCTCGGCCAGGGGGCGCTGTGGCGACTGGGTGTCGGTCGTATCGGTCTCGCCGGCGCGCGGGTCGCGCTGCCAGGTGGCCCAGGTTACGCCCAGCGGATCCTGGGTATCGTCCTGGCGCAGTCCGCTCGCGGTGAGCACCAGGCGGCTGTCCTTGTCTGGCTCGACCACCAGCTTGGCATAGGCCTGCTCGCGGGTGGCGGCGCTGTGGGCGCGGTAGCCGTCGGTCTCGAAGCGCGAGGCGTCCAGCAGGTAGCCGAGCTTGCCGCTGCTGCCTTGTGCGTTCAGGTCGAGCTTGCGCAGGCCGTCGCTGCCGGCCGAGAAGCTGGTTTCGATGGAAGGCGCGCCCTTGGGATCGCGCGTGAACAGCTGGATCACGCCGCCGGAGTGGTTGCCGTACAGGGCGGAGAAGGGACCGCGCAGCACTTCGATGCGCTCGGCGATGTCGAGGTTGAAGGTCGCGGCCTGGCCCTGGCCGTCGGGCATGGTGGCCGGGATGCCGTCCGCCACCAGGCGCACGCCGCGCACCCCGAAGGCCGAGCGCGCGCCGAAGCCGCGCGAGGAGATCTGCAGGTCCTGCGCATAGTTCTGGCGGTCGCGCGCGACCAGGCCCGGCACCGCGGCCAGGGCTTCGGAAGCGTTCACGCGCGGCTGGGTGTCGCGCAGCTGGGATGCGTCGACGATGTCGATCGCGGCGGGCAGGTCGAAACTCGTGTGTGCGGAGCGGGTGGCGCTGACCACCACGACATTGATGGGCGCGCGTGCCTCCTGGGCGATCGCGCACAGTGGGGCCGACATGCATGCCGCGGCGATGGCGGTGCGGCGAAATAATGGGTGCTTCATCTACTCTCCAATAGCTCATAGCACCCGTGCGACCGGCATGCTGGTTTGGCACGCAATATACCCGGCATTGCCAAAACCGACACGCACCGCACCCGCCGGCACGTCCGGGCAAGGGCTTGCGGACTCCGTCGGCGTTTGCTATAGTGCGCGTCCGCTTCGGGAACGCTGCAAGGCACGATCGAAAAAGGTTAACGGAATCAAATGGTTGCGTTAGCAAGGTCGGCAGAGAAATCTGCAACGAAGCGAACGAGGGGTTGACGAGTTAAGCGAAACACTGCATAATCTCACTTCTCTGCTGCTGACGAACACAACGCTTCGCAC
>NZ_JBJUVW010000008.1:0-5491 GCF_046236355.1 Massilia sp. BHUDP2
CCCCACCAGATGATTCTGGTGGGGTTTTTTGCTTTGTAGTCCTAAAGCCTGCTGTTCGGATCCGCACTGCGGATCCTCACTCTTCCGCCAGCAACTGCTGCACCAGTCGCGTCATCTCCTCGAGCCGGTACGGCTTGCGCAGCAGGTGATTGCGCTCGAGGATCTCGTCGTCTGCGCTGCCTTCGCCCGGATAACCCGATGCGAACAACAGCTTTGCCTGCGGCAGGTAGTCGGCCATTGCCGCCGCCAGATCCTGCCCGCGCACTTCGCCGGGCATGACCAGGTCGGTAAAGACGAGATCGATCGGCAGCCGCTGGCGGATCATACCCAGCGCTGTCTCGCCGTCCGCTGCTTCGAGCACGCACAGCCCGAGCTTGCGCAGCACCTCGACGCTGACCTGCCGCACAGGCGCTTCGTCTTCCACGACGAGCACGGTCCGTACGGAGACAGGCGCCGCTGCGGGCGCCGGTTCCACCTCGGCCGCCTGCAGCAGCGGGAAATACATGCTCACGGCCGTGCCGCTGCCGGCCACGCTTGCCAGTTCGATCTGCCCGCCGCTTTGTCGCACGAAGCCGAAGGCCAGGCTCAACCCGAGGCCGGCACTGCGCCGGCCCGCCTTGGTCGAGAAGAAGGGCTCGAAGGCGCGCCGCTGGACCTCTTCGTCCATGCCGGGGCCGTTGTCCGTGAGGCGGACGCGCAGGTAACCCGGGGCCTCGTCGGCCTGCGCATGTCCCGGCAAGTGCGCCGCGTCGGCCGTCAGCTCGAGCCACCCGTCCTTGTCCATGGCTTCCGCCGCGTTCTGCACCAGATGCAGGACGGTTTTCTCGAACTGGGCCGGATCGACGCAGGCCTGCAGGCCGTCGCCGAGCGACAGCGTCAGCGCATGTCCGCCCAGGGTTTGGCGGATCGTGCCTTCCATGCTGCGCAGGTGCCGGCCCACATCCAGGGCCAGCGGCGCCAGCGGCTGCCGGCGCGCGAAGGCCAGCATCTGCGAGGCCAGCTGGGCGCCGCGGCGTACGCCTTCCGAGGCTGCTTCCAGGCGCTTCACCGTCCGCTCGTCGGCGCGGTGCGCCACCCGCAGCAGCTGCAGGTGCCCGTTGATCAGCTGGAGCACATTGTTGAAATCGTGTGCCACGCCGCTCGTCAGCTGGCCGATCGCTTCCATTTTCTCGGCTTCGTGCAGCGAGGCCTGTGTCCGGGCCAGTTCGTGCGTGCGTGCGAAGAGCTCGGCCTGGCTCGCGCGCAGCGCCTCCAGCGCGCGGTCGCGTTCCCGCGTCGCGCGGTAGGCACGCGAGTGCGCCAGCAGGCGCGCCGTGAGTTCGACACTGTCCGGCCACTTCACAAGGTAATCGATCGCTCCCGCCTCGAAACCGCTCGCCTTCACGCGCGGACTGGTGTTCGACGACAGCATGATGATCGGCACCTCGGCCACGCGCGAATCCTGCTTGAGGGTGCGGATCACTTCCAGCCCGTCGATCAGCGGCATGTGCAGGTCGACCATGATCACGGTCGGCGCGAATGCCAACGCCGTCTCTAGCGCGCGCGACGGATCCTGCTGGTATTCCAGCACGATGCCGGATTCGGCCGCCAGCATGCCGCCGACGAGGTCCGCATTGATCAGGTGGTCGTCGATCAGCAGGGCCCGGGTTTCGATCGTTTTGGTGAGCATCTTGTCCTGGAGCGGTCTTATTGAAGAGTCTCGCCCGCTTCGAGCATCGCTCGCGCGATGCTTTGTTCGAGCTGCAGCAGATCGTAGGGCTTGGGCAGCACGATGATGCCGCTGTCGGGCGCAACGCGCACGTTGTTCCCCTCGCCCGAGGTAAGGATCACGCGCAGCATGGGACGCATCGCGATCGCCCGCGCCGCCAGCTCGAGGCCCGACAGGCGCGGGAGGTTGAGGTCGGTGAAGAGAATGTCGACCTCATGTTCGTTCAGCAGCATGAGTGCATGTTCGGCCGAGCCGCTGCCGCTGGCCGCATGGCCGAGCGCCGCGAGCAGCTCGCAGGCCAGTTCGCGCGTGTCCGGATCGTCTTCGACCACCAGAATGCGCTGCGTGTCGTCCTGCGCGGACGGGATCGTGCGCACAATGTCGTCCGCGACCGCCGGCGCCGCCATGGGCACCGACAGCGCGCTCGCACCGAGCTGGCCGCGGATCGTGCGCGCCAGTTGCTCGCGGCTGAATGGTTTCGGCAGCAGCTCGATCGCTTCGTCGAAGGAGGTGTCGGGCAGCTGGCCCGAGGTCAGCAGGATGCGCGTGCGCGGCGCGACGTGCCGGCACTGCGCCACCAGTGAGGCGCAGTCGACGGCGCCCGGCATCGACAGGTCGGAGAACAGCAGGTCGACCGGCATCCCGGACTGGAGCACGGCGAGCGCCTGCTGTCCGCTCTCGGCACCGAGCACCCGGTAGCCCAGGCCGGCGAGCAGCTCGGTGGTGGTGGCCACGACCGCCTCGTCGTCATCGACCACCAGAATGGTCTCGTCGCCGCCCGGCACGCTGGCCTCGCTCACAGCCTGCACGTGCAGCGCCTCGCCTTCGGCGCGCGGCAGCAGGATCGTGATCGTCGTCCCATCGCCCGGGCTGCTGTCGATGCGGATCGCGCCGCCGCTCTGGTTCACGAAGCCGTACACCATGCTCATGCCCAGGCCGGTGCCTTCGCCGGGCGCCTTGGTCGTATAGAACGGATCGAAGATCTTGGCGAGGACTTCCGGCGTCATGCCGCAGCCCGTATCCGCGATCGACAGCGACACCTGGCCTGCGGATGCCTCGCCGTTGCTGACGCTGATCGTCAGGCGCCCGCTGCCGCCCATCGCGTCGCGCGCGTTGATCGCCATGTTCAGGATGGCGTTCTCGAGCTGGTTGCGGTCCACCCTGGCATGCCAGAGTCCCGGCGCGCGGCGCAGGTCCAGCACGATCCGGTCGCCCAGGGCGCGCAGTAGCAGCGACTCCATGTCGGCGA
Organism: Massilia sp. BHUDP2; assembly: GCF_046236355.1. Taxonomy (NCBI): domain Bacteria; kingdom Pseudomonadati; phylum Pseudomonadota; class Betaproteobacteria; order Burkholderiales; family Oxalobacteraceae; genus Massilia; species Massilia sp. BHUDP2. Next base: position 2,958 of record NZ_JBJUVW010000008.1, read on the forward strand.
GCAGGCGTCCGAGATCGGTGGTCACCGGCTGCAGCGGCTGGCGGCGCGCAAATGCGAGCAGCTGCGAGGACAGCTTCGAACCGCGTTCGACGGCCGCAACCGCGCTTGCCACGCGCGCACCGAGCACGCTGCCGATCCCGTCCAGTTCCATCAGCTGCAGGTTGCTGGAGATGATCTGCAGGACGTTGTTGAAATCGTGGGCCACGCCGCTGGCCAGCTGGCCGACCGCTTCCATCTTGTGGGCCTGGCGCAGCGCATCCTCGGCCTTGGCGCGCTCGGCTTCTTCCAGCACGACCTTGCGCTCCAGCGCGTGGTTCAGTTCGCGCAGCGCCGCTTCGGCCTGCTGCAGGTTCTCCTCGGTGCGTTTGCGCTCGGTGATGTCGAGGGCCACGCCGAGGTAGCGCCGCTCGCCGGCGATCGTGCTCGGCACGGCCTCGCCGCGGCGCGCGATCCAGCGCCGCTCGCCGTTGTCGATGCGGGTGATCAGGAATTCCGAGTAGCGCAGCGGATTCGATTCGCTGCCGATGCGGTTCGGTCCGGCCAGGTGCAGGAAGGACGGGTCGACGCGGCTGAGCAGCAGGTCGGCAGTGATCTCGATATCGGGGGCGAAGCCCCAGATGCGGCGGTAGGCATCCGACACCACCAGCTTGCCGGTGCTCGGGTACCACTCGAAGGTGCCGATGCCGCCGGCTTCCTGGGCGACACGCAGCCGCTCCTCGGTCAGCGCGTGATCGGTAACGTCGACGCCTTCGACGAAGATGCCGTGGATACGGCCGTCCGCATCCTTCAGCGGCTGGTACACGAAGTCGAGGATGCGGCGCTCCATGTCCTGGCCGTTGCCGCGGTCCAGCTGGACCTCGAGCTTGCGGCCATGGTAGGGCTCACCGCTCGTGTAGACACCGTCGAGCAGCTGGTAGATGCCCTGTCCATCGAGTTCCGGCAGGGCGAGCCGCACCGGCTTGCCGAGGATCGGGCGATGCTGGACCAGTTTCAGGTAGGCGTCGTTGGCCAGCGCGAACACGTGTTCCGGACCGGTGAGCACCGCCATGAAGCTCGGCGCCTGGCGGAACAGGGTGTTGAGGAAGTCCATGTCGCTGGACAGGCGCCGGTTGGCCTGTTCGAGCGTGATGCGCAGGGCGTCCAGGTCGCTGTTGACCTGCTCGAGATGGGTTTCGTGGCGTTCCCGCTGCTGTGCGCTGTGCACCCGCTCGGTCGTCTCCAGCACGGTCGCCAGCACCCCGCGCACGACGCCGTGCTCATCGACGGCCGGACCGTAATAGAGGTCGAACCAGATCTCCTCCGGCACGCCATGACGGTCGAGGACGAAGCGGGCGTCGCGAAAGACCCGCTCTTCGCCGGCGAAGCAGGCATCGAAGACTTCCTTGTTGAAGTCGCGGGCATCCGGCCAGGCGTCCAGCACCGAGGTGCCGAGGACCTGCGGATGCTTGCTGCCGCACACCCGTGCGTAGCCGTCGTTGTAGATGAGGGTACGGTCGTCGCCCCAGATCAGGGCCATGCTGGCCGGGGAGCGCAGGACGACGTCGGTCAGCGTGCGCAGGGCAGCTGGCCAGCTGTCGATGGGGCCGAGCGCTGTCGTGCTCCAGTCCCGGGATCTAATCAGCTCGGCCGCTTCGGAACGCGAAGCGGGCCAAACGATCTTGCTCATACTGCCTCATCTGGTCGAAGGCGAAGCTCGCCAGGGCCGCGGTGCGGACAACGTGTCCGCACCAGCGTGACAGTGTAACACTGGAAACTGAGCGGTCAGTGGCTTTTGTCTGTATGCCAATGCATGCTCAGGCAGCCTGGACGCCGCCGTTCATGCGCAGTTCCAGCTTGTTCCAGAAGCGGTCATGGACCGGAAGCAGCAGGACGTTGCAGACCGGTTCGAGCACCGCGGCCATGCCGCCGAACGCAAGCGAGCCGGTGGCAACATACATCACTGCGAAGGCCACGCCCATGTGGAGGGCGGTCTGGCTCAGTTTCTCGGCAGCGATGCGCAGGTAGCGTTCACCTTCGTTCAGGGCGCGCGCACGGACGGCGGCCCATGCCTTCTCGTGCAAGGGAAGCAGCAACACATTGATGAGCGGTTCGATCACGATCGCCAGTCCACCGAAGACGACCGAGCCCGTCACGGCGTACGCGATGGCGAACGCGATCGCCATGTGGGTAATGACCTGACTGGTTTTCTTGGCGGCGATGACCATGCTTGCTCTTCCTCTGCTTCGTTAACACTGCTGTACGCCAAATGATATCGATTCTCATTCATAGCTAAAAGCAAATTTAATCAAAGAAGTTGATAGATGCAGACTATTGTCGGCGCCGCTTGGGCGGGGCCGGTACTGTGGCTTGTTCACATACGGACCACTTGCGCTGCATACGGGAGCTTTGCTATAGTCTCGTTTCTTCGACGCACATCGCAGCTTTCAAGGCAGCGACAGCGAAAGAGAAAAAAGAGGGGCTTGACGATAAACGCAGAACACCGCATAATCTCACTTCTCTGCTGCTGACGAACACAACGCTTCGTAGCGATAGCA
>NZ_JBJUVW010000009.1:0-4928 GCF_046236355.1 Massilia sp. BHUDP2
TTACGAAGCGTTGTGTTCGTCAGCAGCAGAGAAGTGAGATTATGCAGTGTTTCGCTTAACTCGTCAACCCCTCGTTCGCTTCGTTTTTAGAATTTCTCTTGAGCTTGTCATCGTAACCACTTGATTACGTTAACGTTTTTTTGCTCGAAACGAAGCGGACGCGAACTATAACAAAGCGCGCGCCGGCTTGCAAGCCCCTTTCGTCAGCGCCCCGGCAGCAGGTCGATGACCTGTCTGGCCGCCTTCTCCACCGCCTCGCGCGTGTACAGCAGCGGGAAGTACCTGCCCTCTGCCCAGGGTTGCGCGAGATCGCGGTAGTGCGCACTAGCCGGGTCGCCCGACTGGCCAGGCGTGTTGATCGCCCGTGAGTTGTCCCAGTTGCCGACGTCGAGCACCATGCGGAACGACGGTCCGTGCGCCTGCCAGAAACTGTAGGGGTGGTAGCTCGACACGTTGACCGTGTAGGCGCCGCCGCCACGCGGCAAGGGCCCGACGTTCACCTGCGCCCGGGCAGCCTGGTCGAGGATCGGCGTCATCGGATGCACGAAATAGCTGAAGTGCAGCCTGCCCCATTGCCAGCGCGCCGGATCCGGCCCCAGCAGGCCCTCCACTTCCGCCCACGCTCGCGCGAGACTGGCAAGCAGCACCTCGTCACGCTTGCGGACCGCATCCGCGCCAAAGCGCTGCGTCGGGTTTTCCAGCGACTCGAGCAGCACGCTCGCATGCGGCGCATCGAAGCTCTGCGCCGCTGCCGGCGCCAGGACCGCCTCCTTGAACGCATGACCGAGGTGACGCGACCACCATACCTCGTACAGGGCCGCAGCCGCGGACGTGGCCTTCTCCTCGCCATCCCAGGCGGACAGCAGGCGCAAGGCCGCCTGGGTCTTCTGGTCCGGCGAGGACAGCGGCTTGAGCAGGGCCACCAGGCGGCGCGCGTTCAGCGACACCACGTCGCTCTGCAGGCGCTCCATGTCCTCCATGCTCGCCTTGGGCGTCTTCGACAGGACCTCCGCGATCCGCCGCGCGCGCGCATTGTCCGGCCATTCGAAGCCGAGCTTGTGCTCCCTGTAGGGGAATCCGGCCGGCAGGTTCATTTCGTTGGCCGAGGCGAACCAGCCCTGCTTCGGATTGAGGACATAGGGAAGCTTGGCGCCGTCGAGGAAACCCTGCCACTCATAGCGGCCGTCACCCGGCACCGGCATCAAGCCGTCCCAGTTCGGACGCACGGGCGCCAGGCCACCGGCAACCCAGCCGATGTTCCCGGCCGTATCGGCGTACACCTGGTTTTCGGTCGGCGCACCCCAGCGCTCCATCGCGCGGCGGAACTGGGTGAAGTCCTGGGCCTTCATGTAGTCGATGCTGCCGAAGTAGGGAGCCATGCCGGGCACCGTCCACGCGGTGCGGACCGCCAGCGCGCGGCGCTCGCGGGCATCCTGGTGGATCACGGGACCGTGGCGAGTGAAACGCAGCTCGACCGTGCGTGCGGGACCGCCGCGCACCGGCACTTTTTCGCGCACCACGCGGAAGTTTTCCCAGCGGCTCTGGTAGCGGTACTGCTGCGGGTTCGCTGGATTGACTTCGTAGACGTACAGGTCTTCCTGGTCGATGCTGAAGATGGTCAGCCCGAATGCGACCTTGCCGTTATGGCCGATCGACACGCCGGGCAGCGCTGGCTCCCCTGCCCCGATGACGTCGAGCCCGGGAGCGCTCAGGTGCACGATGTAGCGCAGCGACGGCGCGCCGTAGGCGCGGTGCGGATCGTTTGCCAGGATCGGCCGGCCGGTCGTGGTGCGCGAGGGCGCGACCACCCAGTTGTTGCTGCCCTCGAGCGTCTCCTCGTTCGGGACGCTCATGCGCGATACCTGCAGCTTGCGCCGTTCGAAGCGCACGTTCTCGGTCGCGCGCGTGAAGACGTCGAGCGCGTCGTCGGGCAGGCAGGGGTCGAGCCCTTCGGGCACCCGCGTGGTCCATGCCGGCGACAGCTGGGCGCGCACGGCATCGGCTGCCAGGCCCGCGCTGCACACCACGCGCGCGCGGGCGACTTCCTGGGTCAGGTTGCGTGTCAGCCCGTGGCTGCGGATGCGCACCATGTCTTCCGGCCGCCACTTCGCCGGCTTGTAGCCGAGCTGGCGGAACTCGAAAGGCAGCAGCTCCGGCCTGCGCCCGATATAGTCGATGTAGGCATTGATGCCGGCGACGAAACGGGCACTGGTCCTTTGCGCATCCTTGCCGTAGGCGGCCCATTCCGGCGCCATGCTGCCGCGGTACAGGAACAGGCGCGCGGCCCGGTCCTGCTCCACGTAGGAGGGACCGAAGACCGAGGCCAGCTCGCCCAGCCCGCGGCGGCGCCACAAGTCGATCTGGAACAGGCGGTCGCGGGCGGCGTTGAAGCCCTGGACGAAGAAGGCGTCGTCCTGGCTGGCCGCGTAGATGTGCGGCACGCCCCAGCGATCCACCAGGATCCGCGCCGGCTGGCCCAGGCCGGCGAGCTTCACCGGCTGCGCGCAGACAGGAAGCGCGGCGCCCACCAGCAGCGCCGCGCCGAGTCGAACCAACCCCTTCACGCCGGCGTCGCCACCGCGGGCACGGCCGCCGGGGTCTTGATGCGCATGGGCGGGATCTGCCAGTAGGTGACTGCACGCCACAGCCATTCCATCGGGCCGTAACGGAAGCGCGACAGCCACACATGGCTGAACGCGATCTGCGCCGCCGCCAGCACGGCCACGAACAGCATCTGGTCGAGGCGCGAGATGCCCCAGTTGCCGAAGCCGTAGCCGAAGAAGAAGGTCGACGCGACCAGCGACTGCGTCAGGTAGTTCGTCAGGGCCATGCGGCCGAATGGGGCCAGCACGCTCACCTTGTTCAAGGGCGAAGCGCTATAGAGCATCAGGATCACCAGGCTGACATAGCCGATCGAGGCCGGCAGGTTGCCCAGCATTTGCAGGCCGGATGCCAGCTGGAAGCCGTCGGCGCCGCGTGATCCGGGCACCGCATGCATGGCGATGGCGGATCCCAGCACGCCCATGCCGATGCCGATCGGCAGGCCGAACATGGCCAGCTTGCGGAACAGCGGTAAATTAGCCTGCGCCTTTTCCATGATGCCCGAGCGGACAAACCAGGTACCGATCAGGAACATCGCGATCAGGACGGTCGCGAAGCCGACCTGGCCCGGCGCGTCTTCGACGAATTGCTTGGCCCGCATGTTCACGGCGTCGCCGAAGCTCCCTTTGGTGAGCACCGTGGTCTCGCGCTTGATGCGTTCTTCGCGCTCCTTCAGGTTCTTGGCCCGTTCGGCCTCCTGCTCCTTCTGCTTCTTGGCTTGCTCCTTGGTGGCGACAACGGGCGGCTTCTCCGGGAAGAAGTACATCGATGCGCCGGCGCCGGTCATCATGAGGAAGGAAAAGCAGTAGATGCCGACACCGATGCGCCACGGGCGGGCCGGCTTGTCGGCGTGGTAGCGCGTGGTGAGGGTACCCAGCGTGATCAAGGCAATGCCGAGCATCGGCAGGCCGAAGCGCGCCTGCGGCGGCGTGGCGGGCAAGAACCAGGTCACGGCGCCGCCGATCGTTGCAAGCACGCCGACCAGCATCATGATGAAGGCGATGACCGGCGCATTGCCGAGGCGTTTCATGCGCTGTTCGCCGCGCAGCCACCATGCGACGACGCCGAAGAAGGCCAGGCCGCCGGCAATGCCGAACAGCCAGTCCATGCCGGGGATGAAGCCGCCTCCGGCGCACAGGAGGATCGCGAGCAGGATCCACTTGGCGCGCCCATACAGCACGATCAAGAGGGCCGTCGCCGCGACGGCATAGCTGAACAGGATGTCGCCTGCGAACAGGAAGATGTGGTGCAAGGCGCCGAAGACGGCCAGTGCGGCGATGCGGCGCATGTAAGGGACGAGGAAGCTGCGTCCGGCGCGCTCCGCCCTGGTCAGCATGACGGCGAAGCCCATGCCGAACAGGAGGGAGAAGATGGTCCAGAATTTACCGGTGACGAAGTACTGGACGAAGTAGCTGACCCAGAAATTCGCGCCGGTGAGGCCGCCCTGCATGCCGGAGCCGAGGGAGGCAGTGGCGCGGTTGAAGAACTCGACGTTCATCAGGAGGATGCCGATGAGGGCAAAGCCGCGCACGACGTCGAGCGACTGGATGCGTTCGTCGTTCGCAACCGGCGTCAGCGCCGCCGGCACAGCTGGTCTATCCATGCTCATCTCCTTCTGGTTTGATCCGCTGATCGTATTCCAGAGGGTCTCCGCCAAAAGGCCTCATGCGACGAAACGAAGTAAATATAGGACAGAACGCGTTTTTAGCACCCATTATTAATATTGCATGACCCCTGCTGGTCACCTCGCTTGCAATTAGCTTGTGTGCGATCTATATTGGTTTGATGAAAACGACTCCTCCTACGCCCGTGCTGGGCGACCAGCTCTGCTTTGCACTCTACTCGACCTCCTTGGCCATGATGCGTGTGTACCGCGGACTGCTGCCGAAACTCGGTCTGACTTATCCACAATACCTGGTGATGATGGTGTTATGGGAGCAGGACGAGCTGACCGTGTCGGATATCGGCGAGCGCCTTTTCCTGGATTCCGCCACGCTGACGCCGCTGCTGAAGCGGATGGAAGCGCAGGGCCTGGTGCAGCGGGCGCGCGCCCGCGCTGACGAGCGGCAGGTGATCGTCAGCCTTACCGAACAGGGGCAGTCCTTGCGCAAGGATGCGGCCGCGCTGATGCCGGAAATCCTGTGCGCCACCAAATGCTCGGTGGACGAGATCACCCACCTGCGTGACCAGCTGGTCGACCTGCGCAAGAACCTGAACGATAGCGCCGGGGCGTGAATCGGCGGGGCTCGGCCCCGCTTTTCGTTTGGAGGAGAGTGAAGATTCGCAATGCGGATCTAAATGCAAAAAACCCCACCAGAATCATCTGG